>NZ_JBNNSB010000007.1:0-320630 GCF_050277335.1 Peribacillus sp. NPDC101480
GTGCAATTCGGTGATGATTTGGTGCGTTGGAAATTGGTTCACCACTGTAACCTGCACTTCATCTCTTTTGTAATATTCACGTACGGATAAGGCAGTTAGCAATCCAGCGTAACCTGCACCTAAGATGACGATTTGTTTTGACATAGTTAATCCCCCGTCCTTACTGATTGAAAATTAATCAAATTATTTTTGGTTTTTACGTTCTGAAGAGACTTCAAGAAAAGCTTGGGCGAAACGGAAAAGCTTTTGTGCTTGCGGATCTTTCATCATTCTTAACAGACCAAAAAGACCGATCACATCAGTATTCGCTTCTGCACGATCCTTAGCTTCGATGGCATTAGCCGCAAGACCTTTCACTGAACCCACTACAGGTGTAGCGATCTCCGAAATGGCGCTGACCGTATCATTTTTCAAGACATCATCAGTCGCAACCGATTGAGCGAAATCATAAGACTTTGTTAAAATATTCACTAACTCAGTCAGTTTTGGTAACTGCTCAACTAAAGTGTTCAATGATTCCTGAACCTCAGGCTTTAATAATTGGTCCAGTACATCTAATTGTTTTTGGCGGGCATTAAGTTGTTCAGTTTGTGATTGGGTAATCGTTTCTGACATATCCAATTCTCCTTTGCAATAAGCATTTTGTTGAGGTAAATAGAAAAACTTGTAAAATATTACACAATGTGTGACCAGAAAAAATACTAACAAAAATGTAATAAATGCTATCCTATAGTATATCCCTTTAGTGGCTTGAAAACAGCTGATTTTTTAAAAAAGATTCATAAAATAATCTTTTCCTGCTTATTTTAAGTACAGATTCTAATGGTAGTTACTATTATTTACCTATAATGGACTTTAAGAGGGGGTCTAACATCGAAGCCTGTCATACATATTTCCATCTTGATTTGCCATCCTAAATGATGGAGGTGAAAAAATGTGACTGATTCAGAATCTAAACTTACAGAAGAGAATAATGATAAGAAGCTTCATAAACTGGTTGGCAGTATGGAATATACCAAAGCGCAACTATCGGAAGGTATGAATGGAATTTCTGAAGTTTACCTCAAAAACAGTGAGGAAGGCACATCGGTAACACCTGATAATTAATATTGTTGTGTAAGCATAGCGAAACAGTTATGCTTACTTAAAATATCAAAAACAACCGCAAACAATGGCTTGAGGAAAACATACAAAGCGTGGAAGATAAATTCGGCAAGGGAGAGCTGGATAGTCTCGATGTCATTCGCCAGTATGGTGTCATCATCGATTATGCAACGAATAAAGTCCTGCCAGAATCAACGAAACAGTTCCGTGAATCCATGAAAACCCGTTCGTTGGCATATTGGAAGTAACGTGAAAAAAATTAGGAACCTTAGACTGCAGACGAACTCGAAGAAAACGAGTTTGCCTGCAGTTTTTTCCCTTAAAAAAGATTTAGTTGATTTCAGAAATTCGGCTCCCTTTCCGCCGACTGCCTGCGGAATGCGAGCGCCTGGACGGGAAATCAACATCCAAATTGTATAGGTTCCTAAGACATTCTTAATGGAAACCCATCAATTCCTTCACATGTTTACAATTATCTCTTGAAGTGAGCATTTCCAAGAGCGTAAAGGCAACATCGAAAGCTGTGGATGGATTGTAGGATGTAATGATATTGTCCGTGACGACAATCGGTTCGTTTACGACAATCGCACCAAAATCTTTTAGCTGCCTCTGTCTCTTACTGGCTGGATGGTTGTATGTTGTGGCTTTTCTTCCATTCAATATCCCGCTTTTTCCTAGTGGGAGAGAACCTACACAAATGGTTGCTATGATTTTGTTCTTATTATGAAAATGCTTGATCACATCAAGAAACCTCTGATCATAGGCATCCTCATAGAAACCGGCTTCTTCAAAACCTCCTGGAATGGCCAAAGCATCGAAGTCATCCAGGTTCACTTGATCGAGGGTCAGTTCGGGCTGCACGATGAAATTCCATGTGCATTTCAATTGTTCGTGAAGTCCCACCGTAACCAGGTCTGTGGTGCCATCACCCTCTAATTTATTCCATCCCAATACATCTGTAAACACACTTGCTTCAACCGCTTCGAATCCATTGGATAGCAGCAGCAATACTTTTTTCATAGCAGTGTCCCCCTTGTTTATATTTGAATTAATTATATAAAAAGCAAATCCCCTAATACATACGATTAATTACGTAATCATTCCTTTTATATTTATTTTATAATGTATTTGAAAGGAATCGGTTTATAAAAAAAGTAGGGGTGATTGAATTGGATCGAACGGATAAAAAAATACTTTCCTTACTGGAGAATAATGGTCGCATGTCCATGAAAGAACTGGCACATGAAGTTTCCTTAACGGCTCCAGCAACGAAAGAACGTGTGAATAAATTAGAGGAAAGCGGAGTGATTAAAGGTTATAAAACAGAAATATCCCTTGAAAAACTTGATAGAAGCATAACGGCATTCATATTATTCGAAACGGATCGATGCAAAGACTTTTATCAATTCAGCTTGAACCATCCGGAAGTTCTGGAATGCCACCGGTTAGCCGGTCAATACAGTTATCTTATTAAAATAAGTACATTTTCCATGGAAACGCTGGAAGACTTCGTCGATGAAGCCATTAAATATGGGAAATCGTCCACCCATCTGATATTCTCTTCCGCATCGAAAAATGTTTTTTCAGGAGATGAGATCTAACCGGCTTTAACCCATTTACTTGCCAACTTTTTAATATATGACCAATTAGCAGGAAAAAACTCCACCAATATAGAAAGTAACACCAATATAGAAAGTAAATAGTAACAAAAATCACAGTTGGATGTTCAAAAAGGGAGTGGAGAGAGTGAGTTTTGTTTATGAGGAAGATAAAATAATGGAATTCCTTTTGCAAAATAAAAGTGAGTTTGAAGAATATCTTTTATCAGCAGCGGTCAATGTCAGGGATAAAATCGAAGAAATTTTACTGATTGGAAATGTCGACCTTTTGAATAATGCACATAAGCTCATTCGATATATAGTGGAACAGAATGAAACGGATATGATTGCCTTTGCCGAAAAAGAGGGAGTTACGTGGGCAACCCACTCCTTGACGCTTTCATTCAAGCTGGAATGGATTCAAGCCCTTCGCAGAACGCTTTGGACCTTTCTTTATAAGTTTGAACAAGATAAGAAAGCGTTTATTGAGGATTCCAAGGTCTTTTTTGAATTAGAGAAAAAAGTGAATGAGAGTGTTGATGTTTTTCTTAAATCGTTTTTCGTCAGTTACTCCGATTATAAAGACAAATTGATTCTCGCTCAGCAAAACTTGGTGGAAAATCTATCCGTCCCTATCATTCCCGTCACTTCCACCACCTGTGTCCTTCCTTTAATCGGGACAATTGATTATTCACGAATACAGATAATCGAAGAAAAAGTATTGATGGAGATAGGTAAACTGCGGATACAGACCTTGATCTTGGATTTGTCCGGTATCATCGAAATGGAAGTTGAAATGATCAATGATTTGATGAAAATCCTCGATGGTACAGCAATGATGGGGTGTAAAGCTGTGGTGACTGGATTACGCCCAGAGGTTGTTACGAAAATGATCCGTTCAGGAATTCAGCTCGATAATAAAGCAGAAACAAAGGGTACACTGCAGCAGGCCTTGAAGGACTATCTTGTAGTCACCTAAATCGTGAAGTGGAGTCGCCATGGTTTGGTGACTTTTTTTTGTGGGTAATTTGGAATATTAAGGTAATTTATTTGCTGTTTTATCATATCCGAATAAGTATATGGAATGGGGAACAGATGCTCCGAAAAGAACTGAATCTTGGTTTCAGAGTGAATCTATTCCGAACCCCCAATTGTTGATAAATTCAAGAAAATCCAGTTTGCCTCCAGTTTTTTCTAAAAAAATTCCATTTGATCTCCGCCGGAAACTTTATTCGACCTACCCAGCGGTTTATTCGACCGCTGAAGGAGTTATTCGACCTACCCGGCGGTTTATTCGACCTACCCAGCAGTTTATTCGACCTACCCGGCGGTTTATTCGACCTACCCAGCAGTTTATTCGACTCTACTTCGGATTCCGGAGCATTTGTCTTGCGGTCCACGCATTAAATCCCGCTCCCGATTGTTGCCAAGCCCTCATCAAAGCAAGCATCTAGCAGGTCTCGTCTAGCCAGTTATCGGCAGGAGTGCGCCAATTTCTTCTATGCAACCTTCCAAAGAAGGTTGGTTTCACTTCAGCAAGGAATAGACATATGTATCATGAGGGATACCGTTTTGGTAAATATAACTCCTTAATATTCCTTCCCGAATGAAGCCCAGCTTAAGCAAGAGCGCACTTGATGGCTGGTTTTCCAGAAAAACGACCGCGCCGATTCGGGTTAAATCAAGGTCGTTGAAACCGTAAGCGATAATTTCTTTAAGCGCTTCTGACACAAATCCTTTGCGCCAATGTGAAGGATGAATTTCATAACCGATTTCCGCTCGTCTGTATTTGGGACTGTGGGCATGAAAACCGATGGTGCCAATCAATTCCTGCGTATCTTTTCTTTCAATTCCCCATCTTATGGCTCGTTTTTCACGATGGTTTTTCGCAAAAGATGCTACAATATCCTTCGCTTGTTCGACATTTTCCAATGAGTCCTGGCCATAAAAGCGGGTGACTTCATCTTTTGATAAACATTGGAAAAGAGCTTCCGCATCACTTTCATGAATTTCCCGTAAGCGTAACCTTTCCGTGTTCAATAAAGGAAACATTTTTTCTCCTCCTCCTATATCAGTTTTCTATTTATTCGGGCTCCACGAAGGTTTTTCCTTTATTATGAAGTGCCTAATTTTCTGGTGATTTCGGTGATAATCGGACAAGCTAAAAAGGTTAGATGCATTAAACAGTTCAACCTAAAAAAGCATTAATGAAGGGGAGATAGATCATGGGAAAAAAACACCGCAACCGTATCGCTTCACCGAAAAAGAATAACCATATTCCGAAAGCGGATATCATTGCAGAACATGAAGCCCACGGTAAAGAATACTCTGCGAATAAACGAAAGAACGGTCCTGGCTCCAATACAGATTGAGTAACCTAGTGACCGCTCTAGCCTTTAAGGGCAGGGCGGTCATTTGTGTTTCTTGCCATCAAAGGGTTCATCCTATATCTTAAAGAATGAAGAACCATTGAAGGGAGTTAGGATGATGAAAGCACTTGTCTTTGAGGATTTCGGCGGGCCGGAAGTTCTGTCTGTAAGGGAAATTGCAGAACCTGAACATTCAAAATCAGCCGTGATCGTTCGAATGAAAGCAATCGGATTGAATTTTGCTGATGTATATAGAAGGAAAGGGAATTATCATTTGGTGGGTGATCCCCCATTCATTCTAGGGTATGAAGGAGCAGGGGTCATCGAATATGTCGGGGAAGAAGTCCGTCATGTGAAAGTGGGTGATCGCGTCGGGTTCGCTGATGTTCCCCATGCCAACGCGGAGCTGGTTTCAGTTCCAGCTGATAAACTTTTACCGCTGCCTGAGGGCATTTCCTTTGAAACGGCCGCTTCCGTTTTACTTCAAGGATTGACTGCCCAATATTTAACTCATGACAGCCATCCAGTTAAAAAAGGGGAAACCATTCTGGTCCATGCCGCTGCAGGGGGAGTCGGTCAATTACTGACACAGATGATCAGGATGAAGGGCGGTCAGGTCATTGGCTTGACCTCATCGAATGATAAAGCGGCTGTTGCCAAACAAATGGGTGCGGATCATGTTATCCTTTACGGATCGGACTGGGTGGATTCCATTAAGGATGTAACCGGTGGTAAAGGCGTTGATGTTGTTTATGAATCAGTGGGTCAAACCTTGATGGATAGTTTCAGTGCGACTAAGACTGGAGGAACTGTTGTATTTTTTGGGATGGCAGGCGGTGATCCAGAAAAAATCGACCCGAGAATGTTAATGGATACATCCAAGGCATTAATTGGTGGTGACCTTTGGAACGTCCTGACTACTCATGAAGAACGGACAAGAAGAACAGCAGAGCTATTCCAATGGATTCTGTCAGGGGAAATCCACATCAAAGAACCGACTCTTTTTTCGTTGGAAAATGGGGCGGATGCGCATAGACTTCTTGAAAGCCGGAAGAGTTCGGGGAAAATATTATTAATACCATAACAGGTCATGGGGCTTTCCATTCTAAATGGGGCCCATTTCTTTTACCCGTATAGCGTCCTGTCACATTCAATACCTTATTCATACTGATGAATCAGAACCTTTTTAAGTTCCTTATTATAGACCCATTCTACCCTTAGAATAACTTCAGATAAATGTCCTTGTCCTTACAGGGGTTATGACCTGCTGTCAAAACAACTTGATGACCAAGTTGGCTTATCCACAATATTCATATGCAACACGCGAATTCAGAGGAGAAATCCACAATGGGCCAATCACCAAACAACAATCGTCATTCTTCAATCCACAGGCGTTCGTTACAAGCAAAAAAAGAGAACGGACCCGTTCCCTTGGAAAACTTATGAATAGCAGGATTAGGTAATGAGAGACAAACACTTTTTTTAGTGATCCTTGTGGTACGGTGAATATATGGATGATCTGCCTTAAGTACTTTTCTGTCGTTCTGACTCCCGGGCCATCATATGAAGCGGGCTCTGAATGACCCCGTCCCAATCACTGTGGAGCAATGCATACAATCACGTATCGAATTCAGTGGAAGATACATTCCTTAATAGGTATTGGTAAGTTTCTTCATAAATCATAAGGCCTCGTCCCCTTTGGCATTCATCCTTTTATAGAGTCTATATAAACATTAAATCGGTAAAAGTAGCATCGTTGGGGTAAATAGTTTTGGAAGTATTTTGACGTTATTTCGCTATATTAAAAAAATAGTAAATTAGTTGCACAAAAGTGATAAAATGGGTAAATGGAAACATACATGACAAGGAGAGACATTTCAAACCATGATACTTTCACTACTCGGTTTCATCTTAAAAGGAATTTTAATGAAAATGCCATTTGCCATATTGGGACTTTCCTTGATTCCGCAGAGATGGACCAACGCAATCACCAAAAAAGATATACCTTTTTTCATTGAACAAGTGCTGAGACTTTTAGTTTCTGCTGCCGTATTGTTTTTCGTTATCGATATCATGCTGCTGGATCTTACTGCCGCTGCATTCTTTTCGTGTTTTGCCATTATTCTCGGGCTCATTCTCATCATCGATTCAAGATTGTTTATGTACAGTGCCAGTGAATCTTCAAGCACCCGACGGAATCGGAGGGGAAATGAAGCGGAAAAGCAGCCTAAAACACCTTGGAACGTACATTTCAACAGCTTGATGGGTGTCGTGTTGATTGCCGCATGGGTCATCATGCTGTTTTACCCGCTCACTTTTGCCGCAGATCTGCATGGATTGGCGAAGGTCGATAAGAAAAAAGAGCTGGAAGAAGTTCAAGATATAAAAACCATGCCGTTCGTTACAGTGAAAATGGCTGACGCAAAAGGCGATGCAGCGATTAATAAAATAGAAAATGCATCATATTTCACTGAAGGCGAATACCGTCTGACCAATATCAATGATGAATTGGCTTATACATCCCCAATTGAAATGGACGGGTTTTTAAAAGCCGGGAAAGCGGAATACACGCCAGGTTATAATCTGATTTCCGCCGTATCGACGGATAAAGGGGCAAGTACTGTCAAAGGGAAGATGCTGTATGCTCCCTCACAGTACCTCGATCATGATTTGGAAAGGACCATCCGCAAGGCATATCCGAATAAAATCATCCATGATTCATATTTGGAACCGAACGAAGATGGAAAGCCCTTCTTCGTAGCTTCAGTCGGACATTATTTGAAATACCGCAGCGGTCCCGTGGTGGACGGGGTGGTATTGGTTAATCCGGAAACGGGTGACACGAAATACTATCCAAAAGGAAAAGAACCTAAATGGGTAGATCGGACATTCACATTGGAAACAGCCCTGGAATATTGGACTTACTGGGGAAAATATGTTCACGGGTGGAAAAACCAGTCCTTGATTGGACCGAAGAAAGATGTCCTGATTCCTAATGAGGATAATATGCAAGTTACGTTTAACGAAAAAGGCGAATTGATTTATGTAGTGGACTTTACCCGGGCTAAATCAAAAGGTAACTCCAAAACCCTTGTAGGTTATGGTGTTTTCAATGCCAAGACCGGTGAAATGACGTACTATAAAGGCGTCACGTCCGTTCTGACAGGAAAGGAAGCAAAATCCAACGCCAATGCGAGTGAGTTTTTGTCTAAATATCCAGGCTGGAAAGCCACTAATGGAATTTTCTATACGATTTACGGTGCTCCCACTTATGTCATTCCAGTTACAAAGGGCAGCAAGTTCCAAGGTGTGGCGATCGTTTACGCAAATAGCGATAATCCCCAAGTGGTCTTTGGGAAAACGAAAGACGAAGCTTTCCGCAATTATAAAAAGCTGATTGCCTCTTTAGGGAAAGTCAGCGGTGTGACGCCTCAAAAAGGTTTTGAGATGAAAGAAATAAAGGGGAAGGTAATGAGGATCAATGATGCCAATCTTTCAAATGGATACGTCTTCCATTTAATCGTCGAAGGCAATGCCAAGAGGTTCTCGGTGGACCCTGGTGTCAACGCGCTATCTGATATTGTGTTGACGAATGTAGGAGACAGGGTTGTGCTGAAGGTGATGGATATGGAAGAAGACATCGTTCCAGTAGATGAATTCACTAATCTGGATTTGCCAAGGAAATGATAATGGATCGTGGACATATAAACTGGCCATCTCCAATATAAGCATCCAAAAAAAGCATTGTCATCCGCAATGCTTTTTTCATGTTTTCGAATGATTGTCATGATAAGTCCGATAAATTGAATGAATGGATGGATTCCATATAATATCCCTTTTGAATGACGGCTTTTATTGCAAAGTGCCCATTTAACCGTTTCCGCACGCGGTACAGAAGTGAAGCGATTTCCTCTGCCGTCACAATTTGCTCGGGATCACCGACTCGCTCTGGCCAGACTTGCTGAACAATTTCTTCCTTTGAAATAAGATTGTCCAAATTTTCATAAAGGAGCTTAAAGCAATTGAATTCCTTGGTCGGCATTTTAATGGGTGCTTCTTCATTGATGATTACAGTCTGAAGGTGCTCATTGATAGCGACGGTTTGCAGGAACTCGGGGTTCACCGGCGTGAAATCCATTGTTAAATCGTTGTCGATGGAGATTATGAATTCAATCAATCCATTGACCAAAGTAATCGAATCCCCCGGTTCAATGTGACATGGATTGCCCGGTACGAGCGGCATCTGGTTTACGGAGGTGCCGTGTTTGCTTGCCAAATCCTCAATGAGGAGCTGCCCTTCCTCCATATAAATCCGGCAATGTTCCCTGGAAACAAAGTCATTGTAAAGCCTGAAATCAGCTTTGGAGTGCTGGCTTGCTCGGCCGATCAGCAGGCTTTTCCCTTCAAATACATAGGCGAATTCCTCGGTTTGGCCTTTGTGCATGGTTCTCAATACAACCTTGAAAGTTTTATAGATCATTCACTTCATACCCCTTAAAAAATCTGAAAATTTAAATTATTTTCATGAATTTATCATTTTGGCTACATGGCTGATTAGTGGGTTCAATTTTATAATTATAAATTATCAGTCGCTTACTTACTAACGAAAAATGAAAAAAATCCAAATTAGGCACACAGCCATTATAACAAAGAGGAACGAAGGATGAAGAAGAAACTCTATTTTTGCTGATGTTCGCTTTGACTGTGGGAGAAGTACTTCCTCAGCACCGGAAGAAGTTTGCGATGAAAATGTACCTTACGCTTGTGGAAAAGGAGTTGACCAAAGGTGAGTATGTGGAGAGATAGGATAAATGCCTTCAGCATCCTGCTGATGATCATTAGTATGATCGTATATATTATTTTTCCCCAGCCCTTTACCCTCATTCTGTACTGTATATTTGGCATTGCCTTTATCAGCCTGACTTTACTGAATTAAGACTACCTTTGAATGGGTGGAGGACGGAACCAATAAGAAGAAAAGAAACAAGCCTGCCGAATCAATGGCAGGCTTTTTTGATGCATAATGTTTCATGATGAAATTATAACTATTGGCATATGAAATTGGGGGAGATGGAGTTCTGAGCGAGATGCAATTTTCCTGGTTAGTAATGCGGGTAATATTGAACGAGGCCACTAAAGTGAGTATTCATATCATGATTTAAAAAATGAGATAGGAGATTTTAATTATGAAAAAATTAATAGTGCTAATAGGATCCTTGCTGTTTGGACTAATCTTAATGAATGTTTATACTGATTCAGGAACAATGGCACGTGATGGACTTGAAATTAATACATCATATATTAAAAACTCGAAAGAATTAGTGGCTGAAATGAGTGTCTCTGGCTATATTCATAAAAAGAAAACGCTAGAAATCAGAACTACTTTAAAAGAAAAGAATACAATTTACATAGATCAAACTGGTAGTGAATTAGAATATATAGTAATCGATTCAACGGGAGAAAAGGTATACTCTGAAAAAATAAAAGGAGATACAATTCGTGCATTTGAATCAATGTCAGGAGAAGGAATCATCAAAATAGTTTTAAGTAGCGGGAAACTTACTGCGATGATTAATATAAATGAAAATGAGCTTAATAATGAATAAAACAGATTCTTAAAATCTGTACGGGAGCTAACCCGCTTCACAAGTGTAAAACGGAAGCTGATATTTAAAGGAGAAGAAGCAGGAACCGTTATGGGTTCCTGCTTCTTTCATTCAAAGGGAACCGATGAGGATATTTCCACACAATCGTACTATGAAATCCCGGGGCGCCATGGATTTAAAACGACTTTATAAGAGCCATTTTAATGCAGAAACGGTATAATTAATTGGTAGAAGTAGACATTAATATGGACTGCAACAGAGTTATACCGCGTGTTTTAATATGAATCTTGAGAGAAAGAACATTTATACAAAAGTCAAAGTAAGAAAAGGAGAAACCATGACTAATGAAACAGGATGGAATTTAGACAATAGCTATGCGCGTCTTCCGGAAAAGTTTTTCACGAGCACGAACCCGACTCCTGTACATTCACCGGAGTTGATCATTCTAAATGAACGTTTGGTGGATTCTCTTGGTTTGGACGTTAAGTCGCTGCAAAGCGAAGATGGTGTGGCGGTATTTGCGGGAAATGAGATTCCCGAAGGTGCTTCGCCGCTTGCTCAAGCATATGCTGGGCATCAATTCGGTCATTTTAACATGTTAGGGGACGGCCGGGCGATATTGCTTGGCGAACAGGTCTTGCCCGAAGGCGATAGGGTCGATATCCAGCTGAAGGGTCCAGGAAGAACGCCATACTCCCGCGGGGGCGATGGCCGGGCTGCACTTGGACCGATGCTGCGCGAATACATCATCAGTGAGGCGATGCACGGGCTCGGCATTCCTACCACCCGGAGTCTGGCAGTGGTGACGACCGGTGAAACGGTAATCCGTGAAACCGGGCTGCCTGGTGCCATCATGACTCGTGTGGCTTCGAGTCATCTTCGTGTCGGCACTTTTCAATTCGCTGCAAAATGGGGCACGATCGAGGAACTCCGGACACTTGCCGACTATGCAATTAAGCGTCATTTTCCAGACATTGAATCCGATGAAAACCGTTATCTTTCGCTGCTGCAGGAAGTGGTCAAGCGTCAGGCTGAGCTCATTGCCCAATGGCAGCTGGTTGGCTTCATTCATGGGGTGATGAACACCGACAACATGACGATTAGCGGGGAAACCATCGATTATGGACCTTGCGCCTTCATGGATGCCTATGACCCTGCAACGGTATTCAGTTCAATTGATAGACAAGGCCGCTATGCCTATGGTAACCAACCTGTTATTGGAGGTTGGAATCTTGCGCGATTCGCTGAATCCCTATTGCCGCTGTTGCATGATGACCAAGATCAGGCCGTTACTTTGGCCCAAGATAAGATTTCCGTTTTTAATGATCTGTATCATTCTAATTGGTTAGCGGGAATGAGGTCGAAACTGGGGATATTCAACGAAGAGACTCAGGATGAAGCGCTTATTAATGGCATCCTCAGTATGATGAAAAAGCATGGTGCCGACTATACTAATACCTTCCGTGCCTTGACCTTTGATAAAGTGGAGGATACGGTCCTTTTCGGGACACCGGAATTCGCTCAGTGGCAAGAGCTTTGGAAGGCGAGACTGGGCAGGCAGAAGGAATCGAAAGAATCTTCGAATCAGTTGATGCAGAACAGCAATCCTGCAGTGATCCCACGGAACCACCGGGTGGAAGAAGCGTTGGAAGCGGCAGTGGAGCAAGGGGACTACGGCGTGATGGAACGGCTGTTGGATGTTCTTGCAAATCCTTATGCACACTGCGAGGAACAAGCTGAATACGCCGCACTGCCTTTGTCAACAAAACCTTACCGAACTTTTTGCGGCACCTGATTATGAAACATGTATGAAGCAGCTCCCGCGATTGAAGTCGATTCTTTGTCAACTTCAATTGCGGGAGCCTTTTTGTGTATTCATTAGTAAAAAAGTTTTGTTTGAAGAATGTCCAGGGCACGGTCAATTTCCGCTAAATCTTCCTTCGATGCATGTTGCAGCCGGCTTTGGAAACGGGATTCTACGATTGCAAAAGCCTCGTTCATCATCATTTCCCCCTCTTTGGAAAGGCGGATGTATTGTTTCCTTCTATCTTCCGAATCACTTATTTTTTCAATTAAATTCTTTTCGCTTAATTTTTTCAGTTCACGGCTCGTGTTAGGCATGGAGATATGCTGACAGTCACTGATTTCACTTGGTGTGACAGGCTGACTGACTGTTATATATTCAAGAATTTTATATTGTACCGGCGTGATGGAATCGGATTTGGCGTTTTGTGTCAATTCGTTTGTGACTTGATGTACGGAAGTCGTAAATGTGACCATTTTTTCAAAAAGAGCTTTTTTGTCCATAACTTTCACCTCTTACTGAGAAGATAACAAAAGTGTTATCAAAATACAATTATCATTTGACAACAAAAAAGGGGGTGTAATATGATTGTTATCAAATGATAAGTAAATAGGGGGTACGTCATGAACATGCTGGTCATCTACACATATCCAAATCATAAAAGCTTAAGCCATTCTTTTTTAGAAAAAGTCATTCAAGGAAGTCAGGAGAACCCTAACATAAAAGGGATTCAGGTCTTGGATTTATATGATGAGGGCTTCAATCCGATCTTGGAGTTCAATGAGCATAAACGAAGGCGTGATATGCATCGTGATCCTCAGCTTGAAAAATATAGAAATCAGATTACCTGGGCCGACCAGATTGTCTTTGTCTATCCAATCTGGTGGGGGAGGCCTCCAGCAATGCTGATGGGATACATTGATCAATTATTTTCTGCGAATTTTGCCTACAGGGACAAAAAGGGATTGTTCCCGGAAGGCCTACTGAAAGGAAAGTCGGTCGTATGTGTGTCCACGATGAAGGGACCTGCAAAGTATCCGCTTCTCTGGTTGAATGATGCGCATAAAATATTGATGAAAAGAGCACTATTCAATTTTGTCGGAATCAAAAAAGTGAAATTTTTTGAATTCGGAAATATGGAAAGTCCAAAGGGGAAACAAACCCAAAAGCTAGAGAAGGTTTATCGGTATTTCAGAAAGGTGGCAGTCTAAGTTTTTACGTGATTGATAGGGGCACTTGATTTGTATATTTTGCTATGAACCTGATTTGCTTTTTTGATTTCCACCCCAGGCACTCGCTTTCCGTGGGCGGTCCGGAAGCCTCCTCGGCGCTCTTTGCGCCTGCGGGGTCTCCCTTGGACACGTTTTTCCCACAGGAGTTCCAATCAACATTGGGTTGGGACTTTATGTCGGCGACCTTTCTTTTTTTATCTATTTACGTGTATCAGATTACATAGTTTGTTATGTAACCACTTTGCCGTGCAGCTTCGGAATCAATCCCGTTTTGTTTTCACGGATATCCATTTGTTCTTGATAAGCGTAAGGATCATACAAATCACTAGGATCGTAAATGAAGCTAATCCGCTGAACCATATGCTTTGGAAGTCACTTACATAAGGCTGGATGATGTATGAAGCGACAATGGCCAGGACCGCGCTTATCGGTATGTAGTCAGCGACTTTCCCTTTGCTGAATACGATAACAAGGATTGGTGCAAGTAATGCCGAGTATATGTTGCCTGAGTAAAATAAGAGCTCCAATAGGTTGGGGGAATAGAAGAGTGTAGCAATGAAAACCAATCCTCCAATACAGATTGAAAGCAGGCAGGCCATCCTTATTTTTTGCTGGTCGCTTTTTTTTGTTTTTAATGGTTCAAGAATATTGGCTACGATCAGGCTTACCAATGAATGCAGGCAGGCACCGAATGTTGAGGTGATTGCACTGAAAGCGCAGAGCACAAAAAGGATGAAAAAGAATGGTGTCGTTATTTTGTTTGCCAATCCAGCCAGAATCGAGTGTATATCAGTGAAGCCGCCCGTAAAGATAACCATGATGAACAGGGATGAAAAGGAGAGCGGGAATATGATCCATATAAGGCCGGATAAAGAGAATGTCAATCGAACCTTTTTCATTTCTATCATGAATAATCGCTGCCATGATGTCAGGTCAAAGAAAAACTGGCCGAACCCGACTAGAAGCCCTGCAAAAAGAAAACTCCATAGATCATATTTATTGATTACGAGCATGTATGGATGGTATAAACGGATTCCATCATAAACGGGCTGAATCCCTTCCTTGACGAAAAAGTATAAGGGGATTAATATAACCGCGGCAAACATGAAGACGACTTGAAAAGCTGCGAATCCATGAATGAGCTTTAACCCGCCGAATCCAGCATAAAGGACACAGAAACCGAAAAAAAAGAACAGCCCGACATAGAGTGGCGTATCGAAAAGAAACTGACATAGGGTGGACGCAGCCATTCCCTGAATGAATAAAATGTGTAAGCTGGTTATGACCAGAATCACGATCAATATCCAATATCCGAGGGGATTGAGCCGGGCTTTTAAATAGTCCCCAATGGTCAAGCCCATGGGGAAGTCCTGCCGGACCCTCTTCCCGATGAAGCTGAACATGAACAGGGCGATCGCTCCCATCAGGGCGTATCCGATCCCTCCGAAAACTCCATACTTCACCATCGATTCGGGGGAGGATAATATCGTGGTTCCTGTCACCCAGCGTGCCAGGAGGGAGATGATCCCCAATCCCATCCCGATTTGAATGGGGCCTTGTACGTATTCTTGAAATGTACGTGATCGCAATGTTCATTTTCCTTTCTCGCGGAACTCCTTTGGCGTGATTCCCTCTATCTTCCGGAATAAAGTGCTGAAATAATGCTGGCTATTGAAACCCGATTTTTCAGCGACGTCTGATATGCTCCAGCTGGTGTTATTGGTTAAGGTCCTTTTTGCGGCCTTTATTCTATAGTGCATTAAATATTCCGAAAAGGAAGTGCCGACTTCTTCATGGAATTTCCTGCTTAAATAAGTCGGGTTGGTATGCACTTCACGGGCGATGTCCGAAAGGGAGAGTTTTTCGGCATAGTTTTCATGAATGAATGAAAGAGAATGGTGAATAAGGGTTGAATAATTGTGAGAAGATTCCCTTTTGTCATACTTGGCCAGGACTTTATGCAAATCACTTTCTATTACAGGTTTCGTTAAATAATCAACCACGCCTATCCTGATGGATTGCTGGGCATAATCAAAACTTTGATGCGCGGTCACCATGATGATTTCGACCTCTTTGTTTAATGCCCTTAGGTCTTCACCAAATTCAAGACCCGATCGCCCCGGCAGGTTAATATCAAGGAAAGCGAGGTTGATTTTATGATTTTGGTTGAGGGTCAGTGCCTGACAGGCATCAGCAGCTTTATGAAACTTCCAAAAAGGGTATATGGACTGAATCATATATTCCATTTGTTCAAGGACCAATGGTTCGTCATCAACTAATAATACATTCATTCCGGCTCCGCCTCCTCCGATTTCTTATCAAAAACCAGTGGCCATGATACCTCTACCTTAGTTCCCGAATCAGTAGAAGCTATATTCAATTGTGCACGATCATTGAAATACAAATATAAGCGCTTTTGGATATTATCCAGGCCATGGCCGCCTTCGTCCGTAACGAATGGTTCCTTTCCCATTAACCCATTATCCGCCACTTCCAGATACACCATCTGCGATTCCAGATAAAACCGGATATGCAGCAGGGCTTCACCCACTTTTTTTTCCAAACCGTGTTTAAACGAATTCTCCACCAATGTCTGAAGAATGAAGGGGGGAACAAGTGCGATTGCTAATGGTTCCGGGCAATCCATGTCAATCTTGAGCCGATCACCGAAGCGAAGGGTCTGGATGTCGAGATAATGCTGGGTATACTGAATTTCCTGGGAAAGGGGGATCAATGGTTCTGATGCTTTATATTTGAATTTCAGGAATTGCGAAAATGCCTCCAAGGCCCGTATCAATTCAGCCGTCCTGTTCAGGCGGGCCAAGCCCAATATGACATTTAGTGTATTAAACAAAAAGTGTGGCTGGATTTGCTGGTTCAATTTATTATATTGTGCTTCTTGCAGTGCTTGCTCCAGGCGGATCTCTTTGTTTTTATTTTCAAGAAGGTCGATCCTTTTCTCGAATATGAATAGAAATAAAAGAGCGATAGCTCCCATGATGGGAGCTAAAATGAAGAGCATGATAATTAAGGTGAAACCCTCGTAACTTAGCATGGAGAACCTCTGCTGGTTATATTTTTAAATAACTTGAATTATTCTGTTTATTAGTATCATACTAAAGACCCCTCCGGAAATCTACAGCTTATGACACAATGTGACAAGCGACTTGATGATTTTGTGCAGATTGTCTCAGTTCGGGTAGCTGTGTTTTGCAGATATCCTGTACGAAAGGGCACCGTGTATGGAAGCGGCAGCCGTTTGGAGGGTCTATGGGTGAGGGCACATCACCCGTCAATAGGATCCGTTCTCTTTCATGCACAGGATTCGGTACTGGGATGGCCGATAGCAATGCCCTTGTATATGGATGCTGGGGCTGTTCGAAAATGGACTTTTTATCGGCTATCTCGACTATCTTTCCGAGATACATGACCATCACCCGATCCGAGATATGTCTGACCACACCTAAATCATGTGATATGAAAAGAAAGGTAAGGTCGAACTGGCGCTGTAAGGATTTTAATAAATTCAGCACTTGCGCTTGAATGGAGACATCCAGTGCAGAAACTGCTTCGTCACATATGATCAATTTTGGATCCACTGCCAGAGCCCGCGCAATGCCGATCCGCTGTCTCTGGCCGCCGCTGAATTCATGCGGGTATCTTTCCATGGATTCAGGTCTCAGCCCTACATGTCCCAATAATTCTTCGATCCTGCTCTTTCGTTTTTCTTTAGGGACTACATTTTGTATCGCTAAAGCTTCTCCGAGAATTTGGCCGATAGTCTGTCTCGGGTTAAGGGAGGCAAATGGATCTTGAAAAATAACTTGCAGATCCTTCCTGGTACGCCTCATTTCTTTTTTTCCTAAACTCAGTAAATCCCTGTCCTGAAAGTGAATGCTCCCGCTTGTCGGTTCATCCAATCTAAGGATTGCCCTTCCGGTAGTCGATTTTCCGCAGCCGGATTCGCCGACTATGCTTAAGGTTTCACCCTGTTTGATATCGAAGGTAATGTCATCAACGGCTTTTACATGATTGATGGTTCTTCCGAAAAATCCGCCCTTGATCGGAAAATACTGTTTCAATTGATTCACTTTAAGCAGGACCTTTTTCTCTGCAGCTGGTACACCCATCATTAAACCCCTACCTTCTCTTGAGCGTCATATTCCTTCTCCCATTGGGGGGTGAACATCCAGCAGCTGACCTCGGTGCTTGGGCCGATAGCCTGGAGATCCGGTACGGCTTGTTCACAAATGCTCTTCGCATGTGCACAGCGGGGAGCGAAGCTGCATCCCTTGGGCATGTTGTAAGGACTTGGAACGGTTCCTGGAATTGTAGTCAGTTCTTCCTGGTCCATGTCAAGACGCGGAAGGGAGTTTAATAAACCGATTGTGTAAGGATGTTTTGGGTTTGTGAATATTTCCTTGGCCAAGGTGTATTCAACGATTTTCCCTGCGTACATGACAGCAACCCGATCACAGGTTTCGTATACGACTCCCAAATCATGAGTAATCAAAATGACAGCCGTCCCGAAATCCTTTTGCAGCGTCTTGATCAGTTCGAGAATTTGGGCTTGGATCGTCACATCCAGTGCTGTTGTCGGTTCATCCGCTATTAAAACCTCAGGATGGCAGGCAAGTGCCATGGCAATCATGACCCTTTGCCTCATTCCGCCGCTTAGCTCATGCGGCTCCTGTTTTGCCCTTTTTTCAGGTGAGGGGATCCCGACGAGCCGAAGCATGTCGACCGCTTTATTCCATGCTTCCTTTTTTCCCAGCTTTTGATGGAGCCTGATCGCTTCTGCAATTTGCTCGCCCGCTGTATATACGGGATTCAGTGATGTCATCGGCTCCTGAAATATCATCGAAATTTCATTACCGCGTATGGACCGCATCTGTTTTTCAGACTTCGTAAGCAGATCCTCCCCTTTAAAAAGGATGCTGCCACCGGCAATCTTACCGGGTGGCGATGGAATGAGCCTTAACAATGATAGTGATGTTATGCTTTTCCCGCTTCCCGACTCTCCGACGATTCCGAGCGTTTCCCCTTTATTGAGGGAGAAACTGATTCCATTGACTGCCTTACTCGTTCCTTCATCAGTGAAAAAGTATGTCTGCAGATTTTTTACCTCCAGTATTTTATCATCATCCTGTTTCATCATCATACCTCCTTAGTTCAAGTCTATTCTTTTGTTAAAGTATCGATAGAGGACATCCACCGCTAAATTCATGAATACGAAGATAACGGAAGCGATGAGGACCCCGCCTTGGACCATCGGCAAATCCCTCGTTCTGATTGCATCGACTATCAATCTCCCAAGTCCATTGATGGCAAAAACGGACTCTGTCAATACCGTACCGCCAAGGAGTGCACCGAACTGGAGGCCAACTACGGTAATGACGGGGATAAGCGCATTTTTCAGGCCGTGTTTATAAATGATGATATATTCTTTTAATCCCTTGGCTCTCGCGGTCCGGATGTAGTCCTGGCGAACGACTTCAAGCATGCTCGACCTGGTCATCCTGGCAACGATGGCCGCACCGCCGGCCCCAAGGGTTATGGCTGGGAGAACCATGTGGCTGAAAGTTCCCCAACCTGAAACCGGAAACAAATGAAGGTTCACGGAAAAGAAGTAGATAAGCATGAGGCCCAGCCAAAAACTAGGTAACGAGATTCCCAATAAAGCAACGATCATGATGGAAATGTCAGCTGCCGAGTATTGCTTGGTAGCCGAGATGATTCCTGCGATCATTCCAAGCACAACGGTTATGAAAATGCTGGCAAGTGCCAGTTCAAGGGTAATGGGCAAGCGGACCATGATTTCGTCCAAAACAGGGCGGCTGCTGCGGAGTGATTCTCCAAAGTCACCTTGAACGGCATGAAGGACATAGTCAACGTACTGATAGAGGATTGGACGATCCAATCCAAGCTCATGACGCAGTGATTCAATCGTTTCTTTAGTCGCTCCTTCACCTGCAAGCAGTGTTGCCGGGTCTCCCGGGACCATTTGCATGATGAGGAAAACAACAAGACTTACACCCAGTAAAACCGGTATGGTTTGAAGTACCCGTCGGATAATGAATACGAACATTTTCTCTCCTCCTTATTTTTTCATTCTTGGATCCAGGGCATCTCTAAGTCCGTCCCCGAAGATGTTGAAACCAAGTACCAGTGTTGATATCGCTATCCCCGGAAACAAAGCGATGTGGGGGGCACTGAACAAATAATCCCGTCCGCTGCTCAGCATCGCGCCCCATTCTGGTGAGGGCGGCTGGGCTCCCAGTCCCAGGAATGACAATCCGGCTGCCGACAGAATGGCCGTTGCCAGACGTAATGTGGCTTGAACGATGACGGGAGATAGAATATTCGGAAAAATATGCTTGCAGATGATCGTGAAGTCAGTTGCTCCCAATGCACGAATGGCATCGATATATTCCAGCTTCCTGACTGACAATGTGGAACCTCGTACAATCCGGGCAAACATCGGTATGGAAAAGACACCGACCGCTACCATTACATTGATTAAACTTGGACCAAGGGCACTAATGATCGCAAGTGCAAGCAGTATTCCCGGGAAAGCCAGCAGAACATCGACAATCCTCATAATGACGGTATCGATCCATTTTCCGTAATAACCAGCTGTTAACCCGAGGAGTATGCCAATGAACGCCCCGAAGAATACAGAGACAAATCCAACCGTTAATGAAAGCCGTGTTCCATATAATAATCTGCTTAAAATATCCCTTCCCTTATCATCTGTACCCATCCAATGTTCGGCTGACGGAGTCTGGAGTTTGTTGACTAAATCAATTTCATAGGGATCCTGAGGTGAGATCAAAGGTGCAAAGATAGCCAATAAAATATAAAAAAGTACGATGTACCCGCCTACCAATGCCAATTTATTTCGCTTGAATTTTTTATAAAAAGCTTTCCAGTGTCTTAGTTTCGGAGTTTTTCTTTCTTTTACATTCAATTCGGTATTATTGATGACGACCTCTGGCTTCATTGGATTTCCTCCTTTTCTTTCATTCAATTTATTCAAAAAAGGTATTGAAGTAAATATGATGCGGAAAAGCAGTAAAGATAATTAAAAAATGAGTAAAGATTCTGAAAATATAAAATTCGGTTTTTTTTTATAATTTACATTAAGCCCGATGTACTCATAGCTGAAAGTTACTTGGAGAAACAAAGGCAGGTTGAAAAGGGAGGAAATAGAATGAGAAAAAGTATGATTGGGTTGCTTTTTGCTTCTTTATTAGGCATCTCATCCGTTTTATCAGGCTGTGCAACAGAAGAAACCGGCAGTAAGGAAACAGTAGAAAAAGCGAAGGAAGGAGGAACGCTGATCGTCGCGCGATTATCTGATGCGACCACCCTTGACCCTCATTTCATAACAGACATTCCATCTGCAAACGTCGTTTATGAAAAGGTTTATCAAACATTGGTCGTTCCTGACAAAAACATGAACCCTAAACCGCTGCTCGCAAAAGAGTGGAAACAACTGGATGATGTCACTTGGGAGTTTAAATTGCAGGAGGGAGTCAAATTCCATGATGGAGCTCCATTCAATGCCGAAGCGGTGAAAACCAATTTCGACAGGGTACTGGATCCGGCAACAGCTTCTCCGCAGGCTGGTAAATTGGAAATGATCAAAGAAATTAAAGTCGTTGACGAAACGACTGTACAATTCAAGCTGAAATATCCTTATGCTCCGCTGTTATCGATTTTAGTGAGTAATGAAGGAAGCATCATCAGCCCTAAAGCGATTAAGGAAAATAGTGACAAACTGGCTCAAAACCCCGTTGGGACAGGGCCATTCGTTTTTAAATCGTGGAAGCCTGGTGAAGAAATCGCACTTTCGAAAAACAAGGACTATTGGGGGGGTAAGCCTAAGATCGATGGGGTGGTATTCAAGGTTGTCCCTGAAGATGCCACGAGGATTGCAATGATAGAAACGGGTGAAGCACATGTGACCGATCAAGTGCCAGTGACGGAGATTGATAGAATCGAAGCGTCAGTCACGATGGATTTATATCGCACGGAGGGACTTGCAGTTGAATACTTAAGCTTCAATGTTAAGAAAAAACCCTTTGATGATGTACGGGTCCGTAAGGCGGTCGCACATGCCATCGAGGTTGATTCCATTATCAAAGGGGTTTATAACGACGTCGGTACGAGGGCGAATTCAACAATGAGCCCGAAGGTGTTTGGTTATGATCCGGATATAAAAGGCTACGACTATGATATTAATGAATCGAAGAAGCTCTTGACTGAAGCGGGGGTCAAGGATGGTTTGGAGTTTACATTGACGACGAGTGATCGTAAGGAAAGGATCAATATGGCCGAGGTGATTCAATCCCAGTTAAAAGGAATTGGAATTAAGGTCAAGATTCAAGTCCTTGAGTACGGGGCTTACATTGATGCGACAGCCAAAGGTGAGCACCAGGTAGCGATAGGCGGCTGGGGCAATGCTACCGGGGATGGAGATTATAATCAATACAATCTTTTCAATAGCAAATCCCAAGGTGCTGCGGGAAATAGTTCATTCTATAGCAATCCGGAAGTTGATAAATTGATTGAAAGTGCACGTAAAGAATCGGATGGAGATAAACGTAAGGAACTATATTCCAAGGCTCAGGCAATTGAAAGGGAAGAAGTTCCATATGTTCCTATCCGTAACTATGAACACTTGGCCGTATATGGCGGGACGGTTAAAGGACTTTGGCTGAATCCGGCAAATTATTTAATGCTTGATGACGTAACCGTGAAGTAGGAATTCATCACAAAAGGAAGGCAGCATAAGGAAGTTATGCTGCCTTCTCAATTAGGAGGGGAAAATATGATAGATTTACTGCTAATCCATGGGACCGTGATAACCATGGATCAAAACAGGAGAATTCTGCAAGATGGCGCCATTGCCATACATCAAGGAAGGATTTTAGCCGTAGATTCAACGGAAAAACTGAAATTGAAGTATGAGGCAGTTAAAGTCATGGATTGCAGCCATCAGTGCATATTGCCTGGATTGATAGATGTTCATGGTCATGGGGGGCATTCCATGTTCAAAACGATTGCAATGGAGAATATTGATTTTTGGATGCCGATCATGACGAATGCGTATAAGCATTTTGTTACGGATGACTTTTGGTATTACGAAGGAAAGCTATCCTCGCTTGAGAGATTAAAGGCGGGCGTGACAACTGGGGTTAGCGTGTTGGGATCCATGCCGCGGTCCGATGAACCGATTTTCGCCATCAATCATGCAAAAGCATACGCCGAAGTGGGAATCAGGGATGTGGTATGCACGGGTCCTTGCAACCCTCCATGGCCCCATTCATTCAGCCGGTGGATCGACGGAAAGCGAGTGGTAAGGGAAGTTTCCTATGAAGAAGTGTTACAGGGGGCGGAAGCTGTAATCGAGGCGCTGAACCATGCGAATGAAGACCGCACGAGAGCCTTCATTACACCATTTGTCATCGTTACATCAGTGGATCCCTCGAATCCCACCTCACCGGACAGGCTTTATGGGCTGAGTGATCATGACCTTTATCAAGCGAAGAAAATAAGGGAGATTGCCAGGAAATATAAAACACGCATTCACTCAGATGCCTTTGGCGGGATGATTCATTTAGCGATACAGGATAAGGAAAATGCCCTATTGGGTCCAGATGTCCATTTACAGCATTGTCGGGGCATTTCCTTCGATGAGGCAAGAATACTGGCTGAAACAGGTACCAACGTCAGTGCATCACCTGGTTTTGGCCAGGTTCATGCCCGTACCCCGATAACCGAATTATTGGAGATGGGGACAACTGTGGCAATCTCCACGGATGGGACTTCCCCTTCCACAAGCTTTGATATGTTTCAGGCAATGAGGAAAACACAGTTTGTTCACCAGGCAGCGCTTAGGGACTACTATTATTTACCTCCAGGCAAGCTACTGGAAATGATCACGATAGATGCTGCGAAATGCATTGGCTGGGATGATGAAATAGGCTCCCTTGAGATCGGGAAAAAAGCGGATGTCATTACGGTCAATCTGCATCAGCCTCATCTGACCCCTGAATTCATGCATGTTCACCGGCTTGTATTTCAAGCAGTGGCGAATGATGTGGAGCATGTCATCGTGGATGGCAAATTGATCATGGAAGGAAGGAAAGTACGGACGGTCCATGAAAGTACAGTGCTTGATGAAGCAAATGAGGAGGCCTTTTCAACGATAAAGCGTGCCGGGCTCGAAAAGTATATGCAGCCGACGAAATACTTCTGGGGGCATGCCAGGGCCTATGTAGATGAAAAGCGATATGACGAACGCGAAGACGCTGCCGTGATGGTGAAAGGGGAATAAGATGAAAACCAAGCTTAAAGGAAGATATGTAATTGGATATGATGGATACGATCATGTCATTTTGGAAAACGCAGAAATTGTTTATGAAAAAGACACGATTCTGTATGTCGGAAAAAATTATCCTGAAGAAGTGGACAAGGTAATGGATGCCGGTAACGCCATTATCAGTCCCGGGTTCATAGATTTAAATGCATTAGGGGACATTGACCATGATATTTTACATTTTGAGGCCGGTGCCGACAGACAGAAAAACCTTCTTTGGTCAGAGAATTATATAAAAAGCGGACATCCTGAATTAATGACCGAGGAAGAAGAAGCTTTTAAATCTCTATATGCTTATTCACAACTCATTCTTCATGGCGTGACGACGGCGATGCCCATCACTTCCGTTTTTTATAAAAGCTGGGCTGAAACCTATAATGAATTGGCAGCTGCGGCAGAACATGCCGCTGGATTGGGATTAAGGATTTACCTTGGTCCGAGTTTCCAATCAGGAATGAGAGTCATCCAGCCTGACGGGAAAATTAAACTGCATTGGGATGAAAAAGCCGGTGAAGCAGGGTTACGGAAAGCGGTCGAGTTTGTGGGGAAATTCGATGGAGCCTATGAAGGCATGGTCAGGAGTATGCTTGCTCCAGAACGTATAGAGTCTCAAACGGCAGAGCAATTAAAACAGATTAAATATTACAGCGAAAAATTGGAAGTACCGATAAAGCTTCATGCTGCACAAGGAAGTTTTGAATTCAACACCATATGGGAAGCCCATCAGGTTACACCGATCAGATATTTATACGACCTTGGCTTTCTCGGTCCAAGAACAGGGATCCCGCACTCCCACTTTGTATCAGGATATAGTAAAGCGAAATATGGCCAGGGCGATGACTTGAAGCTGCTTGCTGAAACGAATACAACGGTGATTCATTGCCCGCTGATCATCGGTAGGCATGGGGAAGGGTTGGAATCTTTCGCTAAATATAAACGGGCTGGGATCAATATAGCCCTTGGAACGGACACATTCCCTCCGGATATGTTCCAGAACGTTAGGACAGGCAGCATGCTCTCACGGCTGGCGGAAGGAGAAACGGAAGGCTCTGTATATGCCGATTTCTTTCGGTCAGCCACACTTGATGCGGCCGCTTTTCTTGGCAGGAACGATCTAGGACGCATCGCAGTTGGGGCCAAGGCGGATATCATCGCGATTGACTTGGACGGTTTCCATATGGGAGTAATCGATGATCCGATTCGAACCATGTTCTTAAGCGGGTCTGGGAGGGACGTTAAATTATCGATCATCAATGGAAAGGTGGTCATGAAGGATCAAATAATCCCCGAACTTGATTTAACGGAAATCAAATATAAGGGGCAGCAATATTTTAAAAAGATGAGAAAAGGATATATGGAAAGGGATTATCAGGAGCTTCCCGAGAAAGAATTGTTTAAGCCATCATTCAAGGTCGTGGAATCGATAAGCGATCCAGAAGCCATTTATGAAAACAAGTAAAGAAAATGAAAAACATAGTAAAGATATTCGAAATGAATAGTCAGAATATTTCCTATAATTAGATAAGTATTCAAAAAATGAAATTGGGAGGTCGAAGTCCATGGGGTTAAAACGTGGGACAGGAAAGTTTTTTCTAGTCATGATCATGGCCATCATCATTACAGGCTGTTCTTCTAACAATGACGTAAGCACAACAGCAAGTGATCCGAACAAAGCATCAAACGAAGGGGGTACATTGGTTATTGCCCGCTTATCCGACGCCGAGAATTTGGATCAGCAGTTCATGTCCACGATTAACGCCGCTAGCGTCACTCACCATAAAATCTATGAAGGTCTTGTACAACGGGATGAGAATAGTGAGATACAGCCAATGCTAGCAGAAAAATGGAAGCAAATAAATGACACGACCTGGGAATTCAAGCTTAGGGAAGATGTAAAGTTTCATGATGGCACACCATTTAATGCAGATGCGGTAAAAAAGACGTTTGATCGACTATTGAATCCGTTGGTCGCTTCTCCCAGAGCGGTAGTATTCGATATGGTAAAAGAGGTGAAACCGGTTGATGAATTTACCGTGCAATTCATTTTGAAGGAACCTTTTTCCCCTCTCCTTTCCATATTGGCGAATCATGAAGGCGGAATCATCAGTCCGAAAACGATTGAAAAGTATGGCAAAAAGATTATCCAGGAACCGAATGGAACAGGTCCTTTCGTTTTTGATTCATGGTCCCCGGGCCAGGAAATCATATTGAAGAAAAACGACAGCTATTGGGGAGATGAGCCAAAAGTGGACAAGGTCCTATTCAAGGTCGTCCCGGAAGACTCCACGAGGATATCGATGATAGAAACCGGTGAAGCGCATATCGCAGAGCCTCTTCCTGTTGCTGTAATGGACCAGGTGGAATCTTCACCGGCAATGGACGTTTACCGCAGTGAAGGGTATGGAACCGAATATTTAGGGTTCAATGTCAATAATGAACCGTTCAATGATGTAAAGGTACGTAAAGCTATTGCTCATGCCATTGAAATGGACTCGATCATCAAGGGTGTCTTTAATAATGTGGGAGTAAAGGCGAACTCCTTGATGGGCTCTAAAGTATTCGGGTACAACGAAGATCTCGAAGCCTATGATTACAACCTGAAGGAAGCAAAGAAACTGATGGCCGAAGCTGGATATTCTGAGGGACTGGATGCAACCATCCTGACAATGGACAGTAAAGAAAGAGTTAACTTGGCCGAGGTCCTGCAATCCCAACTAAAGGGTATCGGCATTAATTTGAAGGTACAGGTGATGGAGTACGGTTCGTTCGTGGAACAAGTGAATAAAGGGCAATCGGAAATGTTCATCATCAGTTGGAGAAACGCGACCGGCGATGCTGATTATAATCAATATAATCTATTTCATACCGATTCACAGGGAGCGGCAGGCAATACATTCTTTTACAGCAATCAAAAGGTTGATCGTTTAATAGATGCCGCGAGGAAGGAAAAAGAAGAAGAGAAGCGCAAAGAACTATACGCAGAGGCACAGGAAATCGAGATGGGTGACACCCCGTATATTCCTGTAAGGGTCATAGAAAATGTTGCTGCAGTCGCGAAAGATGTAAAAGGATTTTCAATCAGCCCTTCAGGCTATCTGGAGATAAATGACGTAACGATAAAGTGATGCGCAGATAAGAACAAAGGGTTCATCCATTTTAGGGTGAGCCTTTCATTTTGTAAACGAATGGGGTTCGGAAAACGATATTTAATCAAATGATGTTCCCGAACCAATTGACCCAAAGCATTTTCATTTCCTCAGATAAGGTTACGATCTAAATGTTCTAACAAAGTTGATTGGAACGGGTGTGCGAGACTCCTGCGGGAAAAGCACGACCCCACAGGCGCAAACGCCGAGGAGGCTCCCGGACCGCCCGCGGAAAGCGAGTGCCTTACGATTCAATCAACGTCTACAAAAAAAGGGAGCGGCTTTCTAAATCAATTGAACTTATTAAATAAAATACTGCAGGCAAACTGAGTTTTCATAGAGTTGTCTCCAATCTGAAAGAGTTCATCCATTTTAGGGAGCCTTTTCTTTGGCACAATAAGTAAAAATAACATAAAAACGAGTAAAAATTCTGAAATTATTTGCTGATCTTTAAAACTATAATGAAAGTGATGCATGTTCAATCTGAAATGGAAGGGTGAGTTTAATGTCTCAATCGTATTGGTTGACGAATGTACGCTTGGAAAATGGTTTTACTTATAATGAAAATGAAACGATCACCGGCACTGAAACCGGTCATTACCACATCAAGATTGAAAATGGAAAAATATCCTCCATTTTATTGGCGAAGGAATCGATAACGGATCAGGACCCGCAGCATGATGTTCATGGTCTCCTGATGGTCCCCTCGTTTAAGGAAATGCATATCCACATAGATAAAACCTACTATGGCGGTCCGTGGAAGGCTTGCATGCCTGCCATTAATGGCGTGAAAACCCGGATAGAGGAAGAGCAGGTTTTACTGCCAGAATTATTGCCTACCGCTAAAGTAAGGGCAGAGAAAATGCTGGATTTATTATTGGACTTCGGATCTACCCATATACGCACACATTGCAACATTGACCCCGTTATAGGACTGAAAAACTTAGAGGCGACCATTCAGGCACTGGAAGGATATAGTGATAAATTGACGTATGAAATCGTCGCATTTCCGCAGCATGGACTATTACGCAGCAATTCCGCTGGTTTAGTAAGGGAGGCCATGAGGAATGGGGCAAATCTGGTAGGAGGCGTGGATCCAGCCACCATTGATGAAAACATAGAGCGGTCACTTGAAACGATCATGGATATCGCGGTTGAATACAATTCCGATATCGATGTCCATTTACATGATCCGGATCACCTTGGTCTCTTCACCATGCAACGCCTAGCTTCACTTACGGAAGACGCAGGCTGGCAAGGAAGGGTAACGGTTAGCCACGCCAGCGGTTTGGCAGATCTTTCAGTCCCGGAGGCAACGGGCATCGCCGAAAGATTTTCGGAAACAGGCATATCGATTACATCCACAGTGCCCATCTTCAGAACGATCCCCATCCCCCTGCTTCATGAAAAAGGGGTGAAAGTCGAATTGGGTAATGATAGCATCACTGATCATTGGACACCCTTTGGCATCGGGGACAATCTGGAAAAGGCCGGTCGCCTTGCAGAGAGGTTCCGCATGATTGAAGAACGTTCCTTAGCGCAAAGCCTGCAATTCATAACAGGTGGGAAGACCCCATTAAACCAAGACGGGGTCAAGACATGGCCTAATGTCGGGGATGAGGCAAATATCGTTTTGCTTGAAGCAAGCTGTTCAGCGGAAGCGGTGGCTAGAAGGGCAAAGCGTGCCGCTGTCATCTTCAGGGGCAATGTTGTTAGCGGATCTATTTCATCTTTTGAGACGACAGGTGTTTAATCTTCTATTAAAGAGAGTGATTTGATGAATGAAGCATACTGGCTTACAAACGTTACGCTTGATAGTGGATTTGTTTTTGAGAATGAACGAATTGATCGGACGAAGACAGCTACATACAACATGTATATACAAAATGGGGTCATAAAGGATTTGCAATTGGCTTCAACTATGCCTTTGAAAACGGATGGTCCTGTTCACGACGCGGGAAAGCTGCTTGCACTTCCTCCTTTTAAAGAGATGCATAACCATCTTGACAAGACTTATTTAGGACTGCCATGGAAATCATGCACTCCGGTTCCGAACTTAATCGAACGCTTAAAATTAGAAGCAAAAGAGCTTGCTGAACTGGCTGAAACCGGGCGGCTCCGGGCTGAACGGATGCTTCAACTATTGTTAAGCGGCGGGGCAACGCATGTAAGGACGCATGTTAACATCGATCCATACATCGGTATGAAGAACTTGGAAGAAATTCAAAAGGCGCTAAGTAGTTTCAGTGGGAAAATGACATACGAGATCGTGGCTTTCCCGCAGCATGGACTGCTAAGAACGAATTCAAAAGGGCTGATGAGACAGGCGATGAAAGAAGGGGCGTCATTAGTGGGCGGCCTGGATCCTGGCGGAGTGGATAATAATATAGAAGCTTCCCTATATGAAATGGTTGATCTGGCCGTTGAATTTGATGCAGATATTGATATTCATATACATGATCCCGGTCATCTTGGTTTATATACGATCAAGAAACTGGCTTCTTTGATCGATGAAGCAGGGTGGAAAAACAGAGCGGCCATCAGTCATGCTTTCGCACTTGGTGATGTTTCAATCGGAGAATCAAATGAACTGGCCGGTGAATTATCAAACCTGGGGATAGCCGTCATGTCTACGGTTCCGATTAACCGGGTCATTCCCCCGATTGATTCACTGCATGAAAAAGGTGTCCATGTTGCTCTCGGATGCGATGGCTTTTATGACTCCTGGTCACCATTCGGTACCGGAGATATGCTGGAAAAGGCCGGCCGATTGGCCGAGAGGTATAACTGGAAGGACGAGTATGCATTGTCCCAATCGCTTCAATTCATTACGGGCGGGGTCAAGACACTGGACCATGAAGGTAATCGTTTATGGCCGAATGTGGGAAATGACGCAAGTATGGTTTTTGTGGATGCATCATGTGCTGCCGAGGCAGTTGCCAGGAGATCGACGCGTGCTGCCGTTATGGTCGATGGAAATGTGGTTTTTGGCGGACTCGATCGCGAATTTGCCTTGAAGAAGAATTGAAGGTCTATATCAAGAAGGGATGAAGATCATGAATACAATCTATTGGTTAAAGAATGTTCGTTTGGAATGTGGCTACCGAAAAGAGAATGGTAGAGTTACAGGAACGATGACCGGGCTATTTCATCTGTTGATCGAGGATGGGAGAATCACGAAGATTGTCAAAGATGGAGAAGCCATACGTGATGATTTACCAGTGGAAGATGCAAAAGGATTGCTGGCGTTACCATCCTTCATTGAAAAGCATGTTCATCTTGATAAAACACTGATGGGGGATGTTTGGAGGGCGTGCACTCCTTCTTCAAGTGTCATTGAACGCTTTGAAAATGAGAAGAGGGTGCTGCCTTCCATTGCAACAAGCACATGTAAACGTGCAGAATCATTACTGGAAATCCTTTTAGCTTCTGGATCTGCACATATCCGTACTCACGTTGATATCTATCCGGAAGTGGGCTTGCAAAACTTAGAGCAAGTACAACAGGCGCTTACTGGCTATTCCAATAGACTCAGTTCGGAAATAGTCGCATTTGCCCAGCACGGATTGTTGCGGTCCGGTTCTGTCAAGCTTGTCAGGGAGGCATTGCGAAACGGAGCAGGAATCGTCGGGGCGGTGGATCCAGCGACAGTCGATAACAATATTGAAGCATCGCTGGTTCAATTGATGGATTTAGCAGTGGAAGCGAACGCTGATGTGGATTTGCATTTACATGATCCAGGCCATCTGGGCACGTTCACCATGAAACGTTTGGCAGCTCTGACAAAGCAAGCGGGCTGGGAAGGCAGGGTGGCATTAAGCCATGCTTTCGGTATCGGGGACGTATCCAGGGAAGAAGCCTATGAACTGGCTGACGTTCTGAGGGATGCGGGGATGTCCATCGTCACCAGTGTCCCTATTAACAGGCAGATGCCCCCTGTCGATTTATTACAAGAAAGAGGGGTTGAAGTATCGGTAGGAAATGATAATATCTTTGATGTATGGTCACCTCTTGGGAATGGTGACATCCTAGAGAGAGCAGGGAGGCTCGCAGAACGTTTCAAATGGATTGATGAAGTCTCACTTTCCCGAACACTCGGGTATATAACTGGGGGAAAAACCCCATTGGATGAAAAGGGTAACAAGGTCTGGCCGAAGGCGGGGGATGCTGCAAGTCTTGTGTTGATTGACGCAAGCTGTTCGGCAGAGGCAGTTGCCAGGCGTTCTGAACGTAAAGCGGTCATTTACAAGGGGAACTTAGTTGCCGGTTCACTATATAAACAAAAGCAGTCAATTTAACGGTAGTACTAAACGAAAAAGGAATTCTGGATACTTCCGGATTTCCTTTTTCGTTTTGGGTATGGAACGGCTTCCATGTACTTTTACTTACTTATGTTATATGCTGAGGAAGTGTTTTTTTTGCTCTCATTTCATTACTGTTATACCCCAATATATTTAAAACGGTCTCGCTTCTAATTGCCCATTTGCCTTGCAACAGTAGTCAAGCCAACAAATTAGCAGGGAGACTCAGTCTTTGTTACTATTAATGGTAACGTTATCATCTTGCATACGATCTGCAAAGATCATATGCCATAAAACATCTGTCCAGCAATGGCAGCCACCCTCGGGGGACCGCGTTTACTATCATGATGTTGCCCTATCGCCTTTGAAGGGAAGGGCAATTGAAATTCACCATGAGCTTTAAAAAGTATCATGTTCAAAGGAGATGGAATCTATGAAAAGTTGGAGATCTTCTGTGACTCTATTTTCTTCTTTTCAATGGTTGTTTTTTATTTTTGCAAATACGGTAGTAGTGCCCATATCTATTGGCGCAGCTTTTGATCTTCCTCCCAATGTCACGGAAATGACCATGAGAAGCTCGCTCATTTTCACCGGGATCGCTTGCGTGTTTCAGGGGTGGAAGGGGCATAAGTATCCACTTATGGAAGGTCACTCCGGTCTATTGTGGGGAGTGATGTTGAATTTAGGACTATCTGCACCATCCATAGGGCTAGGTTATGCCGAGATAGGAGGGGGAATTGCTACTGGACTCATTGCCGCTGGTGTCGTGACTGTCATTATTTCTGCCTTCAACCTTATTTCTTATGTCCAGAAGATTTTCACTCCCATGGTCATGACGGTTTATTTATTCCTTCTGACGTTCCAGCTCATTTTTGTCTTTTTTAAGGGGATGCTGGGGATAACGGAGAATGGGGAAATCAACATCCCGGTCAGTTTCCTATCAGTGGGGATTGTACTTTTAGTAAGTATACTAAAGATAAAAGGTCCAAGGACCATAAGCAATTTCTCGATATTGATCGGAATTATGGTGGGATGGATTTTTTACGAGCTGTTATTTCCGGAGGCCGGGGGAGAAATAGGCTCGACGGGTGCCGCTTTTTCATTTTTCCCATTAGGTGCTCCAAACCTGGAATTCGGGATCATAGCGATTTCCTTTTTTGCAGGATTACTGAATTTGTGCAACACGTTCGCTTCGATTCAGGCTGCATCGGAATTAATCGGCGATGAAGCTGAACACAAGCAGTATCGAAATTCTTTATTCATGACTGGCGGCTTTACCATTTTCGCTCCGGTGCTTGGTCTTGTTCCGTATACACCTTTTACTTCATCCATCGGATTTTTGCAGAGCACTCAAATCTATGAGCGGAGGCCCTTCTTACTTGGAGGCATGTTATTGACCATAATTGGGCTCATTCCTCCTTTCATCTCTTTCCTGGCCACCATGCCGATAACAGTCGGGAATGCAGTATTGTTCGTTGCTTATCTACAGCTGTTCGGTACGGCTTTCAACAGCGTCAAGGGTCAGCATTTCACCTCAGATACGATTTTCAGGCTTGCCGTACCGGTATTGATTGGAGTAAGTTTGATGAACATCCTTCCTAATGCATTTTCGAACGTTCCCGCGCTTCTACAGCCCTTTTTGACCAATGGGCTCATAATGGGCGTATTAATATCAATCGTGCTGGAAAAATCGGTAAACTGGAATCGATATGAACAACTGCAGAACTAATTGGAAAGAGTGATGTGTGGAATTCTTATTAAGCACAAGAGGTAACTTCCTATTAAAGATTCTATACAGCTTTCTTATATTTTAAAAGACATGGAGAAACGCCTGATTGGATACGGCAGTACATAAGTGATTCTCCCATCAACAAGGGTGGGGCAATCTTTATAATAAGGATTTTTTCATTGTAAATGACGAAGAAAAAAGGTACTTGTAAGGCAATTAATATGAAAACCAGAAGGGTGTTGGGGCCTTCTGGTTTTTTTGATTGTGTTTAAGGTTTAACAATTTTATAGCATAAACTTGTTCGGTTTGAGACATCAAACTTTCTATAAAGATTTTGCAAATGTCTTTTTACTGTATTAACACTAATAAATAGTTCGCTGGCAATGGTGATATTGGTATGGCCTTTTAGAACCAGTTGTAATATTTCTGCTTCTTTTGATGTTAAATCTGGTTGTCTGAGATCTTGAGAACTAGCCAGAATCTTATTTTTCAAAGGATTAATGTTTTCTTTGGGAACGCTTACATAAGGATAAGGGAAATCACTTGTTTTTTGCGATAAGAACCTAGAAATAACCTCTAAACACATAATATCGGATGTACTAAAAGGCTTCTCCTTTTTGGATCTAACGAAGTTCAGAACACCTTTAATGCTGTTTCTATCATATAAAAAAACACCCACATCATAATAAAATCCATATTTAAACATGAAATCATTGTAGTATACACTTTTTTCATATAATTCAGGCGGAAGTAAATCAAGGTTTTTTATAACAGTTTGTTTACTTGCTTTTAGCCTATTATATTTTGGGGCTAGCAAATCTAATTGATAAAAGTTATTAAGATAATCATCCATAACATATTTATCTATATTTAACGTAATAGGTTCGATCAAGTCATTATTATCATCACATAACCAAAAAACAGATTGGCAGTAACCAAATAAATTTTCAAAGGTCTGTAGTACTTTTTCACGGAAATTTACATTAGAAAAAGTAATTTCATCCATAAAAGATAAAATTTTTTTATAGCTGGGGTTAGACATATCCTTCATAGGCTTTCCTCCAAGTTAACTTTTTTTGATTATATAACATTTTAAAATAAAATGAATTACTTTTTGATATAAAATGACCCATTTGGGTAATAGTAAATTTTTTGATTTTTCTGGATAATATAAAATACTAACATGTAATAGTTCATAAATTAAAAGACTTTTTAAAATTAACCTAAGGAGATGAAAGGAACGGAAGTGTGTGAGGTAGGAAAATAAACATCTCCTTATCAAAACCGAATAAGTGGATGCATAGTACACTTCTGAGTTATTGAATTAAGGGTAATTGAAGGAGAGTAATGTTTATTTGTATAACGTTTTTGTAACGGTTGTTGAATTTTTAGGTATATTTATGTGTTTTTTAGAGTTACTAATTACTCTATCTCTTTAAAAAAATCAATAAAATAATGGAAGAGGTATGCTTTCATGGACAAATCAGAAATTGAAACGCTAACTCGTGCTGAAATAGAAGCACTGTAAATGAGCAGATTTCAGACTACATTATGACATATCTATCTGAATATAGAGTTTATCGAATGAAGTTTAAAGAGCTAAGGATTACTCCTGATGACATTCAATTTTAATGGATGCCATTTACCAAAAAACAAGACTTAAGAGTTCATTATCCATGTTGAAAAATCATAATAATGTAGTCGCTTTCAACTCTGTGTGTAAACAAAGTTAGGGGCTTTTAGCTTATTCAAGATACGCATCACATAAGGAAACCTAGCTATTTTTTTCAAAATTGTATGGTTAGTAATTTCGATTTTTTATCAAAAAAATAAATAAGAGGTGGAGAAAATGAATAAATATCAACTATTTATCGATGGAAAATGGACAGATTCACTCTCAGGAGAAACATTTGAAACGATTAATCCTGGCACAGGAGAAGTTTATGCCCTTGTTTCACAAGGGGGCGAGGAAGATTTAAACCATGCAGTTAAAGCAGCTCGAAAAGCGTTCGAATCCGGACCATGGGCGACTATGTCTCCTAGTGACCGAGGTAGACTTCTGTATAAAGCAGCTCAGAAAATGCGGGAGAATTCAGACTTTTTAGCGGAAGTAGAATCAAAAGATAATGGTTTACCAATCAATGAAACCAAGCATATAGCGCTTCCTTCTACCATAGATGTACTGGAGTTCTATGCAGGACTTGCAAACAAGGTTCAGGGTGATACATTAGCATCACCTCATAATCGTTTCAACTACACACTAAAAGAACCATTAGGTGTAATTGGCGCCATTGTCCCTTGGAACTTTCCTTTAATGCTGACGATGTGGAAATTAGCTCCTGCTTTAGCTGCTGGAAATACAATTGTAATTAAGCCAGCAAAAGAAACATCAACAAGTATTTTAGAGCTGGCTAAACTGTTCCAAGAAGTCGGTATTCCTGATGGGGTGATTAATATTGTACCCGGTCCAGGTTCAACCGTGGGATCTGCTTTAGCTTCTCATCCAGACGTCGATAAAATTGCCTTTACGGGGTCAACGGACACGGGTCGCTTAATTATGCAAGCAGCTACAAAAAACTTGAAACCAGTTTCGTTAGAATTGGGAGGGAAATCACCTAACATTGTATTTGACGATGCCACTCTTGAAGATGCAGTTAATGGAGCGATGTTTGGCATTTACTTTGCACAAGGTCAAGTTTGTGCTTCTGGTTCTCGTTTATTTGTCCAAGAAAGTATTTATGATAAATTTATGGATCTTTTTGCTAGTAAAGTACAATCAATACGGGTAGGAAATCCCCTTGAAGCGACAACACAAATGGGTCCACAAGTTTCCGCACAACAGTTAAAGACGATTGAAAAGTATGTAGCGATTGGTCTTGAAGAAGGTGCGGAATTAGTGACGGGTGGCAAAAGAGGCAAGAAAAATGGATATTATTTCACACCTACCATCTTTGGAGATGTAACCAACGAAATGACAATTGCGCGTGAAGAGATATTTGGACCAGTCGTGTCGGTTATTCGCTTCAAAGATGAAGAGGATGCTCTACGACAAGCAAATGATACTATTTACGGTTTAGCTTCAGGGATATGGACCAATGACTTAAAAAGAGCTCATCGTATGGCGCGCGGTATCCAAGCAGGAACTGTCTATGTTAATACGTACAGTATGCTAGATAGTACAACTCCTTTTGGAGGAATGAAACAAAGTGGATTTGGTAGAGAATTAGGGGTACAAGCCATGGATATGTATACACACTCAAAGAGTGTATGGATTGATTTAAGTGAAAAAGGCTTAAATTGGTACGGTGGCTAAGACTATTATTTCTAATGAAAGTTAAAAATATAAAATGAAAGGAAACATTCTATGAAAACAATGCAAAGAACTTTCAAAGCAGCAATTATTGTAATGACTGCACTAACTTTCATATTCTCTCCTTATTCACTAATTCATAATAACAATGCTTCTGCTCATGGCGGTGAAGTGGAATTAATTAAGCTAGAATCAGCTTTAGAAGGTACTGGTGCAACTGTTAAATCTGATTTTTGGAGTTTTTTCACAAAAAAAATCACCATCGAAAAAGATGATACGGTCATAAAAATAATACCTGATTCTGATAAAGCGTATATTAATGGAAAAGCGATTACACTCGAATCAAACGTGATAGAAAAAGATGAGAAAATCTACGTAACTGATCATTTTGTGAATGAAGTTCTCCCTGAAATCAAGCAAACAGCTAAAATAAAAGAAGCTTATCATCCTTTAGATCCTTTAACTCCTAAAGAAATTAAAGCAGTGGTTAATGTAATCAAAGAGGCAGGGAAATATAAAGATACTCTTCGTTTTACAGAAATTACACTGAAGCTTCCCGAAAAAAAGAAAGTGTGGGAGTGGGAGTACGATAAAGAGAAAAAAGACAACGCATTTACAAGAAAAGCAGAGTTCATTGCATTGAATGGCAAACAAGTTATTGAGGGTGAAGTGAATATATCATCAAAAAAACTAGTTTCATGGAATGAAATGGACGGCGTTCAGGGCATGGTAATTATGGATGATTTTGCTACTGTCCAAGGAGCCATTGAAGCAAGTGAAGACTATGCAAAAGCGCTAAAAAAGCGGGGGATAGATGACCCTAAAAAGGTCGTTGCGACCCCTTTGACAGTAGGTTATTTCGATGGTGAAGATAAATTGGAGCATGATAAGCGTCTATTGAAAATAGTATCTTATTTGGATACAGGTGATGGGAATTTTTGGGCGCATCCAATTGAAAATTTGGTCGCAGTTGTAGATCTTGAAAAGAAAGCGGTTATTAAAGTAGAAGATGATGGTGTCATTCCAATCCCGATGCAATTAAACGCATATGATGGTAGAGATTATGAGAAGAAATCCAAAGTAAAACCGCTTAATATTACCGAGCCAGAAGGCAAGAACTATGAAATAAAAGGAAATACGATTAGCTGGCAAAACTGGGATTTCCATTTGCGATTGGATACTCGGGTAGGACCTGTGTTATCAACCGTTACTTATGATGACCATGGGAAAAAAAGAAAAATTATGTATGAAGGATCACTCGGTGGGATGATAGTTCCTTACGGAGATCCTGACGTTGGCTGGTACTTCAAGTCCTATTTGGATGCTGGTGAATATGGAATGGGCACATTAACTGCACCGCTGGAACTTGGAGCGGACGTACCAGAAAACGCCGTGCTGCTAGATGCAACAATTGCAGATAACTCGGGCAATCCTTACGTTATTAAAAATGCCATTGCAGTATTTGAACAATATGCGGGGCCAGAATATAAACATGCCGACCTTGCGACATTTAAAGAAGAAAATCAAAGCCGTGAACGCCGTGAATTAGTGGTTCGCTGGGTTAGTACAATAGGAAACTATGATTATATCTTTGATTGGAAGTTATCGCAAAATGGAATAATTAATATTGATGTAGGAGCATCCGGTATTGAAGCAGTAAAAGGTGTTAAATCAAAAACAATGCATGACAAAACTGCAAAAGAGGATACAAAATATGGTACTTTGCTTGATAATAATATTGTCGGAACCACTCACCAGCACATTTACAATTTCAGGCTTGACCTAGATGTTGATGGCGAAAGTAATTCCCTAATGGAAATTAATCCAAAGGTAGAAAAAAATCAAGAGGGCGGTCCACGCAAAAGTGTTATGGTAACAGAAGAAAAAACAGTAAAGACGGAGCAAGAGTCGATTCAAAAATTTGATTCTTCCACTATTCGACTGTTCAGTAATCTTAATAAGGAGAATAAGGTAGGAAATCCTGTTTCCTATCAAATCATCCCTTTTGCAGGAGGCACTCACCCGATTGCCAAAGGAGCCTTATTTAGTGATGATGACTGGCTTTTTAAGCGAGTTAACTTTATGGACAAGCAGTTGTGGGTCACAAATTATGACCCGGACGAGCGATATCCGGAAGGTAAATATCCGAACCGCAGCAAAACAGATACAGGATTAGGACAATATTCGGCAGACAATGGTTCCATTGACAATACAGATAATGTGGTATGGATGACCACAGGTGCAACTCATATAGCACGAGCTGAAGAATGGCCAATGATGCCAACAGAATGGGTACACGCCATGTTAAAACCGTGGAATTTCTTTGATCGTACTCCAACATTAGATTTACCAAAAGAAAATTCAAAGTGATTAAATAAAGTCCTTGTATAAGTTAGTGCAAGGGCTTTATTTTGGTTCGAAGCGAGATTGAATTTCATACATTATTGTTTGGAGTAGCATCGTAATTCATAGATGAAAAGGATATTGAGGTTCTATGTTTCTAACTAGCAAAGGACCCCTTTTCGAGTTGATAAGCTAAGCTCCTATAGGCTTGCCAACTTAGTTCCAGGTTCTTTCAGCTTTGTCTCGAAGTTTTTCATTTGTACTAAGCCACATAATTAATATAGTGATTATCCTGTTTCCGTCTTGAACCGTTTTAAGGAGATTCAAGGAAATTAGGCGCTTTAATCAGTGGCAATACCCACTCCCCTGACATAATTTGTTGGAGGGAATACTTGATGTGGTGTTAAATTCCCTGACCATTTCGTTCAGGTTTCCTGTTCTAAGCATTACCTTTAAAAAAAAACGGAGGTTATATAAAATGTATGAATTTCAAAATCAATTGCAAAATCTGAATGTAGATGATTTCCAGGTGACTCAGCCAGTTCCTTGGGATCAAAACCAGTACAATCTGGATGATTCGTCCCGACAATTCATTGGTGTGGGTGGCTGCTTCGGCTGTTTTGGCTGTTTCTTGTGCTTTGGTTGCTTTGGTTGTGGCGGTCGCTGCGGTCGTTGTGGTCGCTGTGGTGGATGCGGACGCTGCGGAGGTTGCGGCGGTCGTTGCGGTCGTTGCGCCGGTTAAGTATCCAGGTTTTCTAAAGGAAGTCCCTGCATGTGCAGGGACTTTTCTTTATAGCATGAGACATAAGGGACAAATTGTCGTACATAGGATTAAAGTGAAGTGCTGTGCTAATAGCAGTACTTAGAATGCTTCGGGTTAGGAGGAGCGGAATGGTGAATTTGACCCCTTCTATGCGTTTAAAAGTGAAAAGGGATACGTTTTTTCTTCCGGAACCAAACAGAGGTGTGTATTTCAGGAATAACATAAGTTCATTCCGTATGGAGGGCAGCTCGATCGTTCAATGGATTGAAAAGTTATTACCGATGTTCAATGGGAACCATACATTAAGCGAGTTGACGGATGGATTGCCTGGCCCATACCGGAACCGGGTGATGGAAATTGCCGAGGTTTTGTACGGTAATGGGTTTGTTCGGGATGTAAGTCAGGACAGTCCCCATCAATTAAGGGAACAAGTTCTTGAAAGGTATGCTTCGCAAATCGAGTTCCTGGAAAGTTGCGGCGATTCCGGGGCTTACCGTTTTGAAACTTATCGAAAGAAAAAGGCGTTGGCTATAGGCTCTGGTCCATTGTTCCTTTCATTGGTGTCCTCACTGATTGAATCCGGATTGTCCACATTCCATATCTTCATTACGGACACGGTACCGACCAATAGAAAGAGATTGAATGAAATCGTGGCACATGCACGTAAGACGGACGACGAGGTTGTGATAGAGGAGGTCGTGCTTGAAAAGGGAACAGAGATTGAATGGCGGGAGATCGTGCAGCCCTTTGACTCGATATTATATGTGTCACAGGAGGGTGATATAGAGGAATTAAGAGAACTTCATTCGGTTTGCAGGCAAGAGGAAAAGACCCTGTTTCCTGCAATGATCATCAATCAAGTAGGCATGGCTGGTCCGCTTGTCCATCCAGATTCAAATGGTTGTTGGGAGTCAGCCTGGCATCGTTTACATCAAGCTGAACTGGAAAAGAATCAGACATCATCTTCTTTTTCCGCTACAGCTGGAGCGATGTTAGCCAATATAATGGTATTCGAATGGTTTAAAGACGCTACAGGAGTTACGGCAGCAGAACAAGCCAATCAATTTTATCTGTTGGATATGGATACATTGGAGGGAAAGTGGCATCCGTTCATTCCCCACCCGGGGGTGACGGGAAAAGGGACTGCTGCATGGATTGAAGATTTTGAACGGCGGCTTGAACAGAATTTGGACCCGGTTGAACCGGGGAAGGTATTTATGTATTTCAGCCGGTTGACATCCTCGGAATCCGGTATCTTTCATCGTTGGGATGAGGGGGATTTAAAACAGCTGCCGCTGGCTCAATGCCGCGTTCAGGCTGTTGATCCGCTGTCGTCCGGTCCGGCAGAACTCCTGCCCGAAATCATCCGTTCAGATTTGACGCATGAGGAAGCGAGGAGGGAATGCGGTCTTGCAGGAGTTGAAGCATATGTATCCAGAACACTCAGCCAACTTGTTGCGACTCTTCCTCCGATTCGGGGAGCAGACGAAATAAAGGAATCGATCGGTGTCGGAGCAGGGGAAACATTTGCTGAATGTGTTTGCCGTGGACTGCAAAGCAGTTTGGATACAGAGTTTTTAAATAAGCGGTTCAACCAAGAGAAACTTGTGACAGTGCAATTGGCTCAAGTGGAAGATGAGCGCTGCAGGTATTATCTACAAGCGTTGACCCGGCTGCAGGGAGATCCGATCATCGCCTTGGGTGAGGGAGTGTCAGGCTTCCCGGTAGTTTGGGCAGGAACGAGCGATGGCTGGTCCGGCGCTGTCGGTTTGAATGTTACGATCGCATTACGGAACGCATTGCAAAAGGCCGTCATGAAAGTCCAAAACCAGACCGTTTGCTTAACAGCTCCAGGTTTAGTGGCATCGCCTGTTCTTGAAGAAGAAAAGGTCGATCTTGTGATTCCTTCATGCGGGGTGAAAGGGAATCTCGAATTGGTACAGTCCGCCATTCAAGTCTTGAAGAAGAACAGTAAGCGAATCCACGTTTTCGAAATAGATCTGGAACCTTTCTTGAAGGAAGAAATTGCAGGTGTGTTTGGGGTGTTTTTGCGAGAGGAGGAATCAGGGTGAAAACTGACGTATTGGTTGTCGGGGAAGGAGTGTTGGCCGACCATGTTCATGGGGACCTGTCCGGCCAATATCAGGTAAATCGCCATACCGATTTCGAGGCAGGAATCCCGCAAACGACGGCAATGGTCCTTCTGCTGCAAGACGCTTGGAATCCCGCTGACCATGTAAAGGCGGAAGAGGTGATAGGGAAAGCGGGCATTCCATGGCTGCGGGGGTTTGTATCATTTGGAGAGGGAGTGATAGGTCCGCTGGTGCGCCCGGGTGTTCCTGGCTGCTCACAGTGCGCGGACCAAAGGTATCTCATGGCTGGGCGTGATCGAAAGGAAATGTGGGGAATCCGCCAACAGCTGCAGGAAAATGGGGGGATAGAGCGTGATCCGGCGGCATCCCGCACAGGCCTTTTACAGATGGCCCACTTGATTTGTGCAGAGGTAAGGAAGGTGATGAAAGGAGAACACGCCCGGTCGGAAGGGCATGTATCATTAATCAGCCTGAAAACGCTGAATGGTTCGTGGCACTCTTTTTTACCTGACCCATTGTGTCAGGTTTGCTCAACATTACCTGATGACTCGAAGGAGCGTGCAAGGATTTCGTTGAAGCCAAGTCCAAAAATCAGTCCCGAAAGTTACCGTACCCGTTCGATGGAGGAGCTGAATGAAGTTCTGGCCAAGGATTACTTGGACCACCGAACAGGATTCTTGAATAATAAAATGATAGACCTTGTACCGCCATTTGCCGATGTAAGTGTTAATTTGCCTTTGTTCATAGGAGATGAGGGATCGGCGGGCCGGACTCTATCATATGAGGTCAGTGAGATGACTGCCATATTGGAGGGACTGGAAAGGTATTGCGGAATGGAGCCCCGCGGCAAACGGACAGTCATTCATGACAGCTACAACAACCTGAAAGATTTTGCGCTAGATCCCATCAGGATAGGGGTACATTCGAAGGAAAATTATGCACAGAGGGATTTCCCGTTTCAACCGTTTAATCCTGACCGCTCGATAGATTGGGTGTGGGGCCACTCATTTTTGCAAGAGCGGCCAATCTTGGTCCCGGAATTGCTTTCCTATTACAGCTTGGGCTGCGGTCATGGATTTGTCTATGAAACTTCCAATGGATGTGCTCTAGGGGGAAGTTTGGAGGAGGCCATTTTCTACGGCATCATGGAAGTGGTCGAACGTGATTCGTTCCTGCTGACCTGGTATGCGCAGCTGCCCCTCACACGGCTTGATCCTTATTCAGCAAAAGACAAAGAACTGGAGCTGATGATTGACAGGGCAAGGGCGGCAGCGGGATATGATATCCATTTATTTAACTCAACGATGGAACATGGTATACCGAGCGTATGGGCGCTGGCAAAAAACAGGAAACAAAAAGGGTTGAATATTATTTGTGCGGCAGGGGCCCATCTGGATCCGGTCCGGGCGGTGAAAAGCGCGGTCTTCGAGCTGGCTGGCATGATGCTGACCCTTGACGATAAATTGGAAGAGAATCAGGATGAGGTTGAGAAAATGCTGCATGATTCCTCACTGGTACGGAAAATGGATGATCATGGCATGCTGTACGGTTTACCGCAAGCCGAAGAGCGATTGCAGTTTCTGCTGGATGATGACCGCTCGATGCGAACTTTCGCTGAAGAATACGGGGAAAAGGTCAATCATCCGGACTTGACGGAAGATTTGCAGGAAATCCTTCAGGAGTTTCGCCGCTTGAAACTCGAGGTGATTGTGGTGAATCAAACGACACCGGAAATTGCACGAAATGGACTAAATTGCGTGAAAGTGATGATCCCGGGGATGCTGCCGATGACATTCGGCCATCATCTTACCCGCATAACGGGGCTTGAGAGAATACTGAGGGTTCCGATGGAACTTGGATATGCAAAACAGCCGCTTGAATTCGAACAGCTCAATCCGCATCCGCATCCATTTCCATAAGCGGTGACTTAGGAGGTTGGAGGATGAGTCTAGAGGCATTTTTGCAAAATTTGCATTTTGATATCGAAAAGGCAAGTCCGCCGGATTGGGAAGTGGATTGGGAAGATGCACCGCTAACGTATAAGCTTTACCGTGACTTGCCTGTTTTTCCACTCTCACTGGAGGTACCGCTGACGCTCGAGGGGGGAAGCGGGCCTTCACGGCAGGACCTTGAAGGAATCGGTCATTTCCTCTGGTACGCATATGGCCTGACCCAAGTCAGCCAGGTCCCGAGATCTTCGGAATCTGAGGACCTCATGCAGTCATTCCGGCGTTTTCCGCCATCAGGGGGAGCTTTGTATCCAAGTGAATTGTACGTATACTTGAAGATGGAGGGATTACCTGCTGGCGTATACCATTATGATGCAGCACACCACCGGTTGGTTTTGCTGCGGGAAGGGAATTTTGATTCCTATTTAACAAAGGCTCTTGGTGAATCCTTTGATATGTCAGCATCCTTTGGCACGGTTTTCGTATCGACGATGTTTTGGAAAAACTTCTACAAATATAATAACTTTTCATACCGTCTGCAAGGTCTGGATGCGGGCGTGCTTCTTGGACAGTTGCTCGAAGTGGCGAAACGGTTTGGAATCGCCGCCGGGGTGTGCTTCCAATTTCTTGATCGGGCCATCAATCATCTGCTTGGGCTTTCGGAAGAGGAAGAGAGCACGTATGCGGTGATCCCCTTATCGGCAGAACCTTCTTTTAGATTTAGAGAAGAAAGGAGTATGGACAGAAATGTCACCTCGACGGAATTATTGCTGGAATTGACGGATATCCAGCCTGAACACTATGTTCGGTCGCAGAGGATCAGGGAATTTCCGATGCTAACCAAAATGAATGAAGCATCCATGATGGCATCCACTCAATCATTCCGGCGGGTCAATCCAAAGAATGGGACGGAATTCGAAGGGAAAATTGTAGCCCTTCCTATCGTGAAGCGGTTGTCCTATGACTTGGCATCAGTTTGCCGGAAGCGATTTTCACCTGAAATGGACTTTGTACTCGGGAAAGTCAGTCAATCGCAGCTGGCCGCTCTCCTGCAGGAGGCAACCGCTTCGTTCTCCTATCGAAATGACTTGGATGGAACAAACGAGAACAACGAAAATCGCGTTTCCCTCTATGCTTGTTTATATAATGTGGAAGACATACAAGATGGTGCATACCATTATGACAGCACGACCCATTCATTACGACAGATACAACCAGGAGATCATCGGCTCCTATTGCAATACGGAATGTCCCTCGATATCATGAATTTTCAGCAAGTGCCGATCTGCATACATGTAGTTGGTGAGCGGGACCAATCCAAAACGCAACTTGGATATAGAGGATACCGCATCCAGCAAATGGAGGCGGGGATGCTCGTTCAGAAGCTACTGCTAGCGTCATCAGCCCTCGGAATGAACGGGCACCCGCTGCTCGGCTTTGATGTGAATATGTGTGATGAACTTTATAAGATAGACGGACCGCAAAGGAAAACGAGCCTGATCCAAATCCCGATCGGACACTATCTGAATCGCCCTTGGCTAAAGGGGAGTCTGCATAGTTGAAGAAGATGAAACGAAAGCCTCCATTTCATTTAAGAAATGGAGGCTTTCGTTTTTATTTTGTAGTACGGCAGAGTGCAATAATCTCTGCTGAAGATTATACTGAAATAAGAGGTTTTACTGCTTTTGGGAATGAATAAGTATATAAAGTTAATAATTTAGTATGCTTTTAACTAAACAATTTAAAGGATGTAGCTTATGGAATGGAAAACTGACAGAAAATCCAAGAAGCCTTTATATAAACAAATAGCGGCTTACATCGAGAGTGGAATTGCTGATGGAACATTTTTATTGGATAAGCCGCTACCGTCTGAACGCTTCTTGGCAAGTGAACTGGGAGTTAACAGAAGCACAGTTGTTGCGGCATATGATGAATTGGAAGCAAATGGACTGGTTGAACGAATAAAAGGTAGCGGAACGATGATCAGCAAGGATATCTGGGGAATTACACGAAAGCGCATACCCAGCTGGAATAGATATATCGAAGCGGGTTCTTTTTTGCCCAATATGCCAGTAACCCAAAGAATACGTAGAGAGGCGGAAGGGCATAACCTTATTAACTTAGCTAGCGGGGAGCTTTCAGAGGACTTATTTCCAGTCCAACCCTTACGTGAAATCATTTCCAATAGGTCCTTCATTGGTAGCTTGGGTTATGATCACCCTCAAGGCAATGCAATTTTAAGGGAAACGATAACCAATCATGTGAAACAGTATAGGAGAATTGACACGGATCCATCTTCCATACTCATTACTTCTGGTGCACAGCAAGCCCTGCATCTGGTGGTCCAATGCTTGTTAAAGCCAGGTGATGCAGTCGTATTGGAAGATCCTTCATATAGTTACAACCTTCCCATCTTTCAATCCGCTGGCCTAAGAATTTTTCCTTTACCAGTTGATAAAGATGGCATCAACCCAGAGGATTTACTGGAACTCCATAAAAAACATCGGATCAGGATGATTTTTTTGAACCCTATATTTCAAAATCCTACAGGAACTGTCCTTCATATCAACCGTCGTAAAAGGATTCTTGAACTTTCATCCCAATATGGAATACCGGTCATAGAGGACGATCCTTATAGTTTAACTTCCTTTGCCGGTGAAGAAATTTCCACTCTTAAATCGATGGACAACAACGGAAATGTTTTATATATAAGCTCTTTGTCAAAAATTGTTGCTTCCGGTTTAAGAATTGGGTGGATCATTGGACCGAAACCAGTCATAGATAGACTATCTGATGCTAAGCAGCAGGTTGACTTCGGTCATGGCTCATACACTCAATGGATAGCAAACGATTTTTTGGATTCAGAGTATTTTCCTGCCCATATTGCCGGCTTAAGGGGGCATCTGGAAAATAGAAGGGATGCAATGGTTTCGAGTCTTCAACAATTCCTGTCAAAAAAAGTTGAATATTATTTGCCAAATGGCGGAATTCATTTGTGGTGTAAGCTGAAAGTGGCATTGAACGAAATAAAGTTACTGGAGGAATCCATCAAAAGGGGAGTCATATATGTTCCGGGTTCAACGCTAGGTACAGATGAGGGATACGTACGATTTACTTTTGCAAGGGAAAATGAGGCTTCCATTCACGAAGGCATCAAAAGGTTTGCAGAGGCGGTAAAAAGTTTATAATCATACGCTTTGATATTCACGAGAAAGAGTCATGATGATTCCAGACTGTAGACAAACTTGATGAAAACTCAGTTTGCCTGCAGTTTTTTTTATTAAAAAGTGTTGATTTCAGAAATCCGCTCCCTTTCCGCCGACTGTCTGCCAAGCCTCCTCGACTCAAGCGTCTGTGGGGTCTCGGCTAGCCAGTAATTCGGCAGGAGTGTCGCAAATTTCTTCAACCTAATGAGGGTTCCATCCATATAAAAAATAAAAAAACATGAAGGATAATCAGGTCTTCTTTAAAATCATGGTTCAGGATGAGACCATTTCGAACCATGATTTTAAAACAAAGTTGATTGGAACGTAAGGTACGAGACTCCTGCGGGAAAAGCGCGTCGAAGGGAGACCCCGCAGGCGAGCGCCGAGGAGGCTCCCGGACCGCCCGCGGAAAGCGAGTGCCTGGAGTGGAAATCAACATCTACTTTGTACAAGCCATAAAAAACGGTAGGCAACGCCATTATTATCGAGTTTATCTACAGCATGAAAGGTGCATCATGGCACATTCCTGTTTTCACAAAGAAGGTTTCATCTAAATGTTAAAACAAAGTTGATTGGAACGTAAGGTACGAGACTCCTGCGGGAAAAGCGCGTCGAAGGGAGACCCCGCAGGCGAGCGCCGAGGAGGCTCCCGGACCGCCCGCGGAAAGCGAGTGCCTGAAGTGGAAATCAACATCTAAAAATTGTAACCATACCCGAGGGGTTGAAGGTCTTTTTTGTGGATACAAGTTAGGCATGAGTTCCTGCAATCCGCGGTATCTTAGCCATTTCTTCAGTAGCACTTTGCACTTTTCTATGTATATTACGAAAGAATTCAGCAAGTGGATGGTGGAAATTTCACTTAATTGGATGGTCCAAAAATTGGTTGTTCTTTTATTATAGAGAAGTGGGCTTTTTCTAATATATCTACTCATTAAACATGAAGCGCGATCTACGATGGGAATCGGAATGATTGTAAATGGATCAAGGTAATGGATAATAATATTTGGAGGCGTTGAATCATGACGATAAGTGTAATATTAGTAGTGGCCATTAGTTTAGTTGCTCTGGTTGGCACCCTTTCATTAACGGGGAAGAGTGATAGTAATTATTCTGCAGCAACGAGAGGGAATTTGTTGAACCTTAGTTATATTTATATTGGTCTTGCGCTAGTATTAACTGTGGGTATCATCTACTTCGTAATAAAATCAGCCTAAGAAAGCGTGAATGATTATTATAATAGTATATCAAAATGCATAGAAATATTGCCTTGATTCGTAAGACATACTCTATTTGCTTGTGAAAAAATGTGAATTTGTTCACAAATGTTACGGAAATATGAACAAAAAGAATCTGATAGATGCCTTGAAACAATCACCTTTGTAAGCTGAGTGAACAATCCTTTCGACATAATTATGGATGAAAAATATATAGATGAATCATTAAATAATAGTGTAGCGGAGATGATCAAATATGACATGGCCTGTATTGATTTTGACAATTATCTTAAGTTTGCTTAAATTATTAGTTACCTGTCTTCCAACCGATGCCGTGAATTGGATTATGAGTAAATTTAAAATACATTCTGAAATTAGTGACGCGGATGCAATCGTGACCTTTGATGGAAAGCGCTTGGAAGGTGAAGATAAAATTCAAGTGCTTAATTACTTTAACGAAGCTAAGTTTTTGAAAAAAAATCATATATTTCCCGGGAACGAGAAATTGTTTTTGCATCCAGAGAACAGTGGGACTCCCATTATAATTGATGTAAAAAGAGGAAAAAACGATGTTAGATTATATGTGTATATGTACAACGACCATGTGGACGTAGTCAAACAGTACAAGAATAAAGTAGTGGCGTATAGTCTTCTTTCCGAGAGCCTTCAAGAACGTTCCATGCCAGTAATAAGGAATTTAGTTTAAAAGGAATAAAAGTGAACTGCACCCCAATTGGAGATGCAGTTTTTTTATGAAGAATAACGAAAAGGACTATCGCTCAGGTTCAGCTAAACAAGCAAACTGATAACTTTTAGATGCCAAAAGTCAGTCGGTCTCGGTTAATACCTTTAAAGTCTTTTCCCTGATGCTTATCCGGTTTTTATAATCTTTTGCTACCAACTCTGTATATAATAAATCAAAAAGCAATAGGAGCGGAAGCAATGGAGAGATGTTTTGTCCCATATGCATGCTGTTTTTGCTTGTGACCAATAGTGTTAGATCGCCAAGCTGGGAGAGCTCGGAATTCTTATCTCCAGTAAAGACCAAGATGCATGCGCCTTGCTTCTTTGCGATTTTAACTGCAGAAATCACTTCTTTCGTCGTTCCGGAAATGGAAATGCCGATGACAACACTATTCTCGTTACTTAAAGCTGCATCCATCATGGACTGATGGGGGTCTGTAATGGCTTCGACAGTTAAGCCGATACGAAAGAACTTAGACTTGAACTCCTGGGCCGCTATACCAGAACTCCCTATTCCATATACATGAATCTTATTTGCCTTTGTAAGGAAAGAGACAGCTTTTTGGATATTGTCATATGTCGTTATATGAAAGGTATTATCAATGATACCTAAGTGATCTTGATACAGTTTAGCGAAATAATCCACCTGCTTGATGTTCTTCATGTTTTTCGGCGTATTTCGGAGATCGACGAACCTTTTTAACTCATGCCTGAACTCATTAAACCCAGAAAAGGCTAATTTCTGGCAGAAACGCGTAATGGTTGCAGGTGAAATATGGAGCTTTTTAGCTATTTGGCTGATCGTTAACTGACTTACTTCTTCAGGGCGCTGCAGAATATAATGGGCCAATTCTTCCTCTGTTTTGGTGAACTTGTCCATGCTGCATTCTATGCCATATATGAGGTTTTCTGCTAGGTATTCCATTTGATCACCCATTTCGGATTTCTTATCTGTATTTATAGTTTAATGTATCCAGTAGGGACGTCAATAACCGGAGGAACGTTTGCAGCAATTTGAATCGAAAAAAAGACCCAAACTGCTGCCAGTCTGGGTCTTTTCTTTACCATGTGCCATTTTCTATTCTTGGATGGCGTCCACGAATCTTTTGGTGATTTGCTGCGGCCTGGTAATGGCACCGCCCACCACTACTGCATGGACGTTCATATCCAAAACAGAGCGGGCGATTTCTGGTGTGATGACATTTCCTTCAGCGATCACTTTCGCTTTGTTCACTGCTTTTACAATCTCTTTGAGCACAGCATAGTCATCCTGATATATTTTCTCGCCGAGAGTTTCGTTCGTATAGCCGTATAAAGTGGGCGCCACAATATCGAATCCTAAATCGTCAGCGTATTTGGCTTCCTCAATGGTGGATACATCCGCCATTAGCAGGACGTCCGGATATTTTGCTCTTATTTCACCATAAAACTGCTTTAGCGTTTTACCGTCCGGCCTTACACGGGATGTAGCATCCGTCGCAATGATTTCAGATTTGGTTCCCATCAATGCATCAATTTCGGCCATGGTGGGAGTGATATAGACATCGTTTTGTCCATACACCTGTTTAATGATCCCTATGACTGGAAGGTCCACATTTTTCTTGATTTCCATTATGTCAGCTACAGAGTTTGCGCGAATGCACTTCGCACCGCCTTCTTTGGCAGCAATGGCCATGCGTCCCATAATAAAAGAGCTGTGCAGCGGCTCATTCTCCAATGCTTGACATGATACAATTAAGCCCTTGTGAATTTTATCCAGCACCTGTTGCATGTTTAACACATCCTTATCGTTGTCTATATTCTCAATGTCCCAAGAATTCTTCCACTTCATTTTTGATGATCGTCACTTGGGGACCGTAAACTATTTGAATGCCGTTTCCTTTTTTTACGACACCTTTTGAACCGGTTTGTTTTATGACGTCTTCTTTCACCAATGTTTCATCCTTTACCGTGACACGGAGACGGGTTGCACAGCAATCGACGATCTCGATATTTTCCTGTCCGCCCAATCCATTAACGATGGTCTGGGTTCTCTCTGATGCCGTTACTTGTGTAACAGCGGCCTGCTCATCATCTTCACGGCCAACCACTTTCAAATTCTTCTTCCTGATCAAGAATTTAAAAGTGAAGTAGTATAGGAAAAACCACGGAATGCCGACGAGAAGTACATAAATCCAGTTTGTTTTACTGATGCCCTGGAGTATCCCGAATAAGGTAAAATCAATAAATCCTCCAGAGAAGGTTTGACCGATCGTTATATTGAATATATCTGCCATCATGAAGGCAAGTCCGTCAAACAAGGCATGAAAAACATAAAGGATCGGTGCGACAAATAAGAAACTGAATTCAAGCGGTTCGGTGATGCCTGTTAAGAAAGAGGTCAAGGCAGCTGAAAGCAGCAAACCGGCCACGACTTTCTTATTTTTAGGTTTAGCGCAATGGTAAATGGCCAATGCCGCGCCAGGCAGACCAAACATCATCGTGATGAACCGTCCCGACATGAACCGGGAAACACCCTCATAATATTTGACGGTAGTTGGGTCGGCCAATTGCGCAAAGAAGATATTCTGGGTCCCGCTGACAAGCTGCCCTTTAATCTCCATCGTTCCGCCTAAAGCTGTTTGCCAGAAGGGAAGGTAGAAGATATGGTGCAGCCCTAACGGCCCGAGCATCCGTAATATGAATCCGTAAAAGAAAGTCCCGATCGTACCTGTGCTCGTTACCAGCGCACCTAATTGGTTTATGAAAAGTTGGAAATAAGGCCATACGATAAAAAGCACGGCTCCAACCAAGATGGACGCGAAGGAAACGATGATGGGAATGAAACGGGAACCCCCGAAAAACCCTAACACTTGCGGAAGCTGAATTTTATTATATTTATTGTGCAAAAGTGCGGCAACGATCCCTACTACGATACCGCCGAACACACCGGTCTCCAGTGTCTGGATCCCGACCGCCATTCCTTGTCCGGCACCTGCCAAATTGTCTTTGGCAAGTTCCCCGTTTATTTGAAGCAGTGCATTAATTGAACTGTTCATGACAAAATAGCCAATCATGGCAGCCAGTGCAGCGGTACCTTTATCCGAACGTGCCAACCCTACTGCAACACCTACGGCAAAAATAACCGGCAAGTTGCCGAATACGATGCTTCCTGCAGAACTCATTATCGTGAAAATGGCCTGCAGCCAAGCAAAGTCTAAAAATGGATAGGCTTCAACTGTATTTGGATTAGAAAGAGCACCGCCAATTCCCAGCAATAAACCGGCCGCTGGCAAAACGGCAATCGGGAGCATAAAAGATTTACCGAATTGCTGCGCTTTCTCGAAAGCTTTCTTCATAATGATTCCTCCCTCATTTAACGAGCCTTTGATACTCTTTATTTTTTATCGCTCTATACTAGCTATATTAAATCCCTTTGAGAGCGTTTTCAATGCGATGCAAGGTTATATCAACTGTTTTCAATCTTGTGCTTATTTCTCTGAAAAAGTTTTCATTAATAGAAGGTGCTGGATTGGATAAAAAGTTATATGAATATATTGAAATCTTTATTGCTTATTTTTATAATTCGTGTATTGGTGAGTAAACGTACTATTTAATAAGAAAAAACATTTTTTTTATCCAAAATCCGAATATTATCTTGTGCAATTAAGAAAAAGTATATATAATTACCTCAAACGATAGTTTGGCAGGTGATAGTCATCTTACCGATAAACGCTAACGAAACGAAGAAATTGCTTTCTCATATGTATAATGAGGTATCGAAGGAATTGTTCGGCTTTGGTACGACGCTGCTGAAGGTTACTGTTGAGCAGAATGTGATTACATTTCAGGCCAAACATCGACGTGCCCCGCGCTCTGAAGCTTTAGAAGGGGAAGTTCCCAGCCTGAAGCAGGAGGTTGACTTCCATATGTCCCTGCTTTATAAAAAGAAACTGAAACAAAAGCTGGAAACGCAAACGAATTGGGATATCGAAGCTGTCCTGAGGGATTATGACTCAGCGACACAGCTGGCATTCACCAATATTGTATTGAAGGAAAAAATTATATAATCATATAAATGGATTTCCCTTCGGATTTATCTGGAGGGAACGCCGCTAGAGAACCAAATGATAAGTTTTATCTTTGTTTACAAAGAAAAGACAATCTTGGGTAGAATTTCAATTCTATTTAAGATTGTCTTTTTTTACATTTATATAAGTAAAAAGGAAAGTTTAAACAATATAAAATTGGAGGTTTGGATGATGAAAAAAATATTGATGATGTTATCACTGTTCACATTAGTTTTAGCTGCATGCTCTTCAAAGGACAATGGAAAGGAAAAACCAGCGAAATTAGTCGTTTCCACTTGGGGATTCGCCGATGATTTCTTCCGTCCTGAAGTCTATGAGCCATTTGAAAAGAAGCATAATGTCGAGATTGTCGTTGATTCAGGAAATAATGCAGATCGATTGAACAAAGTACGCCAAGCGAATAGCGATGTGGATGTTATCTATTTATCCGACTACTATGCACAGCAGGGCATCGATGAAGGGTTATTTGAGAAAGTTGACCATAGCAAAATTCCGAATATTGATCATATATACGACAAAGCAAAAGCGCCGAATGGTGCTGAGTATGGACCAGCCTATACGATTGCACAATTTGGGATTGCCTATAATCCCGATGAATTGAGTAAACCGATCACCTCTTGGAAAGATCTTTGGAGCAAGGATATGGCAGGGAAGATCACGATCCCATCCATCACTTCGACAACTGGACCGATGTTTTTGGATGCCGCTTCAAAAGTTAGCGGAAGTAAAGAGTTCAATGAAGATAAAGCCTTCGATCAAATGAAAAAGATCATGCCGAATGCGGTAAAGGAATATGGGCAAACATCAGAGTTCGTCAACATGTTCTCGCAAGGGGAAATCGCTGCAGGCCCGATCATGGAAATGTATTTTGGCGATTTACAAGAAGCCGTTCCCAATGCTAAGTTCATTTCCCCTGAAGAAGGCGGCTACGCAGTGATGAATACGGTGAATATTGTTAAAGCCAGCGATCAAAAAGAATTGGCCGGCGAATTCATGAATTACATCTTAAGCAAGGAAGTTCAGGGAAAATCAGCGAAAGCGAAAGTGGATTCTCCTGTCAATACGGAAGTCGAGCTCTCTAAAACGGAAGCGAAAGGCTTAACCTATGGAGCTGACGTCATTGACAGCCTGCGTGTATTGGACATGAAGTTTGTTAATGAAAACTCGAAACAATGGATCGATCGTTGGAATCGTGAGCTTACACACTAAGAAAGAAACGAGGTGTGCTTGATGAAGAAAAAAATGATTCTTGATGTGGATACTGGAATAGATGATGCAATCGGGATCATTCTTGCTGTTAAAAGCCGTCAATTCGACATATTGGCGGTCACGACAGTGAACGGGAATGTATCACTTGATACGGCCACATTGAATACATGCAAAATATTGGATTTATTGAATGAACAGGACATTACAGTCATAAAGGGGGCAGATAGCCCAATTATCAGGAGCCCCTTTTTTGAACACCGGATCCATGGCGAAGACGGGATTGGCGGAGCCTTGAAGGATGTGCCAGTCAAAAAGCGGCCTGATGATGGATTTGCTTCTGATTTCATCATCAATTCCATTTTGAATTTTCCTGGTGAAGTGACGCTTGTCATGACGGGACCTCTTACGAATTTGGCATTGGCGGTGAAAAAATGTCCGCAAATCACCAAGCTCGTTAAAGAAGTCATTTTCATGGGCGGAGTTGTCAAAGGGGTTGGCAATGTCACGCCAACCTCTGAATATAACACGTATGTCGATCCTGAAGCAGCCAAAATCGTATTACAGGCGGGATTCGCATCGATCACGCAAGTTGGTCTTGATGTCACGAGAAAGGTTTTATTGGGTGAAGAGCATATCCAATTGATTCAAAACCATGAACTTGCTGACTATATAAGGCAAAGCACATCAGATTATCGGAAAAGGTATTTTGAACGTAACGGCATATGGGCATGTGCGATGCATGATCCATTAGCTGTAGCCATTGCTTTGCAAGAAGATCTTGTCACCAGAGAAGAATATTATGTGGATGTTGAAACAAAAAGCGAGCTTTGTGACGGACAGATGGTTTGCGACTTTCAAAATAGGCTGATGAAGCAGCCGAATGCGCAAGTTTGTCTGGACGTCGATGCGGAAGCGTTTTTCGACCTGTTCATTCGCATAATCAATTCATAAATAATACGAACAGGGGGTTCCGAGGTGAAGAAACGCTATCTATACCTGTTGCTGTTACCAGGCGTTCTATTTTTAACGATTTTCATGATCATTCCGATCCTAATGACGATTGGCACGACCTTTTTTCATGAAGGCAGCGGTTTTTCCATACAAGGATATCTCGACTTTTTCCAAGACCGATACTTTATTGAAATTCTGCTGACGACACTTAGGGTGAGTCTGTTCACGACAATCATTTGCATTCTATTGGGATTTCCAGCAGCTTATTATATTTCAAAACTGAAACAACGAAAAAAAGCCATCATGCTTTTGCTGACGATCTTCCCGCTATTAACAAGCCCTGTTGTCCGCTCATTCAGTTGGATGGTGATCATCGGTAAAAACGGTGTGGTGAATAAATTGCTTATGGGCATGGGCTTGATTGATAAGCCGCTTGATATATTGTACACGCCCACTGCCATCATCATCGGATTGGTCCATTTATTCCTGCCATTGATCATCGTGACGCTGGTGGGTGTGATGGAGAACATCGAGACTGACTTATTAAAAGCGGCGGAAAGCCTTGGAGCATCAAGGTTGGCCGTATTCTCAAAAGTGATCATTCCGCTTTCGGTTCCAGGTTTGGTCATTGGCAGCATCCTTGTTTTCGTAGGAAGCTTCACGGCTTATACTACGCCTGCTTTATTAGGCGGGAAACAGCGGGTCATTTCGACCTTTCTTTATCAAAACGCGATTACATTGAACGAATGGCAAGTGGCATCGATAGTCGCTACGATAATGATTGCCGTGACAGTTCTGATCATATCGATCATGAATGGTTTGGCAAAAAAATTAAATCCAAAGGGGTAGAGGTGTATGCAGGAAAAAAATCGAGGATTGGCCCTGTTTACACTCCTGGTGTTCCTTTTTTTACTAGGGCCTTTGCTTATCATATCCGTTACGTCATTTGAAGGCGGAAATATTTTGAAGTTCCCGCCAGAAGAGTTTTCTTTAAGATGGTACGAAAATATTTTTAATGTGGACATGTTTTTGGTCGCTTTTAAAACTTCCATCCTTGTTTCACTGGGTGGCAACCTCTTGGCACTGTTACTGGGAGTGCCGGCTGCCTATGCATTAAGCCGGTTTGATTTCAAAGGGAAAAGCGTGATAAATGCCTTTTTCGTTTCGCCAATATTAATACCGGGAATAGTGCTGGGCTTTGCGTTTTTACGTTACATTGTGGGGACTTATCAGCTTCCGATATATGCGGCCCTGTTTGTGGGACATACTGTTATCATGCTGCCTTTCATCATCCGTGTGATTTCTTCAAGCTTATCAAACTTTGACTTTTCCATTGAAGAAGCGGCCGAGAGTCTCGGAGCGAGTAAATTGGGCACATTCTTTACAGTCGTCCTCCCGAATATAAAATCAGGAATTCTGGCGGCAGTCATGATCGCCTTCTTGGAATCCTTCAATAATGTAGACATTTCAGTTTATATGACAGGCCCTGGGGTAAGTACGTTTCCGATTCAGATGCTGACGTATGTGGAGAACTACTTCGATCCCACCATTTCGGCCATTTCCGTATTGCTCATGTTCATAACGGCTTTCTTCATGTTTATAGTAGAACGGCTCATGGGATTGTCTTATTTCACAAAACGATAAAGGAGGTAATGATGGGTGGCTTTATTCACTTTACAGGATATATCTGTAGCATATAACAAACAGAATATATTAAAAGATTTCAATCTAGAGATTGAAAAAGGGAAACTGGTATCCCTTCTTGGCCCGAGCGGCTGTGGGAAAACGACGACCCTGCGTTTAATTGCCGGGTTTTTACAGGCGAATGAAGGGAAGTTTTTATTCAAGGAAAAGGACTATACGAAAGTGCCCGTCAATAAGCGGAACTTTGGCTTTGTGTTCCAAAACTATGCATTATTTCCGCATTTGTCGATATTCGATAATATTGCATTCGGTCTCCGTCTGAGAAAGAATGCTAAAAGTGAAATCGAAAAAAAAGTAATGAATGTGCTCGAAATCGTTAATTTGAAAGGTTTTGAAAAACGATATCCCCAAGAGCTTTCCGGAGGGCAAAAGCAGCGGGTAGCGATTGCCAGGGCGCTGGTGATTGAGCCGGACATCCTCTTATTTGACGAGCCATTGAGTAATCTTGATGCCAACTTAAGGGTGAATATGAGAGTCGAGATTCGCCGTATCCAACAAGAGCTGGGGATTACAACGGTATATGTTTCCCATGACCAGGAAGAATGCTTTTCGATATCCGACCAGGTGGCGATCATGAACAAAGGGATCATCGAACAGCTAAGTGACCCTGCGACCATTTACAAATATCCTGAAACCAAATTTGTCGCGGACTTCATCGGCTTCAAGAACTTCATTGACTTCGATAAGCGGACAGATCATGACGGTAAAATCGAACTGAACAAATCTGGATACTCATATGTGCTGCACAAGGATCCGCAGATGAGCAATTCAACGGGAAAAATAGGCGCCATCAGGCCTGACGATCTGTTGATCCGGGAAAAAGATAACACGGGAGCTGTTCAGGAAAATAGTTTACCTGGCCGAGTCAAGGTAAGTACGTATCTTGGAAGAAGCTATCAATATGTCGTTGAAACTCCAATAGGGGATTTCACTGTGAACAAGGAAATGGCGGAATCCTATCGGACGGGTCAGGAAATCATCCTTGAAATTCCGAGAAACCAGATGGTGCTTGTTGACTAGCTTAGGAGGGTAAGTTATGCGAATGGATATGCTTGTAAGGGATATCAACGTGTTTAACAGCTATTTTAAAAGATTCATTAAAGGGAATGCAGCCATCAAGGATGGAAAGTTCTATTATATTGGAGAACGTGAATTGGATGCCTTCGAGCCGGATACAATCGTCGATGGACAGGGGAAGTATATGGTTCCAGGTCTGATCGATATCCATCTCCACATTGAAAGTACGATGGTGACGCCTGCGACTTTTTCCTACGGGTTAATCAAAAACGGTGTGACGACGATCGTGCCGGAACCGCATGAAATGGCCAATGTTTTCGGCATTTCCGGTGTGAAGGAAATGATCAAAGCAAGTCAAGATTGCGTAGCGGATATGTTTTATGCCATCCCGAGTTCCGTTCCAGCCACATCGATGGAAACAACAGGCGGTTCGATCGAAATAGATGATATTGACGAATTGATGCAAACAGAGGACATTATATGTCTCGGCGAGATCATGAATTACTATGAGGTCATAACCGACCCGGATTGCAAAACGAATAAGATCTTGTCCCATATCCGTTCCCGTTATCCAGATTTGATCATAGAGGGTCACGTTCCAAAGCTGCTCGACTTGGACTTGCAAAAGATTATAAATGCCGGAGTGAATTCAGATCATACACACCAGACTGTGGAAGGGATGGATGCGAGGATCGCTGCCGGGATGTTCATTGAGATTCAAGAGAAATCAATGACTGAAGAAGTGATAGATTACTTGAAGGAAAATCAGGTGGATGAACATTTCTGCTTTGTCACCGATGATGTCATGACCGATTCTTTCCAAAACAGAGGACATCTGAACGTCCTTTTAAAGAAAGCCGTTCAAATGGGGATGACTCCGGAAAAAGCCATTTATGCATGCACCTATACACCTGCACAGCGGATGCGGATGTATGACCGCGGCGCCATTGCACCTGGAAAAACAGCAGATTTCCTGCTGCTATCGGATTTGGAAACATTTGAAATTGAACAAGTATACAAAAAAGGTGAGCTAGTTTATGAATCTTCACGGCCATATGTCCAAGAAGTGAAGGAAGAACAATTTCCTGAGCATTTCTATCAAAGTGTGAAGCTTGCGGAACTTACCGAAAACGATTTTAACATCACGATCCCGGATAGGCTTGAAAGCAGCAAGTGCCGGATCATAAACGTGCAGAACGGTTCTACTTTCACATCTGAAACCAATGATCATTTAGATGGGAAGAATGGTCAATTAAGCTGGGAGGAAAGCCCTTATGGTTTAATCGCCACATTCGAACGATACGGGAAAAACGGTAATCGGGCACACGGGTTGATTACCGGCGATGTATTGAAGCGTGGAGCTGTCGCAACAACCTATTCGCATGATAACCATAATCTTTTGGTGATTGGCCATAACAAGCAGGATATGATGATTGCCGCTAACGAAGTAATAAGGAAGCAAGGCGGTGTCTGCTGCGTCCACGATGGCAAGGTCCTATCGATGATTCCTCTGCCGGTAGGAGGGATTCTTTCCGAAGAGCCGATGGACATCGTATCAAAGCAAGTTCAGCACCTGACAGATGCACTTAAATCGTTAGGCTACGAACATTATAATGTCATTATGTCATTAAGCACCTTATCGCTTCCTGTCAGCCCGGCTCTGAAAATAACCGACCATGGATTGATCAACGTGAACGAAGGGAAAACAGTCCCTCTCATAATGAGTGATGAAGCTTAAACCGAAAAGGGGATTATCCAATGGATAATCCCCTTTTATTAATGACTTACCTGGCGTCAAATGTTAGCTGGACTTGTTTATTTTCATATAATTACCATTAAGGTAAAAATATGATAAAATAGAGGAACAACTGAGGATAGAGTGGTAGGTCACGCTTTGCTTTTCCATCTAATGATAGATTGGAAAGGAGGTGACCGCTTGATTCATTTCTTATTGAACTTGATTACAGATATGGGTAAAGAGATATTTGTTGCTGTAGCAACCAGTCTTATCCTGTCTATGTTCGCCAAGAAACGGAAAAAGAACCACTCATCCTCCCAAGATGGCAATGGTTCTTCTTCTGACGATTAATTAAGTTAGTTGTGACCAGCCACTCTTGCTAGTTGTCAGCCTCATGTTAGCGCATGAGGCTGTTTTTAGTTTATGTCAATATAAGGATAACATACCCCGATTTTAAAGTAAATATTCAGACAATGAAAAGGGGAGAACCATGGGCTTGGCTGCATTGTTTTCTTGAATCTTTTAATAAAAATTTGGAAAATGGCAAAAAACGAATTGACTCTTTCTTACTGATATGGTATGTTAATTCCAATCTAAGAAAAGGTGTGGTGTTTTATGTCGGGAGTAGGTATCAACTAATTTAGTTGAATAAGGTATTTAATCACTGATATGTCAGTGGATTACGTATGCCTTTTTTCACAGTGTAATTCTGCATTGTGAATACCTACCTTAAGACTGCTTCCTTTTCCATAAATCGTGTAACATGCAGGTGTTACGGCGAAAAGCATGGTGGGATTTGTCCTATCATGCTTTTTTGTGTACGCAGGTCTATTCGAGCTGCCCTATTTGTTATCGATTTTAGGCACTTATCCATGGATAAGGCCGATGCCCGCAGGAGCTTTCTACTCAAATGGCTTGTTCATTTGTAAAGGTAGGGGGGACCATTGCGGGCATTTTTTGGATTCGGGAATTTTAATCACTCACTCATTCAAGGAGGATCATTAGATGAATACAATGACTTATGAAAAATTACAATATATCCAACTCAAGGAAATGGTTAAAAATCATTGCGTAAGTGGTTTAGGGAAAGCGTTATTGGATCAGCTTAAGCCGAGCAGCACCTTGAAGGTCGTTAAAAATCGTTTGAACGAGACCACGGAGGCAAGGAACTTACTGAATGCGGAAAGCCATATTCCCTTAAAAGGCATTTCTCATATTGGCCTCCATATCGACAAACTGGAAAAAGGAATGATTTTGGAGCCGTCAGAGTTAGTGGCGATAGCAGACTTCTTAAGAGGCTGCAGGAATATCAAGAAATTCATGACCGATAAAGAGTTCTTTGCACCGACACTGCATTCCTATGCCCGCTCCATGACTGAATTCAGGAGCATCGAAGAAGAAATCCAATTCACCATAAAGGGAAATTCTGTCGTTTCCGAAGCAAGCAAGGACCTGAAACGGATTAGGAACCAAATCATCAAGACAGAAGGTAAAATAGAGGAACGGCTGAATAAGTTCTTGAAGAGCGGAGCCAATAAAGAGTTCATTCAGGAATTTTTCATCAGTAAAAAGGATGATCGCTACACCATCCCGATCAAAGCCTCCTATAAAAATCAAGTGGCCGGAACGATCGTGGAAGTATCCGCAAAAGGGGCTACCGTGTTCATTGAACCTGCCTCTGTTACGAAATTGAATGCAGAATTGGCAAGCTTAAAAGCGGAAGAATCGATGGAAGAGTATCAGCTTTTGGCCACATTATCCGGAACGGTTTTCGAACAGCTGAAACCAATCAAGATAAACATCGAGTTAATCAGTCAATATGACATGATCTTCGCAAAAGCCAAGTTCAGTAAAAGCATGGATGCCATCGAACCGAAAATCAATGATCACGGGTATATTAAATTAACGGGCTGTAAACATCCACTATTGCCGCAAGACAGCGTACCTTTGGATTTTGAAATCGGTAAGGACTATCGCAGCTTGATTATTACAGGCCCTAATGCCGGGGGGAAAACTGTCGTGCTGAAAACGATCGGCATCCTTACATTGGCTGTCATGTCAGGACTGCATGTTGCCGGGAAAGAGGGGACGGAGCTTGCCGTCTTTGACCAGGTATTCGTCGATATCGGTGATAATCAAAGCATGGAAAATGCACTGAGCACGTTTTCATCGCATATGAAAAACATCTCGGAAATCATGGGGGCTATAACCAATAACTCCTTGCTGCTGTTCGATGAAATCGGGAGCGGAACGGAACCGAATGAAGGAGCCGCATTGGCGATTGCCATCCTTGAGGAATTTTATCAAAGGGGGTGCATAACCGTTGCGACGACCCATTATGGTGAAATCAAGCGCTATTCGGAAATACACGGTGATTTCATGAATGCGGCCATGCAATTCAACAGTGAAACACTTGAGCCAAAATATAAGCTGTTGATCGGTCAATCCGGGGAAAGCAATGCCCTTTGGATAGCCAAAAAAATGAATGTCCGTGAAAAAGTTCTGCAAAAGGCAAAGCTCTATATCGAAAATAAAGACTACGACTTGGAGCATGTCCAGGAAAGTAAAATCAAAAAAGCGAAGCCAGCGGACGTTCCTAAAGAATCATCTTATGAATATGAAGTCGGCGACAAAGTGAAGGTAAGCGAACTGAATGGGCACGCGATCGTTTATAAGAAAAAGGACTCCTACAATAATGTCGTCGTACTTTTCGAAGATACCTTCAAGGAGGTTCATGCCAATAAGCTCGAGCTTGAAATAAAGGCCGTCGATTTATACCCTGAAGGCTATGATCTCGATTCTTTATTTGTCAGCTACAAAGAAAGGAAATTGAACCATGACTTAGAGCGGGGATCGAAAAAGGCGCTAAAGAACGTAGCAGCGGATATCCGGAAGAAGCTTGGTGAATAGTACGATCATCAAAAATGCAAAAAAGGCTGCAGGCAAAAAGAGCTCTATCCAAATTTGTGCAAGCAAAAAAACTGTAGACAAACTCGATTTTCATCGAGTTTGACTACAGTCTGAAGCCTCTCTAAATGAGAGGCTTTTTTACATTGTATTGCCAAAAGTCTATTTTATTGAATTCTTTTCCTTCTTTCATTATACAGATTGATCAATTCTGCATTTTGCTCATTCATCTTTTTCACATTCTTATTAATCGTTGCCAATTCCCAAAGTACAGCCAATCCAAAGATTAGCATAAGCGTTAATAAATCCATTGTTGCCCTCCTATTGATGTTGTGTACCTTTAATTAAATGATTCTTTTCAATTGGATCATTTCCTTAACCCGGGAAGGCAAGTTCTTTCTTTGAAAATAATTGTTTTGAATCAAAGCATATATCACTAAAAAAGTTCCGAGTAATTCGTAGGATGATAGTGATCCTCCTTGGATGAAAACGATGGCCAACGTGGTGATTGGAACTAAATTGATAAATAGGATTCCATTGATCGGCGTTAAAAGTTTAATGCCTAAATTCCAGCTTAAAAGAGCTATGGCACCAGGGGAAATAATCATGAAAATCATCTCGCCATAAATGGATTGCATAACCTCTGCCGTAGGGACGGACAGGCCCATTGCCGTTGCGAGGAATGTTATGATGGCTGATACGGCTGTTCCTAAAATGCACGTTAAAGTTGAATAGCGAAGTGTTGACCATCCGTTGAATTGGTTGCCGCCCATCGTATAAATAACCCACCCTATAACCCCGATAAGAATGAAAAGGATAGGGATGATACTATCTTTCAATAAAAATACGAATGATAAGCTGCCATTGGTAATGACAAGAATGGCCCCTATCAAGGCAAGGAACATGCTGGCGATGGTATACTTCATGGGTCTGGCATTTTTGAAAACCCACAGAATTAAAATTGAAATCATGGGCATTAATGATTCCATGATGGAGGCAACAATCACCCCGTTATGTCCCAGTAAGTCTTGACCTGCGAAAATGAGAAAATTGTATACAGTGAACGCCATCGTCCCAAAAAACAATAATTTCTTTCCTTGCCCTTCCAGGCTAAAAGACTTCTTACCCTCTTTAATTAAAAGCAATATCCCTAAAATGACGCTAACAGCTAAATATCGCAAAAAAGCGAAATAAAAAGGATCAATATACATTAAGGCCCTTTCTGCAACTGGAAACATCGCTCCCCAAGAAATGCTGGCAGTCAGACATAAAAGTGCACCGATTAAAACTTGATTTTTTTTCATAAAAGCTTCCCCTCAAAAATAATGATTGATTTAATTCCTATACACACCTTATGATAAAGTCATTATCATGTAAAATGACTTAAAATGAATATAATCATCATTATTAATGATAGTTGAAAAGGGGGGGGGGCACTTTTATGGAAATGCGGGATTTGCAAATATTCCAGTGCGTCGCTAAATATGGCAGCGTAAGTAAGGCGGCCGTTGAGTTGAATTACGTCCAATCCAATGTAACGGCGAGGATTAAGCATTTAGAGCAGGAGTTACGGACGCCTTTATTCAACAGGCATAAACGTGGCATGTCTCTAACTGCGGAGGCCAGAAAAATGCTGGAGTATGTAAACAAAATTTTGCTTGATGTGGAAGAACTCAAGCAAGTATTTCTGGATAGTGAAACACCTACAGGGATATTGAATATCGGTACAGTTGAAACGGTCAGCGATCTTCCCAAGATTCTAGCCTCCTATCATAAACAGTATCCAAATGTCGATTTATCCATAAAGGCGGGGTTAACAGAAGACTTAATCAAAGATGTCATTGAACACAGGCTGGATGGCGCTTTTGTTACAGGACCGATCAAACATCCGCTCATTCAGCCATACGATGTATGTACAGAAAAACTTGTATTAGTTACAAGAAATGAAACATTTAACCTTGAAGAAATCATAACAGAACCATTTTTAGTATTCAGTCAGGGGTGTGGCTATCGCTCTAAACTGGAACAATGGCTGAGGGAAGAAGAAGTGATGCCCAAAAGGATTATGGAGTTCAATGTATTGGAAACGATCTTAACCAGCGTAACACTCGGCCTTGGCATTACCCTCGTACCACATTCGGCGGTAAATCACCTAACAGCCAATGAAAAAGTCCACGTGCATCCAATTCCGGAAGAATACCGCAATATCTCGACAGTTTTCATTCACCGTAAAGATGCTTATATGACAAACTCGATGAAAAGCTTCTTGCAAACGATTGAAGCTCATCATGAAAACCTATTTAAGCAAAACCCTGGACCTACTCCTGAGCTGATATGAAGGAGGAGCAGCAAATCGCTTTACATAGAATGATAGGGGATCGCTGAAACAATTATTTTAGGCTGCGAAACTATTCATAAAAAGTAAAACATGGGGATACAGGGACAGCGATATAGCATAGTATGGTATTTATTATTGCTTCGGTTTCCTTATGCTTGTCGTTTATTAATCATGTTACTTCTAGAAAGTATTTAGCATTAACCAAAGGTGGACCAAACGTTAACTTGGAAAAGCATTTGTGAATTATTTAGACAAAAGCCAACGATTTCGTTGGCTTTTTGTCTGTACAATCATTTCAATTATCATACATTCAAATAACCTACTTAAACTAAACTGGTAGTTTAACTATAGAAAAATTGTATTACTTTTCATAAATTGGGAAAAAATATAAATAATAACAAGAAGGAGGGAACAGAGATGGAAGTAAATATGAGTGTTGAAGAAGTCGTGAATCAAATTTCTGACTTAGTAGAAAAAGAAGGGAAGCTACCTCGAAAGAAAGAGGTAAAGAAGTCAGATCCGGAGTTAATGAAGAATGCATTGTATTATTTTCCTAGTTGGGATACTGCAGTAGAACATAGCATTGGATCTTAACCATAAACGATACATAAACATTTATTTTTCAAATTAGTAGAAGTTATGAAGGCCGCCAATTGGCGGCCTTTTGAACGTGGATTTTTTACATTATCATACATTCAAGCACTCCCTATTCAAACTATCTATTGAATAGTTTACTTAAATAAAGATATAGACGCATCAAAGTGAATCGATCTCATATTTTCTTTTCGGAACGAGTGGAGTATCGATCTTTTTTAGTCGATAAATTCTGATATTTCAATGAAGCATAGTGTAACTTTTTTCCATATGGGACCGTATAATAATTTGTTAAAACACAAGAAAAGAGGGTTCCAATGAAAAAGATATTGTTGATTTTGGCAGCCGTTTTTTTGGTAACAGGACTTAGTGCTTGTAAAGGAGTCCAGGAGGGAAATAAGGAATCTCCGCCAATTTCAGAAAAGCCAAATGATAATCCTAAGCAAACCGACGGGCAAGATGAAGATTCTTCAGGTGAATCGGGTGAAAATCCGACAAAAGATCTGCCAAATACGAAAACGGATACGATCATATTAGAAGGTATGGAAGAACCATTCCAATTCACGCTTCATCATAGTCAGGCATTGGGATTCTCAACCTACATCGTGGATGACATGGTCGTTGAAGAGGCTAGTTCTGGTGAAGGAGATACAATGATTGTTTTTGCAAACTTTGCAGGCAAGAGAAATGAGGACGCCAAAGTTCAGATATTTTCCAAAAGTGAGGGTACGAATGCGACAATAGAAGAACAGGCGGAGTTTGCGAGGGAAGTTGTGATAAGCAACGACTTTGAGATAAAACAGCGATCTGATAATTCGCCTAACCGATTTGATTGGTCTGAGGTGGAATTTGACATTAGTCAGAAGGGCAGTAATTATTCCATATTGGGTACAGTGTCGGTTTTTCAACATGGCGACCGCGTTTACTATGCAATCGTTCAATACCCGGAAGAATATGAAGAAGGCTTCATACCGCGGGTTGTAAAAATGTTTGATGATATCGTATGGTATGAAGCACCTTGATAAATGAGTTTCCAAAAATGGGTACACCATTTGACAGATGATGGTCATATATTTGTCTAAAAAGTGGGCATAAAAAGGAATCCTGTTGAACGGTAGGTAGCTAGTTTGTCTACAGTCTGAGAGCAGCTCTTTTGCTGCTCTTTTTTGTATGATAGGATTGTCTGCTTTATTCAGATTAAGAAGGATAAATGATTGGGTTAGAGAATAATTAGTGATAGGATTTCGAAAACGAATTTGATAGAAAATAGGTGAAGCAAGTGGAGTTGGATACATTGTATAAGACATATCGACCGTTTCTTTTTTCCATCGCATACCGGATGCTCGGATCGGTTACAGATGCAGAAGATATCGTTCATGATTTATTCCTGCAGCTTAAGCTTGATACCGACGAAATTAAGGACATGAAAGCATATCTTGCGAAAATGACGACAAACCGCTGTCTGAATTTTTTAAAATCAGCCCGTAAGAGAAGAGAGGTTTACACAGGTCCTTGGCTGCCAGAACCTCGGGTAAACGAAACAAATCAGCCTCTAGATAAGGTCGTAACGGATGAAACGGTTGCATATGCCTTCCTCGTTTTGCTGGAACAGCTTTCACCTGTTGAAAGAGCGGTTTTCGTGCTTAGGGAAGCATTCACTTACAGCTATGAAGATATCGCCGAGATGCTCGAAAAGAATGAAGTGAACTGCAGAAAGATCTACAGCCGGGCTAAGCGGAAATTACAGAATGATAGGCCTGTCCATCCGGAGGATACGAAACATGTCGATCTTTTGGCAAAAAAATTCATAAAAGCATCTGCGACAGGAAACTTTGAGGAGTTTTTGGATCTTCTTACAGAAGATGTTGTCCTTGTTACTGACGGCGGAGGAAGAGTGCTTTCTGCATTAAATCCAATTGTAACCAAACAGCGCGTATCCTCCTTTCTTAAAGGCGTTTCTGCTAAAGGTGGTTTCATAGGAGAACTTCTTCCGGTTATGGTCAATGGTCAGGAAGGAATTTTGCAAATGAAAGAAGGAAAGCCTACCAAAGTCATCTGCTTTGAATTAGATCCAAAACAAAAAAATATCCGCAAAATCTTCATTGTCACCAATCCCGATAAATTAAATCATATTCCTGTGATAGATTGAGGGCTCTCTTTTTTTGATGTCACAAATCAAACCTCTATTTTGTCTTATAGTGGAACCTAAAAAGATAATGGAGGAGATAGACATGGAACAACGGATTAACTACATGAAGACAAATCGTGAAGTGGTCAAATTAATGATGGGTTTGGAGGAGTACAAGAAAACAACGGAAATCGATAGCACATTAATCGAATTGATTAAAATTCGCGCCTCTCAAATCAATGGCTGTGCGTACTGCTTGGATATGCATACAAAGGATGCCCGGGCGATGGGTGAAACGGAACAAAGAATTTACTGTTTGAGTGCTTGGCGTGAAACACCATTCTATTCTGATTCGGAAAGGGCAGCGTTGGAATTGACGGAAGCGGTCACGGTCATTTCTGCAAACGGTGTACCTGATGAACTGTATGAGAGGGTCCGCCTTCATTTTGATGAAAAACAATATATCGATCTCGTTACCATAATTATCACGATCAATGGCTGGAACCGATTGGCCATTTCAGCCCAAAACATACCAGGGCACTATAAGCCTGTAATGGAAAAATAATGTCGTTATCAAAACCCCTTGTATGGTTACAAGGGGTTTTAATTGTAAAAACGTGGCTTTTTAATTATTTTTCTTTTTTATAAAAGCGTTCACCCGTATCAGGATTATAATACACCCTTGTTTTTTCTCCAGTCACGGGGTCTATATTTATTTCATCTGTCGATTTAAATCCATCAGGAACTTTTACACCGTGATTGCGTTTAAACCGTTTATCATAGATAAAGTATCCAAGTAAAATGCATAAGATAACTATAATAATTTGTAATATATAGTACCCTATGATGAATTTCATTATATTTTCTCCACAATGACGGCGGTTCCATATGCAACAATTTCGCTCATATTTTTACCGATTTCCCCAGAATCATATCTCATCATTATAATTGCGTTTGCACCCATTTCATTGGCATTTTTTATCATACGGTCCATAGCTTCTTTTCTTGAATCTTCAAGCATCGCTGTATATTGCTTGATTTCTCCGCCTACCAGGGATTTTAACCCTGCCATGATATCGCCGCCAATCCCTCTACTTCTTACAATTAGACCGAAGGCAGGCCCTTTTACCTCTACAATTTTGTACCCTTCAATTTTTTCTGTGGTAACTACCAACACATTAATCGCCTCCGACTTATTACTTTATTATGAAATTTTCCTGAACTGAAAGCATAAACAAATGATCCAAGTTCGCATGAAGTTTAAACATTCCCTTTAGTTCCTTTTTTATCAAGCGCAATAATCATTCCTTTAAATTTTACCATAATATAAGCTTTATCCCCCTTAACAATAGATAACATATTTCGGGTAAGCATAAAAAATCCCATTTCGCAGAAAAGAAATGGGATTAAATTTATTGGTGTTTTTACTGCTGATTTTTGATTGTTATATATGTGTGTAGATTTATGATGCTCATGATACTACTGTGAATGCCCATATAAGCTCTTATATGGGCTAGCTCTATAATATTAGTGTTTTGTAGGATTACATCAAGTAGTAAATAGTATCAACTTATAGGTAAATAATGAAGGTCTCTCAAGAGTTTAGACTTAAAAGGCCTTCATAATTTATTTTTCTTTTTTTTGAATTTGAGCGATTAAGATAAGTAATATACCTAAAATAAACAACGAGATAAATATATTGAAAGATTTTACATATCCTACTGGGAATAGTGCAGCACCAATTAATGATATAACCCCTAGTGTATAAAAAGTTCTGACTCTACTAATCATAACTCCTCCTATAAGTACTAAAAATAGCGGTTATTTATCTTTATTTCATTAAGAATTTCATACAATTTATTTTCATAGTGTAAGCTGATTAATTGTGATCTGGATGTAACATCTAGTTCTTCAAACATTTTATTTACATAGTTACGAACTGTAGAAACACTTATATTCAGATTATCAGCTATTTCTTTATCTTTGAGACCTTGAGTTATATTTTTTATTATTCGCAATTCAACTTCATGTTGTTGTTCCCTGGTGATTAAAGATGATGTATCTGTTTTTATTATCTCTTCTATTAATAATTTCTCACGATACACATGTAACTCGTAGGAGATTTGATTAGCGAGCATTTCAGAAATCATTTCGAAATTTCCATTATCATCCTTTGTGATTATACCAACATACCCTTGCAATTCCTTATTTTTAATTTCATGGATCGGGGAAGATAAAACACTAAAATACTTCCCGGAGATTTGATTTTTAGTTTTTACAGTAGTATTTTGCAATGAACTTAAAACAAATGCATTATTTTCAACAGATTCTTTTATAACCAAATTACATATATCTTTATGTTCAAAATTACTCTTAGAGTATAAAATATTTAGCTCTTTATCAAAGATAAATATAGTAGTTTCAAAATTAAACTTGAAATTCTTAATACTATTCAATACTTTTTTACTGATATAAATGATTTGATTTTTCAATTCCATATTCATACCTCATACTTGTTCCTAAAATGAAATACCTGTTTACTCTCCTCGCTTCACAATAAACTATTTTACCTTGTGATGGGTTCCAAAAATGATGATTGCTATTTCAGAAATGATACGGCACGTCGGGTTTGGATTTTATTCAATTGCTAACTTATTTACACAGAGTATTGATGAAATTCTAAAAATAATGCTTATACACCCATCTCCTAAACCTAAAACAAAATTCGACAAGGATTTCATGGCTGGTGTAAGATGAATGAAAAAGCCAGAAATGGGGGTGAATGCTTTGGTTGATTTATTACCGTCGCTGTTTGAAAAAGTGGGGATCATCGTGATTGCTGCCTTCCTGCTTTCTTATATGAAACCGTTTCGGCAAATGATAGGCCATGAACATGAAATGTCGAAGAAAATCATGTTTATCGCACTTTTTGGAACATTCGGCATCATAAGTAACTATACAGGAATCGAAATCGGAACTCATGCCATGCCGGATGGTGATTGGCATGCTGAGATTGCTCCCGATAACGCGATTGCTAACACAAGAATTATGGGCGTGGCTATCGGCGGTCTGCTGGGAGGACCCTTTGTTGGGTTGGGAGTAGGTTTGATTGCGGGGCTTCACCGTTATTTTCTCGGAGGCTTTACGGCGGGGGCTTGTGCGATCGCTGCAATTTTGGCTGGGGTTTTATCGGGTCTTTTGGGGAAAAGGCGCCGAAAGCATGGGATGATTACCCCTTGGTTTGCCCTGCCCATTTGCATGGCATTGGAAGCGATCCAAATGGGCATCATCCTGGTGACTACCAAACCATTTGAAAAGGCGTGGGAGCTCGTACAAGTAATCGGGATTCCCATGATCATCATCAATGGGTTCGGGACTTTACTATTCATGCTCATCATTCAGTCGATCACAAGGGACGAAGCACGGACTCGGGCCGTACAAACCAATCTTGCGTTCCTGATTGCGGATCAGACTTTGCCCTTTTTCCGGCAAGGTCTGAATCAAACTTCATGCAAGAGAATAGCCCAAATCATCTTGGGGCTGACTGAAGCCGATGCCGTGGCCATTACCAATGATCATAGCGTACTTGCCCATGTTGGCTCTGCGTCTGATCACCATGTCCCTAAGGTGGGAATAGCGACAGGCTTAACGAAAAAAGCCCTTGAACAAGGGAAAATAATCGTGGCCAAAACAAAAAAGGACATTTATTGTTTTCATGATCAATGCCCATTGCAAGCGGCCGTAGTCCTGCCGTTGCAGGTCCAACAGAAAACGGTCGGGACTTTGAAGATGTATTTCAAGCATCCGGATAAATTAGGCCAAGTGGAACAAGAGTTAGCTGAAGGATTGGCCAAACTATTTTCCACTCAATTGGAACTCGCTAAAGCGGAAATGCAAACGAAATTATTGAAAGATGCTGAAATTAAGGCATTGCAAGCACAGGTCCATCCGCATTTTTTATTCAATGCAATCAATACGATATCTGTTCTATGCAGGACGGATGTCGAGAAGGCAAGAAGTTTATTGCAGGAGCTCAGTGCTTTCTTTCGCTCTAATTTACAAGGAGCCCGACAAATCCTGGTGCCGCTAGAAAAGGAATTAGAGCATGTTAATGCTTATTTATCACTGGAGCAGGCGCGTTTTCCAAATAAATTTCATATCGACTATCGCATTGAGCCAAGGCTGAATGAAGTTCTTATCCCTCCATTCACGTTGCAGCCACTTGTTGAGAATGCGGTACACCACGCATTTCCACATGTGAAAAGCAAAGGTCAAATCATCCTTCACGCATACTTTAAAGACGATGCGATGCGCATTGTTGTGGAAGATAACGGAAAAGGGATTTCAAGCGGGAGAATAGATGAATTGGGTAAGCATGCTGTAGAATCGGCTAAGGGTACAGGAACGGCCCTTCATAATATCAGTGAACGGCTGGAAGGGATCTATAAAGGACAGGCCAGCCTCTCGATAGAAAGTGAGACGGGACACGGAACAAAAGTGAAAATATCAATACCACTCGAAAGGAGCATATGGCAACGATGATGAAAGCATTTATCGTAGAGGATGAACCACTGGCAAGAGATGAATTGAAATATCTATTGAAGAGAAGCAGGCAAGTTGAAGTCGTGGGTGAGGCTGAGGGGATAGAAGATGCCATAAGGGATATATCCCGACTTAAACCTGAACTTGTCTTTTTGGACATTGAGCTTGCAGATGGAAATGGCTTGCATTTGGCTAAGCAATTGGCGGAACTTGACCCCGCACCATCGCTTATTTTTGCGACCGCTTATGATGAGTTTGCCCTCCAAGCCTTCGAGTTATATGCATTTGATTATCTATTAAAGCCATTTAATGAAAAAAGGATTCGGCAAACATTGGATAAGCTCATGAAGCAGCGTCAAATCGGGAAAGACGAATCCAGGACATCAGCTTCCGCCAGCCGAACCGCGGTGGAACAGACAGGTAAATTGGCTGTAGTGATAGATGATCGGATCGTTTTGATCGACCGGGATCATATTTTGTTCATAGGACTCATGGAAGGAAAGACGATCATTAAAACAGAGGAAAATGAATATAAAATCGGTGACCCTCTCATCGTGCTTGAAAAGAAGCTCGATAAGCGCTCATTTTTACGGGTGCATCGTGGTTTTATCGTGAATGTCATCCATATTTCTGAAATACAGCCTTGGTTCAACTCGACTTATAATCTCATTATGAGTGATGGATCAAACATCCCGGTAAGCCGGACGTATGTGAAGGAGCTAAAGCAGCTCATCGGTTTTTAAAAATTTTCATAATTCTGCATTTTATCTTCTTGATAATGCAATCTATCCCTCGATATCTGCATTATAACTTGAAAACCCATTGAATTCGCTTTCATTGTGATATCATTTTTTTACGATGTAAGTAATAGAGGGGGTTCAAATATGAATGCGGTTACAATTGTCATAGGCTCCATTTGTATATTAATGATTGCCTACCGTTTATACGGGACATTCATAGCACTCAAAGTATTAAAACTTGATGATTCCAAGCCGACTCCGGCCCATAAATTAGAAGATGGAAAAGATTATGTTCCAACAAATAAATGGGTGGCATTCGGCCACCATTTTGCAGCCATTGCTGCGGCTGGTCCTTTGGTGGGTCCGATCCTTGCAGCACAATTCGGCTATTTGCCAAGTTTATTATGGCTTTTGATCGGGGCTGTAATCGGGGGGGCCGTTCATGATGCCGTCGTGCTCTTCGCGTCGATGCGTAAAGACGGCAAATCCCTTTCGGAAGTTGCGAAAGAGGAACTTGGACCTGTAGCAGGATTCTGTACAGGACTAGCGATGCTTTTTATCATTACGATCACGATGGCAGGACTTTCAATGGTCGTGCTGCATGCTTTGGAAAATAATCCATGGGGGACGTTTGCTGTCGGGATCACCATTCCGATTGCCATGGGTGTAGGGCTTTACCATAAAAAAACCGGCAACCTGAAAGGGGCGACCATCGTCGGGTTCGCGCTCATCATGGCCGGAATTTTACTTGGTCCGAACATTCAAGGAACGGCACTTGGTGAATTATTGACACTTGAAGCGAGTACACTTGCCATCATTTTGCCGATCTATGCTTTCTTTGCTGCCGCATTGCCTGTTTGGCTGCTGCTGGCACCACGTGATTACTTGAGTACATTTATGAAAATCGGTGTATTTGCCGCATTGATTATCGGTGTTTTCGTCGTGAATCCAGAAATCCAGTTTCCTGCGTTTACCGAATTCATTAATGGCGGGGGCCCGATCGTAGCCGGTCCAGTTTGGCCTTTCATTTCAATAACCATCGCCTGTGGGGCGATTTCAGGATTCCATGCATTTGTCGGATCAGGCACAACTCCAAAAATGTTAAACCGTTGGAGTGATATCAAATCCGTTGGTTTCGGAGCGATGCTTGTCGAATGTGTCGTCGCCATCATGGCATTGATTGCTGCGGTTTCGCTGCAGCCAGGAGATTATTTTGCGATTAACTCCACACCTGAAGTATTTCAAACATTAGGCATGGAAACCGTACACCTTGACGAGCTCAGTGAAGAAATCGGCATTAATCTGGAGGGACGGACAGGCGGGGCAGTTACACTTGCTGTCGGCATGACCTATATTTTTACCGAAATACCCTTCTTTGACAAACTGGCTTCATTTTTCTTCCAATTCGTCATCATGTTCGAGGCGGTGTTCATATTAACCGCAATCGATTCAGGGACACGTGTTGCCCGGTACTTGATCCAGGACTTCTTCGGGGAGTTCTATAAACCATTAAAACGAGTCGACTGGCTGCCAGGGAACATCTTCGCCAGCGCGTTAGCCTGCTTTATCTGGGGATACCTGCTTTACTCTGGGGACATCGGTTCGATCTGGGCACTCTTTGGCGTATCCAACCAGCTCATGGCTTCGATTGGACTCATCATCGGTGCGACCGTCGTATTGAAAATCGCAGACAAACGCTGGTATATCTGGACATGCCTAGTACCCCTTGCCTACTTATATGTAACGGTTAATGTAGCAGGGTACTGGATGGTGAAAAACGTATACCTGAACCCGGACTCTGCAGGATTCAGCATCTTGAACGGAGTATTATCGATCACCATGTTAATCCTGGGCTTGATCATTCTGGTTGCCGCCTTGAAAAAATGGCGGGAGCTTTGGAAAATACCTCAAGCAGAACTATTGAAAAGATCAGCATGAGCATAAAAAAATCCGGGCGGAAGCTGCCCGGATTTTTGTTCGCTGCGAATGTTAAAAAATGCCCTTAATTCCGTTTTCCTTAAAATTAGACACAAAAACCTGAAAAAGGAAAGTATCAATAACCCCAACTTTGTTAATGATAGCAAATGAGGAGGTGTAATAAGATGGCAAAAGATGTTCTATGTGAAGTGAATAATTGTAAATATTGGGATTCTGGAAACAAATGCAGTGCTGATGCTATTTATGTTGTAAGCCATAAAGGGAATCAAGCATCAAATAGCAAAGAAACGGATTGCAAAACATTTGATCCAGAAATTTAAATCATCGGGGGTAACCATCAACTGGTTACCCTTCTTTCATATTTATTATTGATAATAAAAATCATTTTCATTCAAGATTATAGAAATTCATATTATTTTTTCTTCATGGAATGGATATTTGGGCGATATATTTGAGAGTTTGATCGATAAAATCGTGAAATTGATCGATAAAATCGAAAGTTTGGTCGATATATACTTGAGATTGAGCGATATATCGAGAATTTGATTGATATATACGTGAATTTGAACGAAATACTCAAGAATTCGCACTATACTCGTGAGTTTGGGCAGTTTACTCGTGAGTTTGGGCAGTTTACTCGTGAATTTGAGCAGTTTACTCGTGAATTTGAGCAGTTTACTCGTGAGTTTGAGCAGTTTACTCGTGAGTTTGGGCAGTTTACTCGTGAATTAAGAAGTTTTACTCGTGAGTTTGCACTTACCTGAGAATTACTTTTGAAATAGTCAGCCCATCACCGATTGGAATTAGCATGGATTCCAATTGAGGGTGATTGGCCACCTTTTCATTGAATGCCTTCATAAATGCAGTGTAATGTTTAGGTTCAGCATCCGGATCTGCGACACTGCCCCTCGCAAGTACGTTATCCATGACGATTAAAGCACCCGGTTCTGCCAGTTTAATGCAATATTGCAGGTAATTTTCATAATTGTCCTTGTCAGCATCTATAAAGAAAAAATCAAATTTCCTGTTATCACGCTCAAGTTGTTCAAGGCTTTGCAGAGCTGCTCCGGTCATATATGATACTTGGTCGCCAAAGCCAGCTTTGGATAGATTGCGATAAGCTAACTTTGCGTATTCCTCCTTTAATTCAAGAGAGGTTAATTTTCCTTCGCTGCCGAATCCCCTGGCAAGGCAGATTCCGCTATACCCCCCAAGAGCGCCTATTTCCAATACATTTTTAGCTCCTGAAATGGATATAAGCATAGTAAGAAGTTTTCCGGATGAGGGGGATACCGATATGGACGGCATTCCGTTTTCTTGTATGGACGAAATGACTTCTTCCAAAAGGGCATCTCCGGTATAAAACACTGAGTCGATATAACTGTTAATTTGTTTCATTCATTTCCATTCCTTTCTCATTGGAAGTTTCCTTTTCTTCACTTTTCTTATTGGCTGCTTCATTTTCTTGTATTTCAAATAATTGAATGAACTCGTTGATTAACATATCAATTGCTTTCAATTCACCGACTAAGATTTGATTGATGGATTGAAACTCTGGTTTATCTAACTGTTCCATAATGGTTGAACGTTTAAGATTCATCATCTCTAAAAAAGCAATTGCCCTTCCGCGGCGAAACGTTTTGGGGCCACGATGGTGTGAACCATGGTCTTTATGCCTGCCACCGTGATGTCCATCTTTTTTGAATTTTTCATCTCTCATGTTATAACCTCTTTCTATGTATACATATGTATACACTTTCTCTTTTTATAATGTATACATTTGTATACAAAATGTCAACTGATAATCGAGTAGAATAATCAAAATGCAGTAATAAAAAGTTCGTCTAAATTGTTATTTAGAGAGGAAAAAAAAGACTTACATTCAAAGAATTTTTTTGCAAACAGACCGGTTTGTATTAACCAAGGGCAATTGGGATAGCGGTCATGGTTTCCCCATTCTCTGCGAAGCAAAATGGCTACTTGACTGATGTGGCAAATGATTTACCGGCAGCTGCCGCCTCAGGTTCAACACTTGTATTAAAATTTGTTTGATTTTCGCCATCGTGAATGTGGTGCTTCATTGTTCATGAAAAAACCGAAGTAACAAAGATAAAAAAACAGATCACCATTCAAACGGGTGATCTGTTTTTTTATTATTTTTGAACTTTACTAAGTAAATCTAAAAGCTGTTGTTTTTCCGTCTCGTTCAAGTTGGAAAACTGTGATGCCTGAAAATGCTCTTGTTTTGGAACGACTTCATGAAAAAACTCTTTTCCTTCATCAGTCAATGAAAGGTATTTTGTTTTCCATTCCTGCTCCCGTTTAATCAATCCCATTTCTTCCATTTTCCTTAATAGTTGAGTGATATTGCCTTTCGTCACAAAAAGCTTGTTTGCCAGTTCTTGCTGAGACAATCGTTCATGGGAACCCACTTGAACCAAGATATCGAATTGGGCTGCCGATAGATTCCATTTCTTTAAATGTTGATTGGATTCCCTGATACTCTGATTATATATTCGTGTGATTCGGAACCATAACATTAAACCTAGTCTTTCCTCATTATTAGATGTGAAGGGATGCATGAATGTCACCTCATACTTTCTTTGTCCCAATCAGTTTATGAATAAACTAATTAGGTGTCAAATGCAAAAACTTCCAACTTCTATACAAAGAAACCAGTATAATCATTCGATACTGGTTTCTTTGATTTCTTTATTATGTAGTCGTTAGTTTAGCAAAGATAATAAAAAACAGTGTTAATTCGGCTATAATCACAATATTTGGTACACCTACAAACAAATTAAAAATAAAAAAGAGTGCTAAAATCCCTAAAAATAGCCCTAAATGATAAATTTGCAACCGCTGGTGTTTGTGTCTATATTGGTGGAAAACAAAAGTGGTTGAAATGAAATAGAGCAATACGGAACCAAAAACAAAATAGAGGATGAATGAATAATGGACCTCATGTAAAAACAATAATCTGATGGCTGCTGCAATCATGCTTATAGACATTAAAATAAACAGATGTCCGTAAATGATGATCTGGCCGGAAGATTGTACAGACTTGTCGACTTTCTTCTCCATGTTATCAAAATATTGCCACCACATAGCTATTATCAGGGCAAATGAAATGATGGAAAAGGCTATCGAATCCCAATTTCCTTGTTTAGGTTGAATTACCGCAAGAGTGCTGACAAGAGCTTCCCCAAAGAGAATGATGGTAAATAGACCAAAGCGCTCTAACAAGTGGGCCGTATTTGTAGGAACCTTTTCTAAGCACTTTCTTCCAAGGATCGGGACAATGATATCAATCAGAATACCCAAATACAACACAGCATACCGAAGCCAAGAATCAAAAAGGACGGAGAATAATGAAATGGCGATTCCAATCCAAAAATACCTTCCCAAAAAAAGTGCTGCCTTTTTTCTAAATCCCTTTTCAATCCGCTGTACAACAAGATATTGGATAGCAGTCACGGCTCTCAATCCAATATAACCAATTAAAAAAGAAACATAATAAGGATCAAAATCAGCAGATAAGCTTGATGTCATGATCAGGACAAAAAACATTTGCAATATCAAAAATAGCCGTTGATGAAATACATCCTTTCCAAACCGGTTAATAAATATGGTTTGCCCTACCCAAGCCCACCAGATAGGAATAAAAATCAATACGAACTTTAATAAATACTCTAGATGTATATAACCATCTTCAACATGCAGTAAAACATGAGTTGCGCCCGCAACGGCCGCCACAAATAACAAATCATAAAAGAGCTCTAACCATGTAACTTTCTTTTCATCCATCTCTGCACTCCTCCCGATCGCCTTATAGTTTATAGTATGTTGGAAATATTCAGAAAATGGAAGGGGGGTTCAATATAACTTTGGGGAAATCAATTTAGAATTCATGATCCATTATAAAAGTTCTATTTACCCAATATTAAGTTAAGCCAAATTCAGTAAATATGTAATTAGGAATAACGTCACTTTTTAAGTTTTGGTATTTTATGGTACTATAGGAGATGATTTCAAACGGGGAGGGAAGTAGATGACCAGAACCATCGGCCTTATTTGTGGCAGTTTACGGGAAAATTCTTATAATCGAATCATTGCTCAATCATTGACAGAAATGGTTGATTCGTATCAATTTCGCTGGATCGAAATTAATGATCTTCCATTGTTTAACGAAGACTTAGAAATAAGTGGGGTTCCTGAAACAGTGGCATCATTTAAATCCGCCATCCAGGGCGTCGACGGTATCATTATCGTGAGTCCAGAGTACAATTCTGGAATACCAGGCGTATTAAAAAATGCATTGGACTGGGCATCAAGACCTCGGGAGTTCGCTGTTCTTACCAAAAAACCAGTTGGTCTGATTGGAGCTACTCCTGGTGGAATGGGAACTGCATTTGCTCAAATGCAAATCAGGCAAGTATTAGAAGCCATGCAAGTTCATGTTCTTCCATTTCAAAAAATGCTGATTTCGCAAGTACATAAAAAGATTGATCCTGATCGGAAAGTGCTTACTGACGATCAAACAAAACGTTATCTTGAGCGTTATTTACAACAATTCATACATTGGATCGATCACACTCCAATTATAGATTAACAATAAATGATTCTTAATCTATATATGATTGACAGGCTATGAGTTTATAGATAAACTAAAAGCAACGATCAGTTAAGTTATAAACTGACTGGAACCAACGAAGGAGTTGGGGGGATTTCCCTACATATGAACTTTCTTCGATAGCTTTTAATAAAAGGAGGACTTTAAAAATGTCTGATCTCTATTCCCGTCTTTCCAAAGATGATGCTGCCGTTCTTCTGGTGGATCATCAAACCGGTCTTATTTCCGGGCTAGTGCGTGATTATGGTGTTGATGAATTCAAGAACAATGTTATGGCTCTGGCCAATACAGCTAAGTTTTTTGATTTACCAGTCATTTTAACGACAAGCTTTGAAAACGGACCAAACGGACCGCTCATGCAAGAATTGGAAGAACTCTTTCCTCACGCACCAAAAATAGCTCGGCCTGGACAAATTAACGCATGGGATAATGAAGATTTTGTTAAAGCAATCGAAGAAACTGGAAAAAAACAACTTATCATCGCGGGAGTGGTTACAGATGTCTGTGTTGCTTTCCCGGCACTTTCCGCTTTAAAAGCTGGTTATGAAGTATTCGCTGTCACTGATGCTTCTGGAACAGTAAGCAAACAGGTAGCTGATGCGGCTTTAGCGCGTATGGCCCATGGCGGTGTGCAGCTTATGAACTGGTTTAGCGTAGCGTGCGAATTACAACGTGATTGGCGCAACGATGTCGAAGGTTTTGGAGCTTTACTTTCCAGCCAGCTTCCTGGTTATCAAAATATCATCGGAAGCTATAGGGGGGCTCAGCGCGATTTCAGCAAGCAGATCTAGATTGTGTCTTTATCCAAGTTGAATAAGGGAGGGGACATTATGTCCTTCCCAGTTTGTAAACAAAAAGGTTTCGGAATGTTCTCATTCCGAAACCTTTTTTATTTTTTACCGGATTTGAAGCGTTCTTAACCGCGTTTTATAAGCTGCAGCTTTCAAACAAAAAAAGAATGTACCATAATTATTCTTCAAAACCTTATTCACTTGAATAGTTAGAGGATACCCTTTGTAAAGTCTTCTTTTTGTTTATCGTTTTTTGAACCATTTTTTTATCATTATGCATTCTCCAATTAATAAACCTACTAGAACATAAGTAATGCCTATAAAATAATCTGGATTTTCAAATAAAATGTCTGCAAGTATTGTACCAATAAAAATCCCTAAAAGAATAATAATATATGATTTATATCTAAACCTTAGGTAATTAAACATGAAAATACAATTCCTCACTTTTTTAGTTAGTATATTACGCATTGTAATCTAAATATTTTGAATTTACAAATAAAAAGAGGAGGTTTTACCTATGGAAATGAGATTTTTAGTCTATTGGTTGCCTTTTTCATTACTTTTTCATTATTTTCAAGTAGTACAAAGCATTTGCTTCTTAAAAACATGAAAAGCAAGAAGTATTGTTTGAAGGTACTAGCGGTGTGAATTAGTAATCTGGAATGGAAGGTAAAAAGACTCCTGCGGGAGATACGTGTCCAAGGAGACCGAAGGCGAAAAGGCGCACCTAGGCAGCTCCCAGAACGCCTGCAGAAAGCGAGTGCCTGGAACGTACAAGGAACACCCCCTCCAATAGTGTGTGCAATTTCATTTTAATACTGCATAATGCACTTTTAATTCACCCGCTTTTCTACAAGGCAGAATGGTAATTGACCTAGCAAGGATGCAGTATTGTGCACAAATGTTTATAGAGTATATTATTGTGCAGTACCTATGACAACATTCGGACTGAGAAACGCTACATTTTTAATAAGAAGTGAGATATCGTAGAAGCAGGGAGAGGGATTGAGAATGTTTTTAGATGAAAGAAGCGCCAATTTACTAAAACTATTACAGCATTCGCCCATTTCAAAAATGAAAGAGCTTGAAGCCCAAACAGGTCTGACGAGAAGGCAAATCCAATATGGTCTGAGCAAAGCGAATGACTGGCTCCAATTTCATGGATATCAACCGATTCAATATAATCGTGAAATGGGCTACTCCTTTTCTGAAACAATCAGGGATGAAGAATTGAATGTAAAACTAACAAAACGCAATTATATATTTTCAGAGACAGATAGGGAAAAGGTCTTTTACCTCATGATCCTGTTAAGCCGAGAGGAATTGTCCGTCTATCATTTCCAAACGATCACCGGGCTTTCACGAAATACGGTGCTGAAGGATTTAAAAAGACTTAAAGAGAAGAACAGGGACATATCGCTCAAAATCCAGTATTCCAAACAAGATGGCTACGTGGTGATTGGGGAAAGCCGAACAAAGAGATATATCATCGAACGTCTTGTGCATGATGTACTGAACAGTCCCAATAGTGAATGGATCATGGAGTGCATATGGGGAAATCATGAAAAGCAAATCAGCTCGATCCGGTTACAGCTTGAAAGGGCCGAACGTAAATTGGGCATCACCTTTACGGATGAACGGCTTCATGAACTGAGCTATTTATTTCTATGTACAGATCAGCTCATAGGAAAAGGGGAAGAGTTACAGGCAGATGAGAGCTGGGCACCGTTTGTTGCGACGGAAGAATACAAACTGGTTGAGGAAATGACCAGGACGAATGCCTTTCAATCAGTATGGAGCGAAACGGAAAACTTATACGCAACCTTACATTTACTGAGCATGAATCGAACGAAGGATATTTCCCCTCTTAAGGATGATGAAGTCATTCAACACCTTTTGCAGGAAATCGTGGAAGAGTTCGAGAGGCTGGCATTTGTTCACCTAAAAGACAAAGAGCAGCTATGCCAACAATTATACGTTCATTTTAAACCGGCATATCATCGCCTGCGGTATGGCCTCCCGCAAATGAATCCGATGACGGGACGGGTGCAGAAGGTATATCCCGAACTGCATCATTTGACAAAAAAATCTCTGTGGGTGTTGGAGAAAGAGGTTGGCTGTCCAGTATCAGAAGAAGAAGTGGCATATTTCACAATCTATTTTGGCGGATGGCTGCGCAGGCAAGGAACTACATTGGATGATCGAAAACGGGCGATTGTCGTATGCCCGAATGGTATTGGCATCAGCAATATCCTCATTTATACATTGAGGGAATTATTTCCTGATATTTTGTTCCTGGATGTTTTGTCCGTTAGGAATGCGGCTGAATACCCACTGTCGTACGATCTTGTTTTCTCGACAGTGCATATGAGAACAAAAGCGGCATTATTCGTTGTACCGCCGATTTTGGAAATGCAGGACAAACATACATTACGCCAGCAGGTCATGCAGGAATTGTATGGATATACGAGTGAAACTGTGGATGTTGCAGCTTTATTAAAGATCATTGCCAAGTATGCAACCATCCATGAACAGGATCAGCTTGAAAAGGCTTTGAAGTCGAATGTGTATACCCATACACCATAAATAACCCAATTTTCTTTAAAGGAGGCAGAGAAGCCTGTGTTAGAAGAACTGCTCAATATGCAAACAATCCAATTACAGCAGCAAGTTTCCGATTGGAAAGAAGCCATTCAAGTCGCGGCCAAGCCTCTCGTGGACTTAGGTACCGTCGAAGAACGATATGTGGATGCCATGATTGAGGCAATAGAAACGAATGGACCATATGTAGTGATAACGCCTGGAGTGGCGATTCCCCATGCACGTCCGGAGCAGGGGGTCAGGTCTTTATCCATGAGTTTGCTGAAATTGGATGAGGCCGTGGACTTTGCGCCGGATAAACCGGTCCGCCTGATTATCATTTTGGCGGCCGTAGATAACGATTCGCATCTTCGGGCATTGATCCAGCTTACTCAATTATTGAATGAGCCAGCCAATATAGAAGAAATCTTAAGCACTTCAGATAAATCGGTCCTTATGGAGTACGTTCATAAATATTCGAAGGAGGAAGCGGAATGAAAATCATGGTAGTATGCGGAAACGGATTGGGAAGCAGCTTCATCATGGAGATGAATGTGAAGAAAGCATTGACGGAAATGGGGAAGACAGCCGAGGTGGATCATACGGATCTGGCATCTGCAAAAACGGTTCAGGCTGATATTTTCCTGGGAGCGGCAGATATTGTCGGTCAGCTGGATGATGGAACCCGGACGATCGTCACACTGGAGAACATGATGAGCATCCCTGAAATCAAATCAAAATTGGAAATGCACGTAGGATAAAAAAAGGAGAGATTGATATGAAGAAAATCATGGTAGTATGCGGTAATGGATTGGGAAGCAGCTTCATCATGGAGATGAATGTGAAGAAAGCATTGACGGAAATGGGGAAGACAGCCGAGGTGGATCATACGGATCTGGCATCCGCAAAAACGGTTCAGGCTGATATTTTCCTGGGAGCGGCGGATATTGTCGGTCAGCTGGATGATGGAACCCGGACGATCGTCACACTGGAAAACATGATGAGCATTCCTGAAATCACATCGAAATTGGCTTCACATCTATAAGAAGAAAACATAAAGAAGAGGGGGAGAGGCAATGCTGGAACTTATCATGAATGACATCTTGGGTACACCTTCCATACTTGTGGGGCTGTTTGCCCTCATCGGACTGCTGTTACAGCGGAAATCCAGTGCGGATGTCGTATCTGGAACGCTAAAAACCGTCATGGGCTTCATTATCATCGGAGCGGGAGCGGCGGTGCTCATTGGCGCCCTTGATATATTCAGTAAAATGTTCGATCATGCATTCAACGTACAAGGCGTCATACCGAATAACGAAGCCATTGTCGCAGCCGCCCAAAGTGATTTTGGGACTTCGACTGCACTTATCATGGTATTTGGTATGGTTGTCAATGTTTTGCTAGCTCGTTTCACGCCATTTAAATATATATTTTTAACGGGACACCATACCTTATTCATGGCTTGTTTACTTGCAGTCACCCTATCGGTCGGCGGGCTCAGCGGATTTCCGCTTATCTTGGTCGGCTCCATTCTATTAGGAGTATGCATGGTGATGTTCCCAGCCCTCCTTCAGCCATACGTACGGAAGATTACCGGCAGCGATGATTTTGCCATCGGCCATTTCGGCACAATCGGGTATTTCGTATCCGCGACTGTGGGAAAATGGTTTGGAAATAAGGAAAAAACGACAGAGCAAATCAAGGTTCCTAAATCTTTAGGATTCCTGAGGGATACATCTGTCGCTGTATCGCTTACGATGACGATGTTCTTCGTGATCGTCGCATTGTTTGCCGGACAGAACTATATTGAAACGGAATTATCCGGCGGTTCGAACTTCATCGTATTTTCTTTCATCCAGGCGATAACATTTGCTGCAGGAGTCTACATCATCCTTGCGGGGGTACGGATGTTAATTGCTGAAATCGTTCCTGCATTCAAAGGGATTGCCGATAAAGTGGCGCCGAATACAAAACCTGCATTGGACTGTCCGACCATCTTTCCATTCGCTCCAAATGCAGTGATCATCGGGTTCCTATTCAGTTTCCTTGCTGGACTATTATCCATGTTCCTCCTTCCGGTACTAGGATTGAAAGTAATCGTTCCGGGACTTGTACCGCATTTCTTCACCGGAGCTGCAGCAGGTGTTTTCGGAAATGCCACAGGAGGCAGACGAGGAGCGATGCTTGGATCATTTGCCAACGGACTCATCATCAGTTTCCTGCCGGCGATACTCCTGGTCTTCTTGGGGGATGTAGGGTTTGAAGGGACCACATTTGGTGATTCGGACTTCGGTGTGGTCGGTCTCTTGATCCTGAGTGTCATGAAACTTTTAGGATTATCCTAAACTTTTATACTAATAAGGTACAGAAATAAAAATATATGAATGAAACCAGCAGCCTAACATCTTCTAGATAATGGGCTGTTGGCATTTTCATCATCATTCTGATTTTTGAGGTGATTTTCATGACCAACAAGGCAATTGTGCTCGATTTGGATGGCACGACATTGAACGAAAGAAATAATGTGAATGAGACGCTGGAACAATACATAGGCGAACTCAGGAAAAGCGGTAAACTGATTTTCATTGCAACAGGAAGAACGCTGGAAGAAGTGAGGGACGTTTTGCCGTCCGGCATGGAAGCCGATGGAATGGTGACCGCCAATGGAATGTCCGTATTCATCGGAAAGGAACAAATAGTAGAACACGCCCTGTCGACGGAACTTGTGGAGGAATTGGTAGCAAAAGCAGGAGCAGAAGAGATTTTTTACGAAGTTCATCCGAATGATGGAACACGGATGGCATTACTTAAAGATAAAGACTATATGGTTAAACAAGGTTTGATACCAAAACCTGAGACAGTCGATGAAAATGAATGGCTATCAAGACAGGATGCAGTCGAAGACAAAATAAGATGGTCGGAACAATTGGATATAAGCAGCGTCGCCAAGATCTACTTTTTCAGCAATGAAATGAATACGATTCGAAAATGGAAAGCGGAGTTGGGGAAAATCAAGCAGTACAATGCCTTTACCACAGCTTCCTCCACCCATCATAATGTAGAAGTGACCGTGGAAGGCATCACAAAAGCAACAGGCGTTCAACTGCTGCTGAAACATTTTCAGCTAGCACCCGAAAATATCCTCGCAGTAGGCGATGGCGAAAATGACCTCCCGCTATTTAAACTCGCCGGACATTGCGTTGCCATGAAAAATGCCACTGACCTTGTCAAAGAACAAGCCGATGAAGTGACGGAGTATTCATATCGAGAAGATGGACTGTATCGCTTTTTAAAGGCTAAGTTTCACTGAAACCTGGAAGGCGAGTGCCTTACGTTCCAAACAACGTGTAAGTTTTGACAACTTAATTATATCTACAAAAGGGGTTCGGAATGGTATCATTCCGGACCTTGATATTAAACAAGATTCCTTAATGGTTTTAAACTGTTTGAAACCCTCAAAGGATTGAAGAAATTTGCGACACTCCTGCCGAATAACTGGCTAGCCGAGACCCCACAGACGCTTACGTCGAGGAGGCTTGGCAGACAGTCGGCGGAAAGGGAGCGGATTTCTGAAATGACTCCGACCGTTATTTAAAATTACAGGCAACTCAATTAATACTAGTTTGTCGACATAAGAGGGGCGGACACCCCGACCATGATATTAGGACAAGATTCCTTAATGGGTTTTTGACTGTTTTATGAAACCCTCAATGGATTGAAGAAATTTGCGACACTCCTGCCGAATAACTGGCTAGCCGAGAGCCCACAGACGCTTGCGTCGAGGAGGCTTGGCAGACAGTCGGCGGAAAGGGAGCGGATTTCTGAAATGACTCCGACCGTTATTTAAAATTACAGGCAACTCAATTAATACTAGTTTGTCGACATAAGAGGGGCGGACACCCCGACCAAGATATTAGGACAAGATTCCTTAATAGTTTTAAACTGTTTGAAACCCTCAATGGATTGAAGAAATTTGCGACACTCCTGCCGAATAACTGGCTAGCCGAGACCCCACAGACGCTTGCGTCGAGGAGGCTTGGCAGACAGTCGGCGGAAAGGGAGCGGATTTCTGAAATCAACGCCGAACGTTTTTTAAAATTGTATGCAATGTCTACGTCTGGAGCCAATCTTTAAAGATCGGCTCTTTTTCATATAGGATATGAAAAGCTACAAAAGCTGCTTCATTCACTTTATTTTCCGAAAATTTTAACCTCACACAATCCAAAACCCAAAACTGTTCCATAACTGGAAGTAAAATTTTAAATATTATGATATATTAAAGGGAAATCATAATGTTTATTTTGTATAAATACGTTAGTTTAGTTTCCTAGGATAACAATTACTAGACGTAGAAAGGATTAATGAAGCATGAAGAGAGTGACGACAGAAGATGTGGCAAAAATAGCGGGTGTTTCACAATCGACCGTTTCCAGGGTGTTGAATGATTACCCCTATATTAAGAAAAACACGCGTGACAAGGTTCTTGCTGTAATTAATGAGCTGGGTTTTACAAGGGATGAAATAGCCAGAAGCCTTGTTGAAAAAAGAACCAAATCAATAGGTTTGATATTAGGGAGCATTTCAAATCCATTCTTTGCTGAAACGGCGGAAGTCATTATAGAAAGGGCACAGGAATTAAAATATGATGTCATCGTTTATAACACGGGGCATAAAGATGAAAACTTGGAACAAGCCATTAATTTGCTGATTGGCAAAAGGGTAGAGGGAATCATTCTTACAAGCGTTAGTAAAAACTATACTGAAAAAATCAAAAAGTTACATGATAATGGATTTCCAGTATTATTATATAATAGTTTCCTCGATATCAAGGACGTTAACTTTATCGTAATGGACAATAATAAAGGTGCCAGGCTCGCTGTTCAGCATCTAATAAAATTAGGACATAAAAAAATTGCGAAAATATCCGGTCCATCCAAATACTTGGCAACATATGAGCGAACGGTAGGTTATAAAGAAGAGCTGATGGAGAACGGATATGAGATTGATGAAGGTTTGATTTTCAATAGCGAATTTTCCTATGACAAGATTTATTCATTTACAAAAAAACTGCTGAAAAAGAAGGACAGGCCGACTGCAATCATTGCCGCATCAGATCAGATGGCTCTCGCAGTCTTAGATGCAGCTTCAAGTCTGAATTTGAAAATCCCTGCTGATTTATCCGTTGTTGGGTTTGATAATATAAGATTGTCCTCTAATGAATTTATAGGGCTGACCACAGTATCTCAACAAATGGATCAAATGTCCTTAACAGCTTTGGAAAAACTAATCTTTCTCATAGAAAATAAAGAAACATCATCTTCATCTATACAAATTTTTCTTAAGCCTGAATTGATGGTCCGTAAAACAACAGGGCCTGCCCCCATGCAAGACTAAGGGTAAAGGCAGGTTTTGGGTTGGGCCTTAAGTGTATTTTTTATTAACACTCCTTATATAGAAATCGGTCACTTTTAATATATAAATTAAAGTTTTTTAGACTTAATATTATTTTTACTATTTACAAAAGTCAGAAAGTTGTTTATATTGTAATTTGTAATCGCTAACAAGTATTTTGCATAATTTTGAATACGTATTCAAAACCAAAATGCCAAATGCCTGAATGTAAAAAAATCGCCTCGATGAGGTAAAGATAGGTGATAGATTGGATATAAATCATTTATTTAATTTAAGCGGTAAAGTGGCTATCATAACAGGCGCAAGTAAAGGAATCGGTAAAGACTTAGCCCATTTGCTTGCGCAGGCCGGAGCCGATATAGCGATAGTTGCCCGCAATAAAGAGCAACTCGAAGAAGCTGCACATGAAATTGGGCAAACCGGTGCAAATGTTTTACCCGTTTCATTTGACTTAACAAAGGTTGAGGAAACGGCGGAAGTAATGGAAGGGATATACAAACACTTCGGTAAGATTGATATTTTAATAAATAATGCAGGAATTAACGTGGCAAAGCCAGCTGAAGTGCTGACATCGCAAGATTGGGATACAGTACTGGACATTAATTTAAAAAGTGTATTTTTTACGAGCCAAGCTGCAGGGAAGTATATGATCGACCAAAAAAAAGGCAAAATCATAAATATGTCTTCGCAAATGGCATTCGTCGGTTATTACAAACGGGCTGCATACTCCTCCAGTAAAGGCGGAATTACACAGCTGACAAAAGCGCTTGCGATAGAATGGGCACCATATCAGGTCAATGTCAATGCCATTGCTCCAACTTTCATTGAAACACCGATGACCAAGCCGATGTTTGAAGATGAAACGTTCAAAACTGAAGTATTGAGCAGAATTCCGCTTGGCAGACTTGCTAAAACGGAGGATTTATTTGGCGGCGTGGTCTATCTGGCATCGGATTGTTCAGATATGATGACAGGTCAAACATTGGTGGTTGATGGCGGTTGGACTGTCTGGTGAGTTTTTTGAATACGTATTCAAAGGAGGGGTAATCATGTCTATTGCTCAAAATATAATCCAAGATTTTCGAATGCCGACAGTTTTCCGGGTTGGTGTTGGGGCATTTACGACGTTAGTAAAGGAAATCGAAGAGCTGGGAGCCAAGAAGGTTGCGATTGTAAGTGACAAAGGTCTGGAAAAAGTTGGCGTTGTTCAAAAAGTGTTGGATCACATTAAGCCCCTATCCGTACCAACCATTACATATACGGAGATTTCGGGAGAGCCGACGTTTCAGCTATTGAAGGAGGCCGTACTAACGCTGGATGCCGAAAAATGTGATGTAATCATCGGAATCGGCGGGGGAAGTGCGCTGGATGTAGCAAAAGCAACAGCAGCTTTATGCGGGAAAGACGATATAACAACTTATCTAAACGGTGAAAAAGTGGTGAAATCGAGAACGGTCAAATGCATTCTTTTGCCGACAACTTCAGGAACAGGTTCGGAAGTGACGATGAATGCCATTTTCGGTGATGAAGAGCAGCAAGTAAAAAGAGGGATCGTAAGCCCGGTATTCCTTCCGGATGTAGCGATCATCGATCCGGAATTAACCATTTCCTGCCCGGCACGAGTAACCGCGGCATCAGGGGTGGACGCCTTTACACATGCCATCGAATCTTATATTGCCATCAAGGCTACACCGCTTACGAAAGTTTATTCAGAGAAAGCAATGAAACTATTTCCTTCGAACATTGCGAGAGCTGTCCATAACGGAAATGATTTGGATGCACGGACAGGAATGAGCTGGGTAAGTTCGTTAGCGGGTGTGGCTCTAGCAAATGCAGGGGTTGGGGCGGTTCATGCACTGGCCTATCCGCTAGGCGGTAAATATCATATTGAGCATGGTGTCGCAAATGCCCTTTTAATGCCATTCGTTTTCGAAGTGATTGGGAAAACATGCACGGAAGAAATGATGGAGGTAGCGTCCTTTTTACAGCTGGGTGATTTCAAATCACAGCCAAGCGAAGCATTGAAGGCAGTTGTTGATTATATGTATCAGCTTCTGGAGGATCTTGATTTACCTACATCGTTATCAGAACTTGGGATTGAAGAGGACTCATTACCGATGCTGGCGGAACAGGCGGCTAAAATTGATCGCTTGCTATCGAACACTCCTTATAAGCTAAATGAACAAAAGATTCTCGGAATCTATCAAAGCGCCTTTAAAGGAAGGGTGGGAAACTGACTTGATCAAGACAAATTCCGATAAAAAGAGATTATACATCGGCGGCGAGTGGCTGGCAGAAAAGAATCATTACGATCTTCGGTCCCCTTATTCCGGCAAAGTGATCGCGCAAGTGCCTTTGGCAGAAAAGGAGACGGTACTAAAAGCGATAGAATGTGCGGAACAAGGTGCAAAAGAAATGAAAAAGCTAACAGCCCTTGAGCGCTCCAATATCTTGGAACGTGCAGCCGAAATTTTCAAGGAAAGGCTTGAGGAATGTGCATTAATACTCGCTAAGGAAAATGCTAAGCCATTAAAGGCGGCAAGGGGCGAAATTTTACGCACGATTGAAACATACAAGTTTGCAGCAGAAGAGGCAAAACGGATTCATGGTGAAACGATTCCGATGGATGCCGCTAAAAATGGCAAGGGCCGCTTTGCTTATACAAAGCGTGAACCGCTCGGCGTCATTGCTGCCATCACACCATTTAACTTTCCATTTAATTTAGCGGCACATAAGCTTGGTCCCGCGTTTGCTGCAGGCAACTCGGTCATTTTAAAACCGGCTTCACAGACACCGCTTAGTGCATTGGCCGCAGCCGGAATTTTTGAAGAAGCAGGTTTACCTAAAGGCGCCCTGAATGTTGTCACAGGTAAAGGAAGCGTCGTTGGCGATGTATTGGTCACTGATCCGAGAATTAAAATGGTCACATTTACAGGAAGTGTCGAAGTCGGCTTGGGGATCAAAGAAAGAGCTGGCTTGAAAAAGGTGACATTGGAGCTTGGTTCCAATTCTGCTGTCATTATCGACAGTGCTGCTGACTTGGATGCCGTTGCACAGCGCTGTGTCGAAGGTTCCTTTGCCTATTCAGGTCAGGTTTGCATCTCTGTCCAACGAATTTATGTACAGGAAGATTTATATGAGTCATTTTTGCAAAAGTTTACCGAAAAGACGAAACAGCTAAAATTTGGAGATCCGGAATCAGAAGATACAGATCTTTCCGCGTTGATCAGTATAAATGAAGCAAAACGAGTGGAAGGGTGGATCGAATCGGCTAGAAACGCTGGAACGGAAATCGCATATGGCGGTCAAAGAACAGGTGCAATCCTTCATCCAACCATTATCAAGAATGCGGGGTCAACACAGGAGGTAAGCTGCCAAGAAGCATTTGCCCCCATCGTTTCAGTGAATTCCTATAGCACATGGGATGAAGCCATCGATCTTGTGAATGATTCTTTATACGGCCTTCAAGCAGGCGTCTATACAACTTCGATGCCAAAAGCTTTTGATGCTGTTGAACGGCTTGAGGTCGGAGGTGTCATCGTGAACGACATACCATCGTTCAGGGTTGACCAAATGCCATATGGCGGTGTGAAAAACAGCGGGACTGGCAGGGAAGGTGTTAAGTATTCAGTCGAGGAAATGACAGAATTAAAACTAGCCGTCTTTACTCTCTAAATAGCGCGGTCATGAAAATAAAAAAATGAAAAAAATCAACGAACACGGAAGGGGAAAATCAAAATGTCAGTACAAGAGCCTAAAGTAAAAAAAGCGGTAACGAATGAGGAAATGGAAAACAATTGGATCGTCCGTTTTGATCAAATGAAATCAAAAGGAATACCGTTAATGTTCATTGATAGTATCATTCCGGGTCATCAACGTATCAACTATACATTAATTGGTGATACAGCAAGCGAAAATGATAATTTCACTCCTGAAATTACCGAGCCGCATGGTTTTCAAATCGGAATGGTGAAAGCCCAAAAAGGGAACGGTCCTGCTTACCATACGCATGATTACATTGAATCCTTCCTTCCTCTTTCAGGAAAATGGCGTTTTTACTGGGGGAAGGGCCCTGATGAAATTGATGGCGAAACGATCATCGATCAATGGGACTTAATTTCATTACCGCCAGGCTTATGGAGAGGTTTCGAAAACATCAGTGAAGAAGATGCTTGGATCTTCGCCGTTCTTGAACAACATAAAGTATTTGATGGAAAAGACCCTTACTGGTCACCAAAAGTGATCAAGGATGCAGCTGAATATGGATTCTTTGCCAATGATTTAGGCAAAATGATTAAACCGGATAACTTTGAAGAACTTGAAAAGGAAATTGCCGATAAATTAAAAATGGGTGAAAAATAAGAATGGCTAAAGTCCCGCTCATTTTGCTTCCTGGTACGCTTTGTGATGAGCGTCTATGGGAAACGGTGAACCTATCAGATCTTGCTGATGTGAAAGTCTGTGATGTATCGAAGGCTGATACTATAGAAGGAATCGCAAAGTCGGTATTGGAAGAGGCACCTGATAAGTTTGCACTTGCAGGTTTATCCCTGGGTGGCATCATTTCTCTGGAAATCATGCGAATAGCACCAGAACGGGTCATAAAGCTAGCGTTGCTTGATACGAATCCAAACCCTCCAAGCCTTGAACAAATCGAAGGTTGGGAGAGGTTCATCGATATGGCGAATAACGGTCAATTTCTGGATATTACTATCAATCACCTTCTGCCGGTGTTAATCCACCCAGACCGAAGAAATGATGAAGGATTAGTTTCAACGATCATCGATATGGCTGAAAAAGTCGGGATCGAAGGATATATCAATCAGTTAAAAGCAGTGATGACGCGCTATGACCAACGTCCCATCCTTTCTACTATTTCATGCCCGACCATGATTTTGGTAGGAAGGGAAGACAGGGTGTGCCCCCTGCACATGTCCGAGTTTTTAACGGAAAACATCCCGGCGGCGAATCTTGAAATCATAAGTCATTCAGGCCATTTAAGCCCTTTGGAACAGCCTGAAAAAGTAAGCGCTGCATTGAGGGAATGGCTGTCATGTAATTGAAATGCTGGGAACTGGATTGAACAAGATACAGTCTGTAGAAAGAGAGGGAAGACAATGAAGAATAATGCCATAAAGGAAAAAATCAAACGCGGGGAACAAGTTCTTGGTGCATTTTTAGGGATAAATTCCCCGCCATTAGTCGAAATGCTCGGTTATGCCGACTTTGATTTCGTCGTAATAGATGACGAGCATGGTGCATTCAGTGCATCAGAGCTTGAAAACATTATCCGTACGGCAGATTCTATTGGGCTTGTCCCGATCGTCCGGGTTTCATATGACCCTTCCAGTATTCAAAAGGCTTTAGATCGCGGAGCAAAAGGTGTACAAGTACCAATGGTCAATACAAAAGAAGAGGCACTTGAGGTAGTTAAGCGGGCTAAATTCCCTCCATATGGAAATAGAGGAGTATCGTATTCCACCAGACCGGCGCGTTACGGAAAAGATGGCGGAAAACACTATTTAGATGAGAGTAATGAAAATGTTATGATAATTGTGCATATTGAAACGCTCGCTGCAGCAAACAATTTTGAAGACATTGCAACAGTTCCTGGTATTGATTTGGCATTTATCGGTTCTACAGACCTCTCGGTGAACATGGGATACCAACTAGAAGGGGCAAGTCATCCTGAAGTGCAAAAGGTCATCGATGAACTGTTCATAAAAGGGAAAGAGCTCGATATGCCAATTGGTACCGTTGCCAGTAACAGCGCTGCCGCTAATGCGGCTTTTGACAAAGGCGCCCAATATGTCGGGGTCATATTGAATAATGTGATTACGTCTGCGTTAAATGATGTTGTCTCTGTAAGCAAGGCCACTCAATCTGTTAAATGACTTTACAAGAAGTACAGCATTTCAACGAAACTATTTAAACGAAAAGGATGGTTATAATGGCAGACAAAAAGACAGGTTCAGTGCAAGTATCTCCAAAAGAAGAAAAAACAGCAACGAATGCAAGCCAACCGGTCAAGAAAACACCGAACTTCATCTTCTATGCGGATGCTGAAGACGTTAATATGCTCGATACAAAAGATGATTATGATTACATTAATATAGAAGAAACGAATCAAAAGAAACAGAGGATGAACGGCTTTGACCCGGAATACAATAACATCGTTGATTATATTGTGAAAATCACACGTCAAATCTGGAAAGAGAAAGACATCGGACTTATTTACGATACGTATAGCACAAGCATATCCGTTCATAAAGGGTTGATCAATAGCCATGGGGTTAACGAAGTCATCTCAGGTACGCTGCAAACCTTGCATGCTTTTCCGGATCGGAAAGGGCTGGGATGGAGTGTAATCTGGTCAGGGGATGATGAAGCAGGATTTTTCACTTCACACCGGGGGCGTTCAGTTGCAACGAACCTTGGAGATAGTTTATACGGTCCTGCCACCGGAAAGAAAGTGATGTTCAGAACAAGCGCTGATTGTATGATCTTAAATAATAAGATATACGAAGAATGGCTTGTGATGGATACATATCATCTTGTCCTGCAACTTGGCTTGGATCCGGTCGAGTTTGCTAAAAAAATGGCTAGAAGTACGCAGAAGCTTGCTCCTTCGATACAGTTTGGATTTAAAGAGACAGCAGAAACGGGGCTACCTCCCAAACTATTCACGCCATCCTCTGATGAGTTCGAGATAGGGGAGTTCATGCAGCTTGTATTCAATCGAATTTGGGCTCGGCGCTCATTTAATTTTGTTCGGGAATATTATGAGGAAAATGCAGTCGTTCATTATGTCTGCAACAAGGATGTAATCGGAGTAAGTGAAATTCAAGGAATGTTCATGAGCCTCTTTGCCTCCATACCGAATGGGAAAGTGATTCTTGAGAGGGTAACTTGTAATAGACGCGGCTCTGACAGTGATTGGGATGTAGCTGTTCGCTGGAGAATACAAGGAGTGCACGAAGGAACGGGATACTTCGGAGCCCCTAGCGGAAAAGCCATTGATATTGCCGGCATCAGCCACTATAAAATCCGCAATCAAAAAATTTCGGAGGAATGGCTATTGTTTGATGGAATGGAAGTTTTGCGTCAGATCTATTTGCCTGATGAAAACGAATCACAACAAGATGGTGAATCCACAATCGATGACGGGAATTTTACCGGCGTATCATGATTGGCCAGTTGACGGCTGTTCTGCAGCCGTCACTTTACTAAACAACGATTAGGGGGAAAATAGGATGGAATATATGAAAAAAGCGGATTTAGTTGAACAGACCTCTTCACATGAAGTGGAACAAACGGTGAAGTCCATTATTGAAAATGTAAAAGCAGGCGGGGATGATGCCGTACGGGAATATGAAAAAAAATTCGGTGATTCCGATCGTCCTGTCCGGGTTAGTGAAGAAGAGATCGAGCGTTGCATCAATACTCTTCCTGAAGAGGTAAAAGTTCTGATTGATAGAGTCGTGGAAAGAGTATCCGATTTTGCTAAAGCACAGTTGAACTGCCTAACTCCATTCGAAAAGGACTTTGGCGAGGGTATTAAAATGGGCCATAGAATCGTACCGATCGAAAAGGTGGGGGCTTATGTTCCAGGCGGGAGATTCCCGTTATTATCATCAGGACCCATGGTCGTTGCCCCGGCAAAGGTAGCAGGAGCAAAAAGGATCGTTGCAGCAAGCCCGGCCAATTATGAAGGCGGCATCCATCCGGCCGTTTTATATGGCTTGATCCGCTCCGGTGCAACAGACATTTTTGCAATTGGCGGGGCGCAGGCCATTGCTGCCATGGCATATGGAACCGAATCCATTCCGGAAGTGGATATCATCGCTGGACCAGGTAACCGGTTTGTCGCAGAAGCAAAACGTCAGGTGTTCGGTAAAGTGGGCATAGACCTTATTGCCGGACCGAGTGAAGTGATGGTATTTGCTGATGATTCGGCTTCACCTCAGAAAATAGCGGCCGATTTACTTGCCCAGGCTGAACACGATCCGTACGCACGGGCCATTCTTGTCACAACGTCCAGAACGGTTGCCGAAGAAACAGAAAAAGCAATCGAAGGATTTTTGAAAACATTCTCACCATCTTCCCCTGCACACGAATCATGGGAAAAAAGAGGGGAAATCATTTATGCAGATTCATTACAAGAAGGACTGGATATTTGCAATGATTATGCCATTGAACATCTACATTTGCATATCAAAAATAGCCGCGAATTGATGGATAAACTAAATAATTATGGATCATTGTTCCTTGATGAAGGAAGTTCCGTCGTCTTCTCTGACAAAGTATCTGGAACGAACCATACATTGCCGACTCAAAAGGCAGCAAGATATACAGGGGGACTTTGGGCAGGAAGTTATGTGAAAGTCATGACACATCAGGAAATTACAGGTCAGGGCATTCAATTCCTGGCATCCCATGCGGAAGATCAATCCGAAATCGAAGGCTTGGAAGGCCATAAATTATCGGCTACAGTCAGGTTGACAAAGTGTGCTTCTAAATGATTATGATTGCTGAAAACGCATTCAATTAAGGAGCATGCTTCTGGTGCAGCCCCTTGAAGAAATGGATACTACCATTCTGCCTGAAATAGTTTCAGGTGGATGGGCAGTATCTGCAGATTAGATCCTAACCCTGAAAAATATATGAGAATATGTGTAAATACTAATAGCATCGCCTTTCTGTCCAGTGGGACGAAAGGGAGGGGAATGAAAGGGTGGAATATATGGACAAAACTAAAATTAATAATCGGAAAGAAACCATCTTATTCTTTATCATTAGCTTGTTGTTCTTTGTCACCATTACCGCATTTGATCCATTTATCTCCTCTTATGCTAAGGATCTTGGGTTCGATTCAGTTATTATAGGCAGTATAATCGGAATTTCAGGGATTGTGGCCTTATTGACACGACTTCCGATCGGTGTATTTTCGGATATGCTGCATAAACGAAGATTGTTTATCCAAATGGGGTTGCTGATAACCATTGTAATGTGGACGCTAGCCTTTTTCATACCAAATGCTACCACATTGTACCTTGGGAAAATTTCGGATGGTTTAACTGGTTCCACCTGGGTTATTTACAATGTTATGTTCGCCTCTTATTTTGGTGTGAAGGAAGCTGCAAAAGCAGTGGCGATATTGGGTGTTGCATCGCCGGTTGGCTCCATACTAGGGACAACCATCGGTGCATTAGTGGCCAATAGTTATGGGTATCGGTATAGCTTTTTAGTAGCGGTGGCCGCCGCCATACTTGCGTTTGTTTTAACATTTTTCACAAAAGACCTCAGCATTAAAGGGGTAAAAGTAAAATACGATAAGAAAATACTTGTTGAGCAAATCACCGATAAAAAAATCTGGGTCATTTCCGTTTTGGCAACGATTGCTTTGATGGTCACCATTGGAACAAGGGATACGTTCACACCTTTAGTTGCTACCGACCTTGGAGCAAATCCGCTATTGATTGGCATGCTGGCAAACACACACCTGATCATATATGGCTTAGCCGCAGGATTATGCGGAGCCCTTTTTTATAAAAAAATCGGTTTAATGAATACGGCGATTTTGGGAGCGGTATTACAAGGGGTCATCATCATATTGATTCCTTATGCTGAAAATTTAACGATGCTTTTTCTATTGCAGGCATTCCAAGGTTTCGGTTACGGGCTGATCTTTACGGTCGTCACTTCCTGGGCTGTTGAAAATATCCCGGAGATTAAACAATCTACGAGAATGGGCCTGTTCCAAAGTTTATATTCGGCTGGAATGTTTTTGGGACCCGTCCTAATTGGCATCTTGATTGAAGTGTTTTCAAGATCCACAGGTTACCTGATCATGGGGGCATTATCAATTGCTTCAACCATTCTTATCAAAACCTCCATAAAACGCTCAAAAAAAGAAGCTTCTAATGAAGAATTTCCTCTTGAAGAGATGCTGATAAATAGAAAATGATTCATTGAAACAGGCAAGAGCAGACCTTAACGGGTTTGCTCTTTTTATTTTGAGTCGGATCCTAAAAACTACTATTTGTCATTTTAGTCTGAGCGTCAAACCAATATTAGTTAACATTTGAGTTTGTAGACAAAAAAGGTATTACCTAAAATTTCAAAACAAAGTTGATGGGAGCGAGTGCCAGCAGTGGAAATCTACGCTGGTAAATCTTGATAATCTAAGACTATCATAGGGTCCAATTTACTTCACGTTATCAATAAAATGCATGCAGATTGTCTTAATGGCCATAATGATTTTTATTCACAAAATTTCATTAATATTGACCGCATCAATCTATGACTTTATCATAACAACAGGATAATGATAATCATTTTCAATTATGAATGTATTCGTCGGATAAGAAGTTAAGTAGTTATAGATGACGGAAAGGGTGCAAAAAATGAGAGAATCTAGAAAAGTAAGAACATTTGGGGGAGGAGCATTCATCCTGTTATTTACGATTATGATGGTGTTAACAGGATGTAATAATTCTCAAAAAACAACGGAGGCAGAGAAGACATCTGCCGCAACAAAGAATCAAGAAGTAAGGACGATTAAGCATGAAATGGGAGAAACGGAAATTAAAAACACTCCTAAAAAAATAGTTACGCTTGAGTTATCTTTCGTTGATTCTTTAAATGCCCTAGGGATAAAACCTATCGGGATTTCAGATGACAACAAAAAAGATATGATTACAAAACTTGTTGGTCAAGAAATGGATTATACTTCCGTAGGAACACGTGAGCAGCCTAATTTAGAGGTTATCAGTTCTTTACAGCCGGATTTAATCATTGCAGATGCTGAGCGACATAAAGGGATTTATAAAGATTTACAGCAGATTGCTCCTACCGTTGTCTTAAAAAGTCGGGAATCTACATATCAAGAAAATCTGGATTCTTTTAAAACGATTGCAAAGGCAGTAAACCAGGAAGATGCTGCAGAAAAAAGATTGAGCGAGCATGAAAAAACGATTAAGGAACTTAAATCAAAGCTTACTGTTGATTCAAATATGACGGTTTTACCAGCAGTTGTACGAGATACTTCATTCCAAGCCCATACTTCATCTTCGTATGATGGAGAATTGCTTGAGCGCATGGGATTGAAAAATGCCATTCAGCAGGAACTGCCACATGCCGAAATGAATCTGGAGCAGCTTGTCGAGATTGATCCGGATGTGCTGCTTTTAGCGAACAATGAGGGTAAGTTACTTACTGATGAGTGGAAAGACAATCCTCTTTGGAAAGACTTGAAGGCTGTAAAAAACGGACAAGTGTATAGTGTTGATCGAGATTTATGGACGAGATACCGCGGTGTTGTATCCGCAGAGGCCATTGCTAAAGACACTTTAAAAATGCTTGGAGAAGAATAGACGAACAAAAGCGAAGTAAGAGATCCCATTCTTACTTCGCTTTCCATTAGGTTTAAATTTTGTCAGGAAGTGTGTTGTATAGAAAATGGAAACTGTAGGTAGAAGTAAACTGAAAGTGTTATGTACGGCTATAGCTGGGATCGTTTTGTTAATTTTAGGTATCCTGACGAGTATTTCTGTGGGAGCGTCCGATATTGATGCATCAATGGTTTTGAAGTCCTTTTTTGAGGCCGACTCGTCCAAGGAACAGACTATTATAAGGACTCTTCGATTGCCACGAGCTTTAGTTGGAGCGTTGGTCGGTGCTAATTTAGCGGTAGCGGGTGCTCTCATGCAGGCTATTACCCGGAATTCATTAGCTTCTCCACAAGTGTTTGGTGTTAATGCCGGTGCCTCATTTTTTATTGTGTCAGCTTTTGTTTTCTTTCCTAACCTTTCTTCCGTGTCTCTAGTTTGCGTTGCATTCATTGGTGCAGCAGTGGGAGGGATGGCAGTCTATTCTTTTGCTTCGGGGGGAGGAATGACCCAAGTGAAGCTGGCATTGGCTGGAATGGCTGTTCACTTTTTTTTATCTTCCTTAACGCAAGGCATGATCATCTTTAATGAACAAGCAAAAGATGTGCTCTATTGGTTAGTCGGGTCTATTAATGGAAAAACATGGGCTCACGTGAACATGATCCTTCCTTGGTCTCTTTTCGGTCTGCTTGTTGCTGCCATGTTCTCTCGATCTGTTTCGATCCTTGTCTTAGGAGAAAATATGGCGCAGGGACTTGGGCAGCGGGTGCATCGAATCCGTATTTTAGCAGGAATATTGGTGATCATTTTGGCAGGATCTTCGGTTGCCGTCGCAGGCCCAGTGGGATTTGTGGGATTGATCATTCCTCATATCGTCAGGAGACTGGTGGGCGGGGATTATCGAAGGATCATCCCTTTTTCTGCATTATTCGGCGCTTTACTCTTAGTTTACGCAGATATTCTCGCACGTTTCATTGCTTATCCTTTTGAGTCGCCGGTAGGCATCGTAACCGCTATGATCGGTGCGCCATTCTTCCTTTATTTAGCTAAGAATGGGAGGAATATTAAGCAATGAAATTAAAACGGACATTTGGGTTGAAATCAACTTTGCCCCCGTATTCTATTATCCTGTTGCTGACGGTTACCGTGCTGATTTTAGCAATGGTGAGCCTGGGCTTAGGGGCCATTTATATTTCACCTTTAGAAATTCTCCAAAATTTCCTTGGAAATGGCATGCAAAGTCAGACATTCATTTTGCACAACTATCGCATACCGCGCATTCTAATTGCCGTGATAGTGGGGGCCGGATTGGCAACGGCCGGAGCCATTCTGCAAGGAGTCCTTCGAAATCCGCTGGCTTCTCCAGATGTGATTGGGGTAACAAAAGGGGCCGGATTGGCAGCAGTTATCGTCATTGTTTTATTTCCGCAATCGCCCATTATCATACTGCCTCTTTCAGCTTTTATCGGCGCTGCGGTCATGGCGGCCATTTTGATGATATTTATTTATAAAAAAGGAGCTCAACCAAATACGATAGCTTTGGTCGGAATCGCTCTAGGGGCCATATGTCAAGCTGGCATAGAGTATTTCATGGTCAAGTTCCCGGATGATGTAAACACGACACTGCTGTGGTTGACTGGCAGTCTATGGGGAAGAGGATGGGATCAAGTATTCATTTTGCTTCCATGTCTTGTGCTTGTACCTGTATTGATTGCATTGACGTCTAAAATGGATGTACTGAGTCTTGGAGACGATATAGCTACAGGTCTCGGTGAAAGATCAAAATCACTGCGTTATATTTTGTTAAGTGTTTCTGTCATATTAATCGGAGTCTGTGTAGCAGCGGTTGGTTCGATCGGGTTCATTGGTTTAATTGCCCCCCATATTGCACGGAGGATGGTAGGGTCAAAATTCAAGGTATTACTTCCTGCTTCAGCTCTTTTCGGTTCTATCTTTCTCCTCGTTGCCGATAGTCTTGGAAGAGGATTATTCCCTCCAATAGAAATACCCGCCGGAATCATCACTGCGGTGATTGGTGTACCATATTTTTTATATCTATTACGCCGTGAACGAAAAATAACATAAGGAAGGCTGGCGATCATGACAACATTATCAGCAGAGCATCTTTCTCTCTCTTATGGATCAACTCAAATCATTGAAAATATCGATTTAGAAATTCCCGAAGGCAAGATCAGTATAATCATTGGCTCCAATGGTTGTGGCAAATCAACCATTCTGAGGTCTCTAGCTAGATTATTGATGCCTCAGCAAGGCACGATCTATTTAGATGGAAAAGCAATTCATCAGCAGTCTTCCAAGGAAGTGGCGAAGAAATTGGCCATCTTACCCCAAGCTCCGGAAGCTCCGGAAGATATAACCGTTAAAGAACTATGCTATTATGGCAGGCATCCGCACAAGGGCTTATTTTCCAGACAAACCCCGGAAGATCATAGGATTGTCGACCGTGCATTATCAGCAACAAAAATGACGGAGTTTGCTGATCGGACATTGGATGCATTATCTGGAGGACAAAGGCAAAGAGCATGGATTTCGATGGCTTTAGTACAAGAAACCGACCTTTTACTGTTAGATGAACCGACAACCTATCTCGACTTAGCGCACCAAATTGAAATATTGGAATTACTGCGCGATTTAAACGTAACTTATGGACGTACGATAGTCATGGTTCTGCATGATTTGAATCAAGCGGCACAGTATGCCGATCACCTGATTAGCATCAAGAAGGGAAAAATCTATAAAGAGGGACCTCCTGAAACGGTATTCACAAAAGAGATGATCAAGGACGTCTTCAGACTGGAATGCTGTATTATTGAAAATCCAGTAGATCAAACGCCCCTATGCATTCCAATTGGTTTATCTAAAGAGTATTAGAAAAACTAACGACGATCGTGCCGGATGGAATAACGAATTACAGAAGTCAACATATTCATTGTTGGCTTTTTTGCTTATTTACGATGTTGAGAGGGATAGTTAAGATATTTTAGATCAAGAGTATAAATGATAGAATAGATAGACATATATATTAAAGGAGACTTAGTATCTTGGAAGCCAAATGTGTTAAATTCTATGAGTTTGGGAATCCGGAAAAGGTTTTAAAAGTTGAAAATAAACTTATTCAAAAACCTTTAAACGGGGAAGTCCTCGTTCGGATGACCACACGTCCCGTTAACCCGTCTGACTTGCTGCCCATTCGCGGTGCATATTCTCACCGAATTCCCTTGCCTTCCATACCTGGTTATGAAGGGGTCGGCATTGTTGAAGAGGTGGGTGCTTCGGTTTCGAAAGAACTGGTAGGCAAGCGTGTTCTGCCTTTGCGCGGTGAAGGGACCTGGCAGGATTATGTTAAAACATCTGCGGAGCTGGCCATCGTCATTCCAGATTCACTTGAGGACCATATAGCAGCGCAATTATATATAAACCCGATAACCGCATGGCTAATCTGTACAGAAGTATTAACATTGAAACCGGATGATGTTTTACTAGTAAATGCCTGCGGATCTTCCATTGGCCGCATCTTTGCCCAGTTATCCAGAATTCTTGGATTTAAGCTGATTGCTGTAACGAGAAACAATAAGTATACGGAAGAACTGCTTAAACTTGGTGCTTCATATGTGATCGATACGTCAAGATCATCATTGCATGATACAGTGATGGAAATGACGGATGGGCGCGGAGCGAAAGCGGCCATAGATTCAGTGGGCAGCATCGATGGCTCAGAACTCGCTTTTTGCGTTCGGCCAAATGGCATCTTATTAACGATTGGCCTTTTATCGGGACAGTCTGTGAATTGGGCAAAAATTTCCGAAAGGACAAAAGTGAATGTTAAAATGTTTCATCTTCGGCATTGGAATCAGCAGGCTTCCGTTCAAACCTGGCATGAAACGTTTAATCTTTTGATGGGGTTCATCGCTGATAAAAGGTTGAAATTCATGATGCCGGATTCCTACTATGGTCTTCAAGATGTGAAAGAAGCCATGATTGTCACAGGCAATAGAGGGAAGATATTTTTAAGCAATTGATTTTGCAATAGTCATCCACTATGTGGTGGTAATTGAAGAAGCATTCATCTTGGAGCACTTCCAATAGGTTCCTAAGGTAAATGGAAATGTCCCTTGATAATATGGAATTACTTGATTACATGTAAGGTGCTAGTTTAGAATGCGGAATAGAACATGTTAATACATGTGACGACTTTGGAGGAAATACTTATGAAAACAATATATGTGAATGCTACATTTTTTACTATGGACAAGGAAAATCAAATCTTTGAAAACGGCATGATGATTGTACAAGATCATACCATATCCTACATCGGCCAGCATGATGAACAACAATTGGCAGATGCAGATCAAGTGGTCAACCTTGGCGGGAAATGGATTATGCCAGGCCTTGTGAATGCCCATTCGCATATTGTAATGACCCTTTTACGCGGTATCGGGGACGATATGCTGCTGAAGCCATGGCTTGAAACGAAAATATGGCCGATCGAAAGCCAGTTTACAACGGAAATCGCCTCTGTAAGTTCACAGCTTGGCATCATGGAAATGATGAAATCAGGAACCACGACATTTTCGGATATGTTTAATCCTAATGGAATAGATGCGGGTGCTGTCATGGAGACGATAGGCGAAACAGGAATGCGGGGAGCCTTTTCCTACACGATCTTCAGCTTGGGTACGGAAAAAGATCAAAAGGCGAACCTCATGGGAGCTGAGCAGTTTTCAAAAAACTATAAAACGTTTGCCGATGGCCGCCTGACTACAATGGTCGCACCACATAGCCCATATGCCTGCACACCTGAAGCGATTATGGAAAGTGCACGGATTGCAAAAGAGAATGATTTGATGGTGCACATTCACGTATCGGAAACGGACTTTGAAATCCTCGACATCGAAAAACGTTACGGATCCCGTCCTGTCGAGCACCTTCGCCGTCTAGGGCTGTTCGATCAGCCTACCGTGATGGCACATGGAGTGGTTCTCAATGATGAAGAGCGGGCAATCCTAAAACAGCATGATGTTCGCGTTGCCCATAATCCAATCAGTAACCTGAAGCTCGGATCTGGAATAGCAGATGTCGTCAGCCTTCTTGATGAAGGCATTAAAGTGGGAGTGGCAACAGATGGCGTTGCCTCCAATAACAACTTTGATATGTTCGAAGAAATGAGGACGGCTGCATTACTGCAAAAAGGAATGTATAAGGATGCCACAAAATTCCCTGCCCAAACGGCACTCGCCATGGCCACAAGAATGGGTGCCGAAGCAGTAGGCATGGGTCATACAGGATCACTGGAAGCTGGTAAAAAAGCAGATTTCATCACCATTTACCCATATGACAAAGAACATCTTCAGCCATTGAGTGAAGCCTATTCGCACCTGCTTTATGCAGCACGCGGAAATGATGTATGTGATGTATACATTGATGGCAAAAACGTCGTGAAAGATGGCCGCTGCTTAACGATCGATGAAGAAAAAGTAATCGCCGAAACAAATCGTCTGCAAGGTACCTTATCACGATAATGCAGATGTGAGAACAAAAAAAGGAGCTGCCATTTGCAGCTCCTTTTTTATGGATTAAGTTAAGCGACGAAAATTGGTTGTAGGTCAATTAATCTGGTTGCACGTCGGAATAAATTTGTAGGGGATAATTCGTGTCAAATGGCATTCAAAAAAATTTACCGCCAGTATTGTAGAATAAATAGATCTCAACACTTAGAAACCCGTCGTGAGTCCAGTTTCTTGGAAATATGGAAACAAAGGAAGCCGATAAAAAATATTAATAAGAAAATAGGTATGGCAAAAACGGTAAAAAACGAAAAGACGAAAAAAATGCTGCTGACCCCAAATATTAACCAACTGGTAATCAGCAAGCAGCTGGATAAAAAATCTTTGACAGCATGGATCATGAATTTCACCACCGTATGAAGATCTATGTAATGATTATACACTATCTTCCAATCATGTTGTTTCGACGGCTCACCCTTCATTCACATCACGATGGAAATGCCTTTCCATGACATAGCCAAAAAAGGAGGCAAGCATTTGTTGAAAAAGCATCCCAAGTACAACGGGTACCGCGACGGCAGCAGGGAAATAGGCGGTTGCAAGAACGGCTCCCGCACTGATGTTTCGCATGCCGCCTGTAAATGTCAAAGTGATGATATCCGCCTTATCCCATCTTAAATATGCCCCGACCATCCAAGAAATGGCATACCCAGAAGCAGCTATGAACAAAACCAAGAAGGCCATGATCATTAATTTCTTATCGAAATGGGTTAAGTAAGGCGCGATTTTTGAACTGTTCAATATGACTACGATTCCAACGCTTATCTTGGAAAATGGAGCTAAGCGGGGGGATAGTGTATATTGTATCTTCCCTTTTGTAGCTTGATTCAAGAACATGGCAAGCATGGAGGGAAGAACGACCATACCGATTAATCCTTTCACCATCGAACCTAAATCCATTTCGATCGAACCGCCTCCAAAAAGGGATACACTGTATGGAACGATGAATGGCGAGAGTAGGGTGTCGATCAAGATGATCGTTAGGGCAAGTACGGCATTCCCATTATAAATGGATACCCAGATCATACTGGTGACACCGGTTGGAATCACTACAGCCAGGACTAGGCCGGTTATCGTGAAAGCATCACCATGGAACACTAAATGGCCGAGTCCAAAAGCCCAAACAGGCATAAGCATATGAAGGATGATCAATACGATGAAAACAGGTAAAGGGTGGGTGACTGCCTGTTTAAGAGATTCAAAGTTGGAGCCTAAACTTCCGGAAAAGGTAATGAAGGCAAATATCCATGGGACAAGAAAGGTGTAATCCATAAGGTGTTCGGCCAATAATACCCCAATAACCACGCTTATCGGCGTGATAAGGGGCATAATTTTATCCATTTGTTCATTTATTGTTTTCAGCATGATTCATCCACTTCCTGAGTAAAGTAAATTCTATTAAGTAAGTTTACCATATTCCTAAAAATATAATTTGTAAGACAAGAAATTTGTCTATATCTTTTTTGGATTTTTAAAAAAGATTACTATCACTGCCCTGGAACTCGCATCGTTCCAAAAGGGCTTCAAGCTTTCCCCGACGAGGGAGGGTTCATTAAAAAGAGGTTTTAGGCAGGATTGTTCGATGCATCGTTGTATATTCATTGAAAAATAGTTTAAAGTAGAGGAGAGAGGTGAAAGAAATGTCAGAAAAGGTTTCCAGTATTATGTGGTTTAGTCTTGCCGTACAAGCCCTGCTTGTTCTTGCTGATCATGATGGATTATGTAATAGTAATAAATTGGCCGATAAGCTTGATTCGGAGTCAGGTTTTCTTAGAAAAATATTAAGTAATTTAGTGAAGGCCGGGCTGATTCAAGCGAAGGAGGGCAGGGATGGGGGATATTCACTTGCCAAAAATCCCGAACAAATCATTCTTGCAGACATATACTCTGCGATTAAATCGGAACCTTTCTCAAAAGGCTTTCTTGATGTGAATGATAAAAAATGCTTTCATCCATCTTCTAGAGAAGCGTTATGCGGTTTGAAAAACGAGATGGAGAGCTGGATTATACACGGCTTGGAACAAAAGACGATTGCTGACTTACTATCAAAATCTTAATGTGAAAAACGAAACTGACAAGGTTTCGTTTTTATTAAACTGTATTTGACAAAAGAACAGTATGCATTATATACTGTTCCTGTATTAAATACAGTTAAATGGAGGTCATTATAAATGACAAAAAATATAATGAGTAAAGAAGAGTACCTAAATAAATCGAAAGAATTGAATATACCGGTCGAAAAGCCCAAAGTCCTTAATGATACGGATTTCATTACGGTAGCAAATGAACGGAGATCTGTTCGCCAGTACGATCCTGAATACGTGATGACTGAAGAAGAAATTCGTGAAATTCTGGATATTGCGATTCAAGCACCATCTTCTTCCAACTTGCAGCCATGGAGATTCCTTGTGATTCAAGATAAGCAAACCCAGCAAGAATTGCTTCCCATCGCAAATAACCAACAACAAATCGTCGACGCATCTGCTGTCATTGCCGTTTTAGCTGATATTGAAGGTTACAAAAATGCAGAGCGGATTTATGGTGAATTAGTCAATAAAGGGATCATGAAGAATGAAATCAAAGAGCCATATGTAGCCTCTATTCTGCATAATTACGGAAACTTTTCTGCTGAAAAGGCTTTAAGTGTAGCCATGATTGACGGTGGCTTGGTTTCCATGCAGATCATGTTGGCTGCAAAAGCAAAAGGATACGATACAGTACCAATGGGAGGCTTTGATGAAGCCAAATTTGTCGATGCATTCAATGTACCGGAAAACTTCAAGCCTGTCATGTTAATTTCCATTGGAAAAGGAACTAAAGCAGGGTTTGAAAAAGTTCGTTTGCCACTCGATACTATATTGACTTGGAATAAATACTGAGGAAAGAACGTAGTAAGAGGATAGCTGAAATTTGCTATCCTTTTTTTCATGGTTTGAGATTGGCATTGAAAATGATTTAATCTCGCAAGCGATAAATGTATATGTTACAATTTTTCCATATATTTCTTTGGAAAGTCACCTCGAAAGTCCCCGACCGCAAAAGGATATTTATGGGGATAAGCAGAGCTAAAGAATTGCGCTGAAAGCCAATAATTGGTTTAGCCGTTCACAATGGATGGGAGGGAGTCCTTATGAAAAGTGAAGTGTTTTCGTGGTTGAAAGCCATTTTATTCGCTTTAATGATCGTGTTCATTTGCCAACAGTTTTTATTTACGCCAGTCACAGTAAAAGGTGAATCAATGGAGCCGACTTATGAGAATGATGACCGGATCGTGGTAGCTAAAATCGGAAAGCCGGAGCGCTTCGATATGGTTGTATTTTATGCTCCGGACGCTGAAGAGAATTATATAAAAAGGGTGATCGGTTTACCAGGTGACAGTGTCGAAATGAAAGATGATGTCTTATATATCAATGGGAAAAAGTATACGGAACCATATTTGAAAACAAAAAAAGGGGAAATTCCGCCTGAAGAAAATCTGACGGAGAATTTCAGCCTGAGTGATTTACTTGGGAAATCCAAGGTACCTGCGGGTCATTTATTTGTCATGGGGGATAATCGGAGGAACAGTTGGGATGGAAGAAGATTTGGTTTTATTTCTGAAGAATCACTTGTGGGCAAAGTGAAATTTCGTATTTACCCACTTAATGAAATGGGAGTGCCGAAGTGAATTGAACACAGTAAGTACAAGTGAAAGCTTAGAGGATAATTATGTGGACTAAGTTGTATTTATAGCAGATGATGGATAAGAACCTTTTCCTGTGGTTAAGGTTTTTCATTTTGGATTGTGGGGGTATTAATATGACGAATGGGTTAGCTGCCATCTCCATCCCGATGCTGGATGAAGAAATGGGACGGCAGGTTAAAGGACATGTCGATTCGCTGACGGTTCCTAAGGGAAGTTTAGGCCGGCTTGAAGAATGGATAATCGAACTGGCCAAGATGACAGGAGAGGCATTTCCAGACATTTCGAAACCGGGGGTTATCGTGTTTGCGGCCGACCATGGAATTACGGAAGAAGGGGTTTCGGCTTATCCAAAAGAAGTGACGGAACAAATGGCTCTCAACTTCCTGAATGACGGTGCCGCAATCAATGTATTAAGCCGGGCGATAGACGCTTACTTGGATATTGTCGATATAGGGATCGATGCAGATATCGAGGCACCAGGGTTAACTTCGAGAAAAGTCCGCAATGGAACTAGAAACTTTTATAAGGAAGAGGCGATGACAAAGGAAGAAGTAATTCAAGCGCTTGAAATTGGATATGAGCGTGCAGAGAAAATGATTGCCCATGGTGTGAACTGCCTGATTCTTGGTGAAATGGGAATCGGAAATACGACATCCAGTACCGCCATCATCTCCATCGTAAGCGGGAAAAGCGTCGAATCACTAGTGGGGCAGGGAACAGGATTGAATTCAGAAGGCATTTTACATAAGCGAAGAATAATTGAGGAAGCGATTTCATTAAGAAATCCCAATCCTGATGATCCAATCAACATTTTGATGAATATCGGTGGATTCGAAATTGCAGGTATGGCAGGGGCCATGCTTGCTGCAGCGAATAACCGTATACCGATTCTTGTTGATGGTTTCATTACAACCACGGCTGCTGTATTGGCAAACCTGATTTCCGGACGTGCAGTCGATTATATGTTTGTTGGACATCGATCTGCAGAACCTGGTCATAGAACGGCCATAGAACTGCTTGGCAAGGAGCCGATCCTCGACCTGGGAATGAGAATCGGGGAAGGAACAGGGGCTGCCCTGTCATACCCCATCCTTAAGGCAGCGACATTGGTCATTAAAGAAATGGCAACATTTGAATCTGCAGGCGTGTCAAATAAATAAGAAACAGGAGACCTTCGATACGCTGGTCTCCTATTTATACAGGTTAAAAAGGTGGATACTGCATTGAAATATACACTCATCCCGCTGTTACTTAATGGGCAGGTGTTCTTTATATTTCTTCATTTTCCTGACGACGGAAGGCTGGCTGATACCTAAGAATTTAGCCATTTCATATGTGGACTTGCATTGTTTACTCGCTTTCATCATCATCCATTTTTCGACTTGTTCGAGGGCGGTATTGAGATCACTATCATCAACCATCATATTGTCGATCATTAGGGTATCATCTATTTTCTCCAAAGATTCTTGTACATGGAAATGGGAGGGGAGAAAGCCTGGGAAAATGATGGAGTCTTCCGAGGTCAAAATGAGCCGTTCAATCAGGTTTTCCAATTCACGAACGTTTCCTGACCATTTATGCTGAATCAGTATTTCATAAGTGGAAGGGTGCAACTTCTTATCTGTCTTGTATTTCTTGTTGATAATTTCGAGATTATGATTGATTAAGATGGCAATGTCTTCTTTTCTTTCGCGTAATGGAGGTATTTGGATCGGAATCACATTTAAGCGGTAATACAAATCTAGCCTGAATGTTCCCTTTTCCACCATTTCTTCAAGGTTTTGATTGGTTGCAGTCACAAGCCGAAAATCTATCCTATACTCTTTTTTCCCGCCCACTCTTTTAAAGGTCTTCTCTTGCAGGACATTTAATAATTTCACTTGCATATCCAGGGGAAGCTCCCCGATTTCATCCAGAAATAAGGTTCCGTTATCTGCTTGTTCCACCAGCCCCTGCTTCCCCTGCTTCTGCGCACCAGTGAAAGATCCCGCTTCATATCCAAACATTTCGGATTCAAAGAGACTTTCTGGGATGGTACTGCAGTTGACTTCGATGAATGGCTCTTTGCTGCGGTAACTCTGATTGTGCAGCCGCCGGGCAAATACGCTTTTTCCCACACCGGATTCCCCAAGAAGCATGACTGTCGCATCCGTTTTGGAAACACGGTGTATCGTTTTGGCGATTTGCCGCATTTCCTTACTGCGATAGATCAGCTCCTCTTGTTCCCTAAGTTCCTCGACCTCCGATTGGTATTCTTGAATCTTTTTCTCCAATTGACCGTACTGATCCTGGAGGTTCCTTATTTCAGTTTGATCTTGGGCATAGCTGACGACACGAATCAATTCACCATCCTCATCAAAGATGGGGTAGGCAGTCGACATGACGATTTTTCCCGTCTTCGTTTGCTGCATGATCTGGACAGGTGTTTTCTCTTTCAATACCATGGCGGAAATCGACGGTGAAAGGATTCCTTCCGTTTCGAGCTGGTAAACGGATTTCCCAAGATAATGTTCTGGTTCGATTCCATATATCCACCAATGGTTAGGATTCGTGAATAAAATGAATCCTTTTTCATCGGTCACGGTAATATTATTATTGGAAGTGTTGATGATGCATTCCAAAACTCTTTTAACATTGTTATCACTCATCATTTTCCCCCTTATCCACTTTCCAGTGATTCAAATATAAATCAAAATCAGAGGTGAATCAAGAATTTTCAGATATCTTGATTTGGAATTGAATCATTTATGAAAGCATGCCTGCGATAATCACTCACTTCATACATCAAAGCTAAAACTAGAGTAATAGAGTAGCGAACTGCCTTACTTACGGTTAACCTACATATGTTTGGGTATAAATAAAGTATAGAGTAATCGATTTGAAGGAGTGATTGAATTGGCTTTGAAGAGAACCTTGGGACAATTTTTATACGACTGCTTAAAAGCAGAAGGCATTACAGAGATTTTTGGTGTGCCTGGAGACTATAATTTCTCATTGCTAGATACTTTGGAAGATTACGATGGGATTGAGTTTATTAATGGACGAAATGAACTCAATGCTGGATATGCAGCGGACGCATATGCCCGGGTGAAGGGCATGTCGGCACTGATCACCACCTTTGGTGTCGGTGAAATGAGCGCATGTAATGCAATCGCTGGCGCGTACAGTGAAAATGTGCCGCTCATACATATTGTCGGCTCGCCAAAGTCCATGATGCAACAGGAGAAGGAGCTTGCCCATCATACGTTAATGGACGGAGATTTTGATGTTTTCCGTAAGGTTTATGAGCATATCACCGGTTATACGGCGATCCTTACACCGGAAAACGCGGCTAGGGAGATACCGGCTGCAATCCGAATCGCGAAAGAAAAGAAAAAGCCGGTTTATTTGGTAGTGGCTATCGATCTCGTTGAAAAACCGTTGATTTCCCACAGTGAGGCTTATGAGAATGCGGCCAAACCGAATGTCAATGCGTTGCAGTCAGCAGTAAAGCATATAAAGGGTATGTTAGAACATGTAAATAAAGCGGTTCTGCTTGTCGACGTAAAAACACTTCGCTATAACTTGCAGAAACCTGTACTTCAGCTCGCTGAGAGATTAAATGTTCCAGTTGCTTCATTAATGCAGGGGAAAAGCGGGTTTGATGAGAGCCACCCCCAGTATATTGGTGTATACGGCGGAGCTTTCGGAAGTAAGGATGTAACTCGGACTGTTGAAGAAGCGGATTTCATCATAGCCGTTGGTGCTGTTTGGTCAGACGTCAATACTTCCAAAGGTACAGCAAAGCTTGACCCGTTGAAAATGGTGGAAATTCAACCTGACACTTTAAAAGTGGGGGAAGCCAGTTATATGAATGTCATGGCGGAGGAAATTCTAAGTGCGCTCCAGGACATTGGCTACCGGCAGAACGAATCTGTCGGAAACATCTCGTTTCCGTATGACACAATGGTGGAAGACCCGTCAGCACCACTGAAAGCGGCTTCCTATTATCCTCGAATTCAGCAAATGTTGAAGGAAAATGACATTGTGGTCACGGAAACAGGAACATTCTCTTATGGCATGTCACAGGTCAGATTGCCGAAAGGGGCGACCTATATTGCTCAGGGAGGCTGGCAAAGCATCGGTTATGCGACGCCCGCAGCTTTCGGAGCTTGTATAGCGGATAGAAACCGGCGTGTTCTTTTGTTTACCGGGGACGGCTCGATTCAACTGACAGTACAGGAAATAAGCTCGATGCTGGAGAACGGCTGCAAGCCCATCGTGTTCATCCTCAACAATAACGGCTATACGATTGAAAAATTCTTAAACGTAAAAGTCGATATAGAAAAACAGAAATACAACGAAATACCAGAGTGGGATTATACAAAACTGGCTGAAGCGTTTGGTCAAGAGGCATTTACAGCAAGAGTCGAGACGAATGGTGAACTGGATGATGCCATTACAAATGCTCAGGACATGAACGCCGATAAACTTTGCCTTATAGAGCTGGTCGTGAAAGATCAAATGGATGCACCGGATTATTTGAAAAAAATAAGGCAGTACCTTGAAGAGCAAGAGAAACTAAAGTAATTCATGTACGAAATTCCCTCACTCCTGATTTAAACACTAGAATATATACTTTATGTTTTGTTTATGAATCTCACTAGATAGAAGAATTATGCGACACTCATGCCGAATAACTGCTGGCCGAGACACCACAGGCGCTTGCTTTGAGGTAGCTTGGCATACAGCCGGCGGAAAGGGAGCGGATTTCTGAAATGAAGCTGGAACGTTTTTTTAGTAGAAACTGTAGGCGAACTTGCTCTTCATCGAGTGTGGAGACAAAATGGGTTTCGGAGTCCGAATAATGAGGTGAAAGTCGAAAAAAATTCGTGAACGGTCGAATAAAGTGCCTCAACGGTCGAATAAAGTGCGGGGTAGGTCGAATAAAGCGCCTCAACGGTCGAATAAAGTGCGGGGTAGGTCGAATAAAGTGCCTCAACGGTCGAATACTGTCCGGGATAGGTCGAATCCAGTGCATGTACGACCGAATACAGTGAGGCTTAGGCCGATAAACTGTGTCAACGGCCCAAGACAGTGCAGATGTTCGAATACCTTGCTCCGGCCTTGATGGTTTTTACTGTAACCGTTATTGGATAGAAGAATTATGCGACACTCCTGCCGATTAACTGACTGGTCGAGACACCACAGGCGCTTGCTTAGATGTAGCTTGGCAGACAGTCAGCGGAAAGGGAGCGGATTCTTAAATGAAGCTGGAACGTTTTTTTAGTAGAAACAGTAGGCGAACTTGCTCTTCTTATTAATATACAGTCTTAAAAGGTCTTCTGTGATGAAGGCCTTTTTTTGTTGGTAATCTAGATACTGCACGGCCCGATCAAGGACAAGAATTGCAAGTTTCAGAGTGACAATACCAGTATTGGTACCTGTCATTTCAAAATTGAAACCAAGAATTTTTAAACTAATAGTATTATGAAAATGTCACTAAGTAATAGGGAAAATATTTCTCCTAAGTAGAGAAAACCATTCTTTTTAGCAATTTCTGTAGAGAAGGAGGCACAAAAAATGCGTAAAAATGTATCATTAGCGCGGTTAATAGAGTCGAATAAAGAAAATCTCAACAATAATCAGCCGTTCATAGATCTTATAGAAGAAAAAGTCCATAGAAAGCAAGTTGAAATGCAGGAAAGGCATTTAACAAAACAGGCAGGTGAGGAAAATGTTATTAAGAAAGGCTTGGTTATTACAACAAACGATTACCTTTCATAGAAAAAAGAAGGATGAAATAGCCCAACGAAAGGAATTATCCAGCTTTGAAGGAGTCCGTATCAGTAATCAACTGAATTATGCGATTGTGGAAATGCAAAGGTTAATGCGCGAGGTATGAGGAAAGAGGGGATAAAAAAGGTTAGCTTAAATTTGTATATTATTAAGTGAAGAGTTTTAACTAAAACTACCTATTCAGATTATTAAAATGAAAAAAGAGGTGATGATACTTAGTAAGTATTGGTCTTATAAAATGCTTTTAACTGGTGTGTTTATCATTGCTACGATTATCTTTTATAAATTTGGGTTTACTAGTGAAGGTTTAGTTTATTTTGTATGTCTTGCAATAACTTTTAAGTGTGTTGAGTATTTTTAATCGTAAAATCAATTATAAAAAAAGACTTAATACTTTAACGAATAAAAAATAATAACATTTCATTTCCAGTTATGAATAACAAACCACATTTGGATTATCCAGCTTGGAAGGAGTCCGTATCAATAAACAACTTAATTATGCGATTATGGGATGCAAAGGTTAATGCGCTAGTGAGGATGAGAAGGGGTATAAGCCATAACACCAGTTGGCGGCTATTTGACATTATCATACACAAAAAGCGTGTTTGATCTTTTTTATCAAAACACGCTTTTTGCTCTTTATCGTTTACTGCCATCACATTTAGTTAAGAACTCGGACTGCCTTCACAAAGCTAGGTCCCCAGTAAGAATTGTTAATGTTAGCGTAGGATACTCCTTTAGATGTAGAAGCATTCAGCATTTGACCGTTACCGGCATAAATTCCTACATGGTTGATTACTCCATCATTATTGGTATCAAAAAATACTAAATCCCCTTTTTGAAGGGCTTTTGAAGATACAGCTGTACCAACGTGTGATTGTGCCACTGAATTTCTAGGCAAGGAAATACCTGCACTTTTGAATGCCCTTAATGTGAACGAAGAGCAATCAAATATGTCAGTCCGCGAAGTGCTCGCACCGTAAACATACTTAGCTCCCATGTATTTAGCACCAGCTGCCAGAACTTGATCCGCTTTGGTCGATTTGGACGGTTTATTAATTGAAGAAGCCGAGGCTTTCCCTGAAACACGGATGGTTTGGCCTATACGAATACGATCTGAATTAGAAATATTAGGGTTTATTTTAAGTAAGGCACTAAGGGAAAGGTTATATCTTTTAGCGATGGTTGATAAGGAATCCCCTAATTTAACCACATAAACGTCTGTTGTATTTTTATTATTATCCGGAGTGCTGGTAAGGGTATTAACCTTCAGGACCTGACCGGGAAAAATAAGGCTACCAGTCAAATGGTTTTTAGACTTTAATTGTTGGACAGTCATATTGTTGACTCTTGCAATTTTGTCCAGGGTGTCTCCGGATTTGACTGTATATGTAGCATTTGTTTTGGCCGTAGAGCTGGATGCAGGAGCTTGTCCGGAAACACGGATGGATTGGCCAATATAAATGCGATCCGAATTAGAAATATTAGTGTTTAATTTAAGCAGGGCACTAAGTGAAAGGTTGTATCTTTTAGCAATTTTAGATAAAGTATCCCCCAGTTTAACTACATATTTTTCGGTTTTATCTATATTCTTAGTGTTAAGAGTATTAAATTTCAAGATTTGGCCGGGAAAAATAAGGTTACTAGTCAAATGGTTTTGAGATTTTAATTGTTGGACAGTTGTATTATTAGCTTTAGAGATTTTATCAAGGGTGTCCCCTGATTTAACTTGATAAGAACCAGCATAGGCAGAAGTGCCGGCGATAAGGGTACCTATAATGGTTCCTGCAAGAATGAAAGAGTTTTTCGAATTGTTCATTTAGGAAAGTTCCTCCTGATGTGGTAAAAAAATATGTAGCATTTATATTATAAAGGTAAGGCATATAAAAAACATGACCCATTTAAATAAAATTCAACTTTTTCGTCATTTCTCAGGTTATTTTGCAGATCTGTCACATTGAGTGGAATCAAGTGGATGGGCAGGATCCTTAATATCGCATAAAGAGATAACTAGGCTAAAAGAGATTTCATAAATGGAAGCTTTGAGGTAATTAAAAAGAAAGGTAAGAATAATATAATATCTTTACCTTTCCATGATTAATTTTTTAATATTGTCTATAAACATAGGGATCGTCAGGTTCTGCGATTTTACTATGTGATGATACTTTGAGCAGGGGAATGGTTTTCTTGAATGGCTGATAATAAATGGATTCCAATTCTCCTGTCACGGAATACCACTCATCATTTTTTGGATGCATACCTTCGGGAAATTCGATCAGCATACCGAATACCCCAGAGTCTGCGACACAGTGAATGACTCCAAAACGAAACAGGAATACCTGGTTTTTGGCTAGCTCATCCGAATTGTACGAAAACCCGGTTAACGTAATTTGTTTGCCCGTGAATTTTCCAGGAGAGTAATAGATGGCCTCTAAGTCATTTAGATAGTTTTCATCGGTTAAATGAAGACTATCATGGTCAACTAAGTCTTTGAGCGAGTGATCCATTAAAGTTAAATAGTCATCCTTGCCATAATAAAGACTCGTATCCGGCTGCAGAAATTGATGCTGGCTATATTCATCTGAGTCATCATATACCGGGAAATGAAATCCTTTTTTTTCTACGATATTCGAGTCCATAGTGGCAACAGGCAAAAAGAGACCGGTTAAAATGGGAATGACGTAAAGGAAGTAAGTAAGGTTCTTTTTCCATTTCTTGTTTTCCTGGGAGTGATCATGTCCGCACTGACAATCAACACATTCTTCTTGATTATCTTCTTTAAAATATAAGTAGGATCCCATTAACGTGAAAATAGCCAATATATAGATGGCAATTTGTGAAATATAAGAATATTCCATATTGATGTATTTCGATATATTCCCTGAGGCGTGTAAATGCACGAATAAAAAAGTAAGTCCAAGTAATATGAATAATCTTCCCATATAAAACACCCTCTTTAAGAAATAAACAATAAAGTCAGGCCTAAGACGGAAATAAATATATAGGCCATCAAACATAAAACGAATTTTGTTTTGAAGGTACCTAAAAGCATGATTGTATTTTTAATATCAAACATGGCCCCAAATACAAGAAAAGCAACTAGTGAAGAGGGCGAGAAGGTACTTCTAAAAGAACTTGCAACAAAGGCGTCCGCTTGGGAACACAAGGACATGACATAGGACAAAGCCATCATGACTGCATTCCCGGATAGTTTTCCTTGCCCAATTTCAAGCAATAGGGATGTTTTCAAAAAGGTTTGAATGCCAGCTGCCAGCAGTGCACCAATGATTAAGTATTTTCCAACAGAAAAGAACTCTTCAATCGAGTGTTTAAACATCCCCGTTATTTTGTCTTTAAATGTAAGTTTATGGTGATGTATATGTTCGATATGTTCCTGTTTAAGCTGATTTGTCTTAAATTGAAAAGACAAGATGCATGCAATGATCAGGACGACCACGAATGCAATTCCGCCACGATAGAAAACCATGCTCCAGCTATTACCAAACGCTATATAGGTGGAAAACAGGACGATCGGATTGAGAATGGGTGCAGAAAGCATAAAGGCAATGGCCGCTGAAAGAGGAACCCCTTTAGCGATCAAACGGCGGGTAATCGGGACGATCCCGCACTCGCAGGCAAGAAAAAAGACTCCTGCACCTATTGCGGATAGAACAGATAAGATCGGATTTTTCGGAATAATTTTTGCAATCATCTCTTCTGACACAAACATTTGGATGATTCCAGATATAAGGACTCCCAGTAAAATGAAGGGAAGGGATTCAATTAGGATACTAATAAAAATTGTATTCATTTGCAAAAGGGCCTGAACGTTCATCATAAACCACCTTCCATATTGCTGACTTAACTATATTAGGTTCGTAAAAGAAGGAAGTCAATTTATTATTACTTGGGTAATAGGATGGAAGTTGAATAGGGAGGGGGGATTAAGAAAATTGAATAAAGTAAACTCCCCTCAAAGTTGTGTAACATCCAAAGGATTTACATTATTCAACATAGAGGGGATAAAATCATGGTTTATTTTTCAGTACAGCTTTATTAATTAGGTTTTTACGCGATACAAACTGATTGTCGGTAACCCAGAAGCGCCAAGGGTAATCTTTTGCTACCCCGGAGTTGTCGATTCCGACGCGGGGGCCGCTGGATATGTGTTCAGGCTGTTTTCCGACAGCTAGATATAGCGGGGGATCCGTAAAAGATCGACCATAATCATCCATGGTGATGCCCAGTGCCTTTGTTAGCTTCCCTGGTCCATCGGTCCATTTACGAATATCGGCAATTCCTCGTCTTTCATGCATTAACTCGAGCCCCGAATAGGGTTCAACCGCACGGATTAAAATGGCTTCCGGATTTTCAGGCCCTCCGCTTACGACATTGACCAGTGTATGTGTGTGCATGACGTATGTATAGATCAAACCTGAATTTCCGAACATCACTTCCGTCCGTTTTGTCCTTCTATTTCCAAAGCTATGTGCGGCCCTGTCTCCAGGTCCAATATAGGCCTCTGTTTCAACAATGAATCCAGAAGCGGTTCCATCCGCTGTTTCTTTTATAATCAGGCAGCCTAGAAGGGATTTTGCCAGTTCAAGGGTAGGCTGCTGATAAAAATCCGCAGGTAAAATTGAATCGTATATCTTCATGATATCACTCCATTTAGTCTCATACAGGTAAAATTCCCTTATCGATGAAAAAGAAACATGAAGGGAAAAAAAGACCGGCTGATTATATCAGCCGACCTTTTTTTAGCCTAATTCCTTCTCCGTTTCTTGATCTTTTTTGATTCGGCCCGAACCCACGGAAAGTGCCACTAATATCCCTGCGGAAACAAAAAAGATACCGGTGATGAAAACACTGGAGAATGCATCGATCCAAGCATTTTCAATCGTTTTTACAAGGACAGTGCTGACTTCTGCGGGCATTTTAAGGTTTTCAGGATAAAGCATGATATTGAATAACGCATCCGTTTTATCGGCTAATGCTTTCAGTGCCTCATGCAATATAGGGTCCTTTTGACTTACGACCGCATCATCCATATTTTGCTGGAGATTGTGATTCATGACAGCATTCAAAATCGTGATGCCCATCGTTCCTCCTATTGATCGGAAGAATGTCGAAGCCGCTGTAACCGACCCGAGCTGCGATTTTGGAAATTCGTTTTGAACGGCAATCATCAATGTCGGCATGACAAGACCCATGCCTATCCCAAGGATGGCCATGAATGAGTACGCAGTGAATATAGTCGTACTGCCGTCCATCATGCTCATTAGGAAAAAGCCAAGCGTCGCAAAGACCATTCCAAAGGTAAGCACGGTACGAAAACGGAATTTCAACAGTAATCGCCCGCCAATGATGCTGGAAAGAATCATACCGATCATCATCGGAGTCATGGTCGACCCTGCTTTTGTTGGTGAAACTCCCAATACGCCTTGCATGAACAGCGGGACGAACATGATTGCCCCGAACATGCCAAGGCCAAGCAAGAATCCCAAAATATTCGTGGTGGTAAAAACTCTATTTTTAAAAAGGGATAAATCAAGGATCGGTTCGACCGCTCTTCTTTCAAAAAAGATGAATAGGGCAATGAAGACAATGGTGCTGCCGAAAATCAAGAAAGATTCTAATGATAACCATTCGAATTTATCACCACCGAAGGTCAAGCCAAGCAGTAACAGGACAATACCAGGAATCAAGGTGAAAATCCCTAGATAATCGATATTCACTTTCTCTGTTTTCCTTATCGCTTCATGTTTCAATCCTACATAAATCAAAATGGCAGATAGTAAGCCCGTCGGTACATTGATCAAAAAGATCCAATGCCAGCTGATATGGTCAACGATCAGGCCGCCCAGAAAAGGGCCGATGACAGAACTTAAACCAAAAAGGGCTCCGAATACACCCTGCCATTTGGCTCTTTGTTCCGCAGAGAATATATCACCGATTATCGTTTGGGATAAAGGCATGATCATCCCGCCGCCGATTCCCTGCAGGCCCCTGTAGATGATCAATTGCTCCATCGAAGTGGCTGTGGCACATAAAAACGAACCGATCGTAAATATGATCGTGCCAAGCAGATAAAGGGAACGTCTGCCATATAAATCAGATAGCTTACCAACAATGGGTACAACAGTCGTTGAGGCTATTAAATAGGCAGTCGTTACCCATGCAAAGATGGTAAATCCATTCAATTCCCCGATAATTGTCGGCATGGCCGTACCGACGATCGTCTGTTCCAATGAACTGAAAAACATTCCAATGATCAATCCTGTTAAGACAAGCTTGGTATTGACCGCTTTTTTTTCCATTTGCATAGCATTTCTCCATTCCTATAACTGTATTCCTTATTCGTTTTTTGACTAATAGGTCAAAATTATAAATCTCTAATGACCATTTAGTCAACATTTTTTTTTGCTAAAAAATTCAATTGCATGACTATATTGCGTAAAGGTGGATTTAAGGATACATCCATATCACTAAAGTAATTCGACCAGAAACCACCAAATCCTTCCTTATTAATGTCTCCAACGTGTTTCCATTTATCATATCCGATATAATAAGAAGGAATATAGATGAACTTATGATTGGAAGTGTAAGATATGAATAAAAAAATAGGATTTATTGGATGCGGCAAAATGGGTGAGGCGATGCTTGAGGGCATGCTGCTTGCAGAGGTCATTTCACCTGAAGGGATCATGGTCAGTACTGCGAGTGTGGAGACCAAAACTAAAATCACCACGAAATATAAGGTTAAAGGTACTTTGGATAATAAAGAGGTTGCCGGTTTTGCTGATTTTCTCTTTCTAGGAATCCAACCTGCCATGCATAAGCAAGTGCTGGAAGAAGTGAAGAATCATGTTAAAGAAGACGCTGTGATCATTACTATGGCAGCAGGCATCACTGTATCACTAGTTGAGAACAGCTTCGGAAAAAAAGTGAAGGTTGTCCGGACGATGCCAAACACTCCTTCGCTTGTCGGTGAAGGCATGACTGCCATGAGCATTAATGATCAAATTACCGATGCTGATATAGAGGATGTGACTGCACTGCTGAATAGTTTCGGTAAAACGGAAATCCTGCATGAAGATTTGATGGACGCAGTACCTGCCATCAGCGGTTCGTCGCCTGCTTATGTATATATGTTCATTGAGGCGCTGGCTGATGGAGGGGTCCGTGACGGCATTCCACGAAAACAAGCATACCGAATGGCAGCACAAGCTGTAATGGGAGCTGCTAAAATGGTACTGGAAACGGAAAGACATCCTGCTGCTTTAAAGGATGATGTCTGCACGCCGGGCGGTTCAACGATAGCTGCGGTAGCGTCTCTAGAAGAAAATCAGCTAAGATCCAGCATTCTGCAAGCAATGAAGGCCTGCACGGATAAAACGAAAGGTTTAAGTAAATGAAGAAAGATGGATTGCCTTTTAGAGGGCAATCTTGTCCGTTTTTGTATTTCCAGAATGTTTTGTGAAAAAAGAGGGGGCTGCAATAATGAAAGGTTATATAGAAGATTTAAGGAAGATACTTTCGGAAGAACAAGTAACGGTGAATGAAACTTTATTGGAGCAGCACAGCCATGATGAATCATATCACACCCCGCATTTACCGGATATGGTCATATATCCAAGGGATACTGCGGAAGTAAGCGCAGTCATGCGTTATGCGAATGAGCATGAAATACCGGTCATTCCTTTTGGGTTAGGATCAAGTTTGGAGGGGCATGTCGTTCCAGTCAAAGGGGGAATTTCCCTGGATCTGTCCTTGATGAATCGAGTATTGGAAGTCAGGGAAAATGACTTCCTTGTGAAGGTGCAACCAGGTGTGACTAGGACGCAGCTCAATAAAGAATTAAAAAAATACGGTTTGTTCTTTTCCGTCGACCCTGGTGCCGATGCTACATTGGGAGGGATGGCAGCTACGAATGCAAGTGGGACGACCTCGGTCAAATATGGGATAATGCGCGATCAAGTAAGGGATTTGGAAATAGTTTTAGCAAACGGTGAAGTGATTCATTCCGGAAGCTTAGCGACAAAATCATCTTCAGGCATCCATTTGAATGGCTTGTTTGTTGGCTCTGAAGGTACGCTGGGTGTATTTACTGAACTGACATTAAAGGTGTATGGCATTCCTGAAGTCACAATGGCAGGGAGAGCATCATTTCCAACCGTCGAACAGGCAGTATCTGCGGTTAATGGGATCATGCTTGCTGGTATTCCGATTGCACGAATTGAATTGGTTGATGCCGAGTCCATAAAAAAAGTTAATCAATTCATGGACAAATCCTATGAAGTCAAACCAACTTTATTCCTCGAGTTTCATGGGAACTTTGCCGGACTGGAACAGGACGTCAAATTTGCCAAGGAAATCGTAAGTGATTTTGGCTGTGGGGATATCCAGTTTGAAACCGATTCAAGAGCACGGAATGCCTTATGGGAAGCGCGCCATAATCTCGCGTACGCATTCATTCACAGCGCTCCGGGGAAGAAGCTGATGGTGACCGACGTTAGTGTGCCCCTTCAAGAATTATCGAATGCCATACTGGATACAAGGAAGAAAGTCGAACAATCCAAAGTGGAGGGGGCGATTGTAGGTCATGTAGGTGACGGGAATTATCACGTATTGTTCATGATCGATCTGAAAAATCCTGAAGAAGTTAAAGAAGCGAAAAGGTTAAATGAAGAAATCGTTGAATATGCATTAACCAGAGGCGGTACATGTACGGGTGAACATGGAGTGGGCCTTGGAAAATCGAAGTATCAGCGAAGGGAGCATGGAGGAGCTTACGAAGTGATGAAAACGATCAAACAGGCATTGGATCCGAAAGGATTAATGAATCCCGGGAAGATCTTCATAGATTAAGAGGAATATTCTATTTTGATAGATCAGTAATAACATCAATTGGGGAAAGGGCAGAGTAGTGTCCTTTCCGGAAAAATAGTCCGTCATAGCAGATAATTCAATCTAACTCTGGATAATTCGACCGATCTCGAGCAGAAAATCGGACCTAACCCCAAATAATTCGACCTAAAGGCCGGATTCGTATGAAGACATACAGCTTCATCGAGATTCTCGTCCAAAAAAAATAAGACTCCAGACATGATTCTGGAGTCTTATTTTTTATTAAGCGTTAATGTTATTTGGGTTTAAGGCGTTTTCAACACTTACGTAGTTGTAGCCAAGGTCTGTGGCAACTGCTTCGAACGTGATTTCACCGTTCGCCACATTGACGCCTTTTGCAAGGGCATCATTTTCAAGGATTGCTTTGATGGCACCTTTGTTTGCAATTTGAAGTGCAAATGGTACAGTTACGTTAGTTAAAGCAACTGTAGAAGTTTGAGGCACTGCTCCTGGCATATTCGCCACTGCATAATGCACTACTCCATGTTTAACATAAGTAGGGTTATCATGTGTTGTTATGTGGTCGACCGTTTCAAAGATACCGCCTTGGTCGATTGCAACATCGACAATGACTGAACCTGGAGACATCGATTTAACCATTTCTTCAGTAACGAGCTTAGGAGCTTTAGCACCTGGAATCAATACAGCACCGATAACCAAATCGGCATCTTTGACTGCTTCTGCAATATTATAAGGGTTGGAGATGAGTGTAGTCAGTTCATTTCCGAAAATATCATCAAGTTGACGAAGGCGGTCTGGGCTTAAGTCAAGAATGGTAACATCTGCGCCTAATCCAATAGCGATTTTAGCAGCATTCGTTCCAACCATGCCTCCGCCGATAACAGCGACTTTACCGCGTTTAACTCCAGGAACTCCGCTTAAGAGTATTCCTTTACCGCCGTTATTTTTTTCAAGGAACTGAGCACCGATTTGTGCAGCCATGCGTCCTGCAACTTCACTCATTGGTGTCAATAAAGGAAGTGTGCGGTTTACTGCAACCGTTTCATAAGCAATGGCCAAGACACCGCTTTCTTTTAGGGCCTGAGCTAGTGCCGGTTCTGCCGCAAGATGTAAATATGTGAAAAGGATTAAATCTTTTCGGAAATATTTATATTCAGATGAGATAGGTTCTTTTACTTTCATGATCATTTCTGTGCTTGCCCAAACGCTAGCAGCGTCCTCGACTATAACAGCTCCAGCTTCTTGATATGCTTCATTTGTAAAACTGCTTCCTAGACCTGCGTTCATTTCGATTAATACTTCATGTCCTGCATTGACTAATGCTACGACCCCAGCTGGAGTGATAGCTACACGATTTTCATTGTTCTTAATCTCTTTTGGAATTCCTATTCTCATCTTAATCCCTCCAATAATATGTTTTACTATTTGTATCACAAGTATAGTTGGAAAAAGAAACAGTTAGTATGTGGAAATCAGAAAAATGAAAAAGGTGTATTTGTGGAATTCCACAAACGCAGTTTCAAAAAACATGGACTTGCCAGGATCAAAACCTATTTAAAGCTGAATTCAATTCTTTACAATTGGTTCTTGAATGCGCTCTAGAATCCTTCTTTTCTTATAAAGCATGATTCCCGTATCGGCTATGTCGGCAATCATGGAACGATTTGTAAGGGCGCCGAATATTATTCCGGCAACAGGAACCATTTGCAAAAGCTTTTTCCAGCCAAACTGATCACGGTATGTATAAACTACTTCTCGCCATCCTTGCAGTTCTGAGGCTATTTCCCTTTTTGATTGGGAATCAGTCTGGGTCATTTTCGACAATTCATTTAATATAGCCTTTTTGCCGACTACATCCGATGTTGTGAATTGCAGGCATTTGACGATGAATATACGTTCTTGGCGGTCCCTAGGATTGAAGCCATATGTGATGGCGATATCCTGAAGGGTTTTGATCGACATGCCGAGAAGAAGGGGGATGTCAATTGCCAAGGTGAAGATTCCGCCAATCCCGGTAGTGGCACCTTGAACCGTTGCCAATTTGCTCCCTGAATTTTTAATATCCTGACTCACGCTATCCATGATATGGAGGGGGATGCTTGAAACATCTTCCAGGGCAGTAATATTCAACTCGGGATTCTTGGCTTGCAGCTGATTTAGAATATGAGCTTCTTTCGTTAAATATTTTCCGCCATTCTGAATGTAGCTGCCGATTTCATCAAGCATGACACCCAATTTTTTCTGAATGAAATCCGGTGTCAACTTATCCAATAGCTTGAAAGGGATCCGCCCAATACGTTCCCAAAACCATAGTCCTTTCTGATCCTTCTCCCATTTATCTATGATTGCTAATTCTTTTTCAATTTCTTCTTTTGTTTCAAGTTTCATAAGATCAACCTTTCCACACCTCTAGTATTCCATATCAGGGAATATATCATTAATTTTTCTTGAAGAATTCATCATATTGATTAAGTTTAATGTTAAGAAAGAGGGACATTTTTTGAATCGGGTCTTTTAACCGGATATTTCCCACTTCCGAGATCCTTTTTAATCGGTAATTCAATGTATTCACATGGATATGAAGGTTTCTTGAAGCTTCGTTTGGGTTGCAGTCTTTCTCTAGATAGACAGTTAGTGTTTGCAGCAATTCCGTCTGGTTTTTCATGTCGTATGCTTTTAGTTTAAGGATGGAAGGATGAACACGACGCTGTTTGTTGCTTGCGAGTGATTCAATCATTTGAAACATGCCAAGTTCTTCATAATGTAAAATGAGTTTCATGTCATCAGGGAATATATTCTTCATTTTTAGGGTGTATTGAGCTTCTTCGTAACTTGATTTAACGTCCATTAAGTTTTTATACATATTGCCAGCCGTTCCAAGGATATGCTCAACACCGAAACGCCGTTTCATCTCCAGAATGAAAAAAGGAATGAACTCATAAATGGATGAAGTGAAAGAAGGGCTGTTTTCCTGGTTGGCTCCCGCGAAAAGAATGAGTTTGTTATGGTCAATGGCAAATAATGAACTGTTTATCTTTTGAGTGGTCGTTAACATGTATGAAATATAGCGCTCCACTTCGCGATTGATTTCTTTAGGGAATTCAAATACCAATATGGAAAAAACAACTGGAACATGGATGGAGAATTTCTGATAATTTTCAATTATTTCCGATTCTTCTTGATAATGCCCGGTCAACATGCGCCAAAGAAACTCTTGATGACCGGCTTCTTTCCTTTTCTTTTTCAATTGCAATTGCTGTAACTGGTTCTTCGCTTCCTTGGCAGCGAATTGCAGAAATTTCATATCTTCTTCGGAGAAAGGTTCATTTACTTCCAAAGCCCAAATGAAACCAAGTACTTCATTATTTTTCCGGATGGAAACCGCAACCCTGTTACCGAGCCCGACATCATTGATAGCCCCGATTTTAATGGGGGCATCTTCTTTCAATAACGCGGGTATGAAGCCATCTTTCCATAAACTGTTGATGACCTTCTCAGGGACACGTCTTCCGATTATGGTCATGATACGAGCCTGATCCGTAGTATCATCGTGTGTGCTATAAGCAAGTAAGCGATGGTTACCGTCCTCGATTGTAATGGGGCAACCTAAAACAGAACTGATTCTATCGGCAAACTCCATCATATCTCCATAAAGGTCTTTAAAAATATCTCTATTTTTTTCGAATTCCTTCATTATTATTTTGCCCCTCGCTAAAAAAATTCCTTCTCCTTGAATTTTAAACGATTTTCTATTAATAAGCATAGATAAATCCTTTGTTAATACAAAAAATCCCTACCTATGGTTACCGGTAGGGATTTTATTTTAGAATAGGAAGTTAATTAAAAGATAAAACAAACCAGCTAATGTTGCCGAGATGGGAATGGTAATGAACCAAGTGATGATCATTCTCTTTGCCGTTCCCCATTTTACGCCCTTGACACGATGCGCAGATCCAACACCAAGGATTGAAGACGAAATAACATGGGTTGTACTAACGGGCATGTGTATTACAGTCGCGCCAAAAATAATGAAAGCGCCGGTTAAATCCGCTGCAACACCATTGACCGGACGGATTTTCATGATTTTGCCGCCAACGGTTTTAATGATTTTCCATCCGCCGACGGAAGTTCCAAGTCCCATTGCCAGTGCACATGAGAATTGAACCCAGAAGGGGATATCGGTACTTGATGCATAACCATTTGCAATAAGGGCCATCGTGATGATACCCATCGCTTTTTGAGCGTCGTTCGTTCCGTGTGTATACGATTGAAGTGCCGCAGTAGCAATCTGTATAGTCCGGAATTTTTGGTTTGTTTTTGTCAGGTTATTGTTTTTAAAGACTACTTTAAAAATGCTGTATACGATAAACCCGATTGCAAAAGCAATTAGCGGGGAGAAGATCAAAGCTTGAAGAATTTTCATGAACCCTTCCCATTTAATGCCGGCGAAGCCTGCTGCAGCAATGGCTGCACCTGCAATCGAACCAATCAATGCATGGGAGGAACTGCTTGGTATTCCGTAATACCAGGTAAGAAGATTCCATATGATAGCGGCAAGCAGAGCAGCCAGAATTACATATGAACCATTCGGAAGCGTGAACGGATCCACGATATCCTTCGTTATGGTCTTCGCCACTCCAGTAAATGTCATAGCTCCGACGAAATTCATGATTGCTGCCATGATGATGGCATGCCTAGGCTTCATGGCCTTTGTTGAAACAGCAGTAGCTATTGCATTGGCTGTATCATGAAAACCATTGATGAAGTCAAATGCTAAAGCAAAGAAAACGATTAATATTGTTAAAATTAATAAAGTATCCATTTATTGGGGTACTCCTTAGGCGTTTTTCATTATGATTGTTTCAAGTGTATTGGCCACCGCTTGACAGTGATCGGCGATCTCTTCAAGGCTTTCGTAAATTTCTTTATATTGAATGATCCTGATTGGATCTTTTTCAACTGTAAACAAGTTTTTGATTGATTGACGTTGAATTCCGTCACAAACTGATTCAAGATCTTTAATTTTGATTGCATTTTCACGAATCATTGGCAATTTTTTAGTGGATAGTGTATCGACAGCATTTTCAATCTCATACGTACACTGTTTGATTGCATCCACAAACTTAAGCATATACTCATCTGCATTGACAATTGAGTACATTTCGAATAATGCCGCACAGTGTTCCAAACCGTCTATGACATCATCCATTCTCATGGTTAATTCAAGAATATCCTCCCGTTCGATAGGAGTGATGAAAGCATTGTTCAGCTCTTTGATCACATTATGAACCATTGAATCGCCTTTATGCTCATAGTCTTTCATCGTATCTGAAAATACTTTTAGATCGGAGATATTTTTGAGTTTATAATCCGCGAAATAGTCAGCACCTTCTTTAAGGTTTTGAGCGATGTTAAAAAGCATTACAGCGAATTTGTCTTTTTTTGATTTAAAAGCCATGTTAAAGCCTCCCAATTAGTCATGCAAATTTACGCACTTTAGTCGTACGCTTAGTATTAACAAATTGATTGTAACGAATTCATGTAGTATCCGGGAAGGTTTTTCGACGAAAATTTACAAAATCTTAATAAAACTTTACATAAAAAAACAAGGAAAATTAAAAAAAGGGAAAAACCTGCAATTATAAGGGGGTATTTGTAAAAAAAAAGCCTTTCCGATATGGAAAGGCAAAAGTTTCTATAAAAATAAAGCAATCAAATAGTAAATGATTCCAGATAAGGAAGCGGAAATTGGCAATGTAATGAACCAAGTGACCAACATGTTTTTAGCGGTTCCCCATTTTACCCCTTTGATGCGGTGTGCAGAACCGACCCCTAGTATTGAAGAAGAAATGACATGAGTCGTGCTGACAGGCATATGCAGGAAGGTTGCACCGAAAATGATCGCTGCACCAGTCATATCTGCAGCAACGCCATTAACCGGACGGATTTTCATGATTTTACCGCCAACGGTTTTGATGATCTTCCAACCTCCGATAGATGTACCAAGCGCCATGGCAATGGCACATGATAATTGTACCCAGAATGGAACTTCAGAGGTAGAGGCATATCCGTTAGCGATCAAAGCCATCGTGATGATACCCATGGATTTTTGAGCATCATTCGTTCCATGTGTATAAGACTGGATGGCCGCCGTGAGAATTTGTATTCTCCTGAATCGCTTATTAGTTTTTCCTAAATTATTATTTTTGAATACTACCTTGAAAATACTGTATACAATGAATCCAAGCGTAAAGGCAAGGATGGGAGATAGAATCAATGCTTGTACAATTTTAGTGAATCCACTCCATTTAATCGCATCGAATCCACTGGCCACGATGGCAGCTCCTGCTATTGAACCAATGATCGCATGGGAGGAACTGCTTGGAATTCCAAAATACCAGGTGATTAAATTCCATATTATGGCCGAAATTAGTGCAGCAAGGATTACATAAGAACCATTGTTCAATGTGAAAGGATCCACGATATCCTTCGTAATGGTATGCGCAACACCAGTAAAGGTAAGTGCTCCTAATAAATTCATGACCGCAGCCATGATGATTGCATGACGTGGTTTAAGCGCCTTGGTTGATACTGCTGTTGCGATGGCGTTAGCCGTATCATGGAAACCATTGATAAAGTCAAAGACCAAAGCAAAAATAATAATTAGCACTGTTAAGATGAGTATGCTATTCATACATGGAGGACTCCCTTGATTTCAAGTGTAAAGTGTATATGGATTTTGGCCAATGAATGGGCGCAAAACAGTTTGCAACTCCTCAATATTTAGGATGGGAGTTTTACGTTTGATTATTCTATAAAAGCTGACACCTTCTTTTTTACTTTGTTTTAAGTCGAACTATTCAATTGTAACGAATTTCATATCTATAAGGATAGATGTTTCGTCATTTTTTTACAAAATATTTAACTTAGTGAATGATTAAAAAGATAAAATGTTTCCTTTTATATATATAAATTGGTGCGTTTTCGTTTAAGAACTCTGTAAATCCCGAGGCTTATGGTTAGAAATAGAAGGTGGAGGGATGTATAATTGGTAAATAAAAGTAAGGGGGAATGATGGAATGATTTCAAATATTGGGGAAACGATCACCTTACATAATGGAGTTAAAATGCCACAGTTGGGTTTTGGTGTATTTAAAGTGAAAAACGGCAATGAAACGGTTGAGTCTGTCAAGAAAGCGATCGAAGTTGGATATCGTGCGATCGATACGGCTGCCATTTATGAAAATGAAGAAGGTGTTGGTCAGGCGATTCGTGAATGCGGCGTGCCTCGTGAAGAATTGTTCATAACATCTAAAGTGTGGAATACAGAGCAAGGATACGAAACGACGCTCCAGGCATTTGATGATAGTTTAAATCGCCTTGGCTTGGAATACTTGGATTTATACTTGATCCACTGGCCGGGAAAAGATAAATATCTGGAAACCTGGAGGGCTTTGGAAAAGCTTTATAAGGATGGAAAGGTGAAATCAATCGGTGTAAGTAATTTCCATGTTCATCATTTGGAAAATTTACTTGCAAACAGTGAAGTGAAGCCGGTCGTCAATCAAATTGAATTGCATCCACTTTTGACTCAAGTCGAAATTCGTGATTACTGTGCAAAACATGAAATAAAGGTAGAATCTTGGAGCCCGCTAGGAAGAGGAAACCTATTGGAAGAGCCGACAATTAATCATATAGCGAAGAAGCATGGGAAAAGTTCAGCGCAAGTGTTGATTAGATGGCATCTGCAACATGATCTAGTTGTAATACCTAAATCGATTACGCCGTCCCGCATTGAGGAAAATGCACATGTATTTGACTTTTCATTAAGCTTGAATGAAATGAATCAAATAGATGCCTTGAACAAAAATGAACGGTTCGGCAGCAATCCCGATGAACTTTTGTTCTAAAGCATGCTGAAAATATAGAAGGGTGTCCCGAAATTGGGGCATCCTTTTTCTTTTTCCTTTATGAACATATTTGAGACGGTTACTGCTTATACTAACAATGTGACAAAGTTTAAGCCTATGGTATACCCGTTTAATATGTCTGATAATCCTGTTTTCGTTGCCAAATATTTTTAAAAAAAATTAGGTTTTAGATTATTTAAACGGGGAAAATAATGAGTACAGCGGCAAACAAAAAGAAAAAAATCACTAACATGAGGATTGTCCAATCAGTTACTCAAGGGCTATAGCTAGCTAACTCTACCCAATAACTAAAGCATTCACATTCATTAGATATCGTGCTAATCGGCATCATACCATTTGAATGTAAAAGTTAAAATAACTGAAAAAAGCATGACAAAATGGAAGTGATTTGATTTCTTGGAGTCTGCTGCAGAAATGAAAAAATAACTAATTTGAAGGAGGAAATATATTATGGGATTTTTATGGTCATTAATTATCGGAGGTATCATTGGTTGGTTAGCAGGTATGATCGTTGGACGTGACGTACCATTTGGAATTATCGGTAACATTATCGCTGGTTTTGTTGGTGCATGGTTAGGTTCATTAATTCTTGGGAACTGGGGACCTTCAGTAGCAGATTTCGCTATAATTCCAGCATTGATTGGTGCAATCGTATTTGTCTTCATCTTAAGCCTTATCTTAAAAGGCATGAGAAAAGCTTCATAAATAAAAAAATAAAGCTGGCCCAAGTGGCCAGCTATTTTTTATGCCAAAATGAACGGATTTCGTCCCGACATGCGTATATTTCGGCCGTATAGCGGAAAAATTCGACCCAACATGCAGAAGATCCGTCCGTAAAAAAATATGAGCGACAATTCGGATAATATTAATGAAGAAATAAGAACACCGTCCGAAATGGAACGGTGTTTTTTTGTTTAAATGGTGACATCGAATATATCAGGTTCATCAATGAAAGGAGCTTCAACGATCATTTTTTCTTCTGATATGGGATGGATGAATTCAATTTTCCTTGCATGAAGGGCTTGACGTGGAAATGTCCTTTTTCCGCCATATAAGGTATCTCCGGCCAATGGGTGGTTTAAATGACTGAAATGCACCCTGATTTGATGGGTTCGGCCGCTTTCCAAGGTGCAGCTGACGAGCGTCAAGTTTTTCTTGGGATCTCGGTTGAGCACCCGATAGTGGGTGACTGCTGTCTGGCCTGTAGGGGAAACCCTTCTTCTCGTCGCATGGTGGCGGTCGCGGCCAATTTTTTCTTTGATTTCTCCTTCATTCTTTTTAATGTTTCCTTCGACTAAAGCTAGGTAAGTCCGCTTGATTTCCCTTTCTTCCAACATTCTGTCCAGCATGGACCCAATAAGGCGGTTTTTGGCAAAAAGGACGGCACCGGTGGTATCTTTATCAAGCCTATGAATATGCTTGATCATACAGGTCTGGCCGGTTTTTTGAAGATGGTGCGCGACACCATTGAGGAGGGAGTGTGCTTCACCCGGCTGAGAAGGATGGGTATCCATTCCAGCCGGTTTATTGGCTATCAACAACACATCATCTTCATATAAGATGGAAATTCCTAAGTCTGCCGCTTGTACTGATTCATTTTCAGCGTGATCCAATAAGGGGATGCTGATCGAATCTCCTTCATTAAGGATAGCTGACCATGCGACGGAATTCCCGTTCACTGTAACTTCTTTACTCATTCTCCATTCATGCACTAATTTTTTGGGGGCCTGCCAACGCTCCCTAAAAAGCTTTTCAATTGTTAATCCATTCCAACTTTGGAGAACATCAATTATTAAATGTTGGTTAGTTATTCTGAAATTTTCCAATAAAAACCCCTACTTTCGACTGCTTTGGTTTTGATTAAATGAAAAAAATATATAATAATTAAGAATTAGTCATGAAAAAGTAACCTTGGACCTATTGATGAAATTTCCGTGGTGGAAATTACCACATATTTTTTACAATATTTATGTTATTCTAGTGAGAAAGAAATCGCTTGTCCTAGAATATACATATAATAGATAGGTCTAACGGATCTGAAAAAAGGTGGTTTTTTTAGTGAAGACGGTCTTTTCTTCAACGGAAGAACAAGAGCAAGAAATAGCGAGTCTCGTTTCTCGTTTCTACGAATCTGTATTTCCCAAATACTTTACGGAAAGTGAAATCCTTCATTTTCGCGAGATTGGCGTTTTAAAGCCCAATCAAAGTTCTGTTACTTACTTGGCAACATTAAGAGACGCATTTCAAGTAATGACATGTCTTCAAGTCCTTATGTCGATATTAGACAAACAAAAGAGAGAAGATTTTATGGAATCTGAATCTGAAGAATTGTTCCAACATAACATCACTCTATTGAATGAATGCGGAATATTCTTCCCCTTTTATTATGACCATTTTTCAAGTATAAACCATGAAGCGAATAATGAGATGCAGATGATGGACATCCAGGTGGCGAATCAATATTTAGTATAAGGCAAAAAAAATGAGCCGGCTATAACGGGAGAAGCATTTCCGTTAGGGCCGGCTCATTTTTTCCATCCTTAATTAATATCGTGGTCCTTGAACCATTTCTCGAACGTTTCCTCATCATTATAGCCAACGATCCGTTCTTGTTCTTTGCCATTATTATAGTGAACGATGGTCGGTGTGCTTTTGATGCCATAATCGCTCCATCCTTGTTCAAACTCCAAAAGATTGTATTGAACTAGATCGATTCCCAGCTTTTCTGCCAAAGGAGCCACGATTGGCGTGGTTTTTTGACAATGCGGGCACTCAGGACTATAGAAGTAAACGGTCACATCTTCATTATCCTGGAGGTCCTGCTCCAATTCTTCCGGCAGGATCAAGTTTTGATAATTGGGGTCATCCAGCTGATCGACAGTAGCGGGTTTAAGCTTATCCTTACCGTATGGATTTCCTTTTGATTTTTCTTCTTTTTTCAAGTTTGTAAAAACGCCCAGCAGGACAAATATCGCGACGATTATCACTAAAAATATAGCCATTTTCTTCATTAAGCTGCAACCTCCTTGGATCTTGTCCATATGATGTAACTGCATATGAAAATAATGATGAATGCAGTCAAGGCTAGGAACGGGATGGTGATGAAACCAAATACGTTTATATATTGACCTGTACATGGAACCCTTCCACATGCAAGGGTGTGGTCAGAAAAGAATGAAACCTTTTGTATCAAGTAATGGTACGTGGAAATGAATGCACCGATAGCGGATAATATCATCGTATAAAAGCTGATCCAATAATCTTTTCGAATGATTGCAATTCCTAAAATGATCGTAAAGGGATACATGATGATCCGCTGATACCAACAGAGGACACAAGGTTCATATTGCTTGATTTCAGAAAAATATAAGCTTCCAAACATAGCAATGATGGAAGCAGCCCAGGCTACAAATAATAAGTTTTCCACACTGCGTTTTGTATTGTTCATGGTTCCTCTTCCCCATCTCTTTTTACTCTCATGAAAAGTATAGTATGTAAGGACCGCGTATGTAAAATATATATTCTTTTAACGGACATTCAGAATGTTTTTATTTGTAATCCATGGGTAGGTTCAGTTGTTTTAATTTTGGAATAAGGGGTATAATTCTTATGGAAGAGATTAAAGGAGTCTGAGGAAAAATGCCCAATTTGGACCTGCATAAATATGAAAAAATAATGGAAATACGTAATATGAGGCTAGGAGACATAGATGAAATAATTGCTTTGCAGTCGAGTTGCTTTCCTGGAATGGTTCCCTGGAAGCGAGATCAGCTTGAGAGCCATCTGGCGATTTTTCCAGAAGGACAGTTTGTGGCTGAATATGATGGAAAAGTGATTGGCTCATGTTCCAGTCTCATTATTAATTTTGACGAATATGATGACCGCCATACATGGGATGATGTAACCGATAATGGGTACATCACGAATCATAATCCAGACGGTTATAATTTATATGGAATCGAGGTCATGGTCCATCCTGAATTCCGCAGGATGAAAATTGGCCAAAGATTATATGATTCAAGGAAAGAGCTTGTTGCCCATTTGAATTTAAAAAGCATCATTATCGGGGGAAGGATCCCCAATTACCATAAACATGCGGAAGAACTATTACCAAGGGAATATGTGAAAGAAGTGCAATTGCATAAAATATATGATCCGGTTCTTTCATTCCAACTTTTAAATGGGTTCACGCTTATGAGGATCAATCCGAATTACTTGCCTGATGATCTGCAATCGAATAAGTATGCTACTCTCATGGAGTGGAATAACGTCGATTATCAGCCGAAAACAAAACGTTATTATAAAACATCAGAGCCGGTACGTATCTGCGTCGTGCAATACATGCTGCGTAAAATCGATTCATTCGAAGATTTCGCTAACCAAGTCGAATATTTCACCGATGTTGCTTCGGATGCTAATGCGGATTTCGCCGTGTTCCCGGAATTGTTCACCACCCAGCTGATGTCTTTCTTGAATGAAAGATCACCAAGCTTGGCTGTCCGGAAACTGTCGGATTTCACGGAGCAATACATTGAATTGTTTACCACTTTAGCTGTAAGGTATAACGTCAATATCATCGGCGGTTCCCACTTCGTTAAAGAAGATGATGACAATATCTATAATATCGCTTATTTATTCCGTCGCGATGGGACGATTGAAAAGCAATATAAAATTCATATCACACCGAATGAAAGAAAATGGTGGGGTATTAACGCAGGTGACCGCGTTCGTGTCTTTGATACGGATTGTGGAAAAATTGCGATACAAATTTGTTATGATATTGAGTTTCCGGAACTCGCCCGGATTGCTACCGACATGGGAGCCAAAATCATATTCACTCCATTTTGTACAGAAGACAGGCAAGGCTATCTGCGAGTTCGTTATTGTGCCCAGGCCCGTGCAGTCGAAAACCAAATCTATACTGTCATTTCCGGAACGGTCGGAAATCTTCCGCAAACGGAAAATATGGATATCCAATATGCCCAATCGGGAATCTTCTCTCCATCGGATTTCGAATTTGCGCGTGACGGCATAGTCGGGGAAACCAGCCCGAACCTTGAGATGGTCCTGATTGGCGATGTCGATTTGGAAATCTTAAGGCGGGAGCGTCAGTCTGGTACTGTAAAGCAATTGAAAGATCGCCGCCATGATATTTACCATCTGCATTACAAAGATGGCCAAAAATAAAGAGGTAAACGAGCTCGTGATGTGAAGAATGCTGGATTCGGTTCTTTTCATTACGAGCTTCATTTATTGGAATAAATGTGATAATTTTGTATATGTAAGGTAGATACATAATAATTACAAATATGAGGCGTTTGGGAGGAGATGTTGGAGATGGATTGGAAATCTTTATACACCACTTGGGCAGGGTACCAGAATTTAAATGGGGAATTACGTGTCCTCCTTGAGGAAATGCAGCGGGATGAAGCACAACTCGAAGATGCCTTTTATAAAAATTTAGAGTTTGGAACAGGCGGAATGCGCGGGGAAATCGGAGCGGGAACGAACCGGATGAATGTTTATACGGTAAGGAAGGCAACGGTTGGGTTGGCTCAGTATATCTCTTCGTTTGGGGAAGAAGCGAAAGGAAGAGGGGCTGTGATCGCTTATGATTCAAGACATAAGTCCCCGGAATTTGCACTGGAAGCAGCTAAGACCTTGGCAACATTTGGGGTGAAAGCTTATTTATTCGATGAATTGCGTCCAACTCCAGAATTGTCATTTGCGGTTCGCGAGCTGAATGCTTTTGCTGGCATCGTCATCACGGCAAGCCACAATCCGCCTGAATATAATGGTTACAAGGTTTATGGGTCAGATGGGGCACAATTGCCACCGGATGCGGCGGATCAAGTGATCAGCTACGTGAATGCCATTGAAAACGAGCTTGAAATTCAGGTTGAAGAAGCTGAAGTCCTTAAACTGCAGGGCCTCATCGAAATGGTTGGGGAGGAAGTGGATGCAGCGTATAATCGCGCGTTGCTTACAGTTCCAGAGAACCCGCAGCTTGCCGAGGAAATAGATGTGTCAATCGTCTTTACGCCGCTTCATGGAACGGCAAATAAATCCGTCAGGCGGGCACTGCAAAGCTTAGGTTATCAAAATTTGCATATCGTTAAGGAGCAGGAATTGCCAGATCCGGATTTTTCGACAGTTCAGTCTCCAAACCCGGAGGAACCTGCTGCATTTGAAATGGCCATCGAGCTTGGTAACAAGGTGGAAGCGGATCTATTGATAGCAACGGACCCGGATGCCGACCGGCTTGGAATTGCCGTGAGAGACGAGATGGGCCAATATGTTGTCCTGACTGGTAATCAAACAGGTGCCCTTTTCCTGGATTATTTACTCTCCCAGAAAAAAGAAAAAGGGAAGATTCCTCAAAATGGAGTCATCTTAAAAACGATCGTCACTTCAGAAATCGGGCGTACGATTGCCGAGTCATATGGCTTGAAGACGGTTGATGTACTTACCGGATTTAAGTTCATTGCCGAGAAAATAAATCAGTACCATGAAAGCGGGGAAAGCAGCTTTTTGTTCGGATATGAAGAAAGCTACGGTTATCTGATTAAAGACTTTGCACGTGATAAGGATGCCATTCAAGCTGCGGTGCTTGCTGTCGAGGTCTGTGCCCATTATAAAAAGCAGGGATTGACCTTATATGAAGGGTTGCTGAATGTGTTTGAAAAGTACGGCTTTTACTTGGAAGGTTTGCGTTCATTGACTTTGAAGGGCATTGAGGGAGCGAAACAGATTCAAGGAATATTGAATCAATTCCGTCAAAATCCTCCTTCCCGAATAGCTGGCATTCCGGTAGTCGTTGAAGAAGATTACCAAAGCAGCAAGAAGCGTACATTACTTTCAAATGATGAAGAATTGATCGAGCTTCCGAAATCAAATGTATTGAAGTATTTCCTTGAGGATGGTACATGGGTTTGCCTGCGTCCTTCAGGCACTGAACCGAAAATTAAATTCTATTTCGGTGTCCAAGGTAAATCAATGCAAGAAGCTGAGTCCAAGTTATCGGGAGTCATGGAAGATTTCATGAGCAAGATTGAAGCATTGGTTTAAATTTATGAAAGCTAAACGAAAGACTTCTTCAGGTCTTTCGTTTTTTTTTGATTTTTAGTTGCATGAAAAATCAAAATTCTAGGAAATTCCGTTGCGGTTTTGGTATACTGTATTGGCGACTGATCTCGGAAAACATCGGGGAATAATGGAGGTTTAATTCATGAAATTAGTAATCATTAATGGTTCACCACGTAAACAAGGGCGTACGGGGATTGCCTCACGCTACATATCCAAGAAATACGGAGCGGAACTTATTGATTTAAGCAATAGCGAAATCCCTTTATATTCAGGTGAAGGTGAACAATATCAACTGGAAGTTATTCAAGGACTTCGGAAAAGCATCGAGGAAGCAGATGGCGTAATTCTGACAACTCCGGAGTATCATGGTTCCATGAGCGGAGCCTTGAAAAATGCCTTGGATTTTCTAAGCAGCGAACAATTCACGCATAAACCAGTCGCTCTATTGGCTGTTTCCGGCGGAGGAAAAGGCGGGATCAATGCCTTGAATTCCATGAGGACAGTGGGTCGAAGCCTTTATGCAAATGTGATCGCCAAACAATTGGTTCTGGATCCGCATTGCTTCGATTACGAAAATGATGGTTTATTTGAAGAATCTGCAGTACTTGTAGAAGGTATGATTGAAGAGCTTAAAATGTATGCAACGGCATATGCTACAATCAAAAAATGATGAAATGAGGGTCAGGTATTTACATACCTGACCCTTCCTTGTTTTTATAGGGTTTCACCAGCCAAAGTTATATCCCCGAAAATCGATCCTCTTGTATAATTTTTCCCGTTTTGCAAAAACTATAGTTGATTTTAGCTTGGAAGTTCACTTAAATAATCACTTGTTTTTTCTGCTGCATGATCCAGATAACGAAGCAGTGCATACAGCTGGAATTGAACGATTTGATAATCATGCTCAAACCTGTAAGCGTGCAGAAAATGTTCTATTTTTTTTGAAAGAAAGTGATCTTTCGTTCGAACCATCAATACTAACAAGCTGTCCCAATCAGAACGGTGCGTGTGAAACAATGCCTGATCATAATCAGCAATCCTCATGTTCTTCTCCCCCTTATTAAGGAGCTATTTGTATTTTGTTCAGATATGACAGAACATTTCCTTACAATAAGTGGCGATGTATTTGGAACGCGGTTGTTGCTTTTTACCTGAATAAAAATAAAAGGTGAGTACATGAGAAAAATAATGGTAATTGGAATACTGGTGCTTCTTTTTTTCCCTGAACCATCGCTGGCGGCAAAAGTGTATTCCCCTGAACAGATGGAAATGGATCTGCAAGGAATCCAAAAGCAGTATGAATTGGACGTTCAAATTATCGGACAAACTGAAAAGGGAAAAAATATAAAGGCAGTTAGGTTAGGAAAAGGAAAAAGATCGATTTTGCTGGTGGGATCACATCATGGTCGGGAATGGCTCAGCTCCAAACTTTTAATGCGCATGCTTGAAGAATATGCAGCCGCATATCGAGCGGGCAAACCTGTTGGGGAATATTTGACGGAATCATTGGATGAGGTGAGCATCTGGTTCATCCCGATGCTGAATCCAGATGGCGTCAGCATCCAGCAAGGAGATTTATCCAACTTAAATGTTCTTGAGAAGGCTGCGGTATGGAAAATGAATCGATATAGCAGGAATTGGTCCCGGTGGAAAGCCAACGCTAATGGCATTGATTTAAATAGGCAGTATCCGGCTGGATGGAAAGAAGTCATGAGTCATGAAACAAAACCGACGTATCAATTTTATAAGGGCCGACAACCACTTGAAGCAGCTGAAGCTATAGCGCTTACGGATTTCACGAAAAAGATCGATCCCCTTATTGCCGTTTCCTATCATACCTCAGGAAGGGAAATCTTTTGGCATTACAATAATAAACGGAAAAATATGGCAAGGGATTATGGCATTGCGAAAAAGGCTGCCGAATTGACTGGATATGAACTGACCTTTCCGGACAAAGAAGCGGTAGGAAGCGGATATACGGATTGGTTCATAACTGAATTCCGCCGCCCGGGAATGACGATTGAACTTAGTTATTTAGTGGATGAAACCAATCCGCCATTGACTGTGTTTCCTGAGGAGTGGGAGAGGAATCGATTAGTTGGAATCATGCTTGTAAAAGAAGCAAAGCAGCTGCATAACAACTGAACAATTTTACATAATAATACTAACCGGAAAGTATGAGGAGGAAAAGATTTTGAAAAAAGTCATCGTGATGCTAATGGGGATTTTTTTGATTATGCAAGCAGGGGCCATTTCAGCACAAGCCCAAAAACCCGATTACGAAAAATACGGAAAGATTGCGATTACAATAGTTCAGGCAGATTATCCTGAAGTTGAGATTACCGATTACGAATATAAGGGCAGAAAAACAGTAGCGAAAAATCTAGTCGAAGACGATTTCAGATTTTTGGTCGAGAATAAAGGTCAGAAGTTTAATGTCATCGTGACTGTACAACATGATTTGAAAAATGAAAAATTACTTAGTTTGAAGGTCACGGAACAAAAAGGAAAGTGAGATCGGAACAACCGGAAAACTTAAGGGATGCATTACAGACATCTTCACCTCGAGAAGATGTTTTTTTCTGATTTTGTTTAAAGGTTGTCCGGGAAATGGTGGCAGCCGTTCAGCTTCCATGAAGTTTTCATTGCATTTAGGAGCAGCTAACAAGTATAGTTAGTATCAGAATGAAAGAATAAGCTTGATTGTAGGGGTATTAGAAAATGAGAAAGTTTAAGAAAGTTTATGTGGAAATTACGAATATATGTAATTTGAAGTGTAATTTTTGTCCAAGCTCCAGTCTGCAAAGGACCCTGAAATTCATGGATCCTGAAGGGTTTACGGATGTTATCAAGAAAATCAAACCACACACCGATCATATTTATTTTCATCTGATGGGTGAACCGTTTTTAAATAAAAATTTGGGTACATTCCTGGATATCAGTGCTGAAAATGACCTGAAGGTTAATATTACAACGAACGGTACCTTGATTCAAAAGGTCAAAGACAAGCTGCTCTCCCAAAAAGCCCTTCGGCAGGTGAATATTTCACTTCATAGCTTTGAGGCAAACGATACGAGCAATAGTCTTGACTCTTATGTCAGTAATATTGCCGATTTTATTAATGAAGCAAATGAAAAAAGCGAAGTGATTTGTGCCATTCGTTTATGGAATATGGATACGGATGAATTAAAAGCGAGTAATGGCCTGAACGATGATATTCTGAGCATGCTGGAGGAGAAGCTTTCATTGGATATTCGCTTAAGTGAAGCTCTTCAGCAAAAGAATAATATAAAGTTGAGGGACAGGGTTTATATAAACATGGCCGAAAAATTCGAGTGGCCGGAATTGGACCGTGACATTATCGATGAAAATATTTTCTGCTATGCCCTTAGAGATCAATTAGGCATCTTGGTGGATGGTACAGTCGTACCTTGTTGCTTGGATAGTGAAGGCAAAATACCGCTGGGAAATATATTCGAAACATCACTTGAAGACATTTTAAATGGCGAACGGGCGAAAAATATGTATGATGGTTTTTCAAGAAGATGTGCAGTTGAAGAATTATGCAAACGATGTGGCTATGCAAAGCGTCATAAAAAATAAATGAAGGAAAACCACCGGTACATTTCGTGGTTTCAGACTGTAGACAAACTCGATGAAAACTCAGTTTGCCTACAATTTTTTATTTTAAAATGTTCAGTTGATTTCAGAAATCCGCTCCCTTTCCGCCGACTGTCTTGGGCCGTTGACGCAGTTTATCGACCTAAACCACACCGTATTCGACCGTTGAGGCACAGTATTCGACCTACCCCGCACTGTATTCGGCCGTTTAAGTTCACCTCACTATTCGGACTCTGAACCCCATTTTGCCGCCAAACTGAAACCACGGAGTCCATCTCCGTGGTTTTTTTGCTTGAAGCATTTTCTTCTTTTTTATTAAAAATTCAGAATATTATTGTTTTATTAAAAGTCCTGTGATAAAATACTCTCTATTATTGTTGAAGCGAAAACTTCATATTGTCATATAAAAAGTTTTGGATTCATATCTTGTTTCAGAGGGGATGTTTTATGGATTTACAGCAAAAAGTTAAAGAAGTATTCCCTGGTTTATCTACTGGTCAAAAAAAGGTAGCAAAATACTTGTTGGTGCATTCACATACATTTGCAGTCACTTCAGCTCAAAAGCTCGGAAAGGATATTGGGGTGAGTGAAACGACCATCATCCGCTTTTGCTATTCATTAGGGTTAAGTGGATATGCTGAGCTTCAAAAGCTTATTCGCAATCAGTTGATATACGAGAGCAGCAGTTTGAATGAATATCATTCTTCAAAACTTGAAGCCGCGAGTCAGCCAAACTTCATGGCTCAGGTGATGGGGCAGGATATCATCAGCATCGAAAAGACAATGAAAAATTTATCAAATGAAGATTTCTCCAAAACAGTCGATAAATTGGCGGCAGCTGACAATGTTTTAATATCCGGACACCGTTTATCATTTTCGGCAGCACATTGGTTAACCTTTACGCTTAGGCTTGTTAGGGAAGAGGTTCATTTATATCGCCCTGATACTGATGATATATTTTTACTGTTGAATAAAATGACTGAAAATTCCGTTTTTGTGGCCATTTCATTTCACCGCTATGTTAAAGAGACTGTGAAAATAACGGAAATGGCCAAAAAAGCGGGTGCATTTGTAATTGGGGTTACGGATTCCGAACTGGCTCCGATTGCTGAATACACTGACATTTTACTGCCCATTTCAACACCAAGGACTTCCACGATCGATACCGCACCGGTTTTATTCTCATTATTGAATAGTTTAGTAGCTGGTGTATCGATTAAGGACGAACAGGGTTTCAAAGAAAGAAAAGCTATATATGATGCGTTTAATCAAGACGATTATTTCTTTTAAGGTAAAACTTCCACCAGTTTGGGGAACAAGCCGATTAAACCGGGATACAAGGGGGAGACAGAGATGGATATCACACAATCTATCGAAAAATTAAGGCCGCGTATACTCGATATTTTTGACCATTTACACGCAAATCCTGAAACGAGTTGGAATGAAGTGAATACGACAGCTTTCATTTCAAATATCTTAACGGAGAATCAGTGTACGGTGAAAACATTCGAGGACTGTACAGGAGTGATTGGGGAAATCGGGGATGGGAATTTTACGGTCGGGTTACGATCGGATATCGATGCACTTTGGCAGGAGGTGCATGGCACGTTTCAAGCCAATCATTCGTGTGGACACGATGGTCATATGACCTTGGCACTTGGAGTATTCCTGGTATTGAGGGAAATGGACTTCCATCCTAGCGGGAAGCTGAAGTTCATTTTTCAACCTGCCGAAGAAAAAGGCACGGGCGCCTTGAAGATGATTGAAGAAAAGGTATTGGATGATGTCGATTTCCTTTATGGAGTGCACTTAAGACCGGTTGAGGAAGTGAAGGATGGGCAAGCGGCACCAGCCATTGTGCATGGAGCCGCTCAGTTCATTAAAGGTGAAATAGCGGGAACTGATGCGCATGGAGCCAGACCGCATCAAGGGCAAAATGCCATCGAGATAGGAGCGGCATTCATCACTTTGTTAAATGGTATCCATCTCAATCCGTCCATCCCTTATTCCGTAAAAATGACGCAGTTTTTTGCTGGCGGCGAAAGTTCCAATATCATCCCGGGGAGAGCCACTTTTTCCTTGGATTTAAGGGCACAGGATAATGCAGTGATGGAAGAGCTCACCAAAAAGGTGGAAAAGGTTGCAGAATCTTTGGCCATTGTCCATGGAGTCGAAATGAAACTCGAACCGGGAACCTGTGTTGCTGCAGCAACCGTGAACGATCAAGCCCAGGAAATAATGTCTGAAGCGATAGCCGATACACTCGGGGAAAAAAATCTGGTAGCGCCTGTCATTACAACCGGGGGAGAGGATTTTCATTTTTATACGTTGAAAAGACCTGAACTCAAAGCGACGATGCTTGGATTGGGCTGTGATTTGGCACCAGGGCTCCATCATCCGAACATGACTTTCAACAAAGATGCTTTGTTATCGGGAATTGAAATCCTGGCCAAAGCCATCATACTGACTTTCGAGAAATATGGGGATGGGGGCCACTTACATGACTGATGAATTAATTGTTAAATCCCTATCCACATTAGAGGATTTACAAGAAGTGCAGCGACTGGAAGCCCTCGTATGGGGTATGGATTGCGTTCCCATCCATCAGACGATTACGGCAGTCAAAAATGGCGGGCTTGTTTTAGGCGGCTATATCAATGGCCAGTTAGTCGGGTTTCAATACAGTTTCCCGGGATTCAAAGACGGAAGGGTATATCTTTGTTCACATATGTTAGCCATCCATCCGGACCATCAAAAGAAGGGCTATGGCAGATTACTTAAACTTGCACAAAAAGAAGAAGCACTAAAAAAAGGCTACGACTTGATCACATGGACGTATGATCCATTGGAAAGTGTGAATGCAAACTTGAATATCGGTAAGCTAAAAGCTGTTTGCTCTACATATATGGAAGATTGTTATGGAAATATGAAGGATACCCTCAATGAAGGACTGTCCACTGATCGATTCATGGTGGAATGGAATATACGGCAGGAAGCAAAGGAAGAGACTCCGCTTCCTGATGAAGCCATACACCTCGTAACGACAGCAATGAATGACCAAGGCTTTCCTTACATCAAGGATTATCATTTCGAAACCAATGCCGAGGTGATCGCCATACCCATTCCGACAGATATTCAACAAATCAAAAAAGCTGATCTTCGCCTTGCGATTGATTGGCGGTTAAAAACCGGTGAATTATTCAAAGCCTTTTTTGCCAAAGGATATGTTGCAACCGGGATCGAACGGGAAAAAGGTAAAAACATTCAAAACTATTTATTAAAAATACAAGAATAAGAGGGGATTTGGGATGAAAATAACAGAAGTGCGTTTACGTCATTTAAATATGGATTTGGTAGCTCCCTTTACAACAAGCTTTGGAACGTTTGTGGATAAGGAGTTCATTCTTGTGGAAGTGAAAAATGGAGAAGGGCTTTCGGGCTGGGCTGAATCTGTGGCGTTTTCAGCACCTTGGTATAACGAAGAAACCATCAAAACCAATTGGACCATGCTGGAGGATTTCCTGATTCCGCTTGTATTGGATAAAGAAATAGAGCATCCTCGTGATGTATCGGATATGTTCTCGCATATTCGTAAAAATAATATGGCAAAATCGGCAATCGAGGGAGCCATCTGGGATTTATATGCGAAAGAAAAGAATATTCCATTAAGTATGGCTTTAGGCGGAAAACTGGAAAAAATCGATGTTGGAATCAGCATCGGCATCCAAAAAACGGTACCTGAATTACTGGCGAAGATAGAAGCTGGATTGAGGGATGGGTATAAAAGAATCAAAATGAAAATACAACCAGGATGGGATGTAGATGTAATCAGGGAAGTACGCAATCGTTATCCCGATGTTCCGATCATGGCAGATGCAAACTCCGCTTACCGGCTGAAAGACATCGAATTACTGAAACAACTTGATCAATTTGATTTAATGATGATCGAGCAGCCCTTGTCATCAGATGATATTGTCGATCATGCCACATTACAAGCGGAAATCAAAACACCGATTTGCTTGGATGAAAGTATACATTCCGTCGAAGATGCAAGAAAAGCCCTTGAATTGGGAAGCTGTAAAATCATTAATATTAAAATCGGCAGGGTTGGCGGTTTAACGGAAGCAATGAAAATACATGAATTATGTAAAGAAAGGAATGTACCTGTTTGGTGTGGAGGCATGTTGGAATCTGGTGTCGGGCGTGCTCATAATATCGCTTTGACAACACTTGATAACTTCACGATGCCTGGTGATACGGCAGCATCCGCGAATTATTGGCATAAAGACATCATCCAACCAGAGGTTACAGTGGAAGATGGTGTCATAAACGTCCCAAAGGCGGCAGGCATTGGCTATGAAGTCGATTATGCTGCGATCGATGAATTCACTTCCTATAGTAAAAGATATCCTAATAAATAAGAGTAAGAATAAAAGAACTCCCGGCTTCATGGACATCGGCCCGTTAACTTGAAGCTGGGAGGCTATTAAAGAACAGGATCATGATGAAGGGGAAGATATTTCTTTTAACTTAAATTGTCAGAATAATCATATAATTAGGGTGGTATTTGATATGAAAAATAGTATAAATCTAGCAGGAGCATATATTGGAATCATCATTGGAGCAGGTTTCGCTTCAGGACAAGAAGTATTACAGTTCTTCACGAGTTTTGGAATCTACAGTGTATTGGGAATTGTGGTGGCGACAGCTTTATTCGCGTTTTTAGGCATGCAAGTTACCCAGCTGGGGAGCACTCTCCAAACACGCTCCCATAAAAGCATCATCGATCATATTTGTGGCCGCTATATAGGCAGGGTGGTCGATATTATCATCACATTTTTCTTGTTTGGCGTTACAGTCATCATGATTGCCGGTTCCGGAACGATTTTTGAGGAACAATTCGGGATTCCAAGCATTGTCGGTGCAATCGTCATGACGGTACTCACGATTGGTACGCTTTTACTTAATGTTAATAAAATAATGTCCATCATTAGTGCCGTCACACCGTTTTTATTTGTTATCATGATCATTATTTCAGGTTATTCATTTTTTACATCCGATCTAAGTTTCAATCAAATCATTTCATCTTCAAGTAAAGGAACGGCTGCAACCGGGAATTGGATGATGGGTTCATTACTTTATGTTTCATATAATATGACTGCCGGAATAGCCATGCTAGCCGTAATGGGAGGGACCTTCAAGAATAAGAAAGAGGCTGGTATGGGAGGAATTCTAGGAGGGATCGGTTTAGGGATCCTGCTATTCTTGATCAATTTGGGGATGATGTCCGACTTGAAGGGCATAGAAGGCTCAGGAATGCCTACCCTTCATTTAGCGAATCAGATTTCACCATGGTTGGGATATATCCTATCAATCATCTTTTTAGGAATGATTTATAATACCGCTGTCGGGATGCTGTATGCGTTCACCGCCAGGTTGGTGCCTGCCGAAACAAAACGCTTTAAAATATCCGTGATTATAGTCGGCATCCTCGCTTTCCTTGCAAGTTTCGTTGGCTTTATTAAATTGGTTGGGACGGTATACCCTGTCACAGGATACTTAGGTTTTGTCATCATTGCAGCGCTCATCATTTCCTGGATCCGTTCAAGAACGAAAAAAGAGGCTGTGAATACGGAATTCGCGAAATTTTAATTTCAAAGGGATTAAGTGCAGAACTGCACGAAACTTTTGGCCTGGCATCTTCTATATGGAGGTGTTTTTTTTCTGTTATCGAGGACCTTTCTCATGATCACGGCATTTTTCCTCCTTTTTTTCATACATTAGTTTAAAGGCGAAAGACAAGGGGGATATCGGATGAATGAAGCGGAGCAAAAGGCTCTGGAATATGCCATTAGTGAAATTACCGAAATAGCAACAGGGTTCGGGTTGGATTTTTACCCGATGCGTTATGAAATTTGCCCTTCAGAAATCATTTATACATTTGGTGCCTATGGGATGCCTACCCGTTTTTCTCATTGGAGCTTTGGGAAGCAATTTCATAAAATGAAGCTGCAGTATGACTTTGGATTAAGTAAGATCTATGAACTGGTCATTAACTCTGATCCTTGTTACGCTTTTCTGCTGGACTCCAATTCACTTGTACAAAATAAATTGATTGTTGCCCACGTTTTGGCGCATTGTGATTTCTTTAAGAATAATATACGTTTCAATAATACTAAGAGAGATATGGTAGAAAGTATGTCGGCAACGGCAGAAAGAATCCGTGAATATGAAATCCTGCATGGCAAAAAGGAAGTGGAAACCTTCCTTGATGCACTTTTAGCCATTGAAGAACATATCGATCCGTCGCTGATGAGACCAAAGCTTGCCTGGACGATGGAGGATGAGGAAGAAGAAGAGGAAATAAAACCGACAGCCACACAATATGATGATTTATGGGACCTTGATAATAAAGATAAACCGAAGAAATCCAACATTAAAAAAAGAAAAAAATTCCCGCCAAGGCCTGAAAAGGATATTATGCTTTTCATAGAACAGTACAGCAGGGATTTAACCGATTGGCAACGGGATATCATGACGATGATCAGGGAAGAGATGCTGTATTTCTGGCCGCAGCTGGAAACGAAAATCATGAACGAAGGCTGGGCATCCTACTGGCATCAGCGCATAATCCGTGAATTGGATCTATCCTCAGGCGAAGCCATTGAATTCGCGAAACTGAACGCAGGGGTCGTTCAGCCATCACGGACCAGTATCAATCCTTATTATCTCGGCTTGAAAGTGCTTGAAGATATTGAAGAACGCTATGATAATCCAACCGAAGAAATGATCAGGCTGGGCGTCAAGCCTGGATCTGGCCGGGAAAAGATGTTCGAAGTCAGGGAAATCGAATCTGATATTTCCTTTCTCCGCAATTATTTGACGAAAGATCTGGTCATGCGGGAGGATATGTACTTATTCCAAAAGCAGGGCAAGGATTATAAAATCGTCGATAAGGCATGGGAACATGTTCGTGATCAACTCGTCAGTATGAGGGTTAACGGCGGTTTCCCCTATATCACAGTAAACGATGGGGACTTCATGCGCAATGGGGAACTTTATCTAAAGCATTGGTATGAAGATATTGAACTGGATCTGAAATATCTCGAAAAAGTCATGCCATATATCTATCAGCTCTGGGGCCGCCCCGTGCATATGGAATCAGTCATGGAAGGAAAAGAAGTCCTGTTTTCCTATGATGGAAAAGGTATTCACCGGAAATATTTATAAAGCTGAAAAAACTGCCGGTCACTCGGCAGTTTTCTTGTTTTTGTCTCATAAAGATATACGGAAGAGCGCCTACTTCTTACTGGCAACAGGCTACGAACAAGTCCGTTCCGTGGTGGCTTATCTGACAGGGGATGTCGAGGGGGCAAAGGAAGTGCGCTTGCAACTTCCTGAAACAGGAGTTTGCAGTGTGAATCTGGCATCTAGTTCCTACGATTCTGATATTCCTCCAACTGAAACAAACAATAGTTCTTGCTGTGGCAGTCCTGTTTCAGTGAGATTGGAAATAAAAATTAATTCCTGTTGTAAATAAAATAGAAGACCAGTCTGAAACCAGGCTGGTCTTTTTATAATTTCTTCGGGTACTATTCAGGGCTGCCGTTGCAATCGCTTTATTCGGAGTTATTGTGAAGCCCGTTTTTAAGAAGAGTATGAAAATTATTGCTGAATAGTTAATGCTTGATTAAATAAGAATATGCTTATACAATGATGGTAAATAATCACATAAGCATATACTTATTTACTTTGTGCTAGGAGGGATGAAAAGCTATGAATGAAGCGTTGGATTTGGAAACCACGGCAAACATTCTTAAATTACTAGGTGATAAAACCCGTTTGACCATGATTAAGATCATGGCTGAGCATGAATGCTGTGTCTGTGAATTTGTGGACCTATTCGAGATGAGCCAGCCCGCTATCAGCCAGCATTTACGAAAGTTGAAAGATAGCGGGATCGTGAATGAAGCGAGGAGGGGACAATGGGTTTTTTACTCGTTAAACCCGTCTTCTTCCCATTACACATTTATTCAGACGGTCATCAAGGACTTGCCAAGTCAAAACTTTAAATTAGAAAACTTAACAGCACAAGGAAAACGGATTTGTTGTGACTAACTAGGAGGTACTACTTCAGTGGGATCAGTTATTTTGGCAGTTATCATCTTTTTATTAACACTCATTCTCGTCATCTGGCAGCCGAAGGGATTGTCAATCGGATGGTCAGCTTGTGGCGGTGCGGTTTTGGCCTTACTTGTTGGAGTGGTGGACTTTACTGATGTCATGGACGTGACATCGATAGTCTGGAACGCGACACTCGCCTTCATCGCGATCATCATCATCTCGCTTATTTTGGACGAGATAGGATTTTTTGAATGGGCAGCGCTGCATATGGCGAGAGCCGCCAAGGGAAATGGAGTAAGGATGTTTGTCTATGTAAGTATCCTTGGTGCTCTTGTGGCTGCCTTTTTTGCAAATGACGGAGCCGCCCTTATCCTCACACCAATCGTATTAGCAATGGTTCGGGCATTGAAATTTAGTGATAAAATGATTTTCCCTTTTATCATGGCAAGTGGGTTCATTGCTGATACAACCTCACTGCCTTTAGTGGTGAGTAATCTTGTAAACATTGTATCTGCAGACTTTTTCAATATCGGTTTTGCCGAGTTTGCTTCTAGAATGATCGTACCGGACATCTTTGCACTTATTGCAAGCATCTTGGTTTTATATATATTTTTCCGTAAAAGCATACCGAAAAATTATGATGTATCACAGCTTAAAAAACCAGCGGAAGCCATTCAAGACCACAGGATGTTTAGGCTGTCCTGGATCGTATTAGGAATATTGTTGGTTGGTTATTTTTCCAGTGAATTCATTGGGGTTCCTGTATCCATCATTGCAGGCATTGTCGCCATCTTCTTCCTCATGATGGCTAGAAGGAGTCCAGCGGTCAACACAAAAACCGTTATCAAAGGCGCACCATGGGCAATCGTCTTTTTCTCAATTGGTATGTATGTAGTGGTTTATAGCCTGCGAAATGTTGGCTTGACGAATGTATTAACGGATTTAATCCAAGTTACCGCCGATCAAGGATTATTTGTAGCAACGATTGGGATGGGCTTCATCGCCGCCATTCTGTCATCACTTATGAATAACATGCCAACCGTTATGATTGATGCCCTTGCCATTTCCGACACCCATACAACAGGCGCAATCAGGGAGGCCCTTATTTATGCAAATGTCATCGGTTCGGACTTGGGCCCGAAAATCACTCCTATCGGTTCTTTGGCTACGTTATTGTGGCTGCATGTCCTTTCATTAAAAGGCGTGAAAATCTCATGGGGAACTTATTTTAAAACGGGAATCATCTTAACCATCCCAACATTGTTCATCACATTGGTCGGCTTATATATATGGCTGCAAATCATTCATTAAACATTTACTACAAACAAAGGAGAGAAACAGCATGGCTAAAAAAACACTTTACTTCCTATGTACAGGGAACTCTTGCAGAAGCCAAATGGCTGAAGCATGGGGGAAGAAATATCTAGGTGACGAATGGCAAGTGATTAGCGCAGGAATCGAGGCCCATGGGTTAAATCAAAAAGCTGTAAAAGCGATGAATGAAGTTGGATTGGACATCTCCAATCAAACATCGGATATCATCGACCCTGACATATTGAATAATGCCGATTTTGTCGTTACATTATGTGGTGATGCGGCAGACAAATGTCCAATGACGCCAAAGCATGTGAGACGTGAACATTGGGGCTTTGATGACCCGGCAAGAGCGGAAGGAACAGATGAAGAAAAATGGGCTACCTTCCAACGTGTACGTGATGAAATAGGAGAAAGAATTGCACGTTTCTCTAAAACGGGTGAATAAATAAAAATGAAACGCCTTGGGTGTTATAGGCGAACCAAAGACCATAAAGAAAGAGCTGCCATAATTGGCAGCTCTTTTCATCATTAAATCTTAATATCGACATTGGCATTTTTCTGAAGTTCTTCCACATGCTTCACAAGCTTTTCTTGTTTCTTTTGCTGCTCTAGTTGTTCCTTGATTTGCGGCTTCATTTCCTCGAGTTTCTGTACCTTCTGCCCGCTTGTTTTAGCTTGCTCTGCAACCTGGTCATAATACTTTTGGATTTCTTCATCAGTTGCTTCTTCCACTTTAATCTCTTTTTCAACGTACTTCGTATATGGGATGTTCTCTGCAATCTGAGCATTCAGCGTTTCCGAATTCAGGCCTGCTTGCTTCATCGCTTCCTTGAATTTCTCTTCACTCTCATATTGCTTTTTGATTTCGGCAAGTTGCTTATCAATTTCGGCCTTGGAAGCTGTGTAGCCCTTTTTATCAGCTGCTTGAAGCAGTAATTTTTGCCCCACTAAAGAGTTGAGCGTTTGCTCTTTAGTTTGTTTGGCTCCCTCCTTGGTTGTCGGGTCTTGTCCGAATTGCTGCATCTGCATTTGTGTGGTGGACAACACGGTATTATATTCCGCACCTAAAATTTTTTCGTCATTGACGATGGCCACCGTTTTCTTTTCATCCACCTTTTGCTTGTCTAGTTTCTTCTGCATTTCTTCCATCTGTTTTTGCTGTTCCTCAGTTGCTTTAGCCGTTTCTTTCTCAGTTGTTTTAGTCTCTTTCTCGTCATTTTTCTTATCAGCTTCATCGTTCGAACCACAAGCCGTCAGAACAACTGCCAATAATCCAATGATGATTGGGTACAATAGTTTCTTCATATTTCAGTCTCCTCTCGTATTCAATGCTAAAAAATCATCTAATGCGCATTATAAAGGAATTTCCCATTAAAACACAATAAATTCATTCTTTTTTTCCAGAAAACAGGAAGATAGTATAGGCATCATCTCATTATATAAGTGTAACATTCGCGGAAATGAACCAATTTACCCTTCGACATGAAATAAGCTTAAAAAATGCGAAGGCTGATACCTGGTGCAGTCAGCTTGAATTCATTCTCTTAATCACAAAACGTAACTACTGTAAATTGGTTTAGTAAAAAGAAAGAATCGTCAGAAACAGAAGATTCTTGGATACTCTTCTAGGAATTAAGCGGTTTAAATCTCTACTTAATTTCCACAAATGTGTTTTCTTCATCGATAGATATCATCGGTTCCACCAGCATTTTGACAAAAAACTTAGTCGACAGAACCCTTGTAATAAGTAGTTTATTATAAATATACATTTGATTGAAAGCTTCCTGTTGGAGATTTTAGAGATATGTAAATCCCTCGATGAATCTCTTTTGAAAAGAAGTGAATATTTTCTCTTCCAGGTTAGTATTCAAAACATACAAAAACACATTTCCTTTTTCCTACAGAAAGCGGCTAACAATTTTACACGCAAGTTATTAATATAAAGACAAGGAAAAAATTCCCAAGAGACTAACTGATGATTTGTCAGCGCTCCATTACAGTTTGGTCCAAATAAAGGAGGATACAATTCATGGACGTGGTTGAGTAAGAGTGTAGATTATGTAAGCGCTCAAATAAATCAATACATCCTATGGGTTATTATCATTAATCTTTAAAATATATTCTAGGAGGACAATTGAATGAAAATAAAAAAGGCTCCCTTTCTTTCTTTATTAATGGTTGGTATTCTTGCTGTTGCTACTCCACTTGCTAGTGCAGCTGACAACAAGGCTAAAATGTTAGAAGTCCCTATTAAGGAACCTTCTGTTAATTTAATTTCAGATGTTGTTTACTCTCAGCAACCTATTTATGGTGATTCCAATGTTCCGCTAGAAATGGATATATTACAGCCTGAAGGTAAAAAACCACTTCCTGCAGTTGTATTTGTACCAGGAGGTGGATTCATGTCAGCTAATAACGATAAGTCTGTACAACAAAGAATGACCATTTCAGAGGCAGGTTACGTTGTCGCTAGTATTGAATATCGGGTTACGCCTCAGAGTACCTTCCCTTCACCACTTGAAGATGTGAAAGCGGGCATTCGCTACCTGCGAGCCAATGCTGAAAAATTTAATATCGACCCTAAGAATATCGTTGTAATGGGTAGTTCAGCTGGCGGATATCTTGCTGCGTTTGCTGGAATAACTAATGGTTTGGCGGAATTCGATAAAGGGGAAAATCTAGATCAAAGCAGTGATGTGAAAGCGGTTATCGATTTATATGGGCTTTCTGACTTAACGAGAGTTGGAGATGGCTTTTCAGAAGAGATTCAGGCCCTTCACAAATCTCCTTCCGCACCAGAAGGTATGTGGGTAAATGGACCTTCCGTAATGAGCCCTGGTGGTTCGATTTTTGATAATCTTGAAAAAGCAGCCAAAGCAAACCCCATCACATATATCACTAAGGATGCACCTCCGTTCTTAATCATGCACGGAGATAAAGATACACTTGTTTCACCAAACCAAACTGAAATATTACACGAAAATTTAATTAACAAAGGGGTTGATTCCATTTATTATGTTGTAAAAGGTGCTGGCCATGGTGGAACTCACTGGGTGCAACCAAAAGTCATGAAAATCTTGATTAACTTCTTAGATAAACACGTAAAAGGTAAAGAAAATAAAAAGAACTAAAGAGAGAAAAAAGAATTGAAGCTAAATCCTTCCGTGAATCATACGGAAGGGTTTCTTAGTGTGCAGTGGATTCCAATGGAAATCCGAAATTTTTATCTCAGTAAAACAAGAAACAAAAAGTCTGCAAAGGTCTTCTTCCAGAAAAGCTTTGCAGTCTATTTGAAATCAAACGAAAAAGTAGAAAGAAAAAACTCTACATAAACATTAATACGAAACTAACAAGCAATTTTCTAATGAATAGTAGACTCGGTAGAAGATACTGATAAGGCCATAACAAACAAGGCTAGTAGCCATAGGGGCTCGCCCTTTATAAATTGTTTAGAAATCGAAAGAGATTAGGATCAAGGGAGATTTGAGAACGGAGTTCCCTGCTTTTCTAAAACACTATAAATATTAGTCGAATGAAAACTGTGCAAATTAAATTAGCGAACGTCTTCTTTCTTATATATCACTAAGCTGTTTTACTAGTTGGATAGGTTGCACTATTCGAATAGACTACATAATAACTGAAAATAAACTTCTTTTTTCCTACATTAAGTGGCTAACAATCCTTACAGCCAGCTAATAAAATTAGATTACGGAAAAGTCAGTTACTTAAAAGGAGGGAACAGAGGTTACAAAAAAATGAAAGCGTTTCCTATTGGTGCAGGGTACGATTTGTTAAATGAAATCTAAATTTAAAGGGGGGCAATAATAATGAAGTTGATTAATCCAATGAAAGTAATTGACGGAAGCCGCATCCATTCATTCCATATTTGGCTTGTTTTCTGGCTTTTTCTCGTCATTTTGTTTGATGGATATGATGTTGTCATATACGGGGCTGTCGTTCCATCCCTTATTAAGGAATGGGGAATATCGGATGTTACAGCAGGTGCAATTGGTAGTTATACGGTAATGGGTACAGCTGCCGGCGCAATCGTATTCGGGTTACTTGCAGACAAATTGGGCAGGAAGAAAATTATCTTGTTGACCATTTTCCTCTTCAGCTTTTTCACACTGCTATCTGGGTTCGCGAATGGACCGACAATGTTTATAATTTTTCGGGTCATTGCAGGTATTGGCCTAGGGGGAGTCATGCCAAATGTTATTGCCTTGACCACTGAATTTGCACCTAAGCACATCCGTTCTGCTCTCGTGTCATTCGTTTTTTGTGGTTATTCGGTTGGAGCTATAGCAGCAGCACTTACAAGCCGGTCGCTTCTGCCGACTGTTGGCTGGGAGCCCGTTTTCTGGCTCGCGGGAATCCCTCTTTTGTTCTTTCCATTGTTAATCAAAGTCATACCGGAATCTGTTAGCTTTCTAATTCAAACTGGTAGAGTGGAAGAAGCCAAGAGAGTTCTTGCCAAGATTGATCCTACAATAAACGTGAAAGAGGCAATAGAACTTAAGAAACCTGATGAGAGAACACCAGGTTCACCTGTTATAAAATTGTTTGAACAAAAACGTGCAATAAGCACCGTAATGTTCTGGATTTCCTGCTTCAGCGCATTTATTTTGATTTACTCGATGAATACATGGCTTCCACGCCTTATGATGCAGGCTGGTTATGACCTTAAATCAAGCCTCACCTTTATTGCGGTCATGCAAATCGGAGCTATTGTAGGGACCATCGTATTTGGCCGATTGGTGGATAAACTGGGCTTTAAGAAAGTACTTGTTCCCCTGTTTTTCTGTGGTGCGATTGCCCTGTCGCTCATTGGCTTCACGAACAGTCCATTTATCGCATATGGCCTGATTTCAGTAATAGGTGCTGCATCGGTTGGTGTACAGAATATGTCAAATGCATTTGTTTCACAGTATTATCCTACTGAAATGCGTTCTACGGCCCTAGGCAGTACCATGGCTTTTGGACGTATGGGGGGGATAGTGGCTCCAACATTCGTAGGTATTCTTCTTACAATGAACTTGCAGCCCCAGTATAACTTCGCAGCAATTGCAAGCGCCGCTGTGCTTGGGGGATTCGCGATGCTGTTCGTTCAGGAGAAGCATGGTAATTATAATAAGGAAGCGGACAAACCTGAATCGGCAGAAGATCGTTTGAATGCCGCTAAATAATATTCAATCCCGATGAGATACTCTCTTCGGGATTTACGACTGAGAGGAAGGAGAAGAGGAAATGAGCATAAACCTGAAGCATATTTTTACGGCAAACATACATGTGGACGATCCTATTGAAGTAGGGGATGTGGGAACGGGTATAAGAAGAATCATTCCTATAACGGGTGGAACGTTTTCCGGACCTGGGATAAAAGGAATTGTTTTACCTGGTGGCGCGGATTACCAGATGATTCGATATGACGGCATGACGGAGGCGCTTGCCCATTATACGATTCAAACAGAGGAGGGGGTGCTAATTTATGTTGTGAACAAAGGTTACCGGCATGGCCCCAAAGAAATTATTGACCGTATCATCCAAGGGGAAGAGGTTCCAATTGGATCTTATTATTTTAAAACGGCTCCCTTGTTTGAGACCGGGAGTGAAGAATATGCTTTTTTAAATCGAAATATTTTTGTAGGAGAAGGCATAAGAAGACCTTCTGATGTGCAGATGAAATTTTATCAGGTACTATGATTTTTGGTTTTCCCTCTTTCATTATGTGTTTCTTCATTTACAATAGGATTAGGGAGAATTAGGAAGGAGGGAAGGGTTTTGTCTAGCAGTAAAAGAGAGAAATTAATGAGAAAAGTAGATAACCATTTGCGAAAGACATCACGTTATCTGATTAAGATTAACACCGAAGAAGAGGCACTGCAGTACTTGACCGATTCCTTTCGTTCTGAACTATACTGCGATTTTGTTGGTGTCGTGTTAGAAGAGGGCGGGCAGCTTTTACCGAAAGCGTGGAGCGGCAACATACCTTCTGTAACCGAGGCCTTTCCATTTTCTACAGATGACTGTTCCTCCAAATTATTTCGTCAAAGTATGACGTATAAAACAGCGGAAGTGCCGGAAAAATGCCATATGGCAAAAGTATTGAAGAAGGCCAACATTAAAACATGGTTTACTGTCCCCCTCAAAGACGACATTCACCATTTTGGCTTCTGCATAGTTGGTTTCTTAAGCTTCGTCCCGCTTTTGGATATGGAAGTCCACTTTGAGGAATTTGGAAAGGACATGGCAGTTGCCATGGCAATGGCGAGGGAAAAGGAAACACAGCTGAAAAAAATAGAAGGCATTGAATGGATTAGCAAAAACCTCTCACTCGATGCGCCTCTTGAACAGCATATCGCCGAACTGACGTCTAGGGCAGGAAAAGGGACCAATGCCGATTTTGCGTGCATTTATTTATATAATGAAAAAGAAAACTGTTTTGTTTTCCAACAACCTGCTTACGGGAAGATGGAATACGAACACAAAATCATGATCCAAGACAATTATATGCTGAAAGACTACTTTCCCTTTCTGGAAACACCTGGTGGGAATCAGCTAACGATTCCTCTTTTCAATGATCTGAAACCAATAGGAGTCCTGCATGTTGGGAACGAAGGGACAGGTGTATTCTCAGAAGATGATTTGAGAATGTTGGAGCTGTTGTCCAAACACGTTGCTGCTTTGCTCGAAAATGCTCGTTTATATCATAGCGAAAGAGATCATAAACACAGGCTTCAATTTCTTTTGGATTCTCAGCAAGCGCTTGTAAAAGAAACCGTTGAAGTTGACAATTTTGATGGCATCACAACCATGCTCGGCGGAATATTTCAAAGTTCGGTCATCTTATTTGACCGGTTTATGCGGGAGTTATCAGTTCTCGACTATGGACATGAAGGTGGTCCGCTATATACACATCAGTTGGCTGAAAGAGCAAAGGAGGAACTTGGTAACCAAAAAGGGAACGAGCTTATCACTATGCAAGATCCCACTAGCGCAGACTATTATTTTTCATTCTGGCCAGTTAGTGGCGGTGGCAATTTACTTGGCTACCTAGCCATTCGCAGGTCTGGTGTAGAGATGGATGAGTTCGACCGTCTGACGGTAGATTTAGCTCGGAATATTTGCTCAATCCAGTTTATAAAGCAAAAGCTCGTCCTAGATGCAAAAGAACAGGCAAAGGATAGCTTCATTAGCAAATTGCTGACAGAAAAAATTGATAATGAAGAAAGCATTATCCAATATGCAAACTTATTTCAATGGGACCTGTTCAGCCGCCATCGGTTGGCTGTTTTGTCCATAGAGCTTGATGTAAGTGAAATGGAAGGAAGCAATCTTCTTGAACAGCAGACGAAAAAAACGCTTGTTTGGGATTCAATAAAATCTCATCTGTCGGAGCTCGATCGCACTTTTATATCTGCATCACATGACGAAAAGTTTGTTCTACTTGTTTCAACTGAAATGGAAGGGAATAAGCCGAAAAAGTTTTGGGCTACGCTTTTTGAAAGTATTCAGCGCTGGGTCGCGAAGGGATCTATCGAATGTAAAGTACTGATGGGGATCGGGAGTGAAACGGAGAATATCCAGGATTATTATGTGAGCTATCAGCAGGCCGTCCAGGCATTGAATATAGTTAGTAGCCGGTTCGAAAACACTGGTTATTCACTTTTTAAAGACCTCGGTTCCTATACCATTCTCCATCATTTGGGTCATTCAACTGCCATTGATTTATTTGTGAAGAGTCAACTAGGGCCTCTTATCAAATATTCAGAAGGGAAAAACATCGATTTGTTCAATACTCTCCATGTTTTCCTTCAAAATAACGGGAATGTAAAAGGTACGGCTGAAGAACTTTATATTCATCGGAGTTCCCTCATATACCGGCTTGAAAGGATCGAATTGCTTCTGGATGCCGAATTAAATGACGCTGAAGTCCGGTTCAATCTGATGATGGCATTAAAGCTTTATGATATGAATGGTGGACTTATCTAAAACAGCCTTTATAGGCTGTTTTTTTATCCTACAAAATAGCCGAAGTAATTATAGTTTTTTCCCTCATTTTGTAGGTACAAACCTAAGATTACCAAGGTTATAATTAATTTACAGAATATTGATAATTTTATATAGTCGGGAGATGGAGAGATGGCAATTCAAACAATTGGGGTAGTTGGTGCAGGTTCAATGGGTTCAGGCATAGCTAATCTAGCGGCAATGAATGGGTTTACCGTTATCTTGTGTGACATTGAAGACAGCTATTTAGAAAATGCAATAAAACGTATTGGAAAGTTTATGGATAAAAGTGTTGCAAGGGGAAAAATGACCGAAAACCAAAAACAGGAAACGCTTGGACGCATCCAAACCACGACGCTCCTCGAAGAAATGAAAGACGCGGACGTGGTGATTGAAGCCGTTCTGGAAGACCTTAATCTAAAAAAGGAAGTGTTCTCTGCACTCGACCAAATCGTTCGTGAAGGCGTGATTCTGGCAACTAATACATCATCGATGTCGATTACAGAAATTGCAGCAGCGACACAACACCCGGAACGGGTGGCTGGTATGCATTTTTTTAATCCGGCACAATTAATGAAACTTGTAGAGGTGGTTCGTGGATATCAGACAAGCGATGAAACTGTAGAGGAATTGAAAGCGCTCTCTAAACAGCTGACCAAAGAGCCGGTGGAGGTGAAAAAAGATACGCCGGGATTCATTGTCAATCGGATCATGATTCCACAGTTTATCGAGGCGATCAAGCTGCTTGAAGAAGGCGTGGCTTCTGCTGAAGATATCGATAAGGCCGTTACGCTAGGCCTGAACTATCCTATGGGTCCATTCACACTGCAGGACTTTGCGGGTGTGGATATTGGGTACCATGTGATGGAGTATTTCAAAGAGGAATTCAACGATGATCATTTTGCTCCCCCTCTTCTTCTGAAACAGCTAGTCAGGGCGGGGAGACACGGTAAGAAGACAGGCGCTGGGTTTTACGACTATGAATAATAAGAATGGGGTTGAATTGAATGTATAAATTTTTATTGTGTGAAATCGAAGATAAAATCGCGGTTGTAACCATTAACCGGCCGCCCGTCAATCCATTGAATACAAAGGTATTCCAAGAGCTTTCAATCGTATTTGATGAGCTTGAAGCCAATGAAGATGTTCGAGCGATTGTCCTTACTGGCAGCGGAGAGAAAGCATTCGTTGCAGGAGCTGACATCAATGAAATGGCAAGTCTTGATCTTGTCGGAATCAATATGATGAACAAGACATCCAGAACGGTATTTACGAAAATTGAGAATGTGACAAAGCCGGTCATTGCCGCGTTGAATGGAATGGCGCTGGGTGGGGGTCTCGAGCTCGCGCTTGCCTGTGACCTGCGTATAAGTTCCGATCGTGCGAAGTTTGCTTTCCCGGAAGTTGGCCTCGGTATCATTCCAGGGGGAGGCGGTACTCAGCGGCTACAGAAGATCGTCGGACAGGGTGTTGCCAAAGAACTGCTTTATTTCGGCGATATGATCGATGCGCAACGGGCATTGGATTTGCATATCGTCAATAAATTGGTCGCAGCTGGTGAGGTGCTGGAGACAGCGAAGGAATGGGCCGGGAACTTGGCAAAAAAACCACCAGTTGCTCTTCAAATGGTGAAGACTGCAGTCAATGCAGGAGGCAATACTGACCTTGAATCGGGTTTGATTATCGAAAGCGTTTGCTTTGGCAATGCATTTTCAACGGAAGATCGGAAAGAAGGGCTTAAGGCTTTCGTTGAAAAAAGAGAACCAATTTATTCAGGAAGATAAACAATGAAGCAACACTAGATAAGTAAAACCCATAAACGTAGATATGAAGGCAATTAAAGAGGTTTTCAACTGTAGATTCCAGGACATTTAATGGTGGTAGCTAGGAACATGAGGCAAAATGATACGCCCAAAACTACGAGTATTGATTATCAGGTTTAAAAAATAAAAAATTAAAATGAGGTGAATGAAGTGAAGGAAATCTTATTGTTAGAAGGAGCAAGGACGCCATTTGCTGAAATTTCCGGATCATTCCGTGATATCACAGCAACGGACTTAGGCGTCTTTGCCGCAAAAGAAGCCATACGGCGAGCCAAAATTTCTGGTGAAGATATCGATCAAGTTGTATTCGGGAATGTGCAGCAATCAAGCAAAGATGCCCATTTGCTGGCAAGACATGTTGGGTTAAAAGCTGGTACCCCGATTCACGTCCCTGCATTGACCATTAATAGACTGTGTGGAACGGGTGTTGAATCTATTTTAATAGCGGCGCGTTACATTTTAACAGGAGAAGCGAATGTCATATTAGCAGGTGGAACTGAAAGCATGAGTCAGGTACCGCATGTAATTCGCGGAATGAGATGGGGAAGTCAACTAGGGGCGCCTGTTGTAGAAGACTGGGTATGGGACGGGCTATACGATACTTATGGAGAATGTACAATGGGTGAAACCGCTGAAAATTTGGCTGCCAAATATAGTCTGTCCAGGGAAGAAGTCGACCAGCACGCTCTCGCAAGCCATGAACGTGCCCTTGCTGCAAGAGAAAAAGGCTATTTAAATGAAGAAATTGTACCTGTTAAAGTGAAAGGCAGAAAAGGCGATAAAGTCATAGAAGACGATGAACACATTCGGGAAACTAGCATGGAACAGCTTGGGAAACTGAAGGCGAGATTTGTTGAAAACGGAGTAGTTACACCAGGTAATGCGAGTGGCATGGTTGACGGAGCGGCGGCAGTCATTGTCGCCTCAAGTGACTATGCGGAAGTAAAAGGACTGAAGCCGATTGCTCGACTTGTTTCCTGGGACGTAGTCGGAGTAGAGCCAAAGTACATGGGGATTGGACCTGTTCCGGCCATTCAAAGTGCATTAAAAAAAGCTAGCTTAACAATCGCAGACTTAGATCTGATTGAAATCAATGAAGCATTCTCAGCTCAGTACCTTGCTTGTCAAAAAGAATTAGGCTTTGACCTTGAAATAGGAAATGTAAACGGTGGGGCAGTTGCAATGGGGCATCCGCTAGCAGCGAGCGGAACAAGAATCGTAACCGCACTCATTTATGAATTGAGAAGACGCAATAAAAAATATGGGGCAACAGCTGTTTGCATTGGCGGAGGTCAGGGAATTGCGGCAATTTGGGAAGCGTTATAAAGTTGTGATTTATAGAACCGTATAATCAAAGTTTAAGGCAGTCCTTTTCCAGGGATTGAAAGGATTTTGTGTACAAATGACGAAATAACTGATGAAAATGCGGATTCCATAACGAGGCGTTCATGCTGAAAATAGAAGTTAATGTAGGCTAAATGGTTCAGTTAAAAGGGAAAACAAGTTTCTGGTTAGAAAAATCACATTTAGTGGCAGGAAAAATGGCGAGATTTTTAGAACCATACGGGAGCGAGTGAGTATATGGAAAAGGATCAGAATCTTTTGACAGTTTACGGCTTATTGGAGCGTGCTGTTTCAGCTAATGGGGATAAAGAAGCGATATATGATTTGAAGAGACGGGTCTCCTACCATGAAATGAAAAAGGATGTGGAACGGTTTGCCGGGACACTCTACAATCTGGGCATAAAAAAAATGGACCGGATTGCTGTGTCATTGCCCAACTGGTATGAAACAGCGGTTATATTTTTTGCTGCAGCCAAAATTGGGGCGGTGATCGTCCCCTTTAACCATAAATATCGAACACATGAAGTCGAATACATCTTAAAGAATTCCGAGCCGAAAGCGTTGATAGTGACGGAAGAATTTGATCAAAACTTTGGGTTAAAAGAAGCGCAGTCGATTGTGCCGTCATTGATCTCTGTACGGTTTACACGGGATGGCCTCCATCCATATGAGGACCAAACCTATGGTGATGTCATGGAAGCAGAAATTGATGTAAATAACGATCTATTTTGTATTTTATATACGTCCGGGACAACCGGCGTGCCAAAAGGCGTTATGATCACGCATAGAGGTGTGGTACAATCCGCGAATACATTGGCAGGGGAACTTAGATGTACTGAAGAGGACGTTTTTGTTGTATCAGCGCCGCTGTTTCATATCTTTGGCATGGCATGCAACTTGTTTTGCGGCGTATCCGCCGGGGCACGAATGGTGTTACAGGAAAAATATCATCCCCGTGAAACTCTTAAACTGATTGAACAAGAAAAAGTTACGATAAAGATGGGTGTACCGACAATGTTCATTAAAGAAATGGAACTGGATGATTTTGATAGTTACGACTTGTCGACATTGCGTACAGGCATGGTGGGATCTGCTCCAATTCCACCAAGTAAAGTCAAGGAAATACGAGATCGCATGGGCATAAAACTTTGTCAATCATTTGGGATAACGGAAACGGTTACGGTTACATTGACTCCTTATTATGATGATGAACAGAAAATAACGAAGACACTAGGAAAACCGATTCCTGGGGTTGAGTTGAAAATTGTTGATGAAAACCGGCTTGAAATCCCATTAGGGGAAACAGGAGAGATAGCCCTCAAAAGCTTTGGGATAATGAAAGGCTATTACAAAATGCAAGAACATACGGACGATGTTCTAGATCGGGAAGGCTGGTTCTATACCGGTGATCTAGGTGTGCAGGATGAAGAAGGATATCTGCATTTTGTAGGCAGAAAAAAAGAAATGATAATCCGTGGGGGCTATAACATATATCCTCAGGAAATTGAAAGTGTGCTGACCAAACATCCAAACATAATGGTTGCTGCAGTCGTGGGCATTCCAGATGAAGTGCTTGGTGAAGTGGTGTGCGCGTTCATTCAGCTAAAAAAAGGAACAGAAATTTCAGAAGGTGAAATTAAAGCCTTTGTAAAGAAACAAATAGCAAATTATAAAGTCCCGGAAAAACTCATGTTCATTGAGGATTTTCCAATGACGGCTAGCGGAAAAATCCAAAAATCGAGACTTCTTGATCAGATGGATGCGAAGGTCAGTCGTCCAGTCTGAAATTGAAAGGAGCATATCTAACATGATAGCAGAATATTCGTTCCAGGTAAGATGGGGTGACACGGACGCAGCAGGAATAGTGTTTTATCCCAACTTTTATAAATGGATGGATGAAGCCACTCATGAATATTTGTCAGTCCTAGGGTATCCATCCTCCAAACTTTATGCAGAACAGCAAATTGGTGTCCCTTTATTAGAAGCTAACTGCATTTTCAAATGTCCTCTTTTCTTTGAGGATAGCGTGGTTGTGCAAAGTACAGTTGAAGAATTACAAAACAAAGTATTTAAATTGCGACATGCTTTTATTAGAGGCGAACAAATAGTAGCTGAAGGGTATGAATTACGTGCCTGGACATCATTTGAGGGTAAGCCGAAGGCGCTACCGGTTCCTGAAGATATCCGAAAAAAAATGATGCCAAAAACCCACCAGTCTATGAAGAGGTGAATACATGCTTACGGAAAAAAAGGAAATCAAACATTTTTTGAATACTGACATCCTTCCTGACGAAATTTTCACACCCGAAGACTTTAGTGATGAACATATTATGCTGGAAGAGATGACTGGGAAATTTGTGAAGAACAGAGTTTATCCGGCATTAGGAAAGATAGAAAATCAGGAGTTTGATGAAACAGTGCGTCTTATCAAAGAGGCAGGTGAACTCGGGCTGATCAGCGCAGATATTCCAGAGCAAGATGGAGGGCTAGAGCTTGGCAAAGTCAGTGCGTCCATCATATCTGAAAAAATGGCGCTTGGCCGTTCGTTTTCCATTACATTTGGAGGGCAAACCGGAATTGGGGCGTTGCCAATTGCCTATTTTGGAACTGTGAAACAAAAGGCGATGTATCTCCCAAAAATGTTATCTGGTGAGACTATAGCTGCATATGCATTAACCGAACCTTCATCCGGCACGGATGCAATGAGTGCAAAGACAACAGCGGTACTCTCTAAATGTGGGAAATATTACATTTTAAATGGAGAAAAACAGTGGATTACCAACTCTTCTATCGCTGGCCTATTTATTGTATATGCAAAAGTGAACGGTGAAAAGTTTACTGCTTTCATTATTGAAAAAGATTACGAAGGAGTCTCCATTAGTCCTGAAGAAAAGAAAATGGGGTTACGGGGGTCTTCCACATGTTCTCTTATTTTGGATAATGTAAGAGTACCTTCTGAAAATGTTATTGGTGAAGTAGGGCGTGGGCATATTATTGCGTTTAACGTATTGAATATCGGCCGCCATAAGCTTTCAGCCACTTCATTGGGAACTGCAAAGAGATCGATTGAGCTAGCCGTTAGCTACGCCAATGAAAGGAAGCAATTTGGCGAGCCTATTTCCAGCTTCAACTTAATCAAAAATAAACTGGCTGATATGGCTATAAAAACATACGCTAATGAAAGTTCCGTGTATAGAACTGCAGGCGCGATGCAGGAAGGGTTTGCAAATATGAAACAAACGGGCTCCGATGACTTTTGTGAAACGATTTCCCGTTATGCTTTAGCATGTTCGATCAACAAAGTTATGTCCACGGAAGTTCTTGACTTTATCGTAGATGAAGCCTTGCAGATCCACGGTGGATATGGATATATGGAAGAATATGAAATAGAGTCACTATATCGTGATTCCAGGGTTAATCGGATTTTTGAAGGTACGAATGAAATTAATAGAACCCTGATTGCTTCAACATTACTGAAAACCTATGAATTGCCTAGTAAGAAAGGAAATGTTGACGAAGGTACGCTGCTACGTGAAAAGCAGACACTTCAGCTGATGAAAAAGCTTTATCATTCTACAATAGAGTCTGTTCGGAAGAACGACCTGATAAATCTAAATCAAGAACAGGAAACAGCTGCATTTATCGCGGACCTAGTCATCGGAATTTATTCGGCGGAAAGCTCCATTTTACGAACGGAAAAAGCAGTACAGATAACAGGGAAAGATGAAAACAGCCAAAAAATTGCTTATACGAAAGTATTTATACATGAAACATCCCAAATGGTCGCCATCAGAGCCTTAAATATTCTAAATCATCTCGGTGATGATGAAGCATTTTCGCGGATTGCTGGACGTCTTATCATGAGTTGCCCGGAAAATATTGTGGAAGTGAAGCGTAAAATTGCGGATGTAATTATTGAAGCTGAAAAATATGTTTCTTAGTTATTAGTGCAGATACTTGATCAGCTACCGAGATAATTGGGAATGGTAAATAAAGTTCAATTATTAGATTTAATTATGGAATCGCTTTCAAATCATGAATTTATTTTAAAAGGAGTGAATTGAGTGGCTAAAAGTGAAGTTTATACACAGGAAAAGCTAGATCAGTATTATGAAGGAATGAAGAAAAGAAATCTTGGCCCTCTATGGTACGACCTTGGCCATATGGTAACCAAAGAGCCGGTACATGATGTAGAGCCGTATTTATGGAAGTGGAAATCCATTCGTGAATATGTGCTGACTGCAGGGGAATTGCTGGAGCCGGGGAAAGACGCAGAACGCCGTGTAGTGTATCTTCAAAATCCGAGCCTGCTGAAGCGAGGTCTTGTTGGCTATGGGACACATACTTTATATGCTGGCATTCAGCTACTGTTACCTGGTGAGAGCGCCCCCTCCCATCATCACTCACAATCTGCGATCCGTTTTGTTATTGAAGGGGACGGGGCATACACGGCGGTTAATGGAGAGAAAACGTATATGGAACGTGGAGACATGATTTTGACGCCGGCCTGGACTTGGCATGAGCACAAGCATGAAGGAACAGAGCCGATGTTTTGGATGGATGGGCTAGATGTAGGTCTCGTCCGCACGATGGCTGCATCGTTTTTTGAGCCGTATGAGGAAGAGTCTTACCCGATGGAAGCACCAGAAAACTATGCTAATCAGCAATTTTCAATGGGAGCGTTTAAAAAGCTAAATGAAAAATCAAATCCTGATTATCCATCACCAATTTTCGGTTACAAATTCGATCGTGTTAAATATTTGCTTAATCAGATGACAGAAGCAGATTTTGACCCGTTTGACGGATACGCGATTGAATATATTAATCCAACCACAGGTGGCTCTGCTGATTCCCGCATTGGCACAATGATGCAAAAGTTGAAACCAGGTCAGCAAACGAAAGCGCACCGACATGTTCACAGCGCAATTTTTCATGTTCTTGAAGGTACAGGCTATACGGTCATTGATGGTCAGAAGTTTGAATGGGAAAAAGGGGATTTCTTTATTCTACCACCATGGAGCAATCATGAGCATGAGAACACGGGATCAGAAGATGTGTTCCTATTCTCCTTCAATGACAAACCCGTCATGGAAAAATTAGAGCTTGAATTCAGCGAGGGATACCAAGAAAATGATGGACACCAGGTAGTGGAAAAAGTCTTTATACCTGACGGAACCGTTTGAGAAGAGAAGGGGGAGGCATTGTGAAGATTGCTATTTTTAATGACGATTTACTTGGAGTGGTAATGGGAGACCGTGTAACAGATGTATCAAAAGTAGCAGGATGGGATAAAGCTGACCCGAATTCTTCTTTCCTCAAGCTCGTTGAAAATTTTAATGAACTAAAAGAGGAAATGAATCGGGAAGCGGAAACAGGAACTTCTTATTCATTGAATGAGGTGACATTGAAGTCCCCTGTACCAAGTACACGGAAAATTTGGGCTGCACCTGTGAACTATCGAAAACATCAAGAAGAAATGAATGAAATATTCAACAACGCACCTAGGACAATCGAAGAAATTGCCTTGTTTCTGAAATCACCTGAGTCCTTATCTGGTCCCTCCGATCCCATTTTACTTCCTTATAAGGATCGTCGTACGGACCATGAGGCTGAGCTTGGATATGTGGTCGGTAAAAAGGCGAAAAATATAAAGGAGGAAGAGGCAAAAGATTATATCTTTGGTTACTTTGCCTTATTGGATATTTCCATTCGGGGCAATGAAGAGCGGACCTGGCGAAAGTCGTTTGATTCATTTACTCCGATCGGACCATGGATTGTGACTTCCGATGAAATCGAAGATCCAAATGACTTGGCCATGACATTATGGGTGAACGATGAAGTGCGTCAGGATGGAAGTACAAAACATCTCATTTACGATTGTTACAAATGTTTTGAAGTGGCATGCGATAATATGACGCTCCTTCCTGGAGATATTGTGGCAACGGGTACCCCTGAAGGAGTTGGTCCGATTGAAGAGGGGGATTGTGTCCGCATTAAAATTGACAAAATTGGTGAATTCACCGTAGATGTTAAACTGGCCGGTGAAGTTTAAGGAATTGTAAAACTGAAAATGTCTATTTTGCCTTATAAATCTAACTACAAATAATTATAAAATATTAAATAAGGAGAATCTCATCTATGGAAAAAATAAATAAATGCGATGTAATAGTTGTTGGCGCTGGCCCGGTTGGTTTAGTTGCAGGTCTTGCATTGAAGCAAAAAGGAATTTCTTCTGTAGTTATAGAAGCGGATCCGCACGGACGTCCTCGTCCGGGTAGCCGGGCGATCTATATGCATAGTGCAACTCTAAAACTTTTGGAAGAAATTTCGAAAGGACTGGGGTTCACACTGGGGCGCAATGGGATCATTTGGCCTGTTAAGCGAACACTTTATAAAGGAAAAGAAGTATATGTCCGTAATTATGGATTTACGGATAATACCGATCAAAAAAAATTACCCCATTTCACGGCATTGCACCAAGATGATATCGAAAATCACATTTATGATGCCTGTCTTGACGCTGGTGTTGAGTTCGTTTGGGATTCACCAGTGAAAAAATTGGATATAACCGGTGCTGGGGTGAGATTGACTACAAAATCCGGTGAAGTGTGGGAAGCACAATACATTATTGGCAGTGACGGATCACATTCAGTTGTAAGAGAACAGGCTGGTTTAAAATTTGAAGGACCGCGAACGGCAGATACATTCCTTGTAGTTGATGTAAAAGAGGATGAGGAAAATCCCCTGCCGCTTGAGCGTACATTTCATTATCAACATCCAGCAATGGGAGGAAGGAATGTGATGTTTGTTCCGTTTAAAGGTGGCTGGCGGGTGGACCTTCAGCTTTTAGAAGGTGACAATCCGGATGACTATACAAATATTGAGGGTGTCAAAAAGTGGCTTCCAAAAGTGATGGATGCTAAATATGCTGAGCGTATTACATGGGTATCAACATACCGTTTCCATCAGGTCGTTGCCAATTCTTTTACAGATGAAAAAAGGCGAGTTCTTCTCGCCGGTGAAGCAGCCCATTTATTTGCACCTTTTGGTGCCCGTGGATTGAACTCCGGAGTTCCGGATGCAATTATTTCTGTACGGGGGATTAAGAAAGCGCTTCAATCTAACTCTGAAACGGAGCGAAAAGAAGCAATTGATGCAGCTGCCACCGAAAGACGTATTGCCGCAAAGTGGAACCGTGACGGATCAACCACTGCATTACATCACCTTCAAGGAGATGCCCCTGAAATGAACCTAAAGCGTGAACTTGCAGCATCCCTCGTATCCATAGTTCCAAGACTGGGACGCTGGCTCGATGAAGGCCCATATGGACCGAAATTTGGTCCTCCAGAACTGACAACAAAATATTAACAGACATTGGTCGACAGGGAAATCCCAGTCAGCCTGATAAAACGGAAGGTATGAAAGGAGTGGACTAATATGGCTTTAGTCGGAATAATCAATGAAGAAAAGTACGGTACGGACGCACGGCCTGCCAATGAAATGATTGTGCGACTTACTTCCATAGACTGGTATTCACAAGTCGGGGTGAAGTGTAATGAAGCAGAGAGAAAAGTAGATCAGTTTATGAACGCAATTGGCGTCAGTGAATATAAAATAAAGTGGCTTTCGGCAACTCAGGTTTCAGAGGCAATCAGCTGTCTTTCGTTTGAAAGAAGTACACTTTGGGAAGTTCTAAAGGAATTACCAGATCAACTTAAGGAAAAGATCGATGCCGCTGGAAATGAAAAACTGCTTGCAGATATCGTGGACAAAGTGCCGGAGGCCGTTTTTCATGGAGCATATAAACATGCATTCAACGCATTTAGGGATGAAAAAGCAATAAAGTTCCTCGTTGGACATGCCATGTATATAAGTGTTCTTGCTTGTACAGCTGAACTTGCTGGTGAAGAAAACCCATTTTCCTTTATTGTAGAATTGCTTGAAGATGGACATCTGCCGCTCGGTCCTGAAGGAAATACATTTTATCTTCTATAATTTAAGAAGCAAACATGATAGGATGTTTGCTTGCTAATATCACCTACTCACACATACCGGATAACACATATAGTAGTGTTAAGATACTATTGCAAACAGAGACTTTTGAAAACTACCATCTTCCAATAAGAAAACAAGGTAGCCAGAAACGGAAAATCTGGTGCAGCCTTGTTTTCGTTTCAGTTTTATATACGAATAGTTATTTGCCTAAGAACAACTTGTTAGATTTCGGATTATAACTTATTTCTATTAAAGTAATAAAAGACTGCGATTACCAGAATCAACAGTACCAAAACAATCCTTACATCATCCGAGGCCTTCAATACTTGTGTCACCGAATACGCCTCGACAAGGAGGGCAGGCAGTTTTCCGATGGATGTGGCGAGGAAGAAAATCATCATTCGCGTCTTGCTTAATGCTGCTGTAAGGTTAATCACGCCAGATGGTATAAAAGGAAGGAGCCTAAGCATCAGGATCATCCAAAATACATGAAACCCTTGTGACTTTTGCAGCTTCATGACCCACCGGTTCTTCATGAACTTGGGTTGGAATGTTTGAAAGCCCTTTCGATATAACCAAAAGCTGACCACTGCACCTGCAATTTCCCCCATGTAAGAAAGGATCAATCCCTTTTCAAATCCAAATACGGTGATATTGGCGGCCGTGATGAATACGCTTGGAACAAAACCAAGCACGCTAATCAATATATTGAATACTAAACTTACAGCAATGGAAAAAGGGCCGCTGGATAGTAATGCCTCAGAAATGAAATTCATATCAATCCACAGAACTCCATTTATACCCGATGCCCCAGACCGTTTTCAAGTGTTGATCTACAGGAAAACCGACATGACGCAATTTCTCTCTAATATTTCGAATATGGGAATCGATTGTCCGATCTTCCGTATCCGTTTTAAATCCCCAAATGGTCGAAAGCAGGTGGTCTCTGGAATACACTTGATCTGTTGATTTTAAAAACAAGCATAACAGTGAGAACTCTTTTGGTGTCAATGGGATTGTTTTTGTATCATAATGTGCTTCATAAGCGGATTCATTTAATTTTAGCCCTCTAAAAATCACAGTATCATCCTGATTATGCACTCGCCGCGTCACTGCTTCGATTCTGGCAAGTAAAACTTCTTCATTAAATGGTTTCGTAATATAATCGTCTGCGCCCTTTTTCAACCCTTTCACCATTTCTTGTGCAGCATCCCGGGCGGTGAGCATGATTATGGGAATGTTGGTAAACGCACGGATCCTTTCACATGTTTCCCACCCATCCAAATTAGGCATCATTACATCAAGAAGTACTATGTCCGCATGTTTATGCGATAAGAACTGTAAGGCTTCATGTCCAGATTTCATCTTCATGCATGTATATCCGTGAGGTTTAATGTATAGCTCTAATAGATCAAGCATTCTCTGTTCATCATCAACCAGAACTATTGTCTTCATTTGTAATCTCCTTAAATGTGATAGTGAAGCACGTTCCTTGCTCCAAGTTGCTTTTAACCGAAATGGTCCCTCCTTGTATCTCCACTAATTGCTTGACGATGGAGAGCCCCAATCCGAATCCACCGGTATCTCTGGCGCGTGATTTCTCGACACGATATAAACGGTCAAAGATATGGGGGATATCTTCAGGGGGAATGCCAACACCTTGATCGATTATGGAGACGGAAATCCTGCCAAGGCATTCAGTTGCTTTGATGGTGGTGACAGTATATTCGTTCGAGTACTTCAGCGCATTATCGAGCAGGTTAAGAATGACTTGCTCAAACCGTGAGGGATCTATATCTATAAATAAATCATCCTTACATTCCAGATTCAATTGAATTCTTTCATTTGTAAAAGCCGGCAGCACTTTTTCATGAATGTTTTGCAGGAATGAAGAGAGCTGGACGGTTTCTTTTGATATGGTGAATGTATTCACATCCATTCTAGCCATATTGAATAGTTCGTCCAATAATCTGTTTAATCGTTCGGATTCATCATGGATGATCTCTAAGTATCGTGTTCGTTCGGCAGCATTCAAGTCTTTCCGGCGGGCAATATCAGCGTATCCCTTGATATAAGTTAGCGGCGTGCGCAGTTCATGAGAGATACTTGCCAAAAATTCATTGCGTTCCTTCTTTAAATAGTTCAATTCATTAGCCAAGCTTTGAATGGATTGGGCAAGCTCCCCGAGTTCATCATGAGATCGTACTGGCACTGCCACTGAAAAATTCCCTTTGCTGAGTTTGGTTGTCGCTTCCTTCATTGAAATAAGCGGTCTAGTCAAAGCTTTTGATAGAAAATAAATGGTGATAAGCATGAAGAAAAGGAGCAATGCAGTCGCAAAAAGGAAATGCTTATTCAATTGTGCAATTAAATCCTCAACTTCCCTAGTATCTTTGAACATATAAACATAGCCTTTTTTTTCTTTATCACTGATAAATGGCGTAATGGTCGCTATATATCTTTCATCCTTCCAACTTGATTGGATGACCATACCTTTTCGGGGAACTTGCGGGATGTTTTTTGCCAAGAGTTTTTTCATTCCCCCATTTACCTTTTCGGAAGATATCAGAATATCGCCCCTTGTGTTCGTAATTACGACATCTGTATCGGTATGGTACTCCATCAGGCCGATATGCTTAAGAGTAGAGTCGGAATACGTGATTTCCAACACATCACGATGACTATTGCCACGGGCCTTCAGTGATTCCAATTCTTGATTGATACGGGAATGGATCACTTTATTATGCAAGTAAATCATCGAAACGGTTTCCATCAAAAAAATGCAAACAAATATAGATAGTCCGAGCTTAAAGGAGATTTTCATGAGCATTCACCTTCTTATGGAATAAAGTCAGTTTAGCGAAAAAGTATGAAGAAAGTATGCAGTATTTTCAATTTCTTCGCATCTCTTAAACAACGATAATCCGAATGAAGACTTGTTGCAAGAAGGACAATAACTTTAATGGACCCAAACTGCATTTTTTCAGTCTTGTATATGGTAATGCGGGAATCAGTTTTTTTAACTCTATTGGAAGTTGTTATTTAAAAAATAGATGATGATTCTTGAATTTATGTAGACTGCTTTTATTTTATTTAAACCTATAATAAATTGAAACTGCCGGAAAAATGGACAGTTTTTTTATTTAGTCTATTCAAAATGTTTTGTATTAAGGAAACATTTTGTCGTAAATGAATACTATATAAAAAAGGAGCTGATCCATATGAATTGTACAAACCGTACGCAGAAAAAAATAATGGCTTATTCCGCATTATTCAAAAAAATGGGCATTCTCAATGATGAGGAATACAAAAATATCGCAAAAACCTTACAAACAAAGGATTGAGGAAGTGTCCATTGGAAATTCATAAACTATTATCCTGCATTAAACGGGCTGTAAAACCCCCGCCTTCCAATTTTCGAAGTAGGAGGGGGACTTCAGTCTGGAACTCAAGGAGGTGCCGTCATTTGTCCGGCCCTGAGTCTATCGAATTCCATCTTTTTGGCGGCTGCACTCAGCTGGATAAAATACTGCATCTTTATTTTGGAAAGCTACATATATGATGGACATTCAAATGGAAGTAGGAGAGGGGACATTAGGGCTTCCCAAAAATTTCTGCCTTTATTAGAAGTGAAAGGAAGATTGTTGTGATCCGGTGGTGTTCTCTGCGATAATGGAATAAAGAAATCGAAAAGGAGTTACGTAGGATGGCAGAGGACTTTAAGATTCCCAGCTTGAAAGTTGATGAAATCGATAAGAAAATCATATCGGTTTTACATGAAGATGCACGAATTTCATATACCGACTTAGCGAAGAAAGTGGAGCTTTCCAGAGTTGCGGTACAGATGAGAATTAATCATCTTGTTGAAAACGGGGTGATCGAGAGGTTTACTGCGGTCATAAATCCAGCTAAGGTCGGCATCCATGTCTCGGCATTCTTTAACGTTGAGGTTGAGCCAAAATATCTGGAATCGGTCGCACAGCAATTAGAAAGTGAACCGGCTGTAACGAGTTTATATCATATGACCGGTCCGAGTAAACTCCATATGCACGGAATCTTTACTGATAATCAAGAGATGGAACGTTTTCTCAATGAGAAGCTTTATGCGGTCGTCGGTGTTGTCAGCGTTGATTGCCAAATTCTCATTAAACGCTATAAAAGCCGGATGGGCATGAAGCTTTAAATAAAAAAATCCCCCTATATAGGTGGATTTTTTTATTATGTGAGCGGGATGATAAAGCCGCCATACGCAAAGGCAAGAATGATTACGAATGCGGGGTGAATCTTGAATTTACCTAAAGCCAAGAATGCCAATCCAGCGATGACGATTGAATGGATGTAGCCGATGGATCCGACCGCATCCGCTGCCATATTCCAGGTGAGCAATAACATCATGATCGCAATCACGGGCTGTACAAGCAGTGACATGCCTTTTACGATAGGCGATTGCTTGTATTTTCGCAGGATTTTTAATAAATATATCAAAGCCACGGCTGAAGGGATGATCGTGCCTGCCAAGGCAGCTAGAAATCCTGGCCAGCCATATACATCATATCCGACATATGCGGCTATTTTCGTGGCGATCGGTCCTGGGAGTGAATTTCCTAACGCCAGCATTTGTGAGAACTCGGTATTATCAAGCCAGCCATAACGGGTAACGATTTGATCATACATTAGCGGAATCGAGGCTGGACCTCCGCCGTAACCAAGCATATTGGCTATGAAAAACGCCAGAAAAACAGCAACTCCTATTGGGATAATAAGACCCATTAAGCGGATTCCTCCTTCCTATCCGTCTTTTTGTTTTTCAATCTATCCTTTAATTTAAAATGAAACGCTCCATATATAAGAAAAATCATGATGACGATACCCGGATGCAGGGAAATGACCTGCAGAAGCAAAAAGGAAATCGCAAAAAAGGTGATTCCGAGCACCTTCCCTAACCCTTTTACCGCCTTTTCGCCAAACTCATAAGCCATTTGACCAAGCATGACGGCAACCACCGGCATTACAGCAGCTATCATATTGCTGATCATTGCTGAATTACTTAAAACATTAATGAATGCAATCAAGAAAACCATCGCAAAGCATGAAGGTAAAACGTGAGCGGCCACACTTACGAGGGCTCCCGGCCAGCCTTTTAATTTATAACCAAGATATGCTGCCATCTTCGTGGCAATCGGTCCTGGGAGTGTATTGGCAATCGCCAAAGTTTCCCCGAATTCATCATCGTCGAGCCAGTGATAACGGGAAACTGCTTCGTGGCGGATGAGCGGGATGACTGATGGTCCGCCGCCGAAACCTAATATCCCCGTTCTCATCATCCCAATCGTCAATTCCATATATGGTTTTTTCAAGAACGATTCCTCCTTCGTTATAAAATTTAGCATTCATTTCCAAAATATTATGAATTAATGATAACAAAAACTCTTTCGAAATGTACATAAAATAATAATTATTATTACGTAATGATTGTATATTTGAGATTTTTCAATATAATCGGCTGTAAAAAATATAATAATACATCTTTTTGTCTTAAGAATCTAGAAACCGTTGGGACGGTGTGGAGCTGAGTTCTTGGATTCCGCCTTATTATTAACATAAAGGGGTATAATAAGGATAAATTACAAATAAAAAACAACTTTTTCTGCAATCCCCTTTTTAAGACCAAAAAAGAACCCTATAGACAGCCTTTTTTAAAGAGACCGCTCTATAGGGTACATTTTAATATATAACTCTAATAAACTTATTAATGTGGTTATTCTTCCCGAATGACTAATAATACCCCGATAAAAATTAATATTGTGCCGATCCAAAAAGACAAGCTGATTTGTTCCCCTAGTATTAACCAACCTAAAAAAGTACCGACTATAGGCTGTAAAAAGAAAAATAATCCACCACTTGAAGCGGTAAGCATTTGCAGTCCGCGATTCCAAAGTAAAAAGGCACATGCTGTGGAAATAACGCCCAAGTATAATAGGCCGCCCCATATGGATGGATGCATGATTGCTTGAAAATCAAGCTCATCCAATCGACTGATCGTAATAGGTGTTAAAAAGACAATTGCCACTAGCACTGCATAGGTCGTTATAACAATTTGTGAATATTGCCCAGGGACACGTTTAATTAGAACAGACATAAGTGCCCAAGTTAAGGCAGCAATAAGTAGTGATAGGCCCCCAAGTTGGTGAGATGAGCCGATATGGGCATTCCCGACAATGATACCGACTCCGATTGTCGCTAAAATTACAGAAATTGATTTCTTGATAGTGATCTTTTCTTTTAAAATGATACGTGCAAATATCACCATGAATGCAGGTGTTGTGGAAGTAATGATGGCTCCCATTTGTGCAGTGGATAGCAGTGTACCGACTTCCTGGGTTACGATGGAAATTGTGTTTCCAACAAGTCCTATAATGAAAACCAAAAGCCAATCCCGTTTTTCAATCCGCCAAGATTGTTTTGTTATAAAACCAATTGTCAGCAATGCTAAAATCGCAATTACATATCGTAATAATACTAATTCAAGTGGCGGAACAACGTCTACCACAACTTTTACCACAACATACATCCCGCCCCAAATGCTAGCAGCGAGTGATAAATATAAAGAACCTAATATAGTGTTTTTCATCTTGTACCCTCCGTTTTAACTAAACATTTCCAGTCCTTAACGGAGATGCAATTTTTCTGCCGTTAAGGAAGAATAACTGCAGGTACATCATTTTCGAATAGTGGTGACCACATCATAAGCTTTCAGCTCACTTTCAAAAAATATTATTTTCAATGATTTTAGTATTCCGAGCTGTTTCAAGCATCAGTAAGTTATAAAATATACTCATTTAAATATACAAGATTTTAGATTGATAAAACAACAAATAATAGTATTAAGCTAGCGTACAATTAAGATTATCCGTCAATCAAGATAGTATACTAAAACTTGAAACACATGAAAAAACCCCACCTGATCTATTAACAACTGGTGGGGTTTCTATTTGGCTTAATGGATTCTAGTTGGGATAAAAAGAGGGATTTATAGGGAAGGGATGCAAATGGTACAGTAATAAAGCTGGAAAGAAAAGGTGGATTAGGATTAAAGAGCTCCCTTAAGAGTTTAAACCTAATCCACCGTTACGTTATATTTGGTGCATGACCTTTCCGGAAGCATCACAATCCGTTATATTTTCTTTCAATTTTCCTGAACTCATCTGATAGTTCAAATAGCGTGTGTAATACGGCTGTTTGAATATATAGATTCATATAATTATCATTGCTCTTCTTTTGAAAGGATAAATCATGTTTTTCATTTATTTTCCTAGTAATACATGCATTAATTTCGCTCCACATTTCTTTCGTTCCTTCTTTAATTTTAGTCTCCATAATCTCCCACTCCTTTTTTATTAGTTTATCCAATCTATTACATTCTTATACTTATTATTTGGCCAATCTGGTAACTTTTTTATCTTAAAATTAATGTCTACAGTTTTATGGGTATCCTTCTTTTTCTTTGCTTCATAAAGAAAGAGTTAGCATAAAGAATAAAGAAAATGATAAAGAGGAATGACCACTGAGGCAATCGACACCCCCGTTTGAAAACTCTCCTTATTTTTGAGTACATCCAATATATCCTGGTTATACATCAGTGATGAGAAGGTGAAATGGACCATCACACCAGTAATCATGGCAAACAGATAAATCGTATAAACACGGAAATTGCGCTGAACGTTCCGGACCGTCATATTCAGTAAGTTCACCTTTGATTCCCTCCCATGGCACTCTGGATGTGAAGGATTCGATCAAAGAAGTCACTTTGACTTTGGTCACCTTTATAAAGCTCGTTTACGATTCCTCCATCACGCAAGAAGATAACTCGTTTACAGAAGCTTGCTGCATAGGAGTCGTGTGTAATCATGAGAATGGTCGTTCGAAACGTTTCATTTAAGCTCGATAACTGTTCCAATAATTGTGTTGCCGATCTCGAATCAAGTGCGCCTGTAGGTTCATCTGCAAAGACAATCGCAGGGTTTGCAATAATTGCGCGCGCGGATGAAGCCCGTTGTTTTTGACCGCCTGAAACTTCTGTAGGGTATTTATCCTGGATTTCTTCAATATTCAATGCCTGAATGACTGGTCCCAGCCGTCTTTCCATCTCATCCGTAGAAAATTTCCTCAATGAAAGGGGAAGGTGAATGTTCTCTTTAATCGTTAAAGTATCAAGCAAATTGTAATCTTGAAAGAATAACCCCATGCGTTCTTGGCGAAATGTACGCAATGCTTTTTTGTTTAAATCCAACAGGGCCTGTTCTTCAAGCCAGACCTCCCCGCCAGAAAATTTATCAATTGTCGAGAGCACATTCATCAGTGTGGTTTTTCCCGAACCAGATGGCCCCATAATAGCCGTAAATTCACCCGAAGTAATGGTAAGGTCAATATTTTTTAAAACCTGTGCTTTTCCATAGGATTTTGATAAGTTTTTAGTTTGTAATACTTTTTTCAACGTAAATCTCCTCCTCATGCTACATACTATAAAATTCATCCCTTTTCCCACCATAGATGTAACAGGAAGTAAGATTACAATTTTGTCACATTACAATTTGAATATGTAAAATAAAAGTGTGAACAGTGAATGTAATAAATGGATTTCCCTATAACAATTACTCATTTTCAGCAACTTGGCAGCAACAAGTGGAAATAAAGAGGGATTAGTGAATCTCAGCAAAAGGGGATTAAATTGTAAGATAAAGAATAAAAACAAATTTTCTACAAAGAATACTTCTATTAATTACAAGTTAGGAGTGTATATATGGAACAAACACTTTATGAAAAAGTCGGCGGGGAAGAAGCGATAGCAAAAGTTGTGGACTATTTTTACTCCGAATTGGTTCTTAAGGATGAGACAGTTAATCATTTTTTTGAAAAAACGGATATGGAAAAGCAACGCCGTCATCAAACAAAGTTCATTAGTTTTGCATTAGGTGGTCCAAAACAATATTCTGGACAATCCATGGCAAAAGCACACCATGGATTGAATCTGCAACCAGAACATTTTAATGCCATTGTAAAACATCTTAACGATGCACTAGCTCACTTTGGAGTGAATGAAGCTGACATAAATACAGCTCTATCTAAAGTTGCTACACTAAGAGATGATATCTTGTATAAATGATTGTTATTGAGCTATCAGGTGCTTTGCAAAGGAGCTGGCTAGCAGCTCTCCTTTGCAACCAAATTAATAGTAATAATATATTAATGGATTAGAAAAAATAGTGTTAAGGAAGGAGGGATTGCGAATGTCTATGAAAAAGCGGGTAACAGGATTGGCCGTTGTGCTTGCAATGTTTGTAGTTGTGACAAGTCTAGGCTCACTCGGCGTATTTGCCGAATCCGGTGTTGTAGCTCAGCCTACGGTGAAATCGATTGAGGTAGAGTTGAACGACGATTACTTTAATCCGGAAGTCATCACTATTCCGAATGGAACAGCCACAACGTTGATATTGAAAAACAAAGGTACAAAAGAACACACCTTCACAGTGGAGAAGCTCGGAATTGACGCCGAGGTCCAGCCAGGTAAAGAAAAAACCATTACCGTGCAACCGAAACAGCCCGGTACATATGAACTGACATGCCGGTACCATTTCCAGGAGGGAATGGTTGGGAAAGTAATAGTCAAATAAAAGGCAGGGCCAATAAGGCCTTGTTTTTTTTATTTATTAAGCTATTTTTTCATTACACAGGAAATTGATGTTTGGATGATTAATAATTGTTCCACCTCTAATAAATGGTAATATAATGTATCGTAACGTATAAACCAAATGGAAGGAGGTGGAAAGGTGTATTTTTTTAAACCTATTTCTGATGAGGTTCGTTTATCTCAAATAGTATTCAATAAACATAAAAAAACGATGAAGCTCATTTTAGGGTCTATTTTTGCCTGTATTGCTGCTATTCTACAGGCTGTTGCTGGCTTTTTACCAGGTATAGGATATTTTATAAGTCCGCTAGCCACTGCACCTATTCTGTTATGTTCCATGTTTTCCATTCCATATGGAGTGATGACCTACCTTCTGACAATTATGTTGTTATGCATCCTACAGCCCACTGAACTGATTGTATTTCCTTTTACAACAGGATTGTTAGGACTTGGCATAGGGGCATCTTTTTACTTCTTTAGTAAGAGATTAAGTATTATCGCTGCTGGCGCAATTCTTTTAATGTTAGGGATTATGAGTCTAATATTTATTTTTCACTTTCCAGTTTTAGGTCCAGCAGTCTCTGTTTCCTTTTCATTTCTTATTACTGGCTTCTTATTTGCTTTTATTTATAGTTGGTTATGGGTTGAAATTGCTTTAATCATTTTTAAAAGATTAAAAATGATTATAATTTAGTGATTCCCCATCACTCACTTGATTTTTAATTTGGATTCATAAGAGAATTATCAAGAATTAATTCATGAAACAATTTCAAAAACAGTACCCTGGTTGAAATCAGTCACTTTCATAGAGCCATAAACCCCTAAATATAATCTGCTTTGATCCAGGTTCGTTCCCAAATTAACATAATAAGCTGATTGAGACCCAAAATCATAATCGGTTTGTATCACACTAAAATCATTTTGTTCACCATTTGGTCTAATGGTGGTATAAGCTAGAGCCCCTCTAACCTGAGGTTGAGATTCTTTCCGGAAAAGATCCGTAAACACAACGCTTCCTGTTAAACCAGGGATGCTTTTCCCCATATATGCTTGCACTCCTGTAAGTGCAGTTCCTTCAAACTTATCGTGTCTGTTATCTTTATGAAAATAACTAGTTAAAGGCTGAAGACGACTCCCTGAAAGTGATACTGCTTCATTGTAATAAGCAATTGTTTTTTCATCCGAATTCTGATTTTCAGTGCAGCCTTTTATAATCGAAGCAGGAAAAGCACCTTCCCAACCTCGCCAGCCAAAGTTAATGAATCCTTCTTTGTCAGGTTCAGAATTCATGAAAGAAGCTTGAATAAGCTGAGTAACCGGCATTGGTTTATAATGAACGAATGAAAAAATCGACTCGACCAAATTCTGGCCGACATTTCCCGCATATTTAATATACTGATTATAAAACCTTTGAAATGAAATGCCTGGTATATTGCGAACACCTTTGGCCATTACCATGAGTGCTTCCTGAATGGTTGTGGGAAGTTCATTGAAACGTGTGACAATGGGTGGATCATTGACGTACATATTCTTACCTACATCAATTTCAATTATTTTACCAGCTATTTCCAGATCATCCTGACTTAAGTTAAATGGATCATGGCCTGATCCACCATCTCCGGTTGTTAAAACAAGTTTTCCTGTTTCAGGTGAAAAGTTTAAACTATTGACCCCATTATGATTTGAAAATGGTCTTCTTAAGTTGAGTAATGTCCGTCGTTTTTGGGGTTGGCCATTCGATTGTAAAATCCATTCTTCAATTGTATCAATATGATCATATTGTGTTTCTCTATTTATCCACCGTAGGTTTAAAGTCTTGGGATCACATGGATCAGGCTTAAAAGATTCAGGAAGAGCACCTGGTCCTTGTGTCCCAGCCACTGAATAATGAAGATAAAACAGACCGTTATAATAAAAATCGGGATGAAACGCCAGCCCTAGCAATCCCCGTTCATCATATCCGCCACCAGAAGCACCTAGTTTCAGGATTCGCGGGCGAATATCCAAAAAAGTCCTTATATCTCCATTTCCTATGTAAAAGATCTCTCCTACCTGGGTTGCAATAAATAATCTTTCAATTGAGTCACCTGGAAGTATGGTTGTTTTCAAAACAGTAGGTAAATTTATTTTACTTACGATGGGCCGTAAACCAACCTTGACTTTTATCAACTGACTTTGCACCCCTTCTTATTGTTTTCTTTTTATAAGAATATGATTAGAGCTGTCCATTAGTACCAAATTAGGCCGGGGAATCTGATAAGGCATTACACCATTTTCTGCACGAGCGTAATTAAATGGGTAGAAAAATGGGAGCCTTTTTAAATAAAACTGTATTTATTGCTAGTCAAAATCTTAACAGATTTCTAAATGTTAAGCCGTATGAGTATTTAAAAAAGATATGCATGTACTGGGTTAATTTAATAATTATTATATGAAATATAACAAAAAATCACGGTCCCTTTATACGGATATAAAATTCAAGAGTTATTCTTAATTTACATCTAGAGGGAGGGATCGGAAATTGTCAAAATTTCAGGCCATATCTTCTTTGTTCATCTTGGTATTCATCATCATTTTCGTAACTTATAAAATCTCAGCATACTCATCCAATCATTCAACGAACCATTCCACATCCAACCACTACATTCAAGTACATTTGTTAGGAGTTAATGATTTTCACGGCCAACTAAACAAATATGAAATGGTTTCAGGAACCATGGCAGGTGGGGCTGAATACCTGGCTGCCCATTTAAAAAAATATAAACAAGAAAACCCAAATACACTACTTGTTCATGCAGGTGATATGGTAGGAGGAAGTCCTCCAATCTCTTCTCAATTTAAAGACGAACCGATGATTGAATTTTTAAACCTTCTGCACTTTGATGTCGGGACACCTGGAAATCATGAATTGGATCAAGGCGTAAATGAAATGAAACGCCTTATTTATGGAGGATTCAATAAAAAAACAGGCTATTTTCAAGGTGCCAATACTTCTTACAGTTCTGCAAATATAATCGATAGAAAGTCGGGTACTCCCTTGTTACCACCGTATGTTATTAAACAAATTGACGGAATTAATATTGGATTTATCGGGGTGGTAACAAAAGAGACCAACCTGTATGTGGCACCTGAAAATCGAAAAGAAGTAGAAATAACGGATGAAGTTACAGCTATTAACCGATCCGTTAAGATTTTAAAGGAAAAAGGGATTAAAGTGATTGTTGTATTGGCACATGACTCAGCTAAATCAGATAAGGCAGGAGCAAATTCCAGTGGAGCTTTAGTGGAGATGGCTCCAAGAATCGATGATGAGGTCGATGTCATTTTTGCGGGTCACAGCCATGAATATGCCAATACCGTTGTAGCCGGTAAACTGATCGTTCAAGCTTATTCTAATGGGAAAGCCTTTTCTCAAGTAAATCTTGAAATTGACCCACATTCTAAAATTATCGTTAAGAAACAAGCAAAGATTATTTTCACTTTACATCATCATATAAAACCGGATAAAGAAACGGTTGCCCTTCTAAATAAATACAGAAAAAGATTGGGGAGCCATTTTAATCAGGTAATAGGACAAATGCCTGAAGAAATCAAACGACATCAAGATGCAAACGGTGAATCCCCATTAGCGAAAATGATTGCAGAATCTGAGCGGGAAGCCATGGGGGTAGATATAGCTTTTGTCCATAAAGGCGAAATGCGGAAAAGTTTTAAAAAAGGGGAGGTCACTGTAGAAGACCTTTATACAGTCTTGCCTATGGGTCATAGTGTCAGTAAGTTAATCTTAACAGGAGACCAAATAAAACTTGCTTTAGAACAGCAGTGGGCGAAAGATTATGAAAATAGGCTGCAAACGGTTGGTTTAACGTATAATTGGGAACCCGAAGCTCCAATTGGCAACCGCATTGTTGCGCTGAAGGATATGAAGGGTCAAGAGATTCAGGCAAGCAACGAATATGAAGTGGCAGTTAGTAATTATTTAGCTTCAGGCGGTGATAACTTCACTGCATTTGAACAAGGTAGACTCGTAGAATCCGGTCCGCAAGTTGTCACTGCACTAATACGCTATATCCAACAGAAGTACCCCCACGAAATTTTTTCACCTTCATTGAAAGAATGAAGGTGAAAATACAAGGACTTGCATAAGTAAGTGAGCCCAAAAAATTATATTTTCGACTATTGTTAAGGTATTCTTTCAAAGGAGTTGCTTCGGCAGCTCTTTTTCTTATGGAATAAAAAGGTGCTGTCCGGTTTGTAAAATTCAGAAAAATAAAAAATATATTATTGACTTATGTCTGAGGTATTATGTATTATGTATACATAACACATGTGAGGTTTTAGCCAATCATGTAGATTTAAATTGTTCATATTGTAAAGACTTATCAAAAAGGACGGATTAATATGGCAGGAATTCATTTAAAACCAATCGAAAAGGAAAGAACAACACAAGATAAAGTTTATAATCAAATAAAAAAAGCGATTTTATTTGGTGGTATTACCAGTGATGAAATATTTACTGAAGTTCAATTAGCGGAAAGGTTAGATACTTCAAGAACTCCGGTAAGGGCAGCTATTCAAGATTTGGTGAAGGAAGGATTACTTGTTTCCATTCCAAGGAAGGGTTTAACTGTAAGAAAGATTACACCAGAGGAACAGGATGAAATCTTTTTACTAAGAAGTGCAATTGAAGTTGAATCGGTGAAAAAACTAACAAAAGAAATGACATCACCTGAAAAGCTGAGGTTACTTAAATTAATTCTGAAGCAACAAGAAGAAGCGTTGCAAAACGATGATGCTATTAGTTTTATCAAGCTAGACCATGAGTTTCATCTCTCGCTGACAAGGCTAGCAAACTTCACTATAATAGAGCAAGTTTTGAACAATCTTCATAACCTTACTCAGCTTATGGGTTTAAAAGCAGTCAGTAAACTTGGGAGAATGAAAAATGTTTTAATGGAACATACTCAGATTATCCAGGCTTTAGAGGAGAAAAATCCCGAACTGGCTTCACAGGCGATTTTAAACCATTTAGAAAAAACAAAAGAAACATTGATTATGGTTGATAATTCCTGATTTCTATCAAATGCTTGAAGGGGGGGGGCTCCTAGTAAAAGGCAGTTTATTAATCTCTAGGAAAAAAAAGGGTTTAGAATCAACTTCAGACTATGAAGTTGAAGCAAGGTTAAACCGATTCTTTTTTTCACGTGTAGAGCAAAGCCTTGGAGAAATTCTTCCGAATGCTTTTTCCTGGGTTTTTGCTTAGATAGTAAGCCTTATTGTTGAAATAGTAAGAGAACAATCTATAATTCATTGGAAATGAAAGCGTTTACCAATCGATCCCGATGTTAATGTTCATAGGTAAAGAGTAAAGGTATAAAGGAATAATGATTCGATATGGAATGTCATTACCTACCTTAATTATAGATTGGAATTGGCAAAACCTTTAATGTATACACAATACATAATACATAACACTAAATACAATTAAGGTTCGCCTGTTAAATCGTTTCTTGTTTTTAAAACATGTACTTATTCAAACATATAGGAGGAATCAGGTATGGTTAGAACAGGTAAAGAATATTTACAGTCATTGAAAGATGATAGGGCAATCTACATAAATGGGGAACGAGTACAGGATGTGACGACCCACCCAGCTTTTACAGGAATTACACATACCATTGCAGGTTTATACGATTTAGCATGGGATGAATCTCAGAATATGACATACAAAACTGAGGACGGTACACTAGCAAATAAAATTTATATGATTCCAAGGAGTCGGGAAGAACTTAAAGATAGAAGATTGGCGATTTCTAAATGGTCTGAAGCAACATGTGGATTTGTCGGAAGAAGCCCTGATCACGTCGCCAGCTTTTTGGCTGCTTTTGCCAGTTCACCCGATGTGTTTGATCGTGGAGGAGAAGGCTATGGGAATAATGTTTTGAATTTCTATAAACATGTGCGAGATCAGGATCTATATGTAACATACGTTATTATTCCGCCACAAATCGATCGAAGTAAAGCAGCTCATGAGCAGGAAGATAAATTTCTTCCAGTTGGAGTTTACGAAGAAAGAGAGGACGGAATTATTGTTCGAGGTTCTCAAATGCTCGGTACTGCATCAGCAGTATCAGATTACTTATTTGTAAGTTGCCTTACACCACTCAGACCTGGTGATGAAGATTATGCTTTGTCTTTTGTACTGCCGATTGATGCAAAAGGATTAAAATTTTATGCGAGGCCTGGTTATGCTGAAAAATCTCCAAGCACATTTGATTACCCATTGTCCTCTCGTTTTGATGAAAGTGATTCATTAGTTGTTTTTGACGATGTATTCATTCCTTGGCAAGATATTTTTGTTTACAAAAATATTGACATCGTGAGAGCTCAGTTCCATGAAACACCAGCTCACGTATTAGGCAATAATCAGGCGCAAATAAGATTTAGCAATAAATTGAAATTTTTGATTGGGGCTGCTCGAAAAGTTTCTGCTATGAATGGAATTGATAAAATCCCTTCAGTCCAAGAGAAGTTAGGGGAACTTGCTTCTATTGCGGCTTCTGTAGAAGGTAATCTCTTAGCTTCTGAATATAATTGTATCATCGACAAAAACGGTGTGGCACGACCGAATCCACGTTTTCTCTATGGTGTAGTAGGTCAACAGGAAACTATATATGCTTCCACTATTAAAATTTTACGGGAGTTATGCGGTGGAGGTGTTTTACAATTACCATCTTCATATAAAGAACTCATCAATCCTGAAACGAAAGATGATATGTATCAATATATACGTTCTACGGGAGTTGGGGCTGAGGAGAAAATTAAACTATTTAAGTTAGTATGGGATATCATTGGTTCAGAATTCGGTGGCAGGCATCAACAGTATGAAATGTTCTATAATGGTGCACCTTTTGTCACGAAAGGCTTTTCATTTAGAAATTACGGCTATGATGAGCCGGTTCAAATGGTGGATAAATTTTTAGGAAGCTATTCACTTCCCACTCAGGTGGAAGAACTAATATAAAAAAATATAAATAAAAGGATGTTGCAGAAATGAAAATTGCATCAATACAATTAGAGATTAAAGATAGCGAATCTAAATCTGCTCGCATAGATCGTGTGGAGTCAATGATTGATGGATTAAAAGGACAAGATTTAATAGTTTTACCAGAAACGTGGGCAACAGGGTACTTTTCTTTTGATCGTTATATTGACGAATCAGAAGAATTGAATGGGGATTTTGTCCAACGATTCTCCTCAAAGGCTAAAGAAGTTAAGTCATATATATTTGCAGGTAGTTTTATAGAAAAAAATAATGGAAAATACTACAACACAAGTGTTCTATTTTCTCCGGATGGGAAACTTATAGGAACCTATCGAAAAATGCATTTATTTCGTTATGGTTCAAGAGAAGGCCAAATATTGACGAGAGGAAATGAAACAACTGTAGTCGATACAGAATTCGGGAAAGTTGGCTTATCAACTTGCTATGATTTGCGATTTCCTGAATTGTATCGTGCTGAAGTGGATTTAGGAGCAGAGTTACTTCTTGTTACATCTGCTTGGCCGCATAGAAGGCTGGAGCATTGGAAATTATTCAATTCAGTTCGAGCATTGGAAAACCAGTGTTTCTTGATTTCGAGTAATTGTGTTGGTAATACTAATGACGTCCTTTTAGCTGGTCATAGTCAAGTGGTTGACCCATGGGGGATTGTTGTGGCTGCTGGAGGAGACGAAGAAACTATTATTAAAACAGAGATTGATCCATCTCAGGTTACTAAGATTCGAGATGTATTCCCTAATTTGAAGCACCGAGTTTTGGATAGAAAGGAGGAATTCAGTTGATAAATATTAATGTTTGTGGAAGAAATATTGTCGCAGACCCTAAACGATTACTTATTGCCGGCTATACGGGAAAAGACCAGGAATCTGTAAAAAAACATATTGATGAATTGAAGGAGATCGGCGTACCGGCTCCTCCACAAGTTCCGATGATTTACGATCTTTCAACAAATCTCATTACGACAAATAACTCAATTTCAGTTATTCAAGAAAGCAGCAGCGGAGAAGCAGAAGTGGTCATCATGAAAATTCAAGGGAAATGGTATTTAGGACTTGGCAGTGATCACACGGACCGCGGGCTTGAAAAAGTGTCTATTCAGAAATCCAAACAAGTATGCAGCAAACCTATTTCAACACAATTTTGGCCTTTGGATGAAGTAAAAGATCGATGGGATGACATTGAAATGAGAAGCTGGATGATTGTTGATGGGGTGAAAAAAGAGTACCAAACAGGCAAGCTGGGAGAATTCTTGCATCCTGAAGACTTGCTCAAAATAATCGAGGAACGTGGATATGATAGTGAGGATATGATTGTGTTTTGCGGAACATTACCGATTAAAAATGGTGAATTTATTTATGGGGAAGCATTTTCAGCAGAATTATATGATCGTTTAACGGATAACAAAATTCAATTGTATTATCAAGTTCATATTTTAGTGGATTCGGAGGTAGTTTGAAATGGAAAAATCAAAAATGAAAATTGATAGAAAACCAGAATTAGAATTTGTTGAGTATAAAACCTTTGAGGCTGTTCCTTCAAAAACTGTAAAAGGTGCATCTCAACGAATTATTGCACAGATTCCAGATACTAATGTAGCAACTCGAATTCTTGAACTGGAGGCAGGTACTGATACATCCCCTGATGGAGTCCAAGTCCATGATTTTTGGGAAGAATTATATATTATAGAAGGATCCTTAATTGATTTACGTCTAAATGAGGAATTTACAGCAGGAATGGTTGCATGCCGTCCTCCAGGGATGGAGCATGGTCCATGGAAATCAACTAATGGTTGCAGGATTTTCGAAGTTCGCTATTATGCAGATCAGAAAAAAGAAGAACATGAATTTGTCGATCATAACACTTTTGAAGCGCAGCCTTTTAGTAAGGTTAAGAGCCTTTCTGAAAGAATCATTGCTTCTGACCCTACTACAGGAGTCGCTACAAGAATTCTTCATAACGGTCCAGGGACAGATACTTCTCCTAATGGAGTGCAAGTCCATGATTTTTGGGAAGAATTATATATTATTGAAGGATCTTTAATTGATCTACGTCTAAATGAGGAATTTACAGCAGGGATGGTTGCTTGCCGTCCTCCTGGGATGGAGCATGGCCCATGGAAATCACCGGATGGCTGTAAGATTTTCGAGGTCCGTTACTACTCTAAGGTACAATAAACAGATATGTTTTGAAACGAATAAGCTCCTGCATATACGAATATGGTAATCCATCAAATGGCTTCTCGTGACATTAAACAACGAGGAGCCTTTTATCTCTGATACATTCTTACGCAGGACCCCAATGCTGAATGCTCAAATTGATTATTGGGGTATTTAAGTATCTGAATATTCTGTGTAATAGATTATGTATACAGAGTTCATTACGAAGAAACTCTAATCGTTAAGCAATGAGTGCACATCCATGAAAAGTTCAATTGTTGACTTAAAATGTACGTCATTAATGGTTGATGGGTCCACCGTACACCAGTGTTACACAAAATTATATCGGCTAAACATTTTAAAAATCATTATCTTGATGACGGAGAAGGTGAAGCAGGTTGGATGTTTTCCATTTAGCACATCCACTAGAGGGATCCCTATATCCAAGGGAGCCGCACGTAATGGCATTAGGTTTTTTTGACGGTGTTCATTTAGGTCATCAATCTCTGTTGAAGCAAACCAAGAGAATAGCCGAAAAGAAAAATCTTAAATTCACGGCGATGACCTTCGATCCACATCCAAATGAAGTAATCAAATTGGAGAAAGATTGGAGATATTTAACTCCCCTAGCTTTAAAGATTGAAAGAATGGCTGCTATTGGAGTGGACAAGCTTTTTGTCATAAAGTTTAATTTAGCATTTGCTTCCCTTCAGCCATCTGAGTTTATTAAACAATATGTTTTAGGTCTTCAAGCTAAACATATAGTGGTAGGATTTGATTTCACCTTTGGAAATAAAGCTCAGGGTACTGTTGATTATTTACAAAAAGTGAGTAAAAACAACCTCTTTGATGTAACCGTCATTTCAAAACAGGTACATAATGGCGAAAAAATAAGTTCAACTTTAATTAGAAAAATGGTAAGGGATGGAGATGTCCACCTCGTACCCTACTATTTGGGACATCATTTTGAAATTAATGGGGTCGTTTATAGTGCAAATAGACATAAACATGAGAAAGAGACAAATATGGAAATCTATATTGGGAATAAGTATATCCTGCCAGCACCAGGCTTATATCGTGTAGAAATCAAAAACGAGAACAAATCTTGTCATGGGAAATTTATAAGATATGGGTGCAGCAAGAGAAATGATGAAATAAGCGGTCAAATTATAGAAATGCTGAAGGGAGGTGTTGTGGAAGAATTGACTGTTAAATTCATAAAACAGATTCCTTTCGAATCAATGTTTAAGTATAGTTCAAATTTTAAGGAGGTTATAAAATGATGGATGATAGAAATTTTAGAAATGCGATGGGGAAATTTGCAACAGGAGTAACAGTCATTACAACACTTTTAGAAGATGAAGCACACGGTATGACGGCGAATGCTTTTATGTCAGTTTCACTTAATCCAAGAATGGTCTTAATATCCATAGGCGAAAAAGCTAAAATGCTAGATAAAATTAATGAATCTGGAAAATTTGCTGTAAATATATTGTCAGATGCTCAAAAAGAGTTATCCATGCATTTTGCGGGGCAGATTAAAGAAAAACGTCAGATTGAATTTGGCTGGATAAATGAACTGCCAGTAATTAAAAATGCTTTAGCAAATATCGTATGTAAGGTCCATAGTAAACAAATGGCTGGGGATCATACACTCTTTATTGGAGAAGTAACTGAACTCGTCGTTAGCGATGGAGCACCACTAGCCTTTTATGAAGGGAAATACGCCGAAATACTCAGCTAATCTGTTTATATCAGGATTTTTGTAAAAGTTTGATCATTAAATTTGAAAACGATGATCCTGTTCCGTATTAGTTAAAAAGACCGTAAAGCATTCTTGAAAAAGCGCTTTTGTTTTGTTAAGGAGGGGAACTCATGCAAAGCAAAAATAAGACAGCCGTCAGATCAATGGATATCCTTAATCTTTTTTTAAAGCACTCAAAGTTAAGTTTTAATGAAATCGTACATTTTTCAGGGATACCGAAAACATCTGTTTATCGAATGGTAATGTCACTTGAAGAGATGGGTCTTCTCGCTAAAGATAGAGATGGAAAATATTCACTTGGCCTGTTATTTCTTCAGTTTGGCCATTTAGTAGCTGAACGCTTCGATATTCGGCAGGTAGCTTTGCCGATAATGCAAAAACTTCATGATAAGGTAGGGGAAGCCGTTAATCTCATCGTACAAGACGGCAAAGAGGCAATCTGCATCGAAAAACAGGATACAAAACAGCGTGTAAGGCTTAATACGGCAATTGGCCGGAGAACACCGCTGTATGCCGGAGCGTGTTCTCGTGTCATTCTCGCTTTTCTGCCGCAGTATGAGCGGGAACAATATTTAGAGCAAATAGAACTGAAGTCGATTGCATCTGGAACAATTACTGATAAAGAGAGACTTCGTATTCTTCTAGAAGAGTCTCGAAAAATGCAATTTACGATCAGTCACTCGGAACTTGAAAATTATATATCTGCGGTAGCTGCTCCTATTTTTAATTACAAAGGTTATATCATTGCGGGCATTAGTGTTGCTGGTCTTGAAGTGAATTACCAAAACGAGTTGTTGCCTCCATTGGTTGAAAAGGTTAAGAGTGCAGCACTCGATATTTCACGGGAATTTGGGTATAACGATAAACATCTTTGTTTAGGCTAATATATCCACGGTTGATAGACAAATTGCGATTATAGGCTTTTTCACCAGAACAATTAGTGCCTTATTGAAGGTATTTATATAATGTATTGTGGATACACAACACATTATACTGAATACTTATGAGTCTGATTAACTGCATGTTCAAGATTAATATAAGGCACAAAGTAAACAAATAGCAGGAGATCAGACTCTCTTTATCGGGGAAGTAACATAGTACGTTATTAATGTTGGTGCACCATTAACCTATTAATAATCAGCAAGCCATCCACATCCAAGAACCCGCATCCAGGAAGTAACTAATCCGGAGGTGTGTTAAATTGAGTGGGAAAAAGAAACTGGACAAGAAATCACAAAAGATATTATTTGCAAGTTTACTTGGCAGTACCATTGAATTTTTTGATTTCTTTCTTTATGGAACCGTTGCTGCACTTGTATTTAATAAACTGTATTTTCCTAATGATGATCCGTTTGTAAGTTTATTGCTTGCTTATGCATCATTTGGCATTACATTTTTTATACGACCTCTTGGTGGGCTTGTTTTTAGTCATTTGGGAGACAAGTTTGGCAGGAAAAATACTCTTGTGCTTTCACTTTTATTAATGGGAATTTCTACTGTATGTATTGGACTACTTCCAACATATAGCATGATAGGGCTTTGGGCTCCAATCCTTCTGGTTTTTTTTCGTCTCGTTCAAGGGATTGGACTTGGCGGGGAATGGGGAGGAGCAATACTCTTAGCGGTTGAATCTGCACCTAAAGAAAGACGTGGCTTTTTTGGAAGCTTTCCTGCAATGGGTATCCCTCTTGGGATGTTACTTGGGACATTCTCCATTTCATTAATGAGTTTACTTCCTGAATCACAATTTCTTTCATGGGGATGGAGGGTTCCATTTGTCCTAAGTGCGATTTTAGTAGTTATTGGTATCTGGATAAGGAAAGGGATTGAGGAAACATCGGCCTTCAAGGAAGAGAAAGAAAAAGGAAACGTCGTAAAAATCCCACTATTTGAGACACTGCGATATCATTGGAAAGCTGTTTTAATTTCTTTAGGAGCAAAATGTGTTGAAGTGGGCCCATTCTACTTATTTTCCACATTTTTCATATCCTATGCTACAGAAACACAAGGTTTTTCAAGGACTACAGCTTTAAATGTAGTTACTGTTGCAACAATCGTTACAGCGATTTGCATGCCATTTATGGGAATGTTATCTGATAAAATTGGCCGTAAACGTGTTTTTCTTATTGGTACTATCGGAATAACGCTTTTTGCCTTTCCATACTTTTATTTATTTTCCTTACAATCCACTCCTTGGTTATACGTTATTTCAATAGTGGGCTTAGGAATACTGTGGCCTCCAATTGCGGCGACTATCGGGACAATGTTTACTGAAATGTTTAGTACGAATGTTGGTTATACAGGAATAACGCTTGGTTATCAAACAGGCTCTGCATTATTTGGTGGAACTGCCCCAATGATTGCGACTATATTAGTAGGCACCTTCAATAATTCTTGGGTTCCGCTTGCTTCATTTTTAGTATTTCTTTGTATCGCATCTCTTATCTCAGTATTATTTGTCCGAAGTAGTCAAAGTAAAAGTAATCCTTTCTCTGAAAAAAGGACAATAGACGATAAGGATACAGATAATCAAATAAGCGGGTAATGAATAGTCTTTCTAAGAGGGAAAATAGATTGATCTTTAAAAATGGTGACGTTTAACAGTTAATGAAGAGCGAAGTTGTACGAGAGCGGTTGGGGTAGGGAAACCTTCCAATATCGCTCTCTTTCAATGAAGTCTCTTTGAAGTGTTTACGGTAGAAGGCACCAAGTAGACTATGTTCGGGCGATGGCATTATGATAACTTTGCCATTTGATTTTTCCTTTATAAATGACTTAATGAATAGATATTTCTTAGATATCGGAAGAGTGAGAGCCGAGGACGGCTAGCTGAAGAAGAAAAGTATTGAATAATGGGTTGCCATATCCCGTCCCTGACGACTGATTATGCAATATTAAATAAATGATGTAGAATTGCATAAACCTATTAATTCATTAAATAATCTGTATATTGCAATTGTTGGCAAAATACCATTAATACCCACTTGGTATGGTATTTGCATATAAATTAATTAATCACGAATAAGGGTGGAGTGATACATGGAGAATGCAAAATTAAGACGTTCGTTAACAGTATTTCCTTTAGTGCTATTTGGATTGGCTTATATGGCACCTACAACAGTTTTTTCTACATATGGGGTTGTTGCGGAGATAACGAAAGGGATGGTACCTGCTGCCTATATCATAGCTTTGGCTGGTATGTTGTTTACAGCCTATAGCTATGGTCAAATGGTCAAGGCCTACCCTGTTGCCGGTTCTGCATATACATTTACTCAAAAGGCTCTTAATCCTCACCTTGGGTTCTTAGTGGGCTGGGTTATCCTATTGGACTATTTATTTTTGCCAATGATCAATGGATTACTGATCGCCATTTACTTAAACGCATATTTTCCATCCGTTCCTTTTTTCTTCTGGTTAATTGCCTTTGTCATTTTAATCACCACTGTAAATATAATTGGAGTGAAAATAGCAACAAAAATAAATGTTTTATTAGTTGCCTGTCAATTTCTTATAATAGTAATATTTTCATTCCTCTCGATTAAAGGGTTACTTAACGGAATGGGTTCAGGAACATTATTCATGAGTTCTCCATTTGTGAACGGAGATATACCACTATCTTTAGTATTAGCGGGTTCATCTGTTTTATGTTTATCTTTTTTAGGATTTGATGCTGTTACCACATTTTCAGAGGAGACCATTAATCCGAAAAAAATAATACCAAAAGCCATTTTCCTCGTCGCGTTAATAGGGGGAGGTCTGTTTGTCACCATCTCATACATCAGTCACCTTGTTTACCCAAATTTCCAAGCTTTTAAAGATTCGGATTCCGCTTCCTTGGAAATTGCCATGTACATAGGGGGTAATTTATTTCAATCTATTTTTCTAGCAGGATATATTACCGGAGGGCTGGCATCTGGTTTATCAGCTCATGCAAGTGTTTCGCGACTTTTGTATGCGATGGGGAGAGATGGAGTTCTTCCAAAGAAAATATTTGGTCACATTCATCCAAAATTTCAAACTCCAACACACAACATCATCTTAGTGGGTATATTTGCTTTATCTGCTTTATTTGTTGATTTAGTGACAGCATCATCCTTTATTAACTTTGGGGCGCTTGTTGCCTTTACTTTTGTTAATCTTTCGGTTATTTCCCATTATTATATTAGAGAAAAACAGCGAAACGGAATGAACACACTAAAATACCTCATATTGCCGCTGATTGGTACTGGTTTCACAATTTGGTTATGGACTAGCCTTGATTCAAAGGCACTTTTACTCGGACTGGGATGGTTTGGAATTGGTTTCATCATGCTGCTTTCAAATACGAAATTGTTTAGTGAGCGGCCGCCTGAGCTTTCTATTGATAATGCGATAGAAAAAGAAATTCAGGCATAAAAGCTATATTCATCAAGGAGGATAAAAATGGTAAGTGCAGACATCATTCTTTCTGGTCAACATGTTTTTACTGGGTTACAAGATGAGCCAATAAAAGCAGCTATCGCCATTAAAGATAATAAAATTATTAAAATCGGTTCTAAAGAAGATATAATGTCATTCCTTGGAGATGAAACAAAAGTGTATGACATGGAAGATGGACTAATTATACCGGGTTTTCATGACTTTCATATGCACATTATGATGGGAAGCATTTTACAGAAGGATAGTGCCAAATTATTTGATGCAGCTTCAGAAGAAGATGCAGCCAAAATAGTAGGTGAATTTGCAGAAACGAGACCAAATGATGAGTGGATATTTGGCGTCGGCTGGGATCATACCAATTGGAAGAACAAAGTGCTGCCACATAGAACAACGCTAGATAAATATATTAGTGATCGCCCTGTTTTATTATTCAATGCAGAAGTGCATTACGCATGGATCAATAGTAAAGCAATGGAAATGATTCAATTAACGAAGGATACCCCAGATCCGGAATATGGGGAAATTGGAAAAGATGAAAATGGGGAACTGACAGGCCTTCTATTTGAACAGGCAATTGGCTATGCATCAGAACATGCATATAAATTACCGAAAGATAAACGTGTAAGCCTATTCCAAGGTTTTCTTAATGAAACGAAAAGATTGGGAATCACATCCGTTAATGATTTATATGGAGCTAAAATTGCGCCAAATCCATTAGACGATCTTGAAATTTTCAAGGAATTTGAGAGAGAAGGGTTACTTACAACCAGAATTCACTTTTCGCCGGAGTTAAAAATTGATTTAGCTGCCGCAAAGGAATTACAAACAAATTATCATTCAGACAAGCTCACCTTTTCTGGATTAAAACAATTTATAGATGGTGTTGTGACAAGTCATACTGCTTTTTTATTGGATCCTTACAAAGACCGTCCAGATACAAAAGGCGGAACAACTTATCCAGCTGAAACAATTAAACAATTAGTAAAAAAGGCAGATAAGGAAAATTTCCAAATTCGTTTCCATGCTATTGGTAACGGTGCAGTCCGCTTAGCTTTGGATGCATTTGAAGAAGCGAGAAACGTAAATGGACAAAGAGATGCTAGACATGTCATTGAACATGTGGAGGTATTGCATCCGGATGATGTTCATCGCTTTAAGGAATTAGATGTAATCGCTTCCTTTCAACCTAAACATATTGAATTAATGGAAAGTGAGGCATACACAGCCAGAATCAGTGAAAAACAACAACCTCTCTATTATCCTATCAAAACACTAGTGGATACTGGTGCTAAAATTGCCTTTGGTACAGATTTTCCTGTAGTACCCTTAAATCCCATGATGGGTATTTATCAGGCAATCACCAGAAAAGATTTAACCGGGAAGGCGTGGCAAGAGTCGGAAGGAATAACATTAGCTGAAGCGCTAAAATATTACACGGCTACACCGGCATTCGGGTCTTTCAGAGATAAAGAATTAGGCACCTTGGAAGCAGGGAAGATAGCGGATATCGCAGTATTAAATAAAAATTTATTTAGCCTATCAACAGAGGAAATTCTTGAAACAGAAGTGAAGATGACGATTATGGATGGAAAGGTCGTATATGAAAACCAGGTCGTCCAAAAGGTATAAGATAAAAAAATATTAAAAGGTAGGTAGTGAGAAAATGTCAAAAGTAAAAGTTGGTCTTATTCAAATTCATTGCGGAGAATTCATTGAGCAAAATATCCAAAAAACGATAGAGAAAATAAAAGAAACAGTAAATAAAGGGGCACAAATCGTTTGCTTACAGGAATTATTTTCTTCGCAATATTTTCCGCAAACGGTCAGTGTGAAAAATTATGATTTAGCTGAAGATGTAAATAGCGGTACATTAGCCGAAATGGGTGAATTAGCAAAGGAATTAGCAATTGTCTTGATTGTCCCTTTTTACGAAAGAGCAGGTGCTGGAATTTATTTTAATAGTGCAGCTGTATTTGATGCAGACGGAGAATGTTTAGGGATTACAAGAAAAAATCATATTCCGGATGGTCCCCAGTATCATGAAAAATATTATTTCGTTCCAGGCAATACAGGCTATCCTGTCTATGAAACGGCTTATGGAAAAATAGGAGTCGGGATTTGTTGGGACGAGTGGTATCCAGAAGTTGCCCGAATTTTGAGCTTACAAGGTGCAGAGATATTATTCTATCCTTCCGCTATTGGTTCAGAGCCAGATCATCCCGAGATATCGACAAGATCATCCTGGGAAAAGGCAATTTCCGCTCATGGCATTTCTAATGGTGTATTCGTTGCTGCGACAAATCGAGTGGGCCAGGAAAAGGACATGAATTTTTACGGCGGTTCATTCATTAGCGATACATTCGGGAATATTCTAGCTTCACTTGATGAAGAAGAAGGAATTATTGTGCAAGAAATTGATTTAAATGAAATAGAAGAAACTAGAAAAATTCTTCAATTCTTTAGAGACCGTCGTGTCGATACATACGGCCCTATATTACAAAAAGAAATACTCCCAACCCCATCCCCTTCAAAAAAGGGAACAAACAAAGCGCTGTTTAGTTAATCATCTAAGAAATGGCAGGTGGAATTACCTGCTCAGACTGTAGACAAATGATTGAGTTTGCCGAATTTGTTATTTTCGACTCCGGGCACTCGCATACCGCGGGCTATCCCCAAGGCGTCCTTTGCTCCTGTGGGTTCTCCCTTGGAAGCGCTAAATTTTAGGTGGAGTTATTAGTGTTATAACTGAAAACACAGGTGTACCTGGTGTGCTTGCAGCAGTTACAAATAATTACTGACTGCATTGCTTAGATAATCTATAGTTCAAAAGAAAAAAACCAATTTTCCTTTATGGAGAGTTGGTTTTTTATGCTGTTCAAATGGCCGTTAATGTAACAGTATTCTATTTCTTGGTTTAAAGAAATAACGTGTGAATTAGCTTTTGATCGGAGCTGTCGCTAAGGCGGCTTTTCCTTTATAGGACGGTTAGCAAAGAACAATATGGGAAATACTAAAAGAATGAAAATCTTACCGAATTTTCAGAAAAATACATTGACGGGAAATTACAGTTGTTATATATTATTAATAAGTTAAATTTATTGTTATATAACAGAAGGAGGAGTCAAGATGATGAATATTCAGGATAAAGCCTATGAAAGTTATTTAAAGATTTGTGAAAGGTATGAAATCGAGTCGATAAACTTCGACCGCTTCATCAAAAACTTAACTAAAGATCAGTTGGATGAATACAGTAAATTAGCCGTTTAAATGAAAGGACGTGATTGCACAAGATGGATCTCCCGGTTGATGTAGATGTAGAAGCCAGTTAGAAACCCCACCAGTTGCTATTGGGAACAGGTGGGGTTTTGTTATGTGTTTTAAAATCCAGACTGTAATCGATCAAAAAAGAAGCTACCGGAGAAGGTCTTCTCCGGCAGTTTCTTTTAACTTCCCCGATACACTTGATAGCCCCATGGGGAAACGAGCAGTGGCACATGATAATGAGAGGATGGGGAAGATAGTCCGAAACGGACGGGTACCTGGTCCAAAAAGGGCGGATCAGGAAGCTCGATGGACTTATTCCGGAAGTAATCCCCGATATGAAAAATGATTTCGTAGTTTCCCATTTTAGTGTTTTCTGCGTTCAGCAGCGGGGCATCGAGCCTCCCGTCTGTATTTGTGACCGCTGAGTGGAGCAGCTGCCAGTCAGCGGTTGATGATTCAGAAAAGTATAATTCAATCGTCACGTTTTCGGCCGGCTGGCCATGCATTAAATCCAATATATGTGTTGTTATACCAGGCATAAATACTCCTTAACCGATGTTTTCTTCAGCAGCAGCCAGGATTTTATTATTTTCGAGATTTTCTTTTTTAACGGTGAAGACCTGAAATCCATATGGCGGGCGCGGCTCTGTATATACTTTTCCTTTGGATTCCGGGATTTCGGAAACGACTGTATCCCATGTGTGGTTTTGGGATTCGAATGTAACTTCAAGAAGCTGAGGGAATCTGGTTAAAATACGGCAGCCGATTTCATAAATCAGATTTTGGATCGAAGGAGTCTCCATTTCATGGAAAACGGATGTAGCAATATCGATTACCTGTTCAGCAGCCACGTATTTAGAAGGATCCACACCGAATGCGTCCTTTTGATCCTCATAGACCCAGTGGAGATTCAAATAGATGAAAAGCGGTCGATTTCCATCTTCGGGAAGCGTCGTATACTCATCACGGACAAAACCGACAAAAGAGTTCCCGCTTACTTTGATTAATTGGAGGTCATGGATGGAACTGCTTTGCTGAACGATTTCGCTGCCGTTTTCCCTACGGATGATTTCGACGGCTGCCTTGGCCCGTTCGTTGCGGGACTTTTTGAATACAAGGTCACTCGGTTTCAATTGAAGATCCGTCGCTTCAGTCACAGCTTCGAAAGGGATATCCTCGGCAATCAATTTAACCGTATCGATTTGAGGATATTTGTTAAGGAAGGCTTCTGACACATATGAAGCAAATCCTTCTAATGTTGCTCCTTTGAATGTGGCTAAATGCCGTTGGATGAAGTTTTTCATCGAATCTGTCGCGACGACCATGGAATTGTCTCCTTCCGTGAAGGAGGTAAGAAAAGAGGAGCCGCCAACGGAAACTTTTACATTGGTGCCAAAAATGATATGATCTCTGCCTGAAAAAGTGGATTCTGGTATTTGTTTGATTCCGGTTAAAGGCTTTGAATAGGTCCTATAGGCAAAAACATTTCCTTTTCCATAACTTAGTGTTTGTGCGGCTGATTTATTTTTCATTGAATTCTCTCCTTCGATTTTGATTTTATCCTGTAAACGAAATAGGGCAATTTTATGAATTTCAGATAGTGCCTTATCGAACTCTATTGTTTCTGAATGGTGAATCCTTGTTTTCATCGATTGATATATGTCATTTTTATCTTTGCCGCGTACAGCCAGGATAAATGGAAAGCCGAATTTATTCATATATTGCCGGTTCAATGATATGAAACTTTCATATTCTTCGGCAGTAAGGTCCTTTAAACCGGCGCCATGCTGTTCCTTAGTCGAATCATCACTCATTTCAACTTTGTCCCCTAGGTTCGGGTGCTTCTTGATTAATGTTAACTTTTCTTCATTTGACGAATTGCTTACAATGTCCACCATGCATTGATGCAGATTGATAATGGATGAAAATGGTCTATTGGCTGCCGCCTTTTCTGCAATCCAAGGTGAATGTTCGAAAGTATCACCAAGGAACATCGTGAACTCCTTTTCGCTAATTGCATTTAGTGACTTAATAGTAATCATTCTAAGGGCTCCTTTTTAAATGCTTTTTGCCATGAACTGATCTGCATCCGCGATGGTTCTATCTGCCGCCTTTTTCTTTCGGGGAGTCAAGATCAGATTCAGGATGATGGCTGTCAGGCTTCCTGTGATGATTCCATCACCGACAACGATACGGATAGTTTCCGGCAGGCTTGAGAATAACTCGGGAACGACGGTTGCGCCCAGTCCGAGTGAGACTGAACAAGCAATGACCAATAAATTAGCATTATCCGAGAAATCGACGTCATTCAACATTTTAATTCCTGATGAAACGACCATTCCGAACATGACGACGGTAGCACCTCCGAGAACGGCAGTGGGAATCAGTGTAGCGAGTGCTGCGATTTTCGGTACAAGTCCAAGCCCGATTAAAATGAAGCCGGCTACAATGGTGATTGTTCTTTTTTTTACACCGGATAATTGTACGAGGCCTACATTCTGGGCGAATGTACTATAAGGAAAGGCATTGAAAATCCCGCCTAAAGTGAAGGCAAGGCCTTCTGCCCGGTAGCCCTTGACAATATCTTTTTCACTCAATTCCCTGCCGGTTATTTTTCCGAGAGCAAGGAATGCGCCAGTGGATTCGACAAGGATGACTGTGCCAACCAACATCATCGTAAGTATGGGTGCTATTTCAAAGCTGGGTGTACCGAAGTACAAAGGAGCGGGGATATGGAACCAAGAAGCCTCGGCAACGGTGGAAAAGTCCATCTTCCCAAAAAACGTTGAAGCGATCGTTCCTGCTATGATGCCAATCAGAACGGAAATGGAGCGAATGAATCCAGTGAAGCAGCGATTGATTAACAGAATAACGGCGAGGACTCCTAAAGAAAGCATCAAGTTCTCAGCTGAGCCAAAGTCTTTGCTGCCGGAACCGCCAGCCATATTCTTTATGCCGGTGGGCACTAAGGATAATCCAATGATGATGACGACGGTACCGGTCACGACAGGCGGGAATAATTTAAGCAGTTTACCAAAGATGTTGGAGAAAAAAATGATGAATAATCCAGCGGCTATGATTGATCCATAGATAGCGGAAATGCCATAATTGCTGCCGATGGATATCATGGGGGTGACTGCGACGAAAGAAGTTCCCAAAACTATCGGGAGGCCAATTCCAAAGTATTTATTTTTCCAGGATTGCAATAATGTAGCGATCCCGCAGGTCAATAGATCAATGGCAATAAGGTAGGCTAACTGTTGAGAATTGAATCCCAATGCCCCCCCGACGATGATCGGCACCAATATGGCACCAGCATACATGGCAAGAACGTGCTGAAGACCTAACGAGAAGGCCTTGGACTTATTAATTCTGTCATTCATAAAAAAACTCCCTTCTACAATAGCATGTCATTTTATATCACGTGATTCTGTTATGATTAATATCATAATAAAAAATCAGAAAATTGTCATTAGTTAGATTAGACAATTTTTGGTTGTGGATATAGACAACTTGCATAAAGTGATGGGAGGCTTTTGTTTTATATTTTAAGTAAGGATTTAATGCGAAGGGCAAGCCGTATCTGGAGTGTGGTCTCCGAATCTTTCAGGCTCTTGCCGAGCAGCTCCTCGCATTTCTCGAGTCTGTATACAACTGTGTTTCGGTGTACGAATAACCTTTTGGCAGTTTCGGATATTTGACAATGAGTTTCGAGATAGACGGATAATGTCTGTAATAAGGATTGCTCCTCCTCAGTGAAAACCTTTGAAAATCCCTGTAGTGCATAATGGTGAAAATTCATGAGGTCTTCTTCGGGGATGATCCTCAATAATTCCATAATATCCTTCGTTCGGAATATATGGATGTATTCGGTCCTTTTCGAAAGACCTCCTTCGAGAAGGGAGTCGTTCGCTTCTTTGTAAGAATTCTTGGTCTGTAAAAAACTCTGGCTCAAATGGCTCACTCCGAAAGAAATCGTGCAGCCGAACTGGCTGGCTGTTATCCTTTGCAATGATTTTAGCGAGGTTTCGACAGTTTGGAGAACGTCAGAGACTTCATTCACTTCATATAAAAGAATGCATTTCTTGCCTTTGGTAAAGAGATGAATGGGATTGGGTGATAGGTAAAGTTCATCTTCCAAAAACTCGTATATCGAATCAGCCCGTCGCTGCAGCTGTGTGTAACTTATGTCCGAATCGGATTCATCGATCTTTCCGACTGCGCATATATAGGTTTTTTCATTGTGTAAGGAAAACTCCTTTGCCCGATTTATGATTTCCTCTTGTGAAGAGAAACTGCCATCGAGAAAATGAAGGAAGAAATCATTTCGGATATTCCGATCATGCTGTTTAAGGGCGTGTTCTTTCATCAGGGCAAAAGAAATGACATTAGTTGCCTGTTCTATCGTCAATGTTATGAGGTTATCGCTAGTCTTAATTTCTCCCGATATCGTCAAATAACCAAATTTTTCTTCATTCATATAGATGGGGAAGACGGTATAGGGCTGTTTATTGGAAAGGGATGAAAATGAAAAGAAAGGTGTTTTGGTTTTGTGGAATCGGAATCCCGCTTCGCTCATTTTTTTGATTATTGGAATAATTCCAGGTGTTGAGATTGGTTGGAATATCGGTTTTAGGTACTGGTCAACTAATAAGATGGGGTATCCAATCATATCCGATAAATGATCAAGCAGCTTTTGAATTCCTTTGCCGCGCATGATTAAGTTTGTGAATTGTTTATGTGTTTCCATGGCAAAAGTCAATTCCGCTGCACGTTGATCCAAAATCCCCCGTAATGTATGGTTGATGATTTCCCCGAGTGACAATTCGGCCGGGAGTTCAATGATTGGAAAGGATAAATCATTGGCAAGAACCAGTGCCTCCTCAGGTATTTCCTTTAGGTACCTCCTTGTCTTTATTCCCAGGGCTGCGCAGCCTTGGTTTGCCATCGCTTCGACGAGTGATGACAAGAGATGCGGCTTGTCCTTTATGTGATAAGCCGTCGTTACAAGGAATTCATTTGGTTTTAAAAAGTTGATGATATCCGGAGCGTCCATCATATTGACTGTGAGGACTTCCCGTTCGATCCCTGCTCCTCCGGCAATTAAATGCATGCCGGTTAATGCTGGCAATGTTAAAAGTTCGGCTACCTTCATCTGAAACACCTCATTTTGGAAAATTAGAGTATTGAGTGTAAGTTTATAAATACAGGGGAAATGAATCGGTTTTAAATTAGCGCATGTTGCTGATATTAGTTTGAATCCCTCCGTTTACTAACGTGCTTTGCGGATTTTCATTATCATATCATACAAACACTTTGGCATATCCTACAAATTTCATTGTTTGGATTATCGGATAAATAAAAAAGCATTTTTATGTTAGGTTTTATAACATCTTTGGTGACATATTATTTTAATTTTGTTAATATTTATAAAAAATAACGTGAGGATAAGGGAGACGATAAAATGAGTGAAGGCACAGTTGCTTCCAGTAAGAAAAAAAGAGTAACGCCGTTTCCGAAAGAATGCACATTCAGCAAAGGGGACTGGGATGTATTATCGCAATATTGGTTTCCTGTGGCGGCAGTCGAGGAAATATCGGAAAAACCGATAGGCATTAAACTTCTGGATGTGCATCTTGTCCTTTATCGGGCCAATGGGAAGATTATCGTTGCGAGGGACCTTTGTCTGCATCGTGGTGTGCCATTAAGCATGGGCTGGGTGGATGGTGATGATATCGTATGCCCTTACCACGGTTTTAGATATGGCCCGGAAGGGAATTGTACGGGGATACCTGCACATCCCGACGCTAAAATATCCCCGCGTCTTTGCATTAATATTTATCCCGCGGTTGAGCGCTACGGCTTGATTTGGACCTCGATTGCGAGCGATAAAGAGGATATTCCAAAGTTGCCGGCCTGGGATGATAAGGCATATTTGAACATCCTGCCGCCATCCATAGACATTGCCGGTTCAGCCGGTCGGCAGATGGAAGGTTTTTTGGATGTGTCCCACTTTGCTTGGGTTCATTCGGAAAGCTTCGCTGATCGTAACAATCCTATCGTTCCTAGTTATAAGGTGGAAAAAACGGAATATGGCCTGCATGTGGAATACTTAAGTTCCGTCAGTAATTACGGAAAAGGCATGCGGCATTTAGAACCTGCCCACTTTGAGTGGCTGCGTGTTTTTGATATCTATCCACCGCTGGCGGCCAGGCTTACTGTCCATTTCCCGGAGGATGGGAAACTTCACATCTTGAACTGTGCCAGTCCGGTTTCGGCACGAAAGACAAGAATGTTTTCACCGATGGCCCGTAACTTTGATTTAGATGCCCCGGTTGAAGATACTTATGAATTCAACTTGCAGATTTTCAATGAAGATAAGGAAATGGTGGAAAATCAAAAGCCGGAGGAGCTGCCTCTTGATTTGCAAGCGGAAGCGCATATCGCGGCAGATAAGACGTCGATCGCTTATCGTCAGCTATTGAGGGAATTGGGCTTAGGCTCGAATTATACAAGTTGATAAAAAGAGGGTGTCCGGTTTAATGGGCGCCCTCTTCTTTTGTTGGCTTGTTTTCAGTTGGTTATTTTGCACAAAAAAACACCGAAATACTAACAGAATTGTCAATGAAGTTAAATGTGAAAGCAAGTAAAATAATAGATAACATAAATTTGTGAATATTCATAACATGAATGGATATTGAGAAGGGAAGCGATGTGATGGGCATTCAAATCGAAAAAATCATAAATGAAAAGGATGATGTTGCGTCGATGATAGAATGGTTGGCATCTTTCGGGGCAACGGAGAGTAATGGGGTGACCCGGTTATTATATTCCAAGGAATGGATGAGCGCTCAGCAGGCAATGAAAGCTGAGATGGAAAAAGAAAACCTCAGTACATATTTTGATAGTGTAGGCAACTTGTTTGGCAGGCTTGAGGGAAGGGATCTCTCCGGTGGAATCATTCTGACCGGTTCCCATATAGACACGGTCAAGGATGGGGGGAAATATGATGGCGCATATGGGGTCATCGCTAGTTTCCTGGCAGTTAAGAGGTTGTATAAAGCCTATGGGGCGCCGCGAAAGACGATTGAAGTCGTTTCCTTTTGTGAGGAGGAAGGAAGCAGATTTCCCTTAACGTTTTGGGGGTCGAGGAATATTAAAGGAGTCTATGGTCTTGAGCATGTCAGGGATTTAAAAGATACAGAAGGAATTCCTTTTTTGGAAGCCATGAAAAAGTCAGGGTTTGAACCTGAAGCCTATAAAACCCCGGTCCGCGATGATATTGACCGGTTCGTCGAAATTCATATAGAACAGGGGATGGTGCTTGAAAAGAATGAGAATGCAATTGGGGTCGTCAGCCATATTGTCGGGCAGCGCCGTTATACGGTTAAAATCATGGGTGAGAGTGATCATGCGGGCACCACTCCCATGTCATACAGGAAGGATGCTGTCGGTTTTGCTTCGGAATTCATTTCTTTTTTAACGAAAAAAGCGATGGGTATGGACCCGGGTTTAGTTGCGACTGTTGGGAGAATGGATGTTAAACCTAATGTTCCGAATGTCATTGCTGGTGAAGTGGAGCTCAGTCTCGATATCAGGCATCACGAGGAAGAGGTTCTTGAAAGGTTTTGTAAGGAAATTTTTTCGACTTTCGATTCCTTGGCAAAGAAAGCTGAAATGAAGCTGGAGGTTTCACAATGGATGGATGTCAAACCGGTTGCGATGGATCGGGAAATGAATGGCCTTGTCCGAAAGGTAGCTGAAGATAAAAAAATACCATACCAAGATATGGTCAGCGGAGCCGGCCATGATGCACAAGTATTTGGTTCGTTTTGTCCGACTTGCTTGCTGTTCGTTCCAAGTAAGGGGGGGATCAGCCATTCGCCTAAGGAGTTTACGAGTGTTGTGGATATGGAAAAGGGAATCGACGTTTTAAGTGAAATACTATATAAATTAGCCTATTAAAGGGGTTGGGGAAAATGGCATATTCAGAATTGAATGCACCGATGAGAACGATCATGACACCAGGACCGGTCGAAGTGGATCCGCGTGTTTTAAGGGCGATGAGCACACCGATATTAGGGCAATTCGATCCTGCATTCACTACAATCATGAATGAAGTGATGGAAATGCTGCGTTTGGTTTTTCAAACGAAAAATAAATGGGCATTCCCTATCGATGGCACCTCAAGATCGGGTAATGAAGCGATTCTATGCAGCATCATTGAGCCGGGAGATAAGGTTCTGGTTCCCATATTCGGTAGATTCGGTCATTTGTTGGTCGAAATCTGTGAGCGATACGGAGCTGAAGTCCATACGATGGAATGTCCTTGGGGAGAGGTGTTCGAACCGCAAGCTGTCATCGCGGAAATCAAGAAAGTCTCCCCAAAAATAACAGCAATCGTTCATGGGGAAACTTCCACAGGTTGTATGCAGCCTTTGAAGGAAATCGGGTTGGCCTGCCGAGAATTGGGTGTCCTGCTTGTGGTGGATGCGGTTGCCTCGATCGGGGGCACCGATGTTAAGGTGGATGAATGGTGTATTGATGGGTTGATAGGAGGGACACAAAAATGCTTGTCCGTTCCTTCAGGTATGGCACCGATTACGTATAATGAGAGAATAGAAGAAATCATCCAGTCCCGTAAAAAGGTGGAACGTGGTATTGCGACGGATGAAGATAACCAAAAGGTTTCGCTCCGCCGTCCGATCACCAGTAATTATTTCGATTTAAGCATGCTGCAGGATTATTGGGGACCGCGCCGCTTGAATCACCATACAGAAGCGACCTCCATGATTTATGCGTTACGTGAAGGGTTGCGCCTTGTGCTTGAAGAAGGTCTGGAAACGCGCTTTGCCCGTCATGAACTCCACGAAGCTGCTCTCGTTGAAGGGATCAAGGCAATGGGGCTGACGTTATTCGGGGATGGGAAAAACAAACTTCCGTGTGTAACTTGCATCGAAATTCCAAACGGAATCGACGGTGAAGCTGTAAGAGCCATGCTGTTGAATGAATTTGGTATCGAAATCGCTTCCTCGTTTGGTCCGCTTCACGGCAAAATCTGGAGGATCGGGACCATGGGATTCAGTTGCAGGAAAGAAAACATCCTCTTTGTATTGGCCTCCTTGGAAGCTGTCCTTTTGCGCCAGGGGTTCCAAGTTAATCGGGGAGAGGCTTTGCAGGCTGCACTGGATGTGTATGTGGGAAAGACGGAGAAAGTGGCTGCATCAAGGGGATCTCTTTGATTATAAAACTATTTTGGGGGAGTGGTCCATATGTCAATATATGATCTTATTATCCGCAATGGATATGTAGTTTTTCCTGATGGAGTGAAGAAAGCAGATCTTGCCATCCAGGATGGGATGATTGTTAAGATTGGGGATATCCTGGATGGCACTGGTTATGCAGAGTATGAAGCGGATGGCCAGCATATCTTTCCTGGTATGATTGATGTCCATGTGCATTTTAGCGAACCTGGCCGCGCTCATTGGGAGGGCTTTGAAACAGGATCGCAAATGATGGCAGCGGGAGGCTGCACCACATATTTCGATATGCCATTGAATGGAATCCCTTCAACGATTGATCGAAAGGCCCTCCTTGAAAAGGGCAATCTCGGTGAGATGAAGTCGGTTATAGACTTTGGATTATGGGGAGGACTGGTCCCGGGAAATATCGATGATTTAGAGGATCTCGCCAAATCCGGAGTCATCGGATTTAAGGCATTTCTATCAGCGACGGGAAATGAGGAGTTTGAACGGGCAGATGATTTCACCCTTTTACATGGAATGAAGAAAATAGCGGAATTGGGAAAGGTTTTGGCCCTTCATGCGGAAAGTGATCCGATCACTCAGTGGTTCAAGCGGGAAAAAGAGAAGGATGGACTATTCAGTGCGAATGATTATGCAGCTACAAGACCTGTGCAAGCGGAAGCGGAGGCTGTGGAGCGTGCCATTACATATGCAGAGTTAACGGGCTGTCCGCTGCACTTTGTCCATATTAGCAGTAGTTTGGCCATCGAAAAAATTGAATCGGCCAAACAGAAGGGGCTGGATGTGACGGTCGAGACGTGTCCGCATTATTTATTATTCAATCAGGATGATTTAATAGAAAAAGGCGCGGTTGCAAAATGTGCTCCCCCACTAAGGGAAAGGGAAGAACAAGAAAGATTGATTACCCGTTTAATGGAAGGGAAATTCGATATGATTTCTTCCGACCACTCACCATGCCCTTTTGAGCTGAAAGATCCTGCCATACATAATATTTTTGAAGCGTGGGGCGGAATAAGCGGGGGGCAATTTTCGTTGATGTCGATGATTGAGTTGGCTGTTTTACATGGTATCCCGCTTCATAAGGTCGCTGAGTGGACAGCTTCAGCCCCGGCAAAAAGGTTCGGTCTCTCCTCTAGAAAAGGACAAATCGAGGTAGGGAAGGATGCAGACCTTGCCATCGTTTCCCTTAATGGTACGCATGAAGTTTCGGAAACGAATTTTTTCGCGAAACATAAACAAAGCGTTTATATGGGCCATACCTTTCCTTGCCAAATCACGGCTACCATGAATAGAGGGAAAATAGTTTACGAGACTGATGTAATCAGTGAAAGGGAGCGTGGGGAGTGGCTAAAAGTGATAGATTCCAGTATTCCGGCCAATAGCTAGGAAGAAGGGTTTTAAAATAAGGGAGGGGGATTCCAAATCGGGAATCCCCTTTTTATTAGCTCAACGTATGTATCATGGGCAAAACGAGGGGAAAATAAACCGGACAAGTTGATTGCTCGTCCGGTTCCAAGTGTTACTTATTCAACTTGGTCGACGAAATATTGACTTTTCCTGTATACCATCGCTTCCATGGTTGCAATCAATTCCCTTTCATTTGACACGTCTATTTTATACCAGGCCAGTTTATGGTTTTTCTTTATTTCTTCCGCTCTGGCAGTTAAAGTCTCACCCCGTTTGCCAGCTGATAAGAAGTTGATGTTGTTTGAAACGCCAACCGCAATTTTGCCATATGAATTACTGGCTGCGGCGAACACGTAATCAGCGAGTGAAAAGATGATGGCACCGTGAACCGTTCCATGGCTATTTAGCATGTGGTCACTTGGAATCAATTCTGCTTCAGCTGTCCCGGGGCCGAGTTTCGTCAATTTCATCCCTAGAAAAGAAGCGTATGGTTCGTCGACCAGTACTTGTTTGATTTGATCGTAATGCAATTCGTGAATATCCTGATCTAAATGTGTGGTCATGGAAATCCTCCTTCTTAATGGTCTTTTGCTGAACTTATCCCATATCCGGTGTTTGATTTGAACAGTACCTCAGCAAAACCGTTTTCTTCATCTTTTGCTTTTGACAGTATTGTACCTAAATAAGCTCCAATAAAGCCGAGCGGTACGGTGAAAATGGTCGGGTTGCTCATCGAGAAGAGGGGATCACCAGTGAAAATTCCCATCCCAGGTTCCGGATTCCATACATTGGGACTGAGCATGACCAGTATGATGGAGCTGAGTAACCCGAATGACATTCCGGTGATCGCTCCGGTTGCGTTGAAGCGTTTCCAATATATTGGGCAAAGAATGATCGGTAAATTGGCACTGGCAGCAATTCCAAGCGCAAGGACTGAAAGAAAAGCGACATTCATTGATTGAGCAAATAAAGCAAGTAAAATCGAAATGACCGCTACTCCGACAGAAGCCATTCGGGCAACAAGTATTTGCTGTTTTTCCGTAATATTTCCTTCCTTGATGATTTCACCGTATATATCATGTGCAAAAGCCGATGCCGACGTTAAAACAAGGCCGGATACAACCGCTAAAATCGTGGCAAATGCCACAGCAGAAACGAATGCGAATAAAAATTCCCCGCCCATGGTTAATGCAAGAAGGGGCGCGGCCATGTTTCCAGCCGAGTTTGCTTCGATGATCCGCTCAAACCCGACGAAAGATGCAGCGCCGAAACCAAGGAAAATCGTCATGATGAAAAATACCCCTATAAACCATGTGGAATATACGACGGATTTCCTTGCAGTAGCTGCGTCCTTTACTGTAAAGAAGCGGACGAGTAAATGCGGAAGGCCTGCTGCTCCAAGGACAAGCGACATATTAAATGAAATCATGTCGAGTCCATCGGTGTATTTATTTCCTGGATTCAAAAATTCCTTTCCGAGCGGTGTTGCAGTTTGTACATGTTGGAACATCTCTGAAATGTTGAAATTAAAACGGGAAAAAACGATGAACGTCAATACAGCGGAACCGCCTAGCAATAGAACCGCCTTCGTGATCTGCACCCAGCTTGTCGCTCTCATCCCGCCGAAAATCACATAAATCGTCATCAGTACACCGACAAGAAGAACTGATAGCCAATAATCGATGCCGAGCAAGAGTTTAATTAATCCTCCTGCACCTACAAGTTGGGCAATCATGTAAAAGATTGAAATGACAAGTGTGTTAGCAGCAGCTATCCCTCGCACTTTTTTTGATTTGAAGCGTGCTGAAATCATGTCTGCCAGCGTAAACTTACCTAGATTGCGAAGTGGTTCCGATACAAGATACAATAAGACAAGAAAGGCAACAAGGTTCCCGATGCTCATATAAAAGCCATCAAAACCAATCAGTGCGATTGCACCCGTAATTCCAAGGAAGGATGCGGCTGACATAAAGTCACCTGCTACGGCCAATCCATTCTGCCATGCTGTCAATCCGCCGCCGGCCGTATAAAAATCGCTGGCATTTTTTGTCTTCTTAGAAGAGTAATAGGTTATTGTAAGCGTTAACAAGATGATGCCCAAAAAAAGCGTGAGGGATAAAATGCTCATTCGCCAAGCTCCTTCTCATATTTATTCAAGATATTTTTAGCCATCTTGTCGTATTTCTCTGCTTTTTTGATATAGACAATTCCCCCTAACCATACGACAGCGAATTGGAGAAGTGCATATACCCAAGCCCAAGTAATATTAAAAAAAGCTTCACCCTTCAACACTTCGCTATAAGCAGCTAAAATAGGCAGAACAAAATAAAAAGCAAGAAAGAAGAGAGTGACAGGTACGATGAAAGCTTTTTTCTTTTGAAGCAAATACTTGAATTCTTCCGTTTCAATTAATTGACGATACTTATTTCCGTTGTCATGTCCTGATGGTGAATGGCCGTTTTTAGCCTGTGATTCCATAGTAAGCCCCCTTTTTGTGTAGCACGTTTTTAAAACGATTGTTTGATAAAATGATATATCATTGTCTGAAAATTTAGTAAATTAGTATTTTGTCTATTCGGTCATTTTATCTGAATTATAAAAACATTATTGACAACGTAGAAATGACGTATTAATCTTGAAATAAATCATAACAATAATTTAATCTCCGTTTTATTACCGTTATGTATGTTAGATGGGACAATAGTAAAATTGAGGGGGACTGAAACAATGTACAATCCGGAAGTTGAAACGGCTTCGCGTGCTGAAATGGAAAGTTTACAAATGGCACGCCTTAAAAAAACGATTAGCCATGTATATGAAAATGTACCTTATTACAGAGAAAAGTTTAGAGAGATGGGCCTGGAACCAGAAGATATTCAAACTCTAAACGATGTGATAAAGCTTCCATTTACAAAAAAACAGACGCTTCGTGATCAGTATCCATTCGGTTTATTTGCCGTTCCGATGGAGGATGTAACACGCATTCATGGTTCATCCGGAACGAGCGGAAAGCCTACAATTGTCGGGTATACGAAAAATGATTTGGAAAATTGGGCAACAATCGTCGCACGTGGAATTGTAGCTGCAGGAGGCCGCAAGTCAGATATTTTCCATAATGCATATGGATATGGTCTGTTTACAGGGGGCCTGGGCTTGCATTGCGGGGCAGAAAAGCTGGGAGTTGCGACAGTACCCATTTCAGGGGGGAATACCGATAGGCAGATTACGATCATCAATGACTTTAAACCGCGAGGCATTTGCGGAACCCCTACTTATATTTTGAATATCGCTGAAAAGATGGAAGAGATGGGAATTGATCCTGCTGATAATGGGCTTGAGTATGGGATTTTCGGAGCTGAGCCATGGTCGGAGGCAATGAGGGCAACACTGGAGAGGAAACTGAAATTGAAAGCCATCGATATTTACGGATTAAGTGAAATCATGGGGCCGGGAGTTGCGATTGAATGTCATGAAGCACAGGATGGACTGCATATCGCAGAAGACCATTTCCTTGTCGAGGTCATTAACCCGGACACGCTTGAACCGGTTAAGGACGGCGAAGATGGGGAACTTGTCTTTACCAGCCTTACAAAGGAAGCGCTGCCAATCATTCGTTACCGTACAGGTGATATCGCCTCAATTACACATGAACCGTGTAAATGCGGGCGTACGACAACTAGAATGTCCCGTGTTAAGGGCAGAACGGATGATATGATCATAGTCAGGGGAGTGAATGTGTTTCCATCTGAAATAGAGCGTGTGCTATTCCAAATGGAGGGAATTGTGCCACACTATCAGATTCATCTCGTTAAGAAGGGAAATATGGACGGTGTTGAACTGCATATTGAAATTGAAAGCGGTTTCTACAGGGAAATTGAAGAAGACTTAACGCATGGTAATGTAGAGATATTAAGGAAAACGATACAGCATCATTTGAAATCCGCATGTCTTGTAACGATGGATATTGTTGTCAACATCCCAAAAAGCATTCCCCGTTCAGAAGGAAAAGCGATTCGTGTCGTTGATAAGCGGAAGGATGAAGTCATTCGTTTATAAATTCCATGCTCATGAATATGGATGTTGAAACCGGACGATTCCATCGTTCAGTTCTTTCCTGCTAAATTACCGTACGATTGGAATAAATGAGCTGAAGAAATCGAACAAGTAAACGCGATACATAAAGCGGATGCAATCGTGGTTAAATATGGGTTTATCTCTTAATGGAAGAGAAGATGGAGCCAATCATGAAATGGAGAAGGAGGAGGGCCTCTTGTCAAAATATACAGTTGTGGATCAAGAAACTTGCATTGCTTGCGGTGCATGCGGTGCGGCTGCACCTGAAATCTTTGATTACAATGATGAGGGAGTGGCATTTGTCATCCTGGATGAAAATGAAGGAATTGCAGAGGTCGCGGAAGGTTTATTTGATGATCTGGATGATGCAGTGGAGGGCTGTCCGACAGATTCAATCAAAGTGGAAACCTCGCCCTTTAAAGTTTTAGTGGATTAAAAGATTCAAAGAAACCCAGATAATTTCCTTTTATTTCGAAAAAAAACAGAATAGTCTTGCATTAAATATAACAGTAAAATATAATAACGTTATATAAACGTTATATAATAAAAAGAGGTGATTTGGATGAACGTTCTTTTAAATGATATGGCAGGAGAAGAAAAGCTAAATCAATTCATTGCCAGAATAGAAGCGGGAGAAAAGATAGAGGCGGATGATTGGATGCCGGAAGAATACCGGGGCACTTTAATCAAGTTAATATCGATGCATGGAATCAGTGAAATCATGGGGGCGCTTCCAGAAAAGGAATGGGTACCTAAAGCCCCGACCTTAAATAGAAAACTTGGAATCATGGCAAAGGTGCAGGATGAAATGGGGCATGGGCAATTATTGCTTCGAGTCGCCGAGGATTTGCTAAGGCCTTACAGTAAAAAACGGGATGACCTAATGCAAGATTTGTTTAAAGGAGATTTAAAGTTTCATAATGTTTTCCATATGGAAGCCAAATCCTGGGGCGATGCTGGATTGATTGGCTGGCTTGTTGATGGTGCAGCCATCATTTCCCAGACGAACATGCTGGGCGCCTCATACGGACCTTATGCCAGGGCATTACAGAGGATTTGTGCGGAAGAAGTTTTTCACGCCCAGCATGGTGAAGCGATAATCATGGCTTTGGCTGAGGGGACGGAAGAACAAAGGAAATTGGTTCAAGACTCCATCAATTATTGGTGGGAATCTTTATTACTTTTCTTTGGACCTCCCAGTAAGAATGAAGTGGGCACTTCCAAACAGGATATAACGATTAAGTACAGAATCAGAACCAGTACGAATGAACAACTTCGACAAGCCTTTTTTTCTAAATATGTAAAGCGGATCCTTTCACTTGGCTTCAGCATTCCAGATGAAACGCTTAGGTTTGACAAAGCATCCGAAACCTGGATTTACCAACAACCCGATTGGGGGAAATTGAAGGTGTTCGCAAGGAATGAAGGTCCCCGTTCGCAGGATCGCTTAAGTCTTCGAAGAATTTCTTATGAAAATAATAAATGGGTACGTGAGGCATTGGCGCCCAAGGTCATCTAAGGGAGGGGGAAGGACGATATGGAAACTAGGCAAGGGAATTACTTTGAAGAATTTGAAGTGTTTAGCCGTAAAACGCAATCATCACCCGTTCAATATCACTTCAGCCTGCTGGCCCCGAATGAGGATATCGCCATCATGATGGCACAAGAAAACTTCATGAGACGTGAAGCGGTTGATGATATCTGGGTCGTGAAAAGACAGAATATACGGAAAATGACGGCCGAGGAAAAGAAAACGCTTCAACGTATCGATAATAAAGACTACAGGACCACAAAAGGATACGGGTATTTAAAGAAAAAATGGCGGAAGTATGAGCAGGGAATGCTCGATGAAAAAGAGATAATGTCTTGGGCTGGAGGTGTGAAAAATGAAGAATGAATCATTGAAGGGCATCGCAATCAAGGAATTGCTGCTTCAACTGGCTGACGATGACTTCATCCATTCATACCGTGGTGCAGAATGGTTGGGACTTGCACCGCATATCGAGGAAGATGTTGCATCCGCTTCGATATCTCAAGACACGATGGGGCATGCCGCAATATATTATAAATTACTTGAAGAACTCGGTGAAGGGGATGCTGATAAGCTTGCTCATGACCGTCCCGCCAAGGAACGGCGCAATGCAATCATTCTCGAATTGGTCAATGGTCCTGGTTACTATATGAAAGACCCGGATTATGATTGGGCGTTTGCGGTAGTGCGAAATTATTTTTATACCCAAGCCAAAGCGATTAAGGTTCAATCCCTTCATTCAAGTTCATATGAACCGCTTGCTGAAGTGGCACAAAAGGTACAGATGGAACTTTACTATCATTTGATGCACTGGAAAACATGGTTCGTCCAATTGCTGGGATCTGGTCACTTGGAAGCAGTTTCGAGAATGAAAGCGGCAATCGGGAAAACAATGCCCAATTTTGCTGGCGTATTTTCACTTGGACAATATGGAGAGGAAATGGTTGAGCTCGGCTTGATAGAGGGCGAAGCTGTATTACAGAAAAAATGGATCGAGGCCATCACACCAATTTTTGAAAGTGTCGGCTTGGCAACAACGATTCAAATAGGGATGGCAAGAGGTGATGGTCGTAATGGCCAGCATACGGAAGATTTGGAAAAGGCGCTAGAAACGTTAAGCGAAGTATACGCAAGCGATAAAGCAGCTTCATGGTGAATCAATAGAAAGGGGAGGGGTACCATGGCGACCGTACAGTTAAACACAGAAGAAATATATAGGCTCCTGGAAGACGTTAAAGATCCCGAAATCGATACAGTAAGTATTCTGGATTTAGGGATGGTTGAAGACGTGACGGTTTCGGGCCAGGACGTTTCGGTAAAAATGCTGCCAACTTTTCTTGGGTGCCCGGCATTGTCGATCATTCAAAAAAATGTGGAAACAGCCCTTCGACAGTTGCCTGCCGTAAAAAATGTAAGTGTGGAATTTTTACGTTCCCCTTCCTGGACATCCGATCGAATTACGGAAAAGGGGAAAGCGGGATTGAAGGTTTTCGGAATCTCCCCTCCTCCCCGACAAATGAAAAGTGATGGATCATGGCATGTGGATTGCCCATATTGTGAATCGACATATGTCACGATGGAAAATATCTTCGGTCCAACGGCCTGCCGCAGCATTTTATATTGTAAGGCATGCAAAAATCCGTTCGAAGCGATGAAACCGATGATAAAAATAATCTAATAAAATGGAGGTTTTCTAAAATGGTAAAACTAATCGCCCTTTATAAACAACCTGAAAACAAGGAAGAATTCGATGAGCACTACTTCAATGTACATGGTCCGATAACGGAAAAAATTCCTGGTCTTCAAAAAATGGAGGTCACTAAAATAGTCGGGACACCGATGGGCAAAGACTCTGAGTATCACATTCTATGTGAAATGTATTATGAAGACCATGATGCACTGCAAAAAGGAATGCGTTCTCCTGAGGGCAAAGCATCAGGGAAAGACTTAATGGGCTTTGCGGGGAAACTTGTAACGATGATGATCGGCGAAGAAATAAAATGAATGCGCTTCAATTCATTGAAACGTCAATCGCGGATGGCATTGGTTATATCTCTTTAAATCGGCCGCAGCAACTGAATGCCCTTAACAGGAAAATGGTGAGGGAAATAGTTTTAACCATGGAAGAATTCGACCGGGACCCGCAAGTGAAGGTGATCTTGCTATCGGGTAATGGAAAAGCATTTTCCGCTGGAGCTGATATTGACGAGATGGTGAACGACAATCCAATCAGTATGGAGTTAACGAACCAATTTGCCGATTGGGACCGAATAAGCCTAGTCAAAAAGCCTGTGATTGGTGCGGTGAAAAGTTTTGTATTCGGCGGTGGTTTTGAACTTGCTTTATCCTGTGATTTCCTGATTGCCGCCAGCGATACCCAGTTTTCCTTTCCGGAAGTGACACTAGGGGTCATGCCTGGTGCGGGAGGAACCCAAAGATTGACGAAATTGGTAGGCAAGACAAAGGCACTTGAATGGATGTTGACGGCTGAAAGGATAAAGGCAAAGACAGCTCTGCAATATGGTTTCATCAATAAGATCGTGGCACCTGAATTGTTAATGGAAGAAACGGTTGATTTTGCCAGGAAGATAGCAAAGCAACCCCCGTTAGCTGTAAGGCTGATTAAAGAATCCGTCAATAAAGCCGTTGATTACACCTTATATGAGGGCATGCAATTTGAACGGAAGAACTTCTATATTCTTTTTGCATCAGAGGACCAAAAAGAAGGAATGAAAGCATTTGTAGAAAAAAGAGAGCCGGATTTTACAGGCGGATAAGGGGTGCTCTATGTACGAAACCATCAAATATAGGGTTGAAAATGGAGTGGCATGGCTTACTTTGAACCGTCCTGAAAAACTAAATGCCTTTACGGCCCAAATGAATAAGGAAATACAGAAAGCGATGAAAATATCTGCGGGGTCAGATGAAGTGCGGGCCATTATCATTACTGGGGAAGGCAGGGCCTTTTGTTCGGGGCAGGATTTATCGGATGTTGATGAGGGCATGAATTTAGGCCAAAAGCTGCTTGATGACTACGGTCCGATGATGCAGCAAATAGCAAACTGTGAAAAACCGATCATTGCCGCAGTCAATGGAGTGGCTGCAGGTGCTGGCTTCAGCCTGGCGTTGGCATGCGATTTTCGGCTTGTTTCTGAAAAAGCCAGCTTTTTAAATGCTTTTGTCAATATCGGGTTGATTCCTGATTCGGGGAATCTGTATTACCTTTCGCGGATCGTTGGTCATGCGAAAGCCTTGGAATTATCTTTATTGGGGGAAAAGGTTACGGCTAGCGAGGCGAAAAATATCGGACTCGCTACAAAAGTGATCGTTTTGGAGGAATGGAACGAGGAATTGAAAGCCTTTGCAGAGAATATCGCAAACAAACCAACGAAAGCGATCGGTTTAATCAAAAGATACTTAGAGGCGTCCTATCACCTTTCATTGGAAGAATACTTAAAAGAAGAAGCGGAGGGGCAGCGAATTGCTGGCTTAACGAAAGATTATGCAGAAGGTGTGGCAGCATTCACTGAAAAAAGGAAAGCTCAATTCATAGGCAAGTAATATAGAAAAGGGAGTGGGATTATATGGTTAGAGTACAAGAGGCGGCATTTGAAAAAGCGGAAATGAAGCGTGATTATTATCATCTGATCATTAATGGAGAAAGAGTGGAAAGCTCGGATGGTTCCACGATTGATGCGTATAATCCTGCAACAGGTGAAATCATTGCCAAGGTTGCAAAGGCGACCAAGGAAGATGCAGAAAAGGCTGTTCAAGCTGCACGTGAAGCATTTGATAACGGGAAATGGAAGAGGACACCGATTAACAAACGGTCTCGTGTTTTGAACAAAATTGCAGCGATCATGCGTTCACGCTTTAATGAATTGGTTGAATTGGAAGTCCTGAACAGCGGCAAATCCATCTCTGCAGCTCAAGGCCAAGTCATGCAGGCAATTGAAGATTTCGAGTTTTATGCAGGAGCTTTAGTTGCACATCGCGGATCGGTCAATAATGTTCCTGGTCAATTCCATAATTATACGGAAAAGGAGCCAGTAGGGGTTTGTGCTCAAATCATCCCTTGGAATTACCCTATGATGATGGCTGCGTGGAAAATTGCACCTGCAATCGCAGTCGGCTGTTCGGTCATTGTTAAGCCAGCTTCGTTAACGCCGCTGACTGCCATTGTATTAGGTGAAATCTGTTTAGAAGCTGGTGTTCCTTCCGGCGTGGTCAACATCATTCCAGGACCTGGATCTGACGTAGGGAATTACCTTGTCGAACATCCGAAAGTGAATAAGGTAGCCTTCACGGGTTCTACGCCAATCGGCAGGGATCTCATGGGCAAAGCTTCACAGACATTAAAGAGGGTGACATTGGAGCTTGGCGGTAAGTCCCCTAATATTGTTTTTGAGGATGCAGACCTTGAAGCGGCTATCGATGGATCATTATATGGCATTTTCTACAATACTGGGCAGTCTTGCGAAGCCAGATCCCGTTTATACGTTCACGAAGACATATATGATGAGTTCGTTGCCAGATTCGTAGAAAAAACGAAAAAATTGAAATTGGGCAATCCGCTCGATAAAGAAACACACGTCGGTGCAGTCATAGATCAAGGGCAATTGGATGTCATCGACAATTATGTACAATCTGCCATTACTGATGGAGCGAAAATCCTCACAGGAGGAAAGCCAGCGGTCATCGAAGGCTTCGAAAACGGTTATTGGTATGAACCGACGGTCATTGCGAATGTCAATCATGATATGGATGTTGTGAAAGAGGAAATATTCGGGCCGGTCGTTGTCATAATGAAATTCAAAGATGAAAAAGAAGCCGTGAGACTCGCGAATGATACGGAATTCGGTTTGGGTTCAGCCCTCTGGACAAAAGACGGCGGGCGTGCGACTAGGGTCGCCAATCAAATAGAAGCGGGAATCGTCATGGTGAATTGCCCATTCTCCGCATTTCCTGGAACACCTTTCGGAGGGTATAAGCAATCAGGATTCGGCAGGGAACTTTGTATTGAGACACTTGATCTTTATACAGAAACGAAAAGCATCATTTCCTATCATGGAAGCCGTCCCTTAAATCCCTTTGGAATTTAATAAAACATAAAATAGGCGGCTGGCTGAACGGAATGTCGGAAAAGTAATTCAGGTATGGATGAATGCTGATCTGATTCATCCGCAGCCAGCCCTATTTATTTTTGAAGGAGGAATGAACGAATGATTAGAAATCTAGTGATTGTCGGATCTGGTGTCATGGGCAGGGGAATAGCTTATGTAGGAGCAACAGGGGGCTTTAATGTAGTGCTGGTGGATGTGAATCAGGATGCTTTGGAAAGTGCAAGAAACGAGATAGATGCCATTTTTGAGAAGGGTGTGCGCTATCAAAAAATCACTCAGGAAGAAGCGGCAGCTGCAAAAAGCAGATTTTCCTATTCTTCCAATTTGAAAGAATCAGCAGCATATGCCGACTTGATCATAGAGGCAGTTCCTGAAAAGGCGGAAATTAAGAGGGCAGTCTTTGAAACGATTGAAGTCCATGCAAAAGAAGACTGTTATTTTGCAACCAATACGTCCACGATGAGCCCGACGGAAATTGGTTCTTATGGAAAACGTCCCGAAAAAACGATTGCCATGCATTTTTTCAATCCTGTACAAAAGATGCCGCTCGTTGAAATCGTACGTGGACTTGAAACCAGCGATGAAACGGCAGCCGTAATAAAAGAGGTAGCCGGAAAAATGGGAAAAGAAACAGTGGTCATAAATGAATTCCCTGGGTTTGTAACCAGCAGGATCAGCTGTTTGGTAGGAAATGAAGCCTTCTTTATGCTTCAAGAAGGTTTAGGCACACCAGAGGAAATCGATAAGGCAATAAAGTTAGGGCTGAATTACCCAATGGGTCCATTTGAGCTAGGTGATTTGGTGGGACTGGATGCCCGATTGAATAATTTAAAATACTTACATAGTAAGCTTGGTGAGAAATACCGCCCGGCTCCCCTCCTTGAACAGTATGTTAAAGCTGGCAGGCTCGGCCGTAAATCAGGTAAAGGTGTGTACGATTATACAAAAGACGGCGAGCTGGTGAGGAAATGAAGGATGTTGTGATCATTGATGCTGTGAGAACACCAATCGGAAGATATAAAGGCGCATTGAAAAGCGTTCGACCGGATGACCTAGGTGCAATTGTAATCAAGGCGCTGACCGATCGCAATCCAGAGCTGCCGCCAGATCAAATTGAGGATGTCATCTTCGGGAATGCAAATCAAGCCGGAGAGGATAATCGCGATGTGGCCCGGATGTCCGCCCTTTTAGCTGGTCTTCCGGTAAATGTAGGTGGAACGACAATAAATCGCTTATGTGGATCCGGATTGGATGCCGTCATGTATGCTGCACGCTCCATTGCAGTTGGTGAAGGCGATATTTATATCGCAGGCGGTACTGAAAGCATGACAAGGGCGCCGTACGTCATGGCCAAACCTGAGAGTGAATTTCCTCGGGGTTCAATGGAGCTTCAGGATACAACGATCGGATGGCGTTTCACGAATGAGAAACTTAAAGAAATGTATGGTGCGGATTCCATGCCTCAAACGGCTGAAAACGTCGCCCTGCGTTTTTCGGTTTCAAGGGAGGACCAAGATCAATTCGCGTATCAAAGCCAGCAAAGAGCGAAAAAAGCAGTGGAAAATGAGCGTTTCATTACTGAAATCGTACCTGTTCGATATACGGATCGTAAAGGGAATGAGGTCATTATCGAGAAGGATGAACACCCTCGTCCTGACACGACCATCGAAAAGTTGGAAAAACTCAAACCGATCTTTAAAGGCGGCACCGTAACGGCCGGTAATGCTTCAGGTGTAAATGATGGAGCCTCGGCATTACTTTTGATGAGTGCAGAAAAAGCACGGGAGCTTGGATTGAAGCCTCTGGCCAAATATGTTGTAGGGGCGGTAGCGGGCTTAGAACCGTCCATTATGGGCCTTGGTCCGATTCATGCCACTAAAAAGGCATTGGAGAGGGCAAGCTTGACGATTGAAGACATCGGGCTAGTGGAATTGAATGAAGCATTCGCTTCCCAATCCTTGGAGTGCATCCGCCAGTTGAAATTGGATCAGGAGAAAGTGAATGTCAATGGCGGGGCAATAGCGTTTGGCCATCCCCTCGGTGCAAGCGGGGCGCGTATTTTAACAACACTTGTCCACGAAATGAAAAAGCGGAAAGTACGCTATGGTCTTGCGACGATGTGTGTAGGCGTTGGCCAAGGCATATCGGCCATTATAGAAAATATCGAGACAAATTAAGGGGAGGTGCCTCATGTCCAAGGTTATTTATGAAGTGATAAATCAAATCGGCTATATAACAGTGAATCGGCCCGACGTATTGAACTGCTTCGACTATGGGACACTTTGTGAACTTCAGGAAGTCATCGATGCAGTTTATTATGACGGCAATATCCGTGTCGTCATTTTCACCGGTGCTGGGGAAAAAGCATTCAGCGCGGGTGCGGATTTGAAAGAAAGAAAGTCTTTGAATGATGCGGAAGTAAGAAGGAACGTTAAAGCGATTCGTGATGTTTTTAATAGTATCGCAGGGCTTCCGCAGCCAACCATAGCTGCCGTCAATGGATATGCATTGGGGGGAGGATTTGAATGGATGCTTTCATGTGACTTTGCAATTGCAGCCGAAGGTGTTTCTATGGGGCTCACTGAAACTAGCTGGGCCATTATTCCTGGGGCAGGCGGTACACAGCGGCTGCCGAGATTGATTGGGGAAATGAAAGCGAAGGAATTGATCTTCACTGCTAAAAAATTGACTGCAGAAGAGGCATGTCAATTAGGGATCATTTTGAAGGTCGTGCCAAGGGATCAACTAATGTCAGCTTGTGGAGAATTGGCAGCCAATATCATGAAAAACGGGCCGATTGCAGTCAAACAAGCCAAATATGCGATTGACCAAGGAATGAATACGGACTTGCAAACCGGAATGGCCATAGAAGGTAAAGCCTATGAATTGACTATCCCGACTCAAGACAGATCGGAAGCGCTGCTGGCATTTAGTGAACGGAGAAAAGCACGGTTTACTGGTGATTGATATTGCGCTTTCATTAAAAAAAGATATAATAATTATTATGTCTTCCGTGTGAAAACAGTAACAATGTTAGGACGAGGTGAGAAGGATAGGTACTAATACACAATCCATGATTTTTACGATATACGGCGATTATATCCGTAACTATGGAAGTAAGATCTGGATAGGCAGTTTAATTCGTTTGTTAAAGGAATTCGGCCATAATGAGCAGGGCGTTCGTGTAGCCGTTTCACGAATGGTCAAGCAAGGGTGGATTCAGTCGGAGAAGCAGGGAAATAAAAGCTATTACTTTTTGACTGATCGCGGTGTGCAGAGAATGGATGAAGCGGCCAACCGCATATATAAGATGAAACCGAATGAATGGGACGGTAAATGGCGTATCTTAATGTACACGATCCCTGAAGATAAGCGGCAATTACGAGATGATCTCCGTAAAGAATTATTATGGAGCGGGTTTGGCAGTTTTTCAAGTGGTTGCTGGATTTCCCCTAATGATTTGGAGAAACAAATCAACCGCTTGATCGAGAAATATGACATAGATGAATATGTTGATTTTTTCATTTCGGAGTACAAAGGTCCAAAGGAAAACCAATCGCTTGTCGAGAAGAGCTGGCATTTAGAAGAGATTGAAAATAAATATGAAGAATTCATCGAGAAATACAGCAAACAATTCATCGTTCATCAAAGCATCATTAGCAGGGGCGAAATGTCCGATGCTGATTGTTTTGTGGAACGAACGAACTTGGTGCATGAATACCGTAAATTTTTATTTATCGATCCGGGCCTGCCAAAGGAACTTCTGCCTTCAAAGTGGAATGGCAATCATGCTGCTCTTTTATTTAGCCAGTATTATCAAGTCTTGGCTGAACCAGCAAGCCGTTTTTTTGAAAGCGTATTTCAGGAAAACAATGATTTATGCCGGAAAGATGAAACCTATGATGCCAAGGACCATCCACTGATCATTAAGTGAAAAAGAGCTTCAGCCAGTCGTTAACTACGACTTGCCGAGGCTCTTTTCACATTATCATTTTCGACTCTTGCTTTTAATTAATCAAGTATCCCTTTGAAGTCTTTTCCTTTTTGAACATATGTATCGATTGAAAGTTGGATCAATTCAAGATCTTTATCATTCAATCTGCGAACCACTTTCCCCGGGGAACCAATAACCAGTGAACGTGGAGGTATGATTTTGCCAGAGGAAATCAATGTGTTCGCTCCGACGATGCATTCTTCGCCAATCTCTACATTATCCAATATCGTTGATCCCATACCGATAATGGAGCGTTTGCCTATTTTACAGCCATGCAGGATGACATTGTGACCAACCGTCACTTCGTCTTCAATGACAACTGGGCATCCTTCGAATAAATGAATGGTGGAATTATCTTGTATACTGCATTTTTCTCCTATTGTAATTGAATCTTCATCACCGCGCAGTACGGAATTAAACCAAATGGTCGAGTCTTTCCCGATCGAAACATCACCGATTAAATGAGCGCCGGGTGCCACGAAAACAGTATCATCAATGGAAGGTTTTTTATTATTGTATGGAATAATCATAGTCTCGCTCCTTTTTGAAAAGTCAGAATTGTTTTTCTAATGAATATAGTATAACATTAAATTGACAGGGAGGGATGAAAGTGAAATATATTTGTGAACTTTTTGCGATAAAATATCCCATTATACAAGGCGGCATGGGGAATATAAGCAATGCAAGTCTTGCGGCTGCAGTATCCAATGCAGGAGGACTTGGGACAATAGGGTGCGGTACCATGAATCCTGAACAGGTGGAAGCCATCATTCTCGAAACCAAAGATAAAACCAATAACAATTTCGCGTTGAACATTCCAATAAATGTTAGTCCATATACAGATGAGTTAGTGAATCTTGTCCTGAAGCATGAAATACCTGTAGTTTCCTTATCTGCAGGAAATCCTGCCCCTTTCATTCCGCTATTGCAAAAAAAGAATATAAAAGTGATTGCCATCGTTGCGTCGGTCAAGCACGCGCAAAAAGCGCAAGCAGCAGGGGCTGATGTGTTGGTCGCAGAAGGGTTTGAAGCTGCCGGCATCAACTCGAACCTGGAAATGACGACCTTTACACTCATTCCGCAAATCAGCAAGCATGTGACGCTCCCGGTTTTGGCAGCTGGCGGAATAGGCAATGGACAGGGTTTGGCAGCGGCATTGATGCTGGGGGCTTCAGGAGTCCAATTGGGAACCAGGCTGATCGCTACACAAGAGGCACCGTTCCATCCGTCATATAAACAGAAACTAATCGAAGCTATGGGCAATGATACGGTAATTTTGGGCAGAACGTTTGGCCAGGTCAGAAGGGTATTGAAGGATCCATATACCGAGAAAGTCCTTGATTTGGAAAAACAGGGGCTGTCTCCTGTGAATTATCGTGAAATGACCTCTGAGGTCCATCATATTAATGGCGCGATGAACGGGGATGTTAACAATGGTTTTATGAACAGCGGCCAGGTTGCCGGATTGATTGACGATATACCCACGGTAAAGGAATTACTTGATGGCATGATGAAAGATGCAAAAAAACAAATGGAAGATGGATTGAGGAGGCTCTCTGCCCCTTTTATGATTTGAGAGGGGTACAGATCTTGTCATGGGTACATCTCTACCCATTTAGGGGCTATTCACTTGTTTAACTATAACGAATGCTTGAGGTCAATTCGTCCTCAAGTTTTTTTCGTTTCGGGACATCTGATATTCTATTATCGTTCTTTTTACAAGCGTAGTTCTATAGTGAATAGCCCGATAACAAAATATGGACTCCATAAGAACACTGTTTTAGGATAACATTATAGAAAAATGCGGGTTAACTTGTGATACAATGGACAATGTCCTTTTTGACATCATGGGTGCCCGCATTCATCTTGGAGCACCCCTTTTTATATGTAATAAAAGTTAGAAAAGGGGAAACCTCAATGGAAACTTTAATTATGGATATGATTGAAGCGTTTAAATCTTTATCTTATTTCGGTGTTTTGCTAGCTTTGACTTTTGAATTCATTCCTGCTGAAATAGTTTTGCCACTTGCAGGATACTGGGTTTATCAAGGTGATATGAATTTATACTTGACTATCCTTGCCGGTTCGCTTGGCGGGGTAACGGGCCCATTGACGCTTTATGCCTTAGGCAAGTATGGCGGGAGACCGCTTGTATTAAAGTTCGGAAAATACTTTTTGATCAAAGATGAGCAGCTGAACAAAGCTGACCGCTTCTTTGAAAGGTATGGTGGGGGAATTGCCTTCTTTGGACGGTTTGTACCAGGTATACGTACCGCCGTGTCGCTGCCATGCGGAATATTGAAAATGAATATTTGGAAATTCATATTATATACTTATATGGCGATGCTTCCTGTTACAAGCGTTTATGTTTATTTAGGGTTTAAGTTAGGACCTAGATGGGAGCAGGCGGGAGCCATCTTTTCACAATATGCGAATTTCTTGCTTATCCCTATTGCACTTATAGTCATTTGGTTCATTATGAAGACTCGAAAACAAAAGCAAAGAGAAAAAATAAAAGTCAATTCATAACAAAGAAGGCGCCATGCTCAGGCGCCTTTTTGATTTAGTATATTAGCAGCATCCACCGAAGCCGCCGCCGCCGAATCCCCAACTGCATCCGATGATGATCAACAAGATGAATAATACGATCAGCAATGCAAATCCGTTATCGAAACCGCCGCAGCCGCCACCGCCGCCACAACATTCGTTACCATTTCCACCCATTTGATTTCCTCCTCATACATATTATGAATTACATACCTAGCAAAACATCTTTACCGGGAATACTTCATACTATGTATTCTAGGCCGAAGTGTTTGCTTATTCATAAAAAATGGGCGTGGGCAAAATCAAGGGAATAAGCCCGAATATTTTTTTGATTTTGTTTTAAATGTTATAATATACCATGTGGATTGTGGGGGAAGGGAGCTGAACTAACTCATGAAAGTTGCCATTATTACGGATGTGCATGGTAATGCTTCAGCGTTGAAAGCCGTTCTTAGGGATATTGATCAAAGGGGAGATATAGATCGTCTCTATTGTTTGGGAGATATGGTCGGGATTGGTCCGGATACTAATGAAGTCCTTGAACTTTTATTTTCAAGAAATGATGTATCGATGATAACTGGAAATCATGATGAAGCTGTCCTGGCCATCATTAACGGGGAGCCGCATCCGGACGGTCATATTCATGTTAAGGAGCATCATGAATGGATAGCTGAAAGGATGCATAGGAAATTCATAAATGAATTGGAAAAATTGCCTCGGACCATACATCATATCATTAATGATCACTCCGTTTACTTCACCCATTATCACATGGAATCGAAGAAATTGGATGAGCACATAAGCCAAAATCCATTTAGTAAAATCGTTGAACCGAGTTTAAGTAACTTAGAAACGCTTTTCAAAGATCAGCATCACGATTTAATCGGATTTGGACATCATCATCCCATCCACCTTTTTAAAAATGACCGAACGATATTCCTGAACCCTGGTTCTCTTGGCTGTAATGGTGAACCAGTTGCCCCTTATGCGATTGTTGCGATTGAAAATACCGGTATTCAGGTAAATCTTGAAAAAGTCGCCTATGATAATACATCGTTCCTGTCATCGTATCAAAGCTTACAAGTCCCAGAGCATGAATTCATTATTCGTGCCTTCCATGGCGGCCAGCAGGTCTAGGACGTTTAAAAAAGATGAAGTATGGGGAAATGTTGAGCATAAAGGTACATGCCTGTGGATACGATAATAGGCAAACTCAACGAAGCTGGAGGTATGTCATGAAGGAAAAGGAACGGGTAGTAAATCAAGAGCAGGAAGAGATGGAAGGGCACAGTTTTGTTTGTAATGATGAATTGTTTAATAAGGATCTGTACGCCATTGTCGATGATACGATGAAAGAGGAAGGATAAACGGGAAAAACGCTGCAGGTAATGTCTGTAGCGTTTATTTTTACTTTGAAATGGCTGAAGCCAGAATTTAGGGTTTTCGTAAAAGATCACGTCCTCCTGATTCCATCACTCTTTTTACCGCCAGTGAATCCCGGAAGTGAATCATTTGAAACCATTCTGGATTTATCCCATACTATATATAAGTTTCAAATCCGAGAGGAGGGATGGCATGGGACATCATCATGGTCACTCCCATGATCATGGGCACGGACACCACCACCATTCTAATAATAAAAAAGCCTTGTTGGCATCTTTCTTATTAATCTCCACATTCATGATCGTCGAGGTCATTGGCGGATTCTTGACAAATAGTCTGGCTTTACTGTCGGATGCAGGTCACATGCTTAGCGATGCAGCAGCTTTAGGGCTTAGTTATACAGCGATAAGGTTGGGGGAAAGGAAAGCGACATCGTCCAAATCGTTTGGATATAAACGGTTTGAAATCATTGCTGCTTGTTTGAATGGATTGACCTTGATCGTCATATCCGTATTCATTTTCGTCGAGGCAATTAAGAGGTTCCTGGATCCCCCTGAGGTGCAAAGCTTGGGAATGCTAATGATTTCAATCATCGGCTTACTTGTTAATATCATTGCGGCCTGGATTTTAATGAGCGGAGATAAGGAAGACAATTTGAATGTACGGAGTGCCTTTTTACATGTCATTGGTGATATGCTTGGATCGGTGGGTGCCATTGCTGCCGCACTCTTGATTTATTTTTTCGATTGGGGAATTGCAGATCCGATTGCGAGCGTCATAGTCGCGATTTTAATCATTATCAGCGGTTTTAGGGTAGTGAGGGATTCTTTCCATATCTTGATGGAGGGCACACCAGACCAAGTCGATATGGATGCAGTGAAAGCATCCTTGATGGAATTGGATGGTGTATCAGATGTCCATGATCTTCATATCTGGACGATCACCTCTGGCTTTTTGACAATGAGCTGCCATGCTGTCATAGATGAGAACGGTAATCACGATTCCGTTTTAGCAGAAGCGCAAAAACTACTTCATAATCAGTTTGGAATTGAACATAGCACGATCCAAGTGGAAAGACAGGAAGCGGGTTGTCCGAATCCACACGAGACATGTAATTGAAAAGGGCTGGCTCAGTTTAGAGCCAGCCTCTTAAGAGTGTATTTTCTGGATGATCATTACGACCATGCAGAAGCATTCCTGTTAAAATGAATCGAGATCACTTACACAAGGTTATTATGTGAAAACATCGGCTAATTTTACTGCGAACATAATCCTGACACATAAAAATGGTAAGATTGAGGGAAAATGCTTGGTCTTTTTAATAGTTAGCATATATAAAATGATTCCACTATAATTCAGTAAGGAGGAATCCGTCAATGAAGAAAATTCTTGTAGTAGAAGATGAAATTGCCATATCGATGGTATTGAAAGCATATTTGGAGCGGGAAGGTTTTGATGTAGTCCAAGTTTACGATGGGCTAAAGGCCATTCCGGTGTTTGAAGAAACGAAGCCAGACCTTGTCCTGCTTGATGTCATGCTTCCTGGTAAGGAAGGCTGGGATATACTGAAGGAAATTCGGGAGGACGATACATGTCCGGTTATCATGTTGACTGCACTGACAGATGTCGATTACAGATTATCGGGATTTAAGTCAGGTGCGGATGATTACATCTCCAAACCCTTTGTTGCCGAAGAAGTCGTGGCCCGGGTGCATGCCGTTTTAAGAAGATCATCATCGGTTGTTACGGAAGATGGTCATGTACATCAATTTGGGAGTTTAACCATCGATGATCTGTCTTATAAGGTGCATTTGAATGGGGAAGAGATAAACTTGACGCCGCGTGATTTGTCGCTGCTCGTTTTTTTCGCTAAGCACCCTAATCAAATTTTCACGAGAGAACAGCTGCTTGACCAAGTGTGGGGCATAGATTATGACGGCAGTGACCGTGCGGTGGACCTGGCGATCAAACGAATCAGGAAGGCGATAGATGCATGGCCTGTAACTGAGGGGGAAATAAAAACATTGCGTGGATTGGGGTATCAATTGAGTGTCTATGAAAACTAAAAAAAGAACCACTTTACAACGCTATTGGACAAAGAGATACGTATTGACCTTGATTTCAGGTTTGATATTATTGTCTGTTTTTTCCTTATGGTGGATGGAAAAAACGGCTTTGGAATATAGGCTCAGCCTTCTTAAATACTTAGCTGATGAAACATCCGATCGCGCGATTAAGGAAAATGGCCAGATTGTCGTTGGTCCGATCCTTTCGGAAATTGTTGAGGAAAGGGAGAAAATCCTCCATCTGAACCAACAGCCAATCATCTATATCGTCGATCCCGATGCCACCATCATATATACGATGCCACAATTGTATATCGATCCGGATGAAAATAAACTCCCGGACGTCATCATGAAAAATACGGAGTTAGTCCAGAAGGTCAAGATTTCAGACAACAAAGTATATGTCGTAAAATCCCCCATTACTTTTAACGATGAGACGAGAGGCTGGGTGGTCATTGCCCAGGAAGAAGGGGCATTGAAGGAAATCAACCAAGACCATGGCTTGTTGGCGATCATGATTGGAGGCCTTCTGATTCTGGGGACGGGAGTCATTTATTTTCTTTCCAGGCAAATTTCGCGCCCCATCCAAGACGTAGCTAACGCCGCTGTCCAGGTTCGTGAAGGCAACTATGATATCCATTTCAAAGAGGAAGAGGAAATCAAGGAAGAAGAAATTTATGAACTGATAGAATCATTTAAGGAAATGACCAATCGATTGAAGGTCATGGAGAAGTTGCGGGCTGAATTGCTTGCAGGCGTAACCCATGATTTGAAAACACCAGTAACTTCCATTAGCGGACTGATACAAGCGGTTAAGGACGATGTCGTTAAGGGAGAGCAAAGTAAGGAATTCCTCGATATTTCCTTAAAGGAAACTCAGCGATTACAAGGTATGATAGAGGATTTACTCAATTATAATGCCATATCGGCAGGCGCTTTTAAAATCCGGGTACAAAAAGAGAATATCAATATATTCATCAAGGAAATCGCCTATCGCTGGCAGGTGACCCAGGATGATGATCAAGCGTTCGCTTTTGAGATAAAAGTTCCTGATGAACCGGTCTTTGGTCAAATTGATTCATTGCGGATGCAGCAAATCGTCATTAACCTTTTGAATAATGCCAGACATGCACTTGACGGCAAAGGGAAAATAGCGATTCACCTTTATGAAAAGGATGAAGAACGGATCTGCATTGATGTACTGGACAGCGGGCGGGGGATTCCGAAACATGAACAGCAATATGTGTTCGAACCATTTTATCGAGGTGAAAACAAAAAGCTGAAGGTACGTGGGTTAGGTTTGGGACTGCCATTCAGTAAGATGCTCGCAAAAGCGCAAAAGGGAGATCTTGTGCTTAAGGATAGCGATGAACAAGGCACCACCTTCACGATTGTCATAGAGAAAGGGGATAAGATATAAAAAAGGGTTGTCCGATGTAATGGACAACCCTCTTATTATGCAGAATGTTAACTGATTAAGCCAATTGGCTGATTGCACGCCATAATTGTACATGACGGACCTTCCTTGGAAGGAAGCGTCCCATTTCTTCTTCATTATATCCTGCATGCAAGTTCTTATGGTCGAAAATGATTGGCCGGCGAAGTAAATCCGGGTTATCTTGAATAAGCTTGCAAAGATCATTAAGTGGTGTATTATTTATATCGATATTCAGGCTTTTGAATTTTTTGGAACGGGTTGAGATGATTTCATCTGTCCCGCCTTCCGTTTTACGTAAAATCTCTTTTATTTCTTCTATAGAAAGTGGTTGGGAATATAGGTTACGTTCATTAAAGGAAATTTCGTTCTTCTTAAGCCAAGCTTTTGCTTTACGACAGGCTAAACTGCTTGGGGTAGTATAAATTGTTACCATTAAAATCGACTCCTTCAAAGTTTTCAAGTTTATTGGAATGAAATTATTTTTATATTTGTGATACTCTTACTTTAACGTTCCTTTGTGTCAGCAAGATGTCAAGAAAAATAAACTTAAATGTTATTTTAAAAAAGAAAGGGAGAAAATGAAATGGAATCTGCCTTTAATGAAAAAGAAACGGTTTGGGTAATGATGCCGAAAAAGGACCTGCATAGGCCGTTATTTAACTGTGATGTGCGGATGGTATCATGACAGGGGATTTTTGGTCACCAGTCAGGCTATCGATACAAGTAGCGGGACTATCGGGTATCCTTGTTTTCGTTTTAGGAATTATCCTAGCGCGAATGATGGCTAAAAAGAAATTCAAGGGAAGAGTCCTGTTGGAAACAGCGTTTTTATTGCCGCTTGTTTTGCCGCCTTCCGTCGTGGGGTTTTTATTGATTGTGATTTTTGGCAAGAGTGGAATGCCGGGACAATTGATTGAAAGGGTTTTTGATCAGCCACTGATGTTCACGTGGTGGGCGGCGGTCATTGCATCTACCGTGGTAGCGTTTCCGCTTATGTACCAATCCGCTAAAACGGGCTTTGAAGGTATAGATGAAGAAATCGAAAATGCAGCAAGGGTTGACGGGGCCGGCGAGTGGAGATTATTCCTGAATGTATCCCTTCCATTGGCGGTCAAATCCATCGTCACTGGTGCCATCTTGAGTTCTGCGCGTGCATTGGGGGAATTCGGGGCCACACTCATGTTTGCCGGAAACATTCCCGGACAGACACAAACCATACCGACGGCGATTTATATCGCCATGGACTCCGGGAATATGACATTAGCCTGGCTATGGGTTGCCATAATCATTGTCATTTCATTCATTATGCTTTTTATCGTGACATACATAAAATGAATGCTGTTTCTCGAATATGCTTATGAAAAAGAAAGGTGCGGCTTCTACGTCCTCTTTATGGGTGAATCCGTTTTTTTCGTAAAGGTTCCGTGCAGGCAGGTTCATTTTACCGGTCGAAACGGATATCTTTTCCCAGTCGTCGGGTAATTGAAGAGCATGCAGCAGTGCATCCGCGATACCCTGCCGAAAATAATCAGGATGGACGACCATCCGGCAAATCAGTATTTGACCATTTTCTTTTGTATAAGATATTGCACCCGCTAAGGTACCACCCTTTAAAAAGCATAGAAACGTTTCATGACAATGAATGAATTGTTCATATGTTTCCAATAATGGAGGGATATCAGCAAAGCCGATCATTTCCGCTTCCACCTTATAGGCTTCTTTCTGAAGTTTAAAAAGCTGCCGGCCATAATCGGAGTCCAGGTCCCGAATTGTCATGAGCAATCAAATCACTCCCTTTCATTACATTATAATGGAAGAGGGGGATTATTGTTTCTAATCAGTCTATGTTATAATCGACAAACAATATGAACTAATGAAATGAGGAAGAAATTTGTTAACATTTGAAGAAAAATTGAGCATCATTGAAACTTTTCCAGAATTACAGCGAAAAGACGTTTCTTTGGGACGTGTGAACTTCCATTATCCAGATAGCGTCCAAGAGAAAAAAATCGTCGTTCAGCACTTGCATCCCAATGGAAATGGATTCGTTTACGCTGGGCATATGAGAAAAAAAGACACTGACCGTAAAGGGTTTATCAATATACGTGACTATGATGAAGCGGATTTGAAAGAATTGATTCAAAAAAGCGTGGATTACCTATCAAAACCTCCGGTAGAATTCGAAGAAGAGGAAAACGAGTTCGCTAGGTTGGAAGGGGCATGGATTGGCCCTGAAAAGCAAGAGCTTACACTTGAAAGGGAAGACCTGCTTTGGAATGTTTATTCAGGGTCGAATCTTGAGGAATGTTTCGAGAGTCCGATAGAGGCGGAGCGTTACTTATTGGACGAAGGCTTCCGACAAAGCAAGAAGAGGAATATGTAGAATTTTAGGATAATTTGTCGGTTGATTTACTGCGATAATCTTGTTTTTTTAGGATTTCCCATGATATAATATGAGTAATTATTTTTGTTCGGAAAAGTTTGATAGAAGGATTTACTGTAATAGGATTCCTCTTGAAACATTATCCAGAACCAAAAATAGTAATAAAATGGATTTTTCCAAACACAGGAGGAACTATCATGGTACAAGGTAAAGTAAAATGGTTTAACGCAGAAAAAGGTTTCGGTTTCATCGAAGTTGAAGGCCAAGACGATGTATTCGTACATTTCTCAGCTATCCAAGGAGAAGGCTTCAAAACGCTTGAAGAAGGCCAAGAAGTTTCTTTCGAAATCGAGCAAGGCGCTCGTGGACCACAAGCAGCTAACGTTCAAAAATAATTGAACGCATATAAAAAAAAGACTCCGAACTTGGAGTCTTTTTATTTTTCTTTTATTTCGGCGATTTCCTTTAATGCTTTGTCCAATTTTTCTTCGATCCGTTTAGAACGATTAAAATGCCCTGACAGGAAAAAGACGATGAATATAACGAATACTACAAGCACTAGCATAAAAAGGATAGGAAGGAACTGTGTTATATTTTCAGTCATTGGATATTATCTCCTTTTTTCTTCCATTATACTCCATGCTTACGGCTGCTATGATAGAGGGAGCCAAGTTTTTTAAACACTGAAAGGGGATATGCGAGCATGCATATCCCCTTTCAGTCAGTTCTGGAATAGCGAGGCGAACTTTTGAAGTCTGGGCAAGTCTGATTCTTGATACATCTGTTCTATCTTCAATGTCACCAATAACTGGCTCTTGGCAAATAACATGTCCCGGAAATGATCGACCGCCCCACAAAAATGATTATAGTTGGTTTCACCAGTGCCGAAGACTCCCGTTTTCAGATGAGCAATAGGCAACTGTTCCAGTTCTTTATAAAGGGCTGCTGATTTAGCGGGAAGCTCCCCATTGCCCCATGTATAGGTGCCGACGATCAATGCATCGTAATCTGGCAATGTACGTGAATCGAATTCATTCATTCGATATAGTCCAGCTTCAGGTAAAAGGGAAGCGAGGGCTTCAGCAAGCGCTTTTGTATTGCCGCCGGCAGAATGATAGACAATGGCAACTTTACAGCTCATCGAACCCATTGCTGGCATTTACTTGACTGTATGTCCTTGACTTCTGTTCGAAGAAATCGGTTTTGGTAAGTCCGATGGATTCATCATCGAACGTTTTGATCCATGGCATCGGGTTCTCGCCATACTCTTTATACAAATTTTCAAGGCCTAGCATACGTAACCGTTTGTTGGCGATATATTCGATGTACTCATTGAATTCTTCCAAATCAAGATCGGCTTTGGTTTGGATATCTTCGAGCATATATTCAGACCATTCCTTTTCGAGTTCGACTGCTTTTTCAATCGTTGTATAGATGAACTTCGTGTTTTCTTCATTATTTAACTCAGGATATTCATACATCAAGATTTGAATGAGCATTCCAATGAAATCGAAATGTACCATTTCATCGCGATGAATATAGGATATCATCGTAGCCGATCCGGTCATTAGATTTTGCCGTCCTAAATTATAATAAAAGGCGAAAGCCAGATAGAAATAAATTCCTTCAAGGTTCGTTGAATGGATCAGTGCCTCGAATAAATGCTGTGGGCTGGGATCGTCCACGAACGTTTGATAAGCATCAACGATCGGTTGGTTACGCTTAATCACTTCAGGATGTTCTTTGATGCGGTCGAAAAGCTGTTTTTGCTTGCCTACCGGAATCAAGGAAGCAAGGATATAGGAATAAGACTCATTATGGATCGATTCCTGCTGGGCCATGTTGGCCAGGATAGCTTTTGCCGCCGGATCTTTGATGTACCGAAGGATTTCTACTAATGTGGGCGTTTGAAGACTGTCCATTCCAGCAATCATCGTAAGGATATCGAGAAATGCATCCTGGATATCTTCATCCAATTCGCCCCACTGCTTTTTATCCTGAATCATGTTCACGCTCGAAGGCTTCCAAAAGTTATTGATGAGCTGTGTATAGGTATCATAGAATTTTTCATACTGAATATCGTTCCAAAGGAGGAAGCCTGAAGCTTCTCCTTTGAAAACACCGGTTGCCTTGGTTGGATGCGTCGGTTCGAGCATCCGAATTTTTTTGATATGATTGGTCATTCGTGAAAACTCCTTTAAGAATAGATTACTGGGTCATGATTGTCGTTAACTTGAACAGCTTTCGCAGGCATTGTCATATTCGGAAGAAGTCGAACGAACATAATACGTTGATTTCAACCCGCTTTCCCATGCCGTTAAATGTATATCCAACAGGACCTTCGCTTTGATTGTATTGTGTACATACAGATTAAAGCTGATTGCTTGGTCAATATGGCGTTGTCGGGCTGCATTTTGCCTGATGCTTTCCAGTTGGTCCAAATTGAATCGCGTCTTTTTATAATATTCATACGTATTTGGCGTCAAGCCTGGTGCGGTCACCTTGAATTTGAAGTTTTTCTTTTCTTCGTAAAATTCAATTTCATACAAAGGGTCGATGCCATCCGTGGAATTACCGATTTTGGCTGTCGATGAATTGGGGGCAATCGCCATTAAATATCCATTACGGGTTCCGTGTTCCTGTACGTCTGCTTTTAAATCCATCCATTTTTGATCTATATAGTCACGGAGTTCGAAATAGTCCCCTGTATGCCAATCAGATCCTTCAAAATATGGGTATGATCCTTTTTCCTTGGCCAATTCGTTGGATGCCTTGATTGTTAAGTAAGCGATCTTTTCGTATAAAGCATCGGCATATTGAACAGCCTCATCGGATTCCCAATAAATATTCTGTGTGGCAAGTAAATGATGCCATCCAAACGTTCCTAAACCAATTGCCCGGTAACGTTTGTTCGAGATGGATGCTTGTTTGACAGGAAGATTATTCACATCAATGACATTGTCCAGCATACGGATCTGAATGGGAATCAATCTTTCCAAAACATCGCTGCCCACCGCCCGTGGCAAGTTAATGGATGAAAGGTTGCAGACAACGAAATCGCCGCTTTTACGAACCACAACAACATCTCCATCTTCTGTTTCATATTCATCCGTGATCGTCGAAGGGCTTAGGTTTTGGGCAATCTCCGTACAAAGGTTGGAACAATAAATCATACCTTTATGTTTATTGGGATTCTTCCGATTCACTTCATCGCGGTAGAACATATACGGTACGCCTTCTTCTAATTGAGAAATCATGATGCTTTTCATGATGTCCATCGCATTGATTTTTTCAAAGCTGTAGTTTGGAAGCGTGCCATTTTCTGCGGCCTCGACAGCAAGTGCATAATGTTTCCTGAAGCTTCCTTCGCCTTTCTTCTCGTCATAAAGATCTTCAAGTGAAAATCCAAGGGTTTGCTTGACGGTATGCGGATCGAAAAGATACCATTCTTTTCTGTCGCGTACAGCCTCCATGAATAAATCCGGTATGCAAACGCCTGTAAATATATCATGGGCTTTTAATCTGTCATCCCCGTTTTGTGTCTTCAAATCGAGGAAGCTCATGATATCTTTATGCCAGGCATCCAAGTAAATCGCGATGGCACCTTTACGTTGACCCAATTGATCGACACTTACAGCTGTCTGGTTGAATAGTCGAATCCAGGGCGTCGTGCCGGAACTATTTCCAGAGAAACCCCGGATATCAGAACCAAGCGAGCGAACCTTACCAACGTAAAGGCCGACACCGCCGCCGAATTTAGATACTTTTGCTGCATCGTAGTTTGATAGATAGATGCCATCAATGGAATCTTCAATCGCGTCGATAAAGCAAGAGCTTAACTGTCCATGTGTTTTCCCAGCATTGGAGAGTGTAGGAGTCGCAACAGTCATATAAAGGTTGGACATGGCCCAGTATGCTTCTTTTATAAGTTGCAGGCGATGCTCCGTTTTTTCCATTCGCATGATTTCCATCGCGATGATCATGAAACGTTCTTGCGGCAGTTCGTAGACCTTGTCCTTTTTTGGGCGGGCCAGATAGCGGTCGTTCAATAAGTAGATGCCTATGTATGAGAATAATTTATCTTTTTCCGGGTCGATCACCGAGCCCAATTCCTCAATTTCCGCTTTTGTATATGAAGATAGCAGTTCTGGCTTGTAAATTGGATAACGCTGACCTTCCGAAAGCTGGGAGAGCTCTGTGATCAGCTCATAGAATGGGCCATAACTCTTGCCTGCATAACCACGATTGGCTTGTGCATCCCTATACATTGTATTCAACAGTTCTGCTGCAGCAACGAATGTCCAATCCGGAGCATCGATATCCACACCCTCAAGAGCGAGCTGAATCAGTTTTTTTGATGCCTGTTCTTCGGTTGAGTCACTTTTGCGATCAAGCCATTTTGTAAAACGCTTTTTGAACTTTTCCATATCGAGACGGCCTTCGAATTCCTTCGATAACATCTCAAGCTGGATGGATTTCTTTTCTGTTTCATTTTCACTTATGGTATAGTTATATGTTTGAGTCATTAATAATCCTCCTTGTTAACTTCCGCTAAAATAAAAAAACCGCCCAAAGAATTGAGCGGATCAAACGATAGAATAAAAGAGCCATGAAAAAATAGCCGTTATACTATCGTTTCATCATCTCAATCCCCGAAGAATAAGAAACGTGAAAAATTCAAGGCAGGTCTCCTGACTCATGATCATCCTACTTTGAGTCCTTCCCGTATAGAGAGCTATACAGTGGGTTTCTCATTTCGTCACATTTACAGTTGCGGGGACAGTTCCGGGTTTACACCGGATTCCCTTTTCAGCCATCACTGGCACCTTGGATTATAAAAATTCTATATATAGTTATTGGTATAGATTATGTAATCAATATCTAGTATTTCTGCTTATATTATCGTAAGCCATATACGATGATAATTCAACTAATATATTTGAAAAAAACCAACCCTTATCTATTGACAAAGTGATGGCAGAGGGTGAAGGAATGAAAGATTTTATTGGGGAATGGATAATTCAAGCGCTGATTTTACGGGATTTTGTGTTAAAATAAAGTGTCTAGTAAAGGTGGCTCTCCCTTATTGCGGTGAGGGGATTCGCGGAAAAATATTTATGAAAAAGGGGATAAAATCTTGGAAAAAGTATTAGTTTTTGGACATAAAAACCCGGATACAGACACAATCTGTTCAGCAATCGCTTATGCAGATCTGAAAAAGCAGTTAGGTATCAACGCTGAACCAGTTCGTCTGGGTGAAGTGAATGGTGAAACTCAATATGCATTGGACCAATTCAAATTCGATGCTCCCCGTCTTGTGGAAAAAGTTGCAGGGGAAGCTGATGGCGTAATCTTGGTCGATCATAACGAACGCCAGCAAAGTGCTGAAGATATTGACCAAGTCCGTGTGTTGGAAGTTATTGACCACCACCGTATCGCTAACTTCGAAACGAGCGATCCTTTATATTACCGTGCGGAACCAGTTGGCTGTACGGCAACCATTTTAAATAAAATTTATAAAGAAAACGGCATTGAAGTTCCTAAAGCAATCGCAGGTCTTATGCTGTCTGCCATCATTTCCGATTCTTTATTGTTCAAATCACCTACATGCACGGAGCAAGACGTTGCAGCAGCTATGGAATTGGCTGCCATTGCGGGAGTCGACGCTGAAACATATGGCTTGGAAATGTTGAAGGCGGGAGCTGACTTGAGCGACAAAACGATCGCCCAGCTCATCACACTTGATGCAAAGGAATTTTCCATGGGATTGGCTAAAGTGGAGATTGCACAAGTAAATGCTGTGGATCCAAACGAAGTCCTTGCTAAGCAAGCTGAATTGGAAGCGGCGATTGAAGCGGTAATCGCTGTCAAGGAATTGGACTTATTCCTATTCGTCGTAACGGATATCTTGACTAATGATTCTGTTGCCTTGGCTCTTGGTAAAGCGGCTTATGCAGTGGAAAAAGCATACGACGTTTCATTAAACAACAACATCGCCGTCTTAGAAGGCGTTGTATCGCGTAAAAAACAAATCGTGCCGGTCTTAACGGATGTATTCAGCAAGTAATAAAGGAAAAGGGATGCTCATTATTTGGGCATCCTTTTACTGTACATGCAAAAAAAGACTCAACCATCCATTAAGGATGTTTGAGTCTTTTTTCTTAATTCAAGGCTTCCTTTTCTTTTTCATAGGCGATGACAATCAATTCTTTATTGGCTTCCTCGCCTAGTTTGCTTTCAAAGCTTTTCAGTTCATTCAATAAATCCGGTGACAGATTTGCTGCTGTATAATCCTGCTCGGGTGTCATGCTTTTCGCTCCTTTCAAAAGGAAATGATTCATATTATCTATTTTGTCGGTTTGAAAAGTTTCTATTCAGCAGAATGTTACTTCTTCAAGATATTTTACTTTCTGAGGTGGCGAGTTTTTCAAGCAATGACGAACTTTCTTCATCGAGCCCTTGGACTTGGACAGGTATTCCCAGAAGCTGATATTTAAGGATAACCGTATCAACAGCACCGACTGCTGAAGCATCCCAGATCTTGGAATGGGAGAAGTCGATGACGATTGCATCGGCTTTTTCCTTGAAGTCAAACTTCGAAACAAAGTCCTGGACAGAAGCAAAAAATATTTGTCCGCTGATACGATAAGTGATTTTCTTAGCCTGGATATCTTCCTTTTTCTCTGCTGCCACTTTAGAAATTTTAGCCGAGAAGAAAATCATGCTCAAAAGCACTCCGGCAAATACCCCTTTTGATAAGTCATGTGTATAAAGAACAATGAGGACCGTCACGATCATCACGGCTGCATCCGACTTAGGAGCTTTAGTGAGCCTCTTTAGGGAAGACCAGTCAAATGTCCCGATTGAAACCATGATCATGACTGCGACAAGTGCAGCCATCGGTATTTTAATAAGGACATCATTCAATACCACGATTAATACCATAAGGAATGCTCCCGCTACAAATGTCGAGAGCCGGCCCCTTCCACCTGATTTAATGTTGATACCGGATTGGCCAATCATCGCACATCCTGCCATGCCTCCAAAACATCCGGCGATTATATTCGAAATCCCCTGGCCCTTGGCTTCCCTATTTTTATTACTGTCCGTGTCAGTCATCTCATCGACAATTTGAGCTGTCAATAACGATTCAAGCAGCCCAACAAACGCAAGGGCAATGGAATAAGGGAAAATGATCGCCAAAGTTTCGAAGGTCAAAGGGATGTCTGGAAGCATGAACATCGGGAGCGCTTCGGTCAATTGCCCCATATCCCCAACCGTCCGCACCGTAGCCCCTGTGGTAACTGCAACGACCGTCATGAATATGATGGCGACAAGTGGTGAAGGTATGACTTTCGTGATCAGCGGAAAAAGATAAATGATTGCTAATGAAACGGCTGTCATGACATACATGATCCACGTTTCGCCCACGAAATGGGTAAGCTGTGCCGTGAAAATCAAGATGGCTAAAGAATTCACAAAACCAGTCATGACCGGTTTCGGGATGAACTTCATTAATTTCCCGATTTTTAAGACCCCTAGTAAAATTTGCAGCAAACCAGTCAATATTGTTGCAGCAAGTAAATAGTTCAAGCCATGATCTTTAACAAGGTCGACCATGACGAGTGCCATTGCGCCAGTGGCAGCCGATATCATTCCCGGCCTCCCGCCGACGAAAGAGATGACAATGGCAATGCAGAATGAGGCATATAGACCAACCATTGGGTCAACGCCAGCAATGATCGAAAAGGCAATCGCCTCCGGAATCAATGCCAAGGCAACGACAATTCCCGATAGGACATCTCCTCTAACGTTGCCGAACCATTCCTGTTTGTATGCAGATGTATTCAAAGAAACACTCCTTCTTTCTTTTATATATGTGTGTTAAATTTCTATTTTTAACGCACTAAATTATAGCATGAGCCCTTCTTTCTATCTATATGGATAATATAAACGACAAATCGAGGGCTATTCATTTCTAATTGAATGAAGGTAAAATGCCTAAAGCGGGAAGAATTGATACAAGAGGTGCTTGAGCCATCTTGTAAGGGAACCAAGGCTGAAGAAGCCTCGATTCATCTATGGGATGAATCGGAAAACTGTCTATTGACCTTCGGTAGGGTCTCCAAAAAATGAATGACTAAAAGGGATGATATGAAGATTACCGGTTGAGTGGCAAATAAACTCGTACCTTCGTATTGGGAGGGATATATCATTATCTTATAACAGCCGATTATATATGGAGGGAGGCGGTACCACTAGAAAGCTGGATCATTTAGTATGTTTGCATACAGGGCATGCATGTAATAATGTCAATCGAAATGGATTTCCGAAAAAGTGGCTTGGCCATTTTTGACATAATGGGCTCCTACACGCTTTGCCCCAACGATTGGAACCGGTTCATGACAGTCCAGACATGGGCTTTAGAAGGTAGTGATACGCGATAGAATCTAATGATTTCTTATAAACCACATGATGATTTATCAATCGAGCCAGTTATAGGCCGACCGTACATTTACTATTCATATAATGAAAAATGATAGTGCTTTAACTGTGTCAGTATAATTGGGCATGAGGTAATTGAGTGTTTTTTACCGGAACTATATATTCCTTTTTTTATACAAGGAAGTGGTGAGGGTTAAAAAGTAAGGAACCTCATTCCATTGTTAAGGGGCTAACCCTTATCAATGCTGGATTTACATTTAGGACATGTCACTTCTTTATAATGCTTGAACCTGATCTTTCGAAGGTCGCTTCTGGACAACATTGCGAATACATTATATCTTGTGCCGCATGCACAAGTATTTTTATCTTTAACTATGTGTCTCTCATCCGTAGTAGCTGAATAAATGGTTGGAAAGAACATATATAACCCTCCTTGTTTTAATTTTAGGCAAATTAAAAAGGGGCAAGAAATTGATAATAAAGTGATCCATTCAAGAAAAATCGTGGCAGCCCGGCTGCCATGACAACTAGTTGTTGGTTTAGGCCCGTGGCTTTGCGTCTTTTACTTTCATAAAATTTGCCTATAATAATCTTAACATAAAACCTAATGTGTGATGAAGTGCAGTGCAGTAAAAATACTTATCAGTTTATGGGTGGGACCTAAGGTTGGATGGAGTTTACGGATAGGCATGAACGTTACCGGTTTCAAATCTTTAACTCACTGACTGTATCGGAATATGACCGAAACGAGATTCAGTTCCAAAAGTATCCAGCACTACAGCTGTATGAGCATTAAACATGAGAAAGCCTGCTTCCATCTGGAAGCAGGCTTTCTTGCCAAAGTGTGATTAATGTGATCTGGCCAACTCCGGATTGCGGTGCATCGCGAAATAGAGGACAAGTCCGGCAATGAGGAGTAAAGTGCTGGTCGTTATGAAAACGGCGGAGAATCCGTAGAAACCAGCAACCATTCCGCCCATAGCGGGTCCGATGATATTGCCTAAAAAGCGCAGGCTCGTATTGTACCCAAGCACTTCCCCCTGCATTGCGACAGGCGCTTCTTGGCGAATGTAGGCAATCCTTACAGGGATGATGCCGCCTATTGCCATGCCTAGTATGAAACGTACAAAAACAAGCTGCCAAAAATGATTGATGAAGGCACCGGGCAAGTAGACAAGAGCTGTCAGAAAAAGAAGCAGCACAAGAATCTTCACATGACCATGCCGATCACCTATCTTGCCCCAGTGACGCGCCATCAATAAATTCCCCAGGCCTGCTGCAGAAAAGGCGATTCCTGAATAAAATCCGAGATTGGAAGTTCCATGCAGCTCGCCAACGTATAAAGAAAGAATGGGCTGGATGCTGAAGTGGGCAACTTGGACAAGTGTCGAAATGAGCATGACATTCACTAAGATGGGGTTCCTTAAGATATGCGAAAGAACCTCCCTGCTTGTATAGCTCGACTTCGTTCCCTTCTGCTGTTCCATTATGTACTCCTTGGTTGCAAAAACAAGAAGTCCAGAGATGAAAATGGTGATGGAGGTGAATTTAAAGGCGGTTGAATAGCCGAGTGTGTCTGCAAGCACGCCGCCAAGCAATGGTCCGAAAAGGGAACCGGTTATATTTCCCGTTTGTAAGGTTCCCAGTACACGTCCGGCAATTTCTTTTGGTGTCTGCGTTGATATGAAGGCCTGTGACATGGAAATGAAGCCAGTGAATATTCCTGTGAACATCCTTAAGACGAATAGCTGCCAAACATTTTCGACGAATCCCATCAGGAAGATGGACAGACCCATCCCAAAGGCGCAGGCAATCAAGATTTTCTTTCTGCCATACCGGTCACCAATCCGTCCCCAAATGGGGGAAAATAAAAAGGCTGTCACGAAAGTGATTCCAAAAGTCCATCCGGACCAATGCTGGATATATTGAGTCGAGTAATCTCCGAATGTACCAATGTATAAGGATATGAATGGAAGAACCATCGTCATGCTCCCGCCTATGAAGAAATTGGCGAACCACATGATGAAAAGATTCCGTTTAGCTATTTTATGAGCGTTCATTTTACATACAACACTTCTTTCCTCCGAAAAAACTTCGGGTTCCTAAATAATAGTATACAGAATTTAACTAATTTATTAAACGAATTTGTTTTACTGGTTTTTTAATGAATGTGCAAATGTTATAATGTGAAAATATTGATTTTTCAGAAAAATTAAAAATCTAAAGGTTCTCATATTTTCAATTAAAGGAGTTTTTAACATGTTAACGATTTTAGGATTTTGCATGATTTTAACGTTTCTTGTCTTAGTCATCACAAAGCGCTTGTCAGTGGTTGTAGCTTTTATCTTCACGGCGATAGCCTTTGGTCTGATTGGTGGGTTTGCTTCGGAAATGGGAGATATGATGGTTGCCGGTATTTTAAAGGTGACACCAACAGCAGTCATGATCGTTTTTGCTATTCTATACTTTGGTTTAATGATTGACGTTGGTTTATTCGAGCCCATGATCGCTAAAATACTGAGTTTTGTAAAAGGAGACCCGCTAAAGGTTGTCATGGCAACCGCCATAATAACCATTTTGGTAGGTTTGGACGGAGACGGATCTTCTACATTCATGATCACCGTTTCAGCCATGCTGCCGCTTTATATCAAATTAGGGATGAACAGGCTCGTATTGGCCTGTGTCGTTGGTTTAGCCGCTGGTGTCATGAATATGATCCCTTGGGGAGGTCCTTTGGTCAGGGCGGCCGCGAGCCTTCAGGTTGAAGTATCGGAGTTATTCATTCCTCTCATACCGGTCATGATCTGCGGTCTTTTATGGACGCTTTTTTCGGCATATGTGCTTGGCAAAAAGGAAAGGGAGAGATTGGGAGTCAGCTCCCTGGAAACGAACATGCAACCTGGTATGAGCGAACAGGCTGCAGCTGTTGAAACCGCACCTCAAGGAATATCCAAGCTTTTTTGGTTTAATTGGTTCTTGACGATTTTACTGATGGTTTTGCTGGTGATGGAAGTGCTGCCGATACAAATCTTATTTGCCTCCGCTTTTGCGATTGCACTATTCGTTAACTTTCCGAACCCAAAAGAACAGCAGGAAAGAATTTTAAGTCATGCCAATAGTTTTGTGATGATCTGTACACTCATTTTCGCTGCAGGGATTTTTACGGGTGTATTCACAGAAACAAAGATGATGGACTCGATGGCTGCTTCAATCGTAACCGTAATTCCGGAGTGGCTCGGGGCACATTTGCCACTGGTGGTAGCGCTGACAAGCATTCCGATGGGGTTCATTTTTTCACCTGATGCCTATTACTTTGGCATTCTGCCAATAATAAGTGAAACGGCATCGAACTTCGGTATTGCTCCTGTAGAGATCGGAAGGGCGGCTTTATTAGGTCATTCGACCGCAGGGTTCCCCTTATCGCCATTGGTGCCTGCAACATTCATATTGATTGGCCTTGTAGGCGTGGATTTTGGGGATCACCAAAAATTCCTGTTTAAATGGGCGTTTGGGACAACTATCATCATGACGATTGCAGCCATTGCTTTCGGGGTCATCACTTTGTAAAATATGAGCCCATTAAGCTATATTGTAAAATCCTTGTCTGTGAATTTAGTAAGGTGTTCACTCTCACTGGTGCAATCTATTTTCCTATTTATCCCTCTTTCTGTTTATTCTTCCATAATAGTGGAAAGTAATAAGAGGAAATACATATAAGAGAGTGAGGGAATTTATCATGAACTATAAACAAAAACTTATACTGCCTATGTGTACTGCCTTTTTACTGTATGGATGTAATTCAGCGAATGATTCAAATCAGGCCGATAATAATGCAGAGGACATGACTACAGTGGGACAAGGAACAGATGCAGAGGTTGATCCGCAGGTGAAAGCGGAAGTTAAAGATGTAGAAGGTAATACACTTGGGACGGTGAACTTTACCGCTGAAGAGAATTCTGTAGTGATCGAGACCGCTTTGGAGGGCCTTGAGCCAGGCTATCATGGATTTCATGTTCACGAAAACGCAGCATGTGAGGCGGATGCCAAGGAAGGCCCTTTCACTACAGCGGGAGGACACTTCAATCCAACTGACGAAACACATTCTAAGCATGCAGGTGATATGCCTCCTTTATATGTAAAAGAAGATGGGACAGCAAAATATACGGCAACATTGGATAACATGACAATAGACCAACTGAAGAAAGAAGAGCTGGCTGTAATCGTTCATGCGAATCCAGACAACTTTGCCAATATTCCTGACCGCTATGAAGCCAATGGAGAAAAAGGACCGGATGCAGATACTTTGAAAACTGGTGATGCAGGCGATAGGCAAGCTTGCGGGATTGTTGTAAGTGCAGAGGCAAAATAAAATTAATGAAGTAAGAGCGATTCCTCTAAAGAGGAATCGCTCTTTTCATTGAAGGTAGGACTACAGGCAGCTAAAATCTAAAAGCTGAAACCATTCTTTTTACGAATTAAGAAGGTTTTTTCTATTGTGATATAGAAGTAAGAATGTAAGTAATATTGCAAAAGAAGCAGTAGTATTAAAAAAGATCATAGTTAATTCTTGCAGTGGAATGAAGTCCAAGACATAGGTTTAATATAGAAAAATAAGGTTTGGTTTGAATCGATAAAAAAACCCGAACAGGGATCTTGTCCACTGATTCGGGTTTGCTAATATTATTTTGCCGTAATGGAATTATCGATTAGATGTAATCTCTCAGCCACTTCTTCTTCAGAAAGGTTATGCTCGACTACATAGCGATTACGCGGATGCACTCGGCATTCATGGGTACAGCTGCGCATATGTTTGTGTTCGTTCTCTTCGCTGCAAAGGATTTTCTTGTTGCATTCAGGATTAGCGCAATTGACATAGCGTTCACAAGGTTCGCCGGAATAAATATCGCGTCCGACAATGACATGTTCCTTTTGATTGATAGGTACGGCAATCCTTTCATCGAAAACATACATTTGGCCATCCCATAGTTCACCTTGGACTTCGGGATCCTTCCCGTATGTTGCGATGCCGCCATGCAGCTGGCTTACATCTTCAAAGCCTTCTTCGACAAGCCAGCCGGAGAATTTCTCACAGCGGATACCGCCGGTGCAATACGTTAGGATTTTTTTGCCTTCGAACATTTCTTTATTTTCCCGTACCCATTCCGGAAGTTCACGGAAATTCGTGATTTCTGGCTTGATTGCACCCCTGAAATGTCCTAAATCAAATTCATAGTCATTTCTGGCATCAAGGACGATGGTGTTTTCATCTTGCATTTGCTCGAAGAACTCCTTCGGGCTCAAGTATTTGCCAGTCGTCTGGTTCGGATTGATGTCGTCTTCCAAGCGAAGCGTTACAAGTTCATTGCGTGGACGAACATGCATTTTTTTGAAAGCATGGCCTTCAGCTTCATCTATTTTAAACACGATATCGGCAAAGCGGGGATCGCTTTTCATCATGTCCATATATTTGTCGGTTTGTTCGATCGTACCTGAAACTGTTCCGTTGATACCTTCTGAAGCCACCAAGATACGGCCTTTCAATTCAAGGGCTTTACATGCCGCAAGATGCTCGACTGCGAATTCTTCGTGATTCTCGATAGGTACATACAAATAATAAAGTAATACTCTATATGGTTTTGTTTCCATTTTTTATTTACCACCTATGTTTTATATTTGCAAGATATAAAGGGTGATCATTTAGACACTTTTCTCTTACAGATAATCATTATACCAAGAAAACGTAAAAATGATAAGGGCATGAAGAAAAATCAAGAGGAGTTGTATGGAATGTTGAAAGAGTTAATGAGATATCCAATCATTCAGGCACCGATGGCAGGAGGAGCTTCCACTCCGAAGCTTGCGGCTTCAGTATCCAATGCAGGAGGATTGGGCTTTCTCGCAGCTGGCTATAAGACTGCGGAAGAGATGAAGGACGAGATTGGGCAGACCCGTCAGTTGACTGAGCGCCCTTTTGGCGTGAATGTATTTGTGCCAGGCAACGAGGCGGTGGATGAAAATATATTATCTGGCTATCGTGAAAAGATCGAGAAAGAGGCCGAGAGCGTTGGGGCTGAGATTGGAAAAGCCGATAGTGATGACGATGATTGGGGAAATAAACTACATGTATTGAAGGAGGCTGGGGTCGCTGTCGTCAGTTTTACGTTTGGATGTCCTACGGAAGATGTAATAAGGGAGCTCCAAGATGTCGGTTCCCTTATAGCCGTGACAGTAACCAACCTTCAGGAAGCAAAAAAGGCGGCGGGAGCAGGCGCCGATGTTCTATGTGTACAGGGGTTTGAAGCAGGGGGGCACCGGGCCAGCTTTGATAACCGCACAGAAGATGATTATGGTCTTTTAGTATTGATACGGATGATAAAAGATGAACTGGACTTACCGATCATTGCCGCGGGCGGACTGATGCATGGAAAGGATATCGCGGCCGTGCTCGAAGCGGGAGCAACAGCGGCGCAATTGGGAACCGCTTTCCTTCGCTGTCCCGAAAGCGGGGCAAGTCCGGTCCATAAGGCGGCGCTGGGAAATCCACGATTTACTCAAACCTCTATTACCCGAGCCTTCAGCGGCCGGAGGGCACGCGGGTTGGTGAATCACTTTATAACGGAATATGATAGCGTTGCACCCGTCGCCTATCCTTTTGTCCATCACATGACAAAACAAATGCGAAAAGCGGCTGGACAAAAAAACAATCCTGAATTGATGGCTTTGTGGGCAGGACAGGGATATAAGTTGAGCAGGGAACTTCCTGCATCGGAATTGGTTGAACTTCTTGTAGAAGAATTAAACTGAGAAGGGTTTGGATGATGATGGAGATAAGGGAATTATTCAAGGATGAGCCACCCCCGATGCATTTATTGCTTTTGGCAGATCCTTCAAGGGAATTGGTCGAGGAATATTTGGAGAGCGGAACGTGCTTTGTTGCCGTGAGTGATAAGCGAATGATCGGTGTTTATGTTTTACTGCAAAAAGGCCCGGAACTGATAGAGATAATGAACATCGCAGTCGATGAACGGCACCATGGAAGGGGAATCGGCAGGCAATTGATTGAACACGCCAAAGGCCATGCCAGGGTACAGGGATATAAAATGATTGAAATCGGAACGGGGAATTCGGGGATAGGGCAGCTTGCCCTTTACCAAAAATGCGGTTTTAGAATCACTGGGGTCGATCGGGATTTTTTTAATAGAAACTATTCCGAGACCATTTATGAAAATGGGATTCAGTGCCAGGATATGATTCGCTTGTCACAAAGCTTAGACTAAGCAATGATCATCCAGTTTGACGGAAATGCTTTACAGACAAAAGTGCGCGTCGCATGCTAAGGAGGATTGAACTTGTTCTTTGGTGATATGATTATCTTCTTTTTGCTTTACTTATGCCGTTTTTATTTGCGATTGGCGTTTTCATATTCATTCGATCAACGAAAAGGCAAAAGGATTCTTTATCGAAAATTCGTAAAGACTCAGATGAAAAATAGCGCAAGAGAAAAAGAGTGCAAAACAACGGCACTCTTTTTCTCATTTTCACCTTTCCAAAAAAGCTTCCAAATTCCTTTTCACACTGGGCCATTCATGCTCAAGAATACTATAGACCACCGTGTTCCTGATCCTCCCATCTTGCAGTTTTTTCTCCATCCTCAAAATGCCTTCTTCAAGGGCGCCGAGCCTGGTTATTGCTGCACGCGATCTATTGTTGCATTCGTCAGTCCTGAATTCAACCCGTTTCATTTGCCACTTTTCAAAAGCATGCTGCAATAGCAGGTACTTACATTCTGTGTTAATGGCTGTTCGCCATTTGTCGGGATGATACCAAGTCGCGCCGATTTCCAGGGATTGATTATGAAAGTGAATATTTCTTAAGCTCGTGCTGCCTACTATCGAATCATCAGTCCGATCGATAACGACAAATGGATGATGAAGTTCCTGTTCCCTTGCTCGAATGCCTTCCTTTACATAGGAGATCGCCTCTTCATATGACAAAATTTTTGTTGCACTCCATTCCCATATTTCAGATGGCAGGGAAGCGGCGTAAAGCGGTTCGATATGACGTTCCAGCATCGGGGTGAGTATCACGTGTTTCCCGTATAATTCGATATGCTCCATAGTTTCCTCCTCTTGATTGATATCTTCATTATAAAAATATTCTGGTTCTGCAATAAGGACCAATGCTGATATAATTTATGGAACCAGTTTGAAGGAGGACCAAATGTTTGAAATCACTCTAACCTTAGATAAAACGAATAAAGAAGCCTTATATGTCCAATTGTATAAATACTTTATAAAGGAAATCCAGAATGGGCAAATCCAGGCCGGAATGAAACTGCCTTCTAAACGAAAACTGGCCTTGCATTTAGGGATAGGCCTGAATACAGTGGATACGGCTTATCAGCAGTTGATGGCAGAAGGATATGTGGAAAGTCAATTAAGGAAAGGTTATTACGTAGCCGATTTAGAACCGATCTCAGATATGAATGAGCCGTTGCCTGTAACAGAAGGGATGATGTGTCCTCCGAATGAAAGAAATGAGATAGATTACAACCATGGCCGGGTGGACGTGGATTCTTTCCCGCATGCCGTGTGGAAAAAATGCTTGAACAATACTTTGTATCTACAGGAAAGGGAAATGTTCATAAGCGGTGATCCTCAAGGGGAATGGGGGCTCAGGGCTGAGATTTCATCCTATCTATTTCAATCAAGAGGAGTTCGCTGCGGGGCTGATCAAATCATCATTGGAGCAGGTACCCAGTATTTCATCCATCTGCTGCGGTTACTTCTTGGAAATGAACGGGTATTTGGGTTGGAAGACCCTGGCTTTCATCGGGTAAGGGAGGTACTGAGGCTGGAGGGAGCGGATATGGCATACATACCCTTGGATGAAAGTGGAATGAGTGTGGACTCCTTGAAAGGGAGTGCAGCGAATGTTGCCTATGTCACTCCTTCCCATCAATTTCCTTCCGGTATGATCATGCCGATAACTAGACGGGTGGAATTGCTCAATTGGGCAGTGGAAAAAAAGGGTTATATTATTGAAGATGATTATGACGGGGAATTCCGACATGCCGGTAAACCGATTCCGTCCTTGCAGGGGTTGGACACCAATGGAAGGGTCATCTATTTAGGCACGTTTTCAAAGTCGCTCATCCCATCAATCAGGGTGGGATTTATGGTGTTACCCATGGAGTTGGCTTGCCGCTATCAGCAGAAGTTAATAGGATACAAACAGACCGTTTCCAGACTGATTCAGGAAACGCTCTGTCTTTTTATGAAAAATGGACATTGGGAACGCCATCTGAATAAAATGCGAACGATTTATCGAAAAAAGAATAAGGTGCTGCTGAGTGCCATTGAAGAGAGCTTCCATGATCGTGTAGCCGTAATCGGTGAAAAGTCAGGCTTGCACGTTCTTTTAAAAGTAGAAAACGGCAGCAGTGAGGCAGAGCTCATTCAAAAGGCTGCCAGTGTGGGGGTTAAAGTCCACCCAACATCGGTTTATCATTCAAAGAATGTGAAAGATCCGACTATTTTGATTGGGTACGGTGGTTTAACCGAAAGGGAAATCGAAGCAGGAATCCGACTTTTAAAAAAGGCATGGCTATAGCTTGGTGTGCAACAATGATATAAGATACCATTTTAGTTTCTTATATTATTGAGGATTTTAAGGACCGTCTGGAAAAATACTTCCTGTTCTTCTTCTGTAATGCCTTCCAGGGCTTTCCCTTCGATTTTTTCGGCAATCTTTAGACATTTTGTATGTACCTCTTTGCCCCGGGGGGTCAATTCGATTCGTTTTTCCTGTTCATCTTTTCCAGGAACTTGTTTAATCATATTATTCTGTTCCATACTGTTGACCGAACGTGTGATGATAACACTATCTACATCCAAGTAACTGCAAATATCGGGGATTGTGGAATAGCCACAGTTCTTTAAGTAATTCAGGATTGTCCACTGATTATGGTAAATTTCAAGTGCTGTAATTTGTTCATTCATTTTGCTTACTAATGATCTCGATACTTGTAAATATTGATGAAATAATTGAGTAGGGTTCGTCATATGATTCTCCTTTATAATGGTCGACCAATCCATTATATTCTTTAATTCTTAAAAGTCTATTGTAAAGAATCATTTATTTCAGTCAATGTTTATTTTTGGAAGCAAAGCGGGAAAGGGAAAAACACTGGCAATATGAATGAATTGAGGGAAAGCTCAGTCCTCCCAAATCATCAAAAAACTACGGGGAAGCATAAGCACATTCACAAGAAGAACCTTAATATATGATGGGAGATATTTTAGACTATAGGAAATTCGAGTTTGCCAACAGTTTATTTATGGTTTTTCCATTTGGGCGTTTATAACAGCACCAGGCACTCGCTTTCCTCGGCTTGCACCTGCGGGGTCTCCCTTGGACGCGCTTTTCCCGCAGGAGTCTCGACACCCGCTCCAATCAACTTTGTTATAACATTTAGTCAGAAACCATACCTGAGGAGTTGAAGGTGTTGCTTTGCGGGTCAGTTAGGCCCGGTACATCATTTAATTAAAAATACGTTTTCCGAACTCCTTTTGACTACTAACTGTAATATATGTTTTCCTTCAAATATTCTATTAGCAAGTACTAGTGGCGCAGAGAAAAGTCTATACGACACCTCACCTTGAAGCCTGAATGCAGTATATCCTGCAAACAAAACCCAGCCTCTAAAGTGGCTGGGTTTTGTTTAAAGCTTCTCGCTGGTGGAGCGGTGTTTTGTTTCTTTTTTATTTCTTTCTTCTTGTTGTTCATATTTAATTTCATCAATTGGTAAATCATCAATGGGCATGACCACTTGATCACGTTCCTGCTGTTTTTCCTGATTTTTCTTGAAGGCCTTGGATTTATCATTACGCTCCTCAAGATACTTTTCTTTATCTTTATTATCCAATGTCAATCCCTCCATCTCTTTGTATCCCTTTTTCCCCTTATTGAGAAAATAAAACGTATAAGCGAAATATATGTGATCCCATTTCATAAATATAAGGAGAACAGGAAAGTGCAAGGAGGGTTTGTTCAGTGAATTTCGCCGTCTTTTTTCGCTGGTTTTGGAGGGGGCTTCTCCTTTTAGTCATAGTAATCGTCATTCCCTATTCATGGGCTTTGATTTTAGCGTTGCTCACAGCCATTCTTTTGGATGGATTGGTCCGCATGATTGGTGAAACGGCAAAGCTGCATCGTTTTTGGGCAGTATTGATTTCATTTGTTTTATATGTAGGCGGGCTTATGAGCATCACTTATTTTTCCTTTTCGGTATTAATCAAGAAGGTCATTGTCTATTCGGAAGAATTTCCAGGTTTCATACGTGAAGTGTATTTGACGGCAATATTGCCAGTCATTAGGCAATGGGAAAGATATTCCCAAACTTTACCGCCAAATCTCATTCAATCAATAGAACAAACGATGGAAAAGGGAGTCATGGCTCTGGAGGGGTTCACAGAGGGCTTTGTTCAGGATATGGTTCAATTCGTTACACTCATTCCGGGTTTTTTCATTGACTTTTTAATTTACTTAATCGCTTTATTCTTATTTAGTCTTGAATTGCCAAAGTTAAGAAAAAAGGCAGTCCTTTATTTGAAGACATCCACCTATCAAAAGATTTCGCTAGTTTATCAAGATTTAAGTATGGCAGCCGTAGGCTTCATCAAGGCACAAATCACGTTGAGTTTAGTAACGTTCATCATGGCTTATGGAGGACTATGGTTGTTAGAAGTGAAGTATACGATTCCGTTGGCACTCTTAATAGTAGTTGTGGATATTCTTCCTATCTTGGGAACGGGATCTGTACTGGTTCCTTGGGCAGTTATCGTCTGGGCTCAAGGAAACCATCATCTAGGTATTGGCCTCATCATCCTATTCCTGGTCATTACCATCATAAGAAGGACAATCGAACCAAAAATCTATTCAGCAAATATGGGGTTGAGCCCATTGGCATCGTTGATCAGTCTTTACTTAGGGTTTAAGATGCTTGGCTTCATTGGGCTTTTCCTTGGACCTTCGATACTGATTGTTTATGATACGTTAAAGAGGGCAGGTGTCATCAAAACCAATTTCAAAATATGAAAGATTATTAGATGTTTTTTGCCTGATTTCTTAAATTTGACATATCTTTTACCGCTTTACCTTGACCGTTGCAATGATTGCAATCCCGGGAAAAGAATTGCAGAAAACGGGTTTTCCCTTTCCCTTTGCAGTGCTGGCAAATGGTTATGAGTTTCATGATTCCTCACTCCTTCAAAAAGTATCGCTTTTTTAACAGTATGAAACAATTAAGGTAGAACTATACTTCATGTAATCATTCAATGTTAAAAGCAGCAGGTTTTATATAATATGTATTTATTTTATTTCATGTACCAGTTGAAAAAAATAACCCCCGATCCTATTGTCTTTTAGGAACGGGGGTTATTATCATGAAACGATTTCGGTTTGTGATATGATCGGGAATTCTTTTACTTCGCTTACGACTTTTACTTGTTTATATATTTCAATATAACGAATATGGTGATCTTCCATTTCCTTTATCTTAAAGTTATAAGGACCGTAAGTCAGGATATCACCTTGTTTGGCCTCGTAATTCTCGGTAAGGATCCATCCGCCCATCGTATCAATATCTTCATCATTGATATCCAATCCAAGTAAGTCATTCACTTCGCTGACCAATACCTTGGCATCGATGATGTAGTGATCTTCTTTTAATTTACGGACATCGGGCACTTCATCCAGGTCGAACTCATCGCGGATATCGCCAACGATTTCTTCAAGGATATCTTCAACGGTCACCAACCCTGACGTACCGCCGTATTCGTCCATGAGGATAGCCATGTGAATCCGTTCCTTTTGCATTTTTAAAAGTAAATCGTGAATGGGGATACTGTCAATGACACGGATGATCGGACGAACATATCGGTCGATCGTTGACGCAGCCTGATTGTTCTTATCTATCATTTCAGTGAATAGCTCTTTGATATTGACCATTCCGATAACATGATCCTTATCACCGTCAATGACAGGATATCGTGTAAAGTTCTCTTCCGCCATAACAGTGAAAAACTGCTGAATCGTATCTTCTTTGGATACCGTTGCAATTTCTGTACGTGGAACCATGATTTCTTTTGCAATCCGATCATCGAATTCAAAAATTTTATTCACATATTTAAACTCTGATTGGTTAATTTCGCCACTTTTGTAGCTTTCGGAAACAATGATACGCAGCTCTTCTTCTGTATGAGCCAAATCATGTTCGGAAACTGCTTTTAATCCTAGCATTCTTGTAAGCGACCTTGCAGAGCCATTCAGTACCCAAATGAAAGGATACATGACTTTGTTAAAGGCAATTAAAGGTTTCGAAACCAATAATGTTACTTGCTCCGCTTTTTGAATCGCCAATGTTTTCGGTGCCAATTCTCCAACAACGACATGTATGAACGTAATGAAAGAAAAGGCAATTGCAACTGAGAGTAAATGTGAAGCCGACTCCGGAAGATTTAATTGATTTAAAAGTGGTCGCAAAATGTTTTCAACTGTCGGTTCCCCAAGGAATCCAAGCCCTAGAGCTGTAACGGTAATTCCGAGCTGACAAGTTGAGAGGTATTCATCCAGGTTGGAGATGACCTTCTTTGCTGAAATAGCATTCCTCGTTCCTTCTTCAATTAATTGATCGACCCTCGTGCTTCTCACTTTAACAATCGCAAACTCCGTAGCTACAAAAAATGCTGTTAAAGCAATTAAAATGGCAATAAGAACCAAGTTTATTATGTCCAAATAGTCTCCCTTAACTCGCCTTCGAGACGAATAAGGAGTACACCTCCTACATTTTTAAAATATACAAGTATATTTTTTTTTCCGTGCTGAATATTTTTGGGATTACTTCAAAATGGCTGTGGTAATAGATGTGCAGCCGCTTGAACTCCCATTTCTTTTAGTGATGAAGAGAATAATAGTATATGCCGATTAGCGATGCGTAGACGGGAAATAGAAGAATTTCTGTCTGAAGGAGTGCAGCCATTTTCCAAAAGGATGCACATATCCGTTACGCAAAGCAGCTTCCGTCCGTCAAAACGAACATTCTTTAATGCCCCATCAAATCACCTCATTCTAATTAATTTAAATACTTTCATTATAGAAAGAGTTAATCATTCAGTCAAACAGCTTACGGCACCTTAAATCCGGTAAATTGCTTGTAAAGGATCAGTTTGAGCTAATAATTAGCTGTTTTTGACTGTTTTCTCTACTTTATTGTAACATATTATAGAATATTCAGAAAACTAAGAGCCGTTTCATAAAAAATTCGTCAGTTACATTATTTTTTGGATGGTACAAACATATTCTATAGAAACCAAGACAAGTTTTAAATGAAGATTAAAGGGGGTTGCAGCCATGAAAATCATGGAAAGGATGGCAGCGATCATTGCTGGCAGCATGCTGGTAGGTGTGGGAATCAATTTTTTTCTGATACCTTATCATTTATTGGATGGTGGCATGATAGGGATTGGGCTGATTTTTCATTACTATATAGGACTTCCAACCGGACTGGGTGTGATTTTGAGCAGCATTCCATTATATATATATGCTTGGTATTTTGAAAAAAAATTATTTCTGAACAGCTTGCATGGCTTGCTTTTTTCCTCTTTATGCATCGACATTTTTTCCGACGCTGTCACAGGATGGAGTCTTCCCATTTATGTAAGTGCGATAATCGGGGGAGGGTTGATTGGACTTGGAATCGGCTTGATGCTTCGGTATGGGACTTCTACAGGCGGAACGGATATGCTGGCACAGATCCTATCCAGGAAAAGTGGGCTCAATGTAGGGCTGCTGATTTTTTTTATTGATGGATGCGTATTGCTTTGCGGATTAAGCGTTGTGGGGACTTCAATCTTTTTATATTCATTTTTAACGATCATCGCGGTAGCCATGCTGACTTCAGTCACCGTGATGCGGACGATTTAGTTTTGATTTATGTATAAAAATTTGAAAAATGGAAAGGATGGGCAATATGAAAGGACAGATTTTTAGTCTAATAAATAGTAAAGGGAAGTTCATATGAAAAAACTTTATATGTGTACTGCATTGTTAGTTATGCTAGCTGGGTGTCAAGAGGCTGAAATGCCAGAGGATAAAGAAGTGAACAGTGCTGTTCCAGAATCGATGGATGCATCTATTGTCATTAAAGGGAAAGTGGAGCCTGGAAAAGAAGTCATTCTTGAAACGACAGTGAAACAGGGAAGCCAATTGGTGAATGAAGCTGATGAGGTACTGTTTGAAGTGAGAAAGTCCGGACAGGATAAACGGGAAATGCTTGAAGCGAAGAATACTGGAAGTGGAATGTATCAAGTGATGCATACTTTTGAAGAACAAGGCAAATATATTGTAGTCTCACATGTAACGGCGAAAGGCCTTCATGTAATGCCTGAAAAAGAAGTTGTCGTTCCTGAACATGAAAGTGAAGGTGCATCGGTTCATCCTAGTACGGATGTATCCATCGAGTTTCAAAGTAACCCTGTAAAGGCAGGAAAAAGTTCAAACTTTGAAGCGACCGTTGAATTGAATGGGAAACCACTGACAAATGCAGATGTGAATTTCGAGGTCTGGAAGGAAGGCAGCGAAGAGAGTCATTTCACCAAAGCTGAAGAAGATGGAAATGGAACATATCTAAATAAGGTATCTTTCGAAGAATCGGGAACCTATAAGGTGCAGGTACATGTTGAAAAAGACGAAGTGCATGAACATCAACTGCAAACGATTCAAGTCAATTGATTGTTTTTTGATCCCATCGTTTAAACAGGTTTCATCTCTTCGTTAAATGGGAAGTTAAAGGATAACGGTACAGCAGAAAGGGAGGGTAAGCATGAATAATCAAAAAATCAACAAGTATAAAAATCTCGGGATTCATATCGAAAAAACGAAATCACGCCAGGAGATTTTCACTAATGTTTCACAAAATGATTCATCCTTACTCACCACAGCTGTTTTTTCTCAATTTTCCCAAAAACGGGAGCTAAAAGAATATTAATGCAATGAGACCGGAGTACATATCAGCTGGTCTTTTTTTTTGCATTCCAAAATGTGATGTATTGTGAAGCTGGTATGAAAAATCGAATAGAACCTCATGAGCTGAAATAGGATAGAAGGACAAACAATTTGAAATTAGCGGTAAGGGGAGTCCGATAGCATGATATCACAGCTTATTATGACAATATTGAATTGGTTTGCGGAAATGGGGTATATGGGGATTTTATTGGGGCTGATGGTTGAAATCATCCCGAGTGAGCTTGTTCTCGGATACGGTGGTTATGTCGTCGGCCTGGGGAAAATGAATTTTTGGGGAGCTGTTCTTGCAGGAGTGGCAGGCGGGACGATGGCACAGCTATTTCTCTATTGGGCTGGTTATTATGGAGGACGGCCCTTTCTCTTGAAGTATGGAAAATATATATTAATTAAAGAAAATCATATTGTACATGCTGAGGAATGGTTTCAAAGGTATGGCGTAGGCGTGATTTTTACGGCTCGGTTCATTCCAGTGGTTCGCCATGCCATTTCCATCCCTGCCGGAATTGCGAGGATGTCCATATGGAAGTTTATATTTTATACGGTTGCGGCTGTCATACCTTGGACCATCTTGTTTCTGACCTTAGGGCGGATCCTCGGCGAGAATTGGCAGCAAATCCGGGAAATAACGGAACCTTATCTCATTCCGGCTGCTGGTTTTTCCTTTATCTTTATCATGCTGTATATTCTATGGAAAAAAAAGAGTACACCTCCAATCGTAACTGTCAAAAAAATGGGACGGTTTCCCGATAAATGAACAATCGAAAAAACAGCCACGTAAAATCACCTTTTACGTGGCTGTTTTTAATCATTATCCTTGGGTAAGGTCTTCTTCCAGAGGAAGCTGAACGACCTTTTTTGTCACCTCGATAGAACGAATGGCGTGATCTTCCATTTCAATCACTTTAAAGCAGAAGCCGTCTTTTTCCATGATGTCCCCTACCTTCACATCATAATTTTCAGTAAGGACCCATCCGCCTATCGTATCGACATCATCTTCTTCTAAGTGAATGCCAAGTAAATCATTCACTTCCTTTACAAGAAGTTTAGAATCTAAAATATAATGGCCATCTTTAATTTTCCTGATCGAGGCAACTTCATCGATATCGAATTCATCACGAATTTCGCCAACGATTTCCTCGAGGATATCCTCGACTGTGACAAGTCCGGAAGTCCCGCCGTATTCATCCATCAAAATAGCCATATGAATGCGTTCTTTTTGCATTTTTAACAGCAAATCGTGAATCGGGATATTTTCCATTACCCGAATGATCGGACGAGCGTAATTTTCTATCGCTTTGATATGGATTTCCCGATTCTTTATAAGATCCGAGAAAACTTCCTTTAAGTTCACTAAGCCGATGACATGGTCTTTATCACCTTCGACAACAGGATATCGAGTGTATTTTTCCAATTTGGCGACATCGACGAATTCCTGAACCGTATCATCTTTGGATATGGTCATGATTTCCGTCCTAGGAACCATGATTTCTTTGGCAACACGATCATCGAATTCAAAGATGTTGTTTACATATTTAAATTCCGACTGGTTGATCTCTCCGCTTTTATAGCTATCTGATAGGATGAAACGCAATTCTTCTTCCGTATGGGCTATTTCGCTTTCGGATGCTGGCTTGAAGCCAAATAAACCGACAACTAATCGGGAAGAATGATTCAAGGCCCAGATGAAGGGAAAGGCTATCTTATGGAAAAATATCAGCGGGCTGGCAATTGCCAAGGCCACTTGCTCAGCCTTTTGGATGGCAACCGTCTTTGGAGCCAATTCACCTACAACCACATTCAGGAACGTAATCAGGGAAAATGAAATGACGAATGTCAGAATGCTTGTGACTTCTTGAGGGAAATTCAAGGCATTGAATAATGGACCAACCAATTTTAGGACGGTCGGCTGTCCAAGCCACCCCAATCCAAGGGCAGTAACGGTAATACCAAGCTGTGTCGCGGATAGGTACTCATCAAGATCGGATGTAACCTTCTTAGCCGCAATGGCTTTTTTATTTCCCTCTTCAATCAATTGATCGATCCTGGAGCTGCGAACCCTTATGATCGAAAATTCAGAAGCTACAAAAAAGGCCGTTAAAGCGATTAAAATAATGACGAATAATAAACTTAATATGTCCAATTAGTGTGGGACTTAATTGAATCGCAAAACGATTTAATTATCCCAGTCACCTCCCAAAACCAATAATGAATGAAATGATATTTAGTGTATAAAATGTTAGATGAAAAATAAGTCTTGTCTATCTTGTATGAAAATTATGCTGGTTTATATTTTCAATCTATAGGATCATTCACCTCGATTAGTAGTAGAACCTACCTATTAGTATAAGTAACTGGACGTCAATCAGTCAAAAATTTCACACTAAAAACCTAAGTAAAAAAGGTTGTTTATCCATTATTTAGTTTTCAATTGTATGGAAAAGGTCGTTAGGAAATCGGTAGAGTGACAGGTTAAGGTTCCATGATGCTTTAAGACGATTTCTTTACAGACGAATAATCCCAATCCCGTTCCCCTTTTTTTGGTGGTGATGAATGGTTCAAAAATATTCGGCAAAACATCGTCAGGTATCTTCGGCCCGTTGTTCGATATATTTAAAGTAAGAATGCCGGGTGGTGATTCAGAGCCTGAAATGTAAATGGATGGGGAAGGCATCCCTGCAACCACATCAAGAGCATTTAAAATAATATTAAGTAAAACCTGACGGAATTCTTCTTTAGAACCTGAAATTACGGCATCCTCGGCAATATTACATGTAATGGAAGCATTTACTTCCAAGATGCTTGGGTATAGAAATTCGATTACCTCATTCACAAGCTGAGCAATTGAAAATAGATCAGGAGGTGATGTTGAAGTTTCCTTTTTGGAAATATTAAGGAATTGTGTGATCCGGTAATTGAGCTGATCCAATTCCTTTGAAATGATATCAAGGTATTTTATTTCAGGCTGTTCTGCCTGTAACAATTGTATGAATCCCATGATGGAAGTCAGTGGATTTCTGAATTCATGGACAAAACTTGAGGTCATTTGGCCAAGTAGCGTCAAACGGTCTTTATGGTTTGGGCTTATGAATTGATAGCGTTCTTCAAGTTCCATCGTTTTCAATTCGGTATAATGGGATAATGCAAAATGAATGAGTTTATCGAAGCAAACGTTTATTTGCTTAATTAGATCCGATATTTCTACTTTGGGTGCTTCGGAATTCAATACGTGCTCAATGATGATGGATCTCCCGATGGTTGCAGTGGAAAAGAAATTTTCCATATCCAATTGCTTATTAACTCGTTCAGACGCAATTTTTTCCCCTACGACCTTCAGTACATCGCCTATTTCAGTATCCGATTTTCCAAGCTGATCCATTAGCAGATTAAAAATATTTTCCACTTCTCCTTTAAAATACCCTAGATATCCGTCAGGTAAATGCAGCAACTCATCTTTCCATTTGGAAATGATGCTGGTTTTTTGAGAAGATAAAAAGTGAATGGTCATTTCTCGATTAGATACCATTTTGCCCTCCATACTGTAGGAAAATGAATTTACTTTTGACCCAGAAAGTGCTTTATTAGAATAAAATTACAAAATATCAAAATAATTACATGTTGTTTTCATGATAACAGATTACTGTTCTTTTAACATGTGTCAATTGGATAAATATTCGGCAATCAATCAATAAATACCTTTTTTTGACACAGTTTTATTACAGTAATTACAGGAATTAATAACAAAAAAAGGTATCCGTAAAGTTAATGACGGTTACCTTTTTTATGAAATGCATATGGTTCGATATGAACGATCACATGCTGAATATTATATTCCTTCAAAAGATTCTCTTCGATTTTAACCGTAATATCATGACCTTGAATGACGGTCAAAAGGGGGTTAACGTGAACGGTAGTTTCGAGCAGGATTTCACTTCCGTGCATCCGGGCTTTAATTTCACTCATTTCTTTAACACCTTCTGTCAATATAATGGTTTTTCCGATCTTTTGCAGGAGCTGCTCGTCGAAACCGTCGGTTAAAGAGATGGAGGCATCACGAAAGATATCCCAGGCTGTTTTACAGATAATGATCCCCACGACTGCTGCAGCTATCGCATCCAGCCAAGGGATTCCCATCTTGGTGCCGATGATTCCAATGAAAGCACCAACACTGACAAGGGCATCGGATCGATTATCCTGTGCGACGGCATAGATGGAAGAGCTGTTGATCTTTTTACTTAGAGATAAGTTATAACGGTAGATTCCGTACATGAAGATTGCAGAGAATAGAGCTACATAGCCGGTCAGCATACTGGGAACGGTTGTTGAATCTTGGTGAAAGAAGGATTCAATGGCACTGAATACAACCTGGAGGCCCACGGTGATCATGATGAAGGCAGCTACCAACGAGGCTACGGTTTCCGCCCGTAAATGACCATATGAATGATTATCATCGGGAGGTCTCTTTGAAATTTTTAAACCGATCAATACGGCTATGGAAGCGATGATGTCAGTCGTATTATTTAAACCATCAGCCCAAAGCCCTTTGGAATCTCCAAAATAACCGAATGACAATTTAAGAGCAGACAAGAATATGTAAGCGGCGATGCTTATGTACGCGCCTTTTTCAGCTGAAATCGAATGTTTATCCATGTCCATTCCCTCCCCAATGTAAATTAGGCTTAATAAAGATACCAAATCAAACCTTAGTGAGTCTATAGAAAAATTGTCGTATTTAGCCATCTAACATGGTTAATGGCAGGTGTATTGAAGGTCTGTAAAGAAGTTGGATAAACGAAAGAATATCGCCATAAAATGGGAACGGCGATTTTTGATGATATGTGCATTTTCTTTAATTGTAATATTCTAACCGATGATCGAAAATTAAATACTTACAAAGGGGAGCCAAATGGGCTGAGAGTGAACAGTTCGAACTGGTGCAGGGATGTGGTTTTGGATACAAACAATACATGTATTACTGAAAAATCCAACAAAAAGTCCGGATTCTATAAGAAACCGGATTTTTTCGAAGTATTTAATAACTAGTGTGAACCGGCTCAATTTTCATTTTGCAATGAATACCGAACAGGGTGCGTTTTTCAAAATGGAACTACTTGTACTGCCAAGGAAGAACTTTTCCAAACCGCTTTTAGCGCTATTGCCGACTACGATAAGATCAGCTGAAGTTCTTGCTGCAAAGTCACATACGCTATCTGGCGCATATCCTTCCAATAGTTCGAATTTCCCCTTGACTTGACATTCACTTAACAATCTCAACGTATTACTTTCTGCGTTCTGAATACTATTCTCGATGGCGGAAGGGGTGTCATTTACCTTTTGATTTCGTGGCTGATCAACTTCAACAACAGGATGTGTCTGGACTGGATCTACATAAAATCCGGCAGCAGGTACGAACCATGGAGCAGAGGCGTCTCCCACGATACGCTGTTCAACTTTATCATTTAGGACATGAACTACGGTCAACTCGGCTTTTGGAAAGGCCTTTTTCAATGTTGCTCCATATTCGACAGCCCGTTTACTCTCTTCGTTTCCATCAAAAGCGACGACAATATGCTTTAAGTCCTTCATTAATATCATCTCTCCCCTTTTTAAGACCTTAAAGGTGTTATACCCACTTTTAAATGGCTTCACGCCTTTAATCTGTATATAGACTGCCATTTACGGGTAAAGGATAGATACGAGCATAGTTAAAATGGTAGGATGAAATCTGGTCCTTACAGTTAGTTGACATGTCAGACGATGAAGAAATATCATCAAGGGTGCCGATATCCGAGTATAGTGCTACATGAAAAGGGCGCCTAGCTTCGGCCTTTTATTCAATCGACGAGTTTTCTTTAATAAAAAGGGTAAAATATTTTTAATGAAACATGTCGCAGATGGGAAAATGGGGGTACAAATGAGAGGGTTAGTGAAATTAGGTCTAATTATAATATTGGTGATTGTGGTTTTAGGCGCCGGTTCACTGTTGTATTTCAGGCAGGGTGCTGATATAAGTCATCTTGAAAATAAGCTTCAGCAACCGACAGGGATCTATGATTTGGATGGGAATCTTGCTAGTACAATCACGGCAAATAAATCCGAAGGTGTTGCTATAGATGAAATACCGGAACATATGAAACAAGCGGTGGTTTCCATTGAGGATCACCGTTTTTATGAACATCACGGCATAGATTATCAAGGAATTATGCGGGCTTTGGTTAAAAATGCAAAGGCTGGAAGTGTTGTTGAAGGCGGGAGCACGCTCACCCAGCAGCTTGTGAAAATCACGATGCTGGAATCGGATCGAACACTGAAGAGGAAGATAGGAGAGTTTTTTCTAGCCCAGGAAGTTGAAAATCAGTATACAAAAGATGAAATACTGGAAATGTATTTGAATCAAGTTTATTTTGGCCATGGGGCATGGGGAATCAAAAAGGCTGCAAATATTTATTTTTCCAAAGAGGTCTCTGAATTGACCGTTGCCGAGGGCGCATTGCTGGCGGGAGTCATTAACTTGCCATCCAAACTTGATCCATACAAGAATTTAGACGGGGCAGTGAAGCGGCGCGATTTGGTTCTTTCGAGAATGGCGGAACATGGTTATTTGACGAAAGATGAAGAAGCAGCTGCAAAAAAAGATGCGGTGACACTTCTTATGGGGGAGAAGGAAACCGATCCATTAAGAGGTAAATATCCCTATTATGTCGATCATGTTTTATCGGAAGCATCGAGTAAATATGGAATTAAGCTTGAGGAGCTGCTTTCAAAGGGCTATAAAATTTACACGACTCTGGACCAATCCATGCAGCAGGCTACAGAAACCGTGTATGAGAATGCAGCCAATTTTCCAGTTGGAACGAGTACAGAAGAACTGGTTCAAAGCGGGTCTGTCCTCCTTGATCCTGAAACCGGCGGCATAAAAGCACTTGTCGGCGGGAGAGGTGAACATCAATTCATGGGATATAATCGGGCCACCCAGCTGACAAGGTCTCCTGGATCATCCATTAAACCGCTTGTCGTTTACACGCCAGCTGTTGAAGAGGGATATGATATCACTGCCCCTTTAAAGGATGAAAAAATGAGCTTCGGTGAATATGAGCCAACAAACCTGAGCGGTGAATATAAAGGAGAAGTCCCCATGTATGAAGCGGTGATGAATTCCTTGAATGTACCGACGGTTTGGCTATTGAATGAGATTGGCATCGATAAGGGGCTTGATTCACTTAATCGGTTTGGAATTCCATATGAAAAGGATGATCGAAACCTGTCGATCGCTTTAGGAGGGATGAAAAAAGGTGTGTCCCCGCTGCAGATGGCAGGAGCCTTTTCAGCTTTTGCCAACGAAGGGGAACGGATGGAGACCCATGCCATTGTAAGAATAGAAAATGCCGATGGAAAAGAGGTTGCCGCCTGGAAAGAGAAGAGCACCAAAGTGACCTCAGTAGGCGCCGTCGATAAAATGAATGCCATGCTGCTTGGAACAGTGGAATATGGCACAGCGAAAAACGCCGCAGTATCAGGTTATGAAATAGCAGGAAAAACAGGCTCCACACAAGTTCCCATCGAAGGAATATCAGGGGTTAAAGATCAATGGTTCATCGGTTATTCACCTTCGCTGGTCGGTGCTGTATGGGCTGGATATGATAAGACCGACGAAAATCATTATCTAACGACACACAGTAGTCAGGGAAGTGCACTCATCTTCCAAAAAATAATGGCGCAAGCTTTACAGAATCAAGCGGCTCAATCTTTTAAAGCTCAGGATATCGGACCGCTAATAGCTGAACAGCAGGCACTTATAGCTGAGCAACAGGAGAAGGAAGAAGAGGACAAAAGGAGACAATATTGGATTGATAAAGGAAATGAGATTAGGGAAGGTTTGAATAAATGGAGGGACTGGGAGGTTCCATGGTGATTCTCAGGTAAGGGAGTTTAAATAAAATTAACAAACTGAGACTGTCAATCATTTGACAGTCTCAGTTTGTCGACGAAAGGGAGCGGATTTAATACGTGGCTCCGGAGTCTGAATAATCCGTGAACGGCCGAATAAAAAACGGGTAAGGTCGAATAAATCCGAGAAGGGTCGAATAAAGAGCGGGTAAGGCCGAATAAATCTGTGAACCGCCCAAAAAAGCTCAGGATGAAATCAACTGGAACGTTTTTAAAATAAAAAAACTGCAGGCAAACTCGCGTTTGGCTACAGTTCTTCATTTATTTAAAAAATTAGATTTGCTATTATGCCGATTACGACAATTGCGCCTATCACCATTAAAATGGTTCTCATTTTTATACACCCTCTTCATAACGTAGTCGGAATCATTTAAATATTAACGGTTTGGTTCGATAGGAAACCGAATGAACATTCATCATTTTCTTTACAAATAGCCTGTACTTTTTCTAGCATGGCATGTACATTCTCGCCTTCAAGGATGACTTTCATGGTTGCACACTCTTGAAGAATGAGCACAAAGGATACGAAAGTCGAAAGTTTCTTGGCATCGACCAATTTATGGTTGCAGATAAAATATATATTCCCTTTAAATTCTTTTGTAACTTGATATAGGTTCATGATTTGTCGCATGGATAATCTTTTATTTGTTTTAATGTCAGAAGAAATCACTTTATTCATGTCGTTTGCTCCTTTTGTTTTTATACTTTTGGAAAAGCATAATCAAGATGTCAATTCGGCTACAACTTTTAAAAAATGAACAAGTATGTTTGGTCTTTTTTATGTAATTGTTAGCTGGTCATGTTGTATATTTACCCGGGTAAAAGATTTTGAAACCTATTTGAAAATTTGTATTTTTTGAAGGGAGAAGGAGAATGCTCACACTTATTAAAAATGGGGAGCTATATGGTCCGGAATATATGGGCCAAAAAGATATCCTCTTGGTTGGGAAGCAAATTGGATTCATCGAGGACAAGATTGAGGTACCTGACAATTTCGTTGAATTGGAGGTGATTGATGCGGATGGCCAAATCGTGGCTCCGGGTTTTATAGATGGTCACGTACATATTATCGGCGGAGGCGGGGAAGGCGGCTTTAAAACGAGGACTCCTGAAATCCAATTAACAGATGCCACTTTAGCGGGTATAACGACATTGGTAGGGGTCATCGGAACAGATGGAACGACAAGGACGATGCCCGCACTGCTTGCTAAAGCGAGGGCGCTTGAAGAAGAGGGAATTAGCTGCTTCGTTCAGACTGGTTCCTATCAAGTTCCAGTCAAGACGTTAACAGGTAAGATCGAAGATGATTTGATTCTTGTCGATAAAATTATCGGTGTTGGCGAGATAGCCATTGCCGATCATCGTTCCTCGCAGCCGACTGCAGCTGAGCTGGCTAAACTGGCCTCTCAGGCGCGTAATGGAGGTCTGCTGTCCGGGAAATGCGGTATCGTCAACATTCATGTCGGGGACAGTCTAGATCATTTGCATGTAATTGAGGAAGTTGTCGAGACAACGGAAATACCGATCACTCAGTTCTATCCTACACATATAAACCGAAATCCGCATTTATTCAATGCAGGGGTGGAATATGCAAAAAAAGGGGGGTATATCGATTTTACGACAAGTACGATCGAGAAGTTCCTTGAAGAAGGGGAGGTCAAAGCAAGTACAGCAATAAAAAGGGCACTGGAAGAAGGCGTTGAAATCGGGCAGATTACCATAACTTCAGATGGACAAGCCAGCCTGCCTGACTTCGATGGAAGCGGCAACCTGCGGGGTTTGAACATTGGTACATGCATGTCCTTATATGATTGTGTTGTCGATGCGGTCCTCGAGGATGGAGTGACAATTGCCGATGCCATACGAGTTGCGACGGCAAACCCGGCAAACATTTTAAAACTTTCTGCAAAGGGTCAGCTTGCGGTAGGTAAGGACGCCGATATTATCATAATGAAGAAACAAACTTTAGAAATAAATATTGTTATCGCGATGGGGCAAATCATGGTCAAGGATGGTGAAGCAGTCGTGAAAGGAACATTTGAAAAATAGATCTTTCTAATTTTGGGTGCTATTTCGGTGCGAGTTCTACCCCATTTATCCTTAATTGCAAAAAGGGGTAACATTGATCTAATTTCGGATTTCTGAAAGAGGGAATGTGTAATGATTTCCACTCCAGGCACTCACTTACCGCGGGCGGTCCGGGATCCTTCTCGGCGCTCGCCTGCGGGGTCTCCCTCGACGCGCTTTTTCCCGCAGGAGTCTCGAACACCCGCTCCAATCAACTGGAACTTCTTTTTTAAGAAATATTGTATGGAAACTGGCCCTTCTCCAATTCGTCTAGAGTCTGGCTGCTCCATCAATTTTTTTTGACAAAAGGAGTTTCGGATTTCTCGACCTGAACCAAGATTAAAAAGTAAACTCGATTATCCTTCATGTTTTTACTATAATCCTCATTGGATTTCAGAAATCAACTGGAATATTCCATTAGAAAAAAACGTATGCAACTGGATTTTTCCTTAAAGTTTGTATACAGTCTAAGACCCTTAATTATATAATGGGTCTTTTTTTGTGCTGGATACTTTTTGGATGAGGTCGTGAATAAATCGAGCATATCACAATTTGTAGATAATAAATGAAATTTACCCATTGAATGTTCTCATTTTCAAAATGAAGGTGAAGTATCAGAAAACATATTCTAAATAAAGGCAATATACGAAAAATTCATTCTATTTAACATATTATTAAAAACTTGGATGTATTATCCTTTTATATAAGGAAATGTATTTTATGAAACAGCATTTAATCACAGACATAGAGACCAATAAAACATTTTGGGCTGTTATTTCATGACTGTTCAAAACCTTGGTAAGTTTGCGAATCAAATCTATCTTAAGGGGAGAAATGAAATGGAAAAGACGGGAAACCCAATAATGAAAGCGCATTCAGATGGAACTGATCCGGAAATGTTTCGTGTATTGACTCCTGAAGGGGAAATCATTGAAACGATTGATGGAAAAATCGATAAATCACTTATGTTAAAGATGTATGAGAGCATGCTCCTGCTCAGAACATTTGACCGAAAATCAATTAATCTTCAGCGCCAAGGCAGGATTGGGACATATGCACCATTCGAAGGACAGGAAGCATCACAGGTAGGAAGCGCTTTAGCATTGTCGGCAGGGGATTGGATGTTTCCCACATACCGTGATCATGGAGCTGCAATCATTCATGGTCAGGAATTATACCGTGTCTTCCTATACTGGATGGCACATTTTGACGGCTCAATTTGTCCAGAGGGAAAAAGGATTATGCCTCCAAGTGTTCCCATTGCCACTCAAATGGTTCATGCAGTTGGTACGGCTTGGGCAAGTAAGCTTAAAGGCGAACAGAATGTTAGCATTGCTTATTTTGGTGATGGTGCCACTTCAGAAGGGGACTTTCATGAGGCACTGAATTTTGCTGGCGTTTATAAAACCCCGACAATCTTTTTCTGCCAAAATAATGGCTACGCAATCAGTGTACCTTTTGAAAAGCAATCGGCATCCAAAACGATATCCCAGCGGGCTGCTGCTTATGACATCCATGGGGTGCGGGTGGATGGAAATGATATTTTTGCAGTATGGATGACTGTAAAAGATGCTGTCGAAAGAGCGCTTAAAGGGGAAGGGCCTACATTGATTGAAGCCATTACCTTTCGCTATGGCGCCCATACTACTGCAGACAATCCGAACATATATCGCGATCAGGACGAAATTTCAACGTTCTGGAGGGAAAACCGCGATCCCATAACACGTCTTAGAAAGTATTTGGATAAAGAGGGTCACTGGAATGAAGAGCAGGAGGAATTGGTGATAAAACAATTCAACGAACTGATCGATGCTCACCTTCAAAGAGCAGAAGGGTATCCAAAATCCGACCCGCTCGAAATGTTTAACCATGTATATGCAAAGGAGTCATGGCATCTAAAGGAACAGAAGCAGGAATTGAATCAAATCTTAAGGAAAGGCGGGAAGAAATAATGGGCAAAAATTTAACGATGCTCCAGGCTATTACGGAAGCGCTGGACCAAATGCTGGGTCATGATGATCGCGTGATGATCTTGGGTGAGGATATTGGAGTTAATGGCGGGGTTTTTCGGTCAACGGAAGGGCTTTATGAGAAGTATGGAAAAGATCGAGTTGTCGATACGCCATTAGCTGAATCTGGAATCATCGGCTCTGCCATTGGTTTAGCCCTTAACGGAATGCTGCCCATAGTGGAGATCCAGTTTCTCGCCTTTATTTATCCTGGATTCGAGCAACTCGTTTCCCATGCTGCCCGTATGAGGTATCGTACCCGTGGGCAATTTGGGGTGCCCCTCGTAATCCGTACTCCATATGGTGCCGGAATCAGGGGTCCTGAACTTCATTCCGAAAGTGTCGAAACCTTCTTTGCCCATACTCCGGGTTTAAAGGTGGTTGCACCCAGTAATCCATATGACGCAAAAGGGCTGCTCATTTCAGCGCTCGAAGATCCAGATCCGGTGATTTTTTTGGAACCGACTAAATTGTATCGGGCCTTTAAGGAAGAAGTTCCCGACGAAATGTACCGAATACCCATCGGTCAAGCAAAAGTGGTCCAGGAGGGAAGCGACCTGACCATTTTTGCATGGGGGGCCATGTTAAGGGAGGCATTGAATGCCGCGAAAAAGATTGAAGCGGAAAAAGGCTGGAAATGTGAAGTGGTCGATCTTAGAACTTTATACCCCCTGGATAGGGATACGATCGTGCAATCCATTAAAAAGACAGGTCGTGCATTAATCGTCCATGAAGCCCATAAGACTGCCGGATTAGGTGCGGAGATCATCTCCATCATTAATGATGAAGCTCTTATTTACCTAAAAGCGCCGATTAAGCGTGTAACTGGATTTGATGTTCCGGTTCCGCCGTTTACAATAGAAGATCATTATTTACCGACTGTTGACCGTGTAAAACAAGGAATAGTCGAAACGATATCATTTTAATTGTGATTAAGGGAGAAGGAGGATGACGCATGATGGAATTTAAACTTCCTGATGTAGGGGAAGGGATGCATGAAGGGGAAATTATCCAATGGCTCATCAAAGAGGGGGATGCGGTAAAACAGGATCAACCCATTGTTGAGGTGCAAACGGATAAAGTCAATGCTGAATTGACTGCTCCCGCAGCGGGAGTGGTCAAGAAGATATTTTTTTCCGAAGGGGATATCGTGGAAGTGGGAACCACAATATTCACAATTCAGGAAGAGAACGATATGTCAGTTCCGGATACAGTCATTATTGAAGAAGAAAACCATGCCGTGCAATCTAGCGATGTAAAAGTGAATGCTGAGCATATTACGACTAAACAGCATCATGAGACATTGCGTGCGCTGGCAACACCATTCGTGCGTCAATTGGCGAGGGAAATGAAGATTGATATCGAGAAGGTTAAAGGCTCCGGTCCAGCTGGGCGAATTACCGAAAGTGACTTGAAGCAGTTTAAAGAAAATAATTCGTTTACACGGGAAAAAGCCAAACAGCTTGAGGACAGGATTGTTCAAGATATGGCCCCGATGAAGGATGCCATCCAGGCAAAAGGTTTGGAAAATGAGCGGGAAGAGCGGATTCCGCTTAAAGGCATTCGTAAAAAAATCGCTGAACATATGGTAAAGTCGGTTTCAACCATTCCTCATGTAACCCATGTAGATGAATTGGAAATGGACCGATTGAAGGAATTTAAAAATCAATTAAAGGAGTACTCCGATGATAAGGATATTAAATTGACTTTTTTGCCATTTTTCGTTAAAGCGATTGTCATCGCCTTAAAGGAGTTCAAAACACTAAACGCTTCAATTGATGAAAGAACCAATGAAATCATCCTGAAAAATTATTATCACATTGGGATTGCGACGAATACAAACGAGGGTCTCATTGTACCAGTCATAAAAAATGCCGATCAAAAAACCATTTTCCAACTGGCTGATGAAATCAAGCGATTGGCAGCCCAAGCCCGTGAAGGGAAGCTGAACATAGATCAAATCACAGGCAGTACATTTACCATCAGCAATGTAGGACCGATCGGAGGGATGCACGCGACCCCGATCATTAACTATCCGGAAGCGGCCATATTAGCTTTGCATAAAATGGAACATCGCATGGTCGTTCGCGATTTGGAAGGTGTTATCCGTTTAATGATGAATATGTCACTTTCTTTCGACCATCGTTTGATTGATGGGGTAACAGCGGTGCATTTTACCAATAGAATTAAGGAATTGCTGGAAAATCCAATTCGTTTAGTTGTGGAGATGAGATAAATGGTAGTTGGGGAAGTTGCTGTAGAGACGGATGTTGTCATCATGGGAGGAGGTCCGGGAGGATATGCTGCGGCTATCCGTCTCGGCCAGTTAGGAAAATCAGTCGTGCTTGTTGAAAAGGATAAGCTGGGCGGGGTATGCCTTAATCGGGGCTGTATACCATCAAAGGCATTAATTCACGCAGCAAATCAATACCAAAGTCTTAATGATTTAGGGAAAATGGGAATCCGGCTGCCTCAGGAAAGCACGACTATGGACTTGGGAGTTTGGCAGGATTGGAAAGCGGGCATCACATCTCAATTGAGGCAAGGTATTGCCCATTTGTGTAAGGAAAATGGAGTGACGGTGGTTAAAGGTCAAGCAACCTTTTTATCTGATGACCGCATTGGAGTCGAAACCGATGGCGATTTCGAAACCTATAAGTTTGAGCAGGCAATTATTGCGACGGGGTCCAGGCCTTTCATTCCATCCTTCATTAAAGTCGATGGAGAATATATATTGGATTCGACATCATCTTTGCAGCTGCAGGAAGTTCCTTCAAGCTTGTCAATCATTGGCGGAGGATATATCGGAATCGAATTGGGTATGGCATTTGCAAAGCTAGGTACTAAAGTGACCATCATTGAAATGGCCAATCGCATACTCCCCCAAGTTGCTGAAAACTTGGTAAAGGAAGTCACAAGGAATGCCAAGAAGCTTGGGATGAAAATCAAAACCTCCTCGAGGGTAGAAAAGGCGACAGTAGTGAATGGCCAAGTACATCTTCATGTGTCCTCGGAAGAACAGGGGACTGAAGTGGTCGTGAGCGAAAAGACCCTGGTTACAATTGGCAGGATACCTAACACTGAAGAAATTGGCCTGAATCGGGCTGGGGTTACGGTTGGCGAGAAAGGCCATATAGCAGTGGATATGGAATGCCGTACAAATGTGCCGCACATCTTTGCCATCGGTGATACTACACCTGGTCCGGCTCTTGCCCATCGAGCATCCAAACAGGGAATCGTGGCAGCTGAAGTGATAGGGGGGCTGCCAAGTGCAGTAGACTCACCATATGTTCCATATGTAATCTTCTCGGAACCACAAATAGCTGGTGTTGGTTTAAGCCGTGAAGAAGCTGAACAACAGGGATACAGCGTCAAGGTCGGCAAATTTCCGTTCAGTGCCAACGGAAGGGCGCTTGCAACGAATGAAACGGAGGGATTTGCTGAAGTGATCGTGGATGCTAATAGCCACATATTGCTCGGGATGCATATGGTAGGTGCTGATGCTTCCAACCTTATAGGTGAAGGGGTCCTTGCCCTTGAACTGGCGGCTCGGGTCGAGGATATTGCCCTCAGCATGCATCCTCATCCAACTTTGACCGAGGGGTGGATGGAAGCGGCTGAGGCAGTTTTGGGACATGCGATTCACATCGTAAATAAATAACATAACTGGAATATGTATCATGGGGATTACCGATGTAGTCCCCGATTAGAATGTTTCATTTTAATAGAGTCAGAAACCCGGTCATTGGTCCCCGTAAGGCAAGGCTATCAGCAAGTCACTCCATTTCGAAAATCTGACCGGCGTTTGACCATACGGGAGCCATATTAGCCTGCAATGATTCCTCTTGTAAAACCATCAGCTTATTGATATCATTTTTACTTTGGGGAAGTATGAGAAGAGTTTTCAAGAAGGCTTTGCTTTCTTCCACTCCTAAACCATAACGGTTGATGAGATAACTTATCTATTCGCCATTCAACGATTGAAATGGGTTTAATTTTTTATATGAGAAAATTATGGAATGAAGGAGGCAAATGTAATGGAGTCAAATGGTGGGTCACTGCAAAAGAAATTATTGCCACGGCATATTAGCATGATGGCAATGGGAGGGGCTATAGGTACTGGGATTTTTAAAGGAAGTGCCGAAACCATATCGTTAGCAGGGCCAGGAGTTATATTCACTTATATTTTTGCAGGATTATTACTGCTTGTAGTCATGGGTGCTATAGCAGAAATGGCGATTGTCTATCCAAATACGAATATGAAGGGTTTCGTACAGAAAGCATTCGGTAAGCGCTTTTCCTTCATCGTAGGCTGGATGTATTGTTTCATGTGGCTGTCCGTATGTGTCATTGAGGTAGTGGTGGCAGGAAGCTTCTTGCAATATTGGCTCCCGGCTATCCCTCTATGGGTATTAAGTTTAGGGTGTGCGGCTTTCATAATTGGGATTAACATGATGAATGTCAAAAATTATGGTGAATTCGAATTTTGGTTTGCTGGCATTAAAATTACAATGATCATCTTATTCATCATATTGGGAGCCTGTATTTTATTTGGAGTGATCCCAAGCGGCGGATCTAATTATCTGCAAAACTTCACAGGGCATGGAGGATTTTTCCCAAATGGATGGATGTCCATCTTTTCGGCATTACTGATCGTCATGTTCTCCTATGGCGGTTCCGAGTTAATAGGGGTGACAGTAACCGAAGCAAAGGATGCAGAACGCATTTTACCTAAGGTCATTAAAAACTATATTTGGAGAGTCGTTTTATTCTTCACCTTACCGATCCTTGTAATCTGCGGTTTGATTCCTTGGAACGAAATTAGCGACCAGGCAAGTCCGTTTGTACAAGTTTTGTCAATGTCAGGTTTTCAGGGTTCTGCGCATATCATGAATTTCATTTTGATAACGGCAGTCTTATCAGCCGCTAACTCTGGAATATATGGGTGTACCCGAATGCTGCATTCTTTAGCTGCAGAAGGGGAAGCTCCCAAGTCATTCTCTTATGTATCAAAAAATGGCGTTCCTTTGTATAGTTTGATATTAAGTGCAGTTGTATTGGTCGTCGGCTCCATGATTACTTTCGTTGCACAGGACCAGGCATTTACTCTATTAATGGCTTTTCCGGGCTTTGTAGTATCACTTGTATGGATCAGCATCTGTTTAGCGCAGCTAAAACTTCGCAATTCTTATCCCAAGGCTCCGAGTTTTAAATTGTGGGGCTTTCCATATGTAACCTTGTTTACTGTAATCACCTTAAGCATCATTTGTGTCACGTTCGTGTTCAGTGAACAGAATCGGATCAGTATCATTGCTTGCCTGATTGTGTTGGCTGCATTAATCTCGATTTCGATTTTTAAATTTAAAAGTGTGGATGCACAGGAAACACCTATAATAGAAAAGGATATTGCTAAATAAATTCACGTAAAAGATACGGCATGGGCAAAGGCGTCCATGTCGTATCTTTCATTAATGATCATTGATATACAGCAACTTCATGGATCGGTCATGCACCAGACGTTTTATTGATAATATGTTGTAAGGATGCTATGAATCTCTCGTTTTCAGGCGCAGTGCCAATGGTCACGCGGATAGTATTTTCATAGCCTAGCAAATGACCTGAACGGATGATGACACCCTGAATTAATAACTTCTCAAAAATGTCCCTGCCAGGCTGATTCAATTTGACCATCAAGAAGTTGGCATGTGAAGGGTAGAATGTTAATCCCATCTTGCTTAGTTCGTTTTCTAAATATCTTCTTCCTTCCTCATTCTTACGAACACATTTCTCAACAAATGGATGGTCGTCGAGGGAAGCGAATGCTGCAGCCTGTGCTAAACGATTGGTATTGAAGGGCTCCTTCACTTTAACTAGCTCTTGTATGATGGAAGCATCCATTAAACCGTATCCAATCCTTAATGCAGCCAGGCCATAAATCTTCGAAAAAGTGCGTAAGATAACCAGGTTTGAATGCATATTGAGAAGTGGTAAGGTTTCTAAAAATTCTCCATCTTCGACATATTCATAGTATGCTTCATCAACGATCAGCAAAATATGTTTCGGCACCTTCTCTATAAAAGTGCGCAACTTTTCTTTTTGAACGATCGTTCCTGTTGGATTATTGGGATTACAGACAAATATCATTCTTGTTTTTTCTGTTATGGCCTCATACATACCCTGCAGGTCATGTACCCCATTAATAAGAGGTATCTTTACAGGTGTGCCGCCGTCAATCAATACATTCGTTTCATACCGTGGAAATGTCACATCAGCCATGATGACTTCATCATTTTGTTGGATATAGGTTCTTGTTAACAAACGAATCACTTCATCAGAACCATTTCCCAAAATGATATGATCTTTATTGATATTCAATTTCCTTGCCAGCTTTTCAGCTAATGCAGGTGCCATACCTTCAGGATAAAAGGAGGTTTGCTCCATTTCGGTAAGCATGGCTTCTTTTGCTAGAGGTGAGTAACCGAATGGGTTCTCATTGGATGCCAATTTAACGATCGTTTCAAGACCAAGTTCGCGTTGCACTTCTTCAATTGGCTTGCCGGAAACATATGGGCTGATGCTTTCGATGTTTTGTCGAACCGGGATTTTCGTAAAGGTCAATGCAGGTTCCTCCCTTTGGTGAATTCTGAATTTTCTTTTTCTATTTGATTATTTTAATGATAGAATATTAACTGGTAAAATTACATACAAAAAAGAATGTATTTATTGCTATCCATACAACATTTTAAAGAAATATATGCTTATATTCCTTCATTATGAAAGGCGGTTGCTTCATGGATGAAATAGATGTCAGGTTACTGGAACTTTTACAAAGAGATGGACGCATTACGATTAGTGAACTATCGAAGAAATTGGCTCTCAGTCGACCTAGCATCTCTGAACGTATGTATCGCCTGCAAGAAAAGGGGATCATTGAGGGGTTCAGCGCAAGGGTTTCACCTCTGGCAATAGGAAGGGGTGTACTTGTGTTCATTCAGGTGAGTGAACTTAAGGTTCCTGTTTCCGATTTTGAGACATTGGTGAAAAATGATTTAGACATTATCGAGTGTCATCGTGTAACGGGAACAGTTGGATATTTTTTGAAAGCGGCTTTAGCTGATATGGACAGCATGAGATTACTGATAGATCGATTGATACCATATGGACATCTGAATACATCCGTGGTTTTGACATCCCCGGTACCTTCCCGCTCCATTCTTCCAAGGATCAATGAAATGGAGGATCATGGGGCGAAATCCTAGGTGGTAATTCAATTTATAAGGATTCGGTGACCGTTCAAACTAGAAAATAGGTTTATTACAAAAGGAACGAGGCAATGCGCCTGTTCCTTTTTGCCGTTATTTTAAATCCATCAAAGCCCCGAAATATTGCTGGGCGGTTGTAAAACAAATGAATGCCAATAGTTCAGAAATCTCTTCATCACTGAATGCCTCCTTCAACACCTGGAAAAACTTTTCCTCCGTTTTTTCACGCTGCAAGAGAAATACCTCCGCAAAGGCGATTGCATAGCTTTCTTTCATATCTTCAGGCTTTAGTGGAGTCCCTTTTGCCTGACAGTATGAGCAGCCATTACCGTATGCCAGCACCCTTCTGACGTTTTCCTTTAACTTCTCCGAAAGTTTCCCATTTGCAGATATACAATCTGAAAGCTCCGACCATTTATGCGAAATCTCTTCAGAATGAAATAATCTTTGAAATGGACTGGATCCCTGTGATGATTTTTTTATTCTTGTCATGAACATCTCTCCTTTGAGATAATCCTAATATAAAAAACCAAGAAATTTAATTCCGTTTGTAAAGAAATGTGGTTAAATAATGAAAGAATGTAAAGAGAATAAGGGGGATAATTTAAAAATGAAAATAGATGAGAAAGACCAGAGCATCCTTGCCGAATTAACGTTGAATAGCCGCATCTCCATGAGGGAATTGGCAAAGAAAGTAAACCTCTCTGCCCCCACCGTTGCCGAACGGGTACGGCAAATGGAGTCGTTCGGGATCATTAAAGGGTATGTTGCCGAGATTGATCATAAAAAGATCGGTTTTCCAATTGAGTGTATCGTTGAAGCAACGGTAAAAAATGGGGAATATGAGAAATTCAAAAAGTATATCTCCGAGGTGCCGAATGTTGACTTTTGTTATCGAATTGCCGGGCAGGCTTGCTTTATGCTGAAAATCCACACTCAGAGTCTTGAAGAAGTGGAGGAATTCATCAATCGGACCATTCCTTTTGCGGCAACCGTTACCCATGTGATCCTTTCACAGGTGGAGCGGGAATAGGAATGAGTATTTTTCTTATGGAAGAAAAAGAGATCTGTAGGCCGATCATTTGAATTAATGGATAAAATCACGTGTCCATAAAGGTATACATAAGTTTGCAGTGCCTGGATATTTCCAGGTGTTTTTTTGCAATCAATGCTTTCGGTGATTCAAGAAAGAATAAGCTAATGGAATAAAGGGTACATGTAATAGTGGATTATAATCTGAAAAGGTGGGGTGAGGTATGTTGGAGGAAACTGACGACTTGAACCCTGAATTAGCCAGGGAAGCAGTTAATGTGATTGAAGATGTAGCTGGAAAATATCCTGGTTATCGGCGTGCACATGCAAGGGGATATGTTTATGAGGGGGTTTTTACCCCAAACGGAAAAGCGTCCCCATTAACGGTGGCTTCGCATCTTCAGGATGAAGCCGTGCCGGCGATCATTCGGTTTTCAAATAGCTCGCCGATTCCAAGCCATCCTGATGCCATTTCCCCTGTAAAGGGCATGGCAGTCAAGTTTCAATTGCCGAATGGAGAGGTGTCAGATCTTATTACTGTGACCATTCCGTTATTCTTTGCTAAAACACCGGAAGCGTTTGTTGATATAGCTGGTTTTTTCAAATCTGCCAAAGAAGGTTTCCCAAATCTGAAAGAGCTTGCAAAAATTCTGTGGAAGTATCCAGAAAGCAAGGCAAGCCTGCAAATGCTTAAAGAAATGCGTTCTCCAGCCAGTTTCTCAACTTGTCAATATTATTCCATTCATGCATTCTATTTCATTAACGCGGAAGGAAGGAGGCAGGCCATCAAGTACGAGTGGGTACCGGATGTCGGCCTTAGTATGCTAGAAAGAAAGGATTTGGCCAAGCATTCGCCAGAGTATCTGAATGAAGAAATGGAAGAGAGGCTGAAAGAAGGTCCGGTGGGCTTTAAATTGAACATACAAATAGGAGGGGAAAATGACCCGACTGACGATCCAACCACAGCTTGGCCGGAAGATAAACAGGTAATCACGATTGGGTATTTAACGATCTCCAAAAAATCGGAAGTGTGTAAAGATTCATTATTGTTTGATCCAACCAATATTTCTGAAGGAATCGAGTGCTCGGAAGACCGGATCTTGAATTTTCGCCATAGTGCGTATGCCGTTTCATATGAACGACGGATAAATAACCAATGAATGAAATCACGAAAAGGGAACCCTGCATTAAAGGGGTTCCCTTCAGACTGCTGGAAAACCTGCTTTCGGAAATCCACTCCCTTTCCAACTGTAGACAAGCCTCATCAATGCAAGCGTATGTGGGTTTCGGCTAGCCCAGTTATTCGGCAGGAGTGTCGCAAATTTCTTCAATCCAGTGAGAATTGCAGTAAAAAACTTAAAGGATAATGACTTGTTTTAAATTCATGGTTCGGGATGAAACTAATCTGAACCCCTTTTATAGTAGGTTACATTTTTCCGGATCTGAATATGGTGTAGAGCATAAGTAAGAACATCAGGGTTGCAACGACAAATCCAATCTCGATAACCGGTATTTTCCATAGGATCAAGGTTTCCCCGCCTATTGCAGAGCCGATAATGAGACCGACCATGATTATGCTGAATGCAAGCAGGATAATACTGAACGACAGCCGGTTCGAGATTTGATCAAGCTTATGTAAAAATACTTGAAGTTCGGGAATGTTGATATCGAGCCGCAATTTCCCTTTTTTAATGATACTTGTCACTTCCTTGATATCCTTGGGCAGTTCGGCAATGGCTTCAGCAGACTCGATGAATTGATTCCAGGCGTTTTTCGCAATGTTTTTTGGATTGTAGCGTTCCTTAAAAAGCCTCTCCCCAAAAGGTTCAGCTGCCTTCATGATGCTGAAATTCGGATCTAACCCTTCGACAATGGCCTCCATGGTAAGCAGAGCCTTGCCGAGCATCGTGAATTCGGGAGGGATTTGGACTTGATGCCGATTGGCAACAGTGAACAGGTCATTGACTGCTCCGCCTAAACTGATTTGGCTCAATGGGATATCATAATATTTATTTCGCAGCTCATCAATATCCCCCCTTAATGGGGCCATATCGATTTCGTCCGTCAGGAGGCCCATATCTGAAAGCGTCTTGATCAATCCATTGGTGCTTCCTCGTTTCAGGTTTATGACTAGCGAGGCGAACTGATACTTCGTTTCCTCCTCCAGACGTCCCACCATTCCGAAATCCATGAGTGCGACGACATTTCCCGGCAAAATGATGATATTGCCCGGATGGGGATCGCCGTGGTAAAAGCCATCAATCAATATTTGCTGAAGCATGGAGTTCGCTAATCTTTCTGCGATTTGCCGGCGATCATAACCTTCATCATCAAGCTGCTTATAATGGTTGATCTTAATGCCTTGAATGAAATCCATCGTCAGGACCCTTTTTGTGGAAAACTCCCAGTGGATCCTTGGTACCTTAAACCCTTGATCATCGATGAACTGCTTGGCAATTCTTTCCCCGTTTCGACCCTCGGAGTTATAATCGAGTTCTGCGCGTAGTGATTTAGCGAATTCATCAATCATTTTTCTGATTTGGTAGCGTCTTGCCCAAGATATGCGAGCTTCCATAAGTCTTGCCAAATCATCGAGAATTTCCAAATCCGTTTCCACTGTCGGCATAATATCGGGCCGCTGCACTTTGATTGCTACGACTTCCTGTGAAGGAAGGCGTGCTGTATGGACCTGTCCAATTGAAGCGGTTGCCAGAGGGGTTTCATTAAATTCAAGAAAAATGTTTTCCAAAGAATCACCCAATTCGGCTTCGACAATTTTGCGAACCCTATCAAATGGAAAAGGGGTCACCTGGTCCTGTAGCTTTTCAAGTTCGCGGACGATCTCATCGGGAACGAAATCACGCCTCGTGCTTGCAATCTGACCAAGTTTAATGAATGTTGGTCCCAAGCTTTGTAATATCTTATGCAGCCGCTCTCCGATCGAGCGGAGGTTCAGATTTTCATCGGGTTGGAGTTTCGAGTTCGCTTTGCTCTCGGATAATCCCAGGCGATAGATGAAGTAACCGAAACCATTTTTCAAGAAGGCATTAATGATTTCCTGGTAACGATGTGCGTGTTTCAGTCGCTTGCGAAACATTCAAGTACCTCCTGTCACGATTGTAAGTTTTGGTTCTGCTTCTCCAAAATTACGATACGGCGCTCCAATTCCTGAACTTCTTCTTTAGTTGCCAAGTTTAGGCCATTGAGCGCTTGGTTGACTTTGGCCTTGACGGAATCATCCAGCTGCTTTTGGGCTTGTTCCCCTTTTTCGACCCATTGCTTCAAAAGGACCTTGGAGTCTTCTTTGCTGATATCGCCTTTTTTGACAAGAGAGTCCACTGCTTTTTCAATTTGCTCTTTTGTAGCAGCGGCAGCACCTAATCCTAAAGAAAACACATTTTTTAATAAGTCCATTTTTACATTCCTCCAATATAAGTTTTTTACACCGTAAGAAAGATAATAGCGGATGCCGTTCAATCTGGTTCATTCTTGCTGTTATTATCTATCATACATCACTTTAGGGCAGCTAGAAAAATATAAGGGTCCTCCAGGTTATTGATGATAGGAAATTGTTTGAAGTGTAGCGAATTGGATATTATGATAGGGACAAATCTGTGAAAGTGAGGATGGAATAATGGGTTTCAAAAATAAAACGGTGATTGTAACAGGCGCTTCGAATGGGATAGGGAGAGGCGTGGCAAAGGGATATGCAGAAAGCGGTGCTTCAGTCGTTCTCGCAGATTTGGACGAGCGGGAAGGTCTTTCGTATGTGGAAGAGCTCAAAAGTAACGGTCATGAAGCCATGTTCGTCAAAACGGATGTACGCAAGGAAGCTGACATCCATCATTTGATGGATGTAACTCTAAAAACATATAAGACCATTGATATATTAATCAATAATGCAGGAAAGGCATTATTCAAATCGCTTTATGACCTGACGATTGAGGAATGGGACGATATGATGAATACGAATTTGCGCAGTGTTTTCCTTTGTTCCCGGGCTGCTGCAGAATCGATGCGGAAAAATGAAAAGGGAGGTGCAATCATCAATTTGGCATCAACCAGAGCGGTGATGTCTGAACCTGATTCGGAATCCTATGCAGCGACAAAAGGAGGGATCAAAGCACTGACACATGCACTTGCCGCTTCTTTAGGCAAAGAGAAAATTACGGTCAATTCGATTTCTCCGGGATGGATTGAAACGCGAGATTATGAATCGCTGAGGGATAAAGATCACCAGCAGCATTTTTCCAATCGGGTTGGCAAGCCTGAAGATATTGCAAGGGCCTGTCTTTATTTGACGGCATCGGAAAATGATTTCGTTACGGGTGCGGACCTTATCGTCGATGGAGGCATGACAAGAAAAATGATGTACGAGGAGTAATCTCATTTTTTCCGATAAAGATATTGCAGTTCAGTCCCGAGTTCACGGTTGAGCAGCTGTTCCATTTCTTCAAGCTCCTTTATGCCGATAGGGCCATCGGCAGCTGTCCAGTGAATGGTATAAACAAAATAGTAATCTCTTATTTTTCGGAAAATAACAGGCGAATTCGGGAATTGATCAAAAATTGCCTTGATATTATAGCGTCTCATGTAGGACCACTTAACGAGCTGCATGTTGCTACCCATCCTTTTCAAAAGAGATCAATGACTGCCAGGATGGCAGCCATTGGTCCGGTTCTTATTTATCGTTGAATAAATTGAATAAGCCTCTAGCTACGCTGCCTTCTTCGGAGGATCCTCCATTTTGCGGAGCTGCAGCAAATACACGGCTTGCAAGCCGGCTGAATGGCAAAGATTGCACCCAGACGGTTCCTGGTCCTTTTAATGTTGCAAAGAATAAACCTTCGCCACCGAATAAAGCTGTTTTCACGCCTTTTACAGTTTCAATATTATAATCTACCCCGCTAGTCATCGCTACTAAACATCCTGTATCGACCCGTAAGATTTCTCCTGCAGCCAATTCTTTTTTATGGATTGTGCCGCCGGCATGAACGAAGGTCATTCCATCTCCTTCAAGTTTTTGCATGATGAAGCCTTCACCGCCAAAGAAGCCTGCCCCTATCTTTCTTTGAAACTCAATTCCGACTGAAACGCCTTTCGCTGCCGCCAAGAATGCGTCTTTTTGACAAATGATTTTCCCACCGAGCTCGCTTAAATCCATCGGAATGATTTTACCTGGATAAGGCGAGGCGAATGAAACATGTTTTTTATCTCGTCCTTCATTCGTAAAAGCCGTCATGAAAAGACTCTCACCAGTAAGGAGCCGTTTCCCGGCACCGAATAGCTTACCCATCATTCCGCTGTCACCATTCGATGACCCATCGCCAAAGATGGTTTCCATCTTGATTTGATCTTCCATCATCATCAAACTTCCAGCTTCGGCAATCACCGTTTCCTGAGGATCCAATTCCACTTCAACAAACTGCATGTCATCTCCATATAATTTAAAATCTATTTCATGGTTATTCATATTCCATTCCTCCTATCAATCTTATTTTCATTGTAAAAGATAAACTCTTAACCTGCCAATATTTTTCAATTTTTCGCCGTAATTTATATATTTTTTGTTTTCACGGGTATATCTAGTAAAATGTAGGAAGAAAAACAGCATGACACTTAAGCGGGAATGAACTTTTTTCTTAAGTGCAGGAGGAGACAGCCATGGAGACTTACATACTATCATTGGACCAGGGAACGACAAGTTCCCGGGCCATTTTATTTAATAAAAGCGGGGAGGTTTTGCATATTGCCCAAAAGGAATTCACCCAATATTTCCCGAATCCTGGATGGGTGGAGCATAACGCCAATGAAATTTGGGGTTCCATCCTATCGGTAATCGCTTCCTGTCTATCGGAAATGAATGTAAAGCCTGAACAGATCGCTGGAATTGGCATAACGAATCAACGGGAGACGACCGTGGTATGGGATAAGGAAACAGGTCAGCCGATCCATCACGCCATCGTCTGGCAATCCCGGCAGACAAGCGAAATCTGCACGCAATTGAAGGATGGAGGTCTCGAAGACTTATTTTTGCAAAAAACCGGTTTGTTGATTGATGCTTATTTTTCCGGTACAAAGGTGAAATGGATTCTCGACCATGTAGATGGGGCACGGGAAAAGGCTGAAAACGGAGACTTATTGTTTGGTACGATCGATACGTGGCTGATATGGAAACTTTCGGGTGGTAAAGCACATGTAACCGATTATTCGAATGCTTCAAGGACGCTGATGTATAACATTCATGACCTGAAGTGGGACGAAGAGCTGCTGGAAATCCTGCAAGTGCCGCGATTGATGCTCCCGGATGTTCGCTCTTCATCGGAGATATACGGGAAAACAGCGCCACACCATTTCTTTGGGCACGAAATCCCGATTGCCGGGGCAGCGGGAGATCAACAGGCCGCTTTGTTCGGACAAGAATGCTTTGAAAAAGGAATGGCTAAGAATACGTATGGCACCGGATGCTTCATGCTGATGAATACAGGAGAAAAGGCAGTGAAATCAGAGCATGGCCTGTTGACCACGATTGCATGGGGGCTGAATGGTAAAGTCCAATATGCCTTGGAAGGCAGTATTTTTGTCGCAGGTTCGGCCATACAATGGTTAAGGGATGGGCTGAAACTCTTGCATGATCCTAAAGACAGTGAAAAGTATGCTTTGCGGGTCACTTCAGCCGATGGTGTCTATGTAGTTCCCGCATTTGTTGGATTAGGTACCCCTTATTGGGATAGTGATGTCAGGGGAGCTGTATTCGGACTGACAAGGGGGACATCGAAGGAGCATTTCGTCCGGGCAACATTGGAAGCGCTGGCCTACCAGACAAAAGATGTACTTAAGGCCATGGAAGTCGATTCAGGGATTAACCTAAAGGCATTGAGGGTCGATGGCGGCGTTGTCAAAAACAATTTCTTGATGGAATTTCAAAGCGGCCTCCTGAATGTACCAGTCGAAAGACCGGTCATTAGTGAAACGACAGCTTTAGGGGCAGCGTATTTAGCTGGGCTTGCTGTCGGATATTGGAAAGATCAGGAAGAGGTTTCAAAGCTATGGGCAGTCGATAAGAAATTCGAACCCGAGATGGAAGAACAGGAACGGAAGGATTTATATGATGGCTGGAAAAAGGCAGTTCAGGCGGCAAGGGTTTTTAAATAGAGTAAGTAAGGGTATTAATAGAGAGAGATGAATACAGAACGTACAAACTTAAAAAAGGGGTGGTAATATGTTAGTTAAGGATTTCATGATAAGGGAAGTCTACGTAGCCCGTCCTGATTTTACATTAAAGGAAATTCTGCGGATCTTAATCGAAAATAAAGTGGGCGGGGTCCCCGTTGTGGATGAACATGATAAGCTATTGGGAATGGTGACGGACGGGGATATCCTCCGTTACTTGACACCTGCAGAGGAAGCCATCATGGGGTATTTCACCTATATTACGGTTCTTCCCGGTGAAGAGTTGGATGAAAAGGTTACATCCAAAATGAATGATAAAGTCTCACAAATCATTAAAAATAAAAGGATTACAAAGCTATCTCCCGAAGATCCGTTAGATGAATTGATAAAGGTCCTTTCCAAGCATCATTTCAAGAAAATCCCCGTCGTGGACAAAAATGATAAAGTCGTCGGCATCATCAGCAGGGGAGATGCACTTAGGGCCCTTTATAAGGAATTCGTTCAAAAGCTGGAATAAACGGGCATCATAAAAAGGCCTGCTCGATTACGAGCAGGCCTTTTTTGTAATCATCATTGAGTGCTTTCTACTGCTTTATCTGCATCAGATTCACCTTTTGCTCTTTTTTCCTTCAATTTAAAGTAGGCGTCCATTACGTCCCGCCCGATCCGTTTGTTAATATCATCAGAGGGCTTGCCTTGATACACCCATGGCACGACGACAGAGAATGCCACTTCCGGATTATTGTGAGGTGCATAACCTACAAGCGTCAAATTGATAGTCGGGACTGGCGCGCTATATTGATTTCTCCGCGGTCCGTCGTAAAAGGCCTCGGCAGTACCCGTTTTTGCTGCCGCACGGTAGGACTTCCCGCCGAAATATTTATATGCCGTCCCGCCTGGTTCCTGGGCAACCTGTCTGAATCCTTCCTGGACACGTTGCATCCAAACGTCTTTCCCGCCTAAATCGTTTAATACTTTAGGACTCATTGTTTTAAAAACGCTGCCCAATTCCTGGTGCTCATTGGAAGGATTCCTGATTTCCCTGACCATATGGGGCTCAAGCCTTTTTCCGCCATTTGCAATCGTCGAAACATACTGTGCCAATTGCATAGGAGTATATGTATCATACTGTCCAATCGATAAATCCAGCAGCAATCCGTCTGTTGACATATCGACTCCTTTAAACCCTACGGATTCATTTGGCAGGTCGATGCCTGTGCGGACACCCAATCCAAATTGGGCATAATGATTCCGCATGATTGAATAAGCTTCCCGGTTGATTCCTAACGGCCGGTTAGGGATATAATGACCGCCGGCAATTTTGATTGCCGTCATGAACATATAGACATTCGACGATTTCTTTAACGCAGAGACATCGGTAACATAACCCAAATCACTATAAGATCCTTTGGGCTTAGCCCCTGCTAAAAGGAGTTTTCTGTCAAAAAAAGCTGACCCTGGTGCGATGGCTCCTGTCTGAAAGCCTGTGTAGACAGTGGCTCCTTTAACAGATGACCCCATCGTATAGGATGTCGTAATGTTTCCAAGGGCGAAATCGTTCATTTCGGTCAATCCGGTTTTACTGTTGCGGCCGTATTGCCTGCCGGCCATTGTAAGCACCTCGCCTGTATTCGGGTCCATTAAAACGACGAAGGCACGATCCAATAAGTAGGTATTTCCCTTAGCCTTGGTTTTGCGCAATTCGTTCTCGATGATTTTTTCAACCTGCTGCTGCAGCTCCATATCAATTGTAAGGACCAAGTCTTTTCCGCTTTGCCCTTCAGTGAGGGTATTCGTATTGATGACTTCCCCTTTGCTCAGCACATTTTCAATCCGCGTCTTTTGACCGCGCAGGACATCTTCATATTGTTTTTCAATATAACTTTTTCCGACCCGGTCATTCCTGGTATAGTCGCGTGCCAGATAATAGTCAATATTTTCATTGGGAATGCCTTCTTCGGAAGAAGAGACCTTGCCAAGAACCGAACGGAGGGTCTCATCATATTTATAGGTCCTTTCCCAATCCGTCGTTACATCCACGCCTGGCATTTCATCCAAATGTTCACTGACCCTGGCGAATTCCTTAGTGGAGACATCTTTATTCTTCACGATTGACGGTGCGAGGGCATAGCCGCTATTGAATTCCCTGAAGATGGCGATCACTTCCAATTCATCCTTGGTGAATTCCTTGATATCCTCATCGGTTACCCGTTCCATTTGAAGTTTGTATAAATCTTTTTGCTCCAGTTTCTTTTCGATGACTTTCTTCTTCTCGGCCTTGGTGATCAAGGCTTCGGCCTCTTTTGGATGCTTTAAAATCCAAAAATCCTTTTTATCCGGCAGGGTTACCTTTTTGGTATCTTTTTCTATCAAGGTGGCAAGGACCTCTGCCGTCTTCACCATATCGGCCGTTTTCGTATTCGGGTATTTCGTATAGGTGATGGCATTACGTGGCTCATTATCAACGACCGGATTCAAGTTGCGGTCATACATCTTGCCACGGGGAACGGGGGTATTGGCCACATCGTTTTCCGTTCGGTCGACTTCGCGGAGGTAATCATCCCCATACACGATTTGGACGATGCCAAGCCGGATTATTAAGCTTGAAAATAAAATGAATATTAAAAAGAACATAAAGTTCAGTCGGAAAGGAATTGGGGTTTTTTTCTTCTTTTCTTTGGCCATCATTAACATTCCTTTCTAGTAAAAGTAAAAAATAAGAAAATTCCTATCTCCAATGATATATAAAATTAACTTATTTTTCTATGCTTTATCCGTAAATTTATCTATATTTCCAAAAGAATGTTCTGGAGTTATATAATACCTAGTAATCTTATAATTGGGAAAATTGATATAAATATAAATGTCAATGGGGTTTTAATAGATAAAGAGAGGGAGAAGCGGCAAAGCGACAATAATGGGGAGAGATGCATATATGAGTCGCTCTTGTGGCAAAAGCGCTAGGAAGGACATTTTGTAAATGAATGAAAAAAAGGTCTTTAAACCTTAGAATCCATTCACAATGACTTAAGTACCATGATAAGCATTAATTTACTTCATATTTCCTAACGGGAGTTTGAGTCGTGACACTGATAACCTCTTTGAAATATCCGCATAGCTCAAGCCATTTTTCAGGGTAAATATAGTTGAAGCGTTCGATCGTTTCTAGGGAGTGAAGCACAAGGGAATCGATTTGACCCGCTTTTTTACTTTGTAAATTGAATAAAAGCTCATGCGGGATTGTGTAATAAGGGTGGATTTGATATGGATTGAGTATGACCGGGGAAATATTCTTCTCTTCCATATACTTGTCCGTCACGATCTTTTGGATTGCAAAGCTTTCATCAGTATGTAAATCCCCGATTTTGTAATTTGGATTCAATAGTACAATGCCTCTCATTTGCTTCACCCATTCTTTTTTGCTAACCATTCTTGCCAAATGGGGGAAGGGATATTCAAAGTAAGAGGCTTGATGCTAGAAAATGGCTTTCATTCCGTTAAGGGTTTTGAGATGCTTGACATTTTCGAGCACCTCGTTGGTCAGGTCCGACTTTTTAATGATCGGTAAGCTTTGTAAATCTTCTATGAAGCTTACATTCGTGAACCAATCAAAGGAATGGGGAGGAAAGAATAGTTGATCTTCCCATGCATCATGAAGAGTGGGGCTGTAGACTTTATCATCTTTTGACGTGGATGCATCAGAGGTATATATACTTGCCCAGTAATCCTCTCTGGAACCCGTGTGGGGAATCTCTTTAGTAAATTGGCCAACACCGCGAAAAACCACCGGATGCTGAAAAAGAAGCTCATATAATGATTTCCCCGTTTCAATACGCTGTTTCGGGTCGGCAAAGCGTTCAACGGTAAGGCCGGTCAAGGAATGAAGTCCTTTTTGCTTGTTTGCATAAGGAAAGATCACTTTCATGAAGCCTAAGTATTCCTGCAGCTGAAAATCAAGCCTGCGGAGGATTTCACCATGACGGGTGCGTTTTAATATCCTTTCATGAAGCATTCTTTGCTCATTAATGATAAGGGCCGTTGTCAAAAGGGGTGAATGGGGCTCTTCAATGAAAGATTCCCAAATCGGGGCCATGAATCTTGAAATGCGGAATACCGGTAAATACCTTCTTAGCGGAAGTTCTTTTTGTTTAGAATGTTCATATAAAAGAAGCTGGGGGAAGGCATCATCAAATATGGCTGAATTGGCGCGCTCAAGGAACAGGAAGAATTTCTGCCGTTCCGCTTGGTCAAAGAGGTGGGTCATGGCTGAGCTTTTCAAGTCAGTCATATGGTATCCTCCATTCCTCGAAACCATATGTGCTAAAAAGGCCCAATGGACCTCTGGATTACGATTGTAAAAGGCAAGATATGCTTGTGTTCTTGTGATATTGTTCCGGTTCAAGGCAGCAGTCTCGGTTCGAATGCTTTTTATAAGAGCTGTTTCCTCAGGGAAAAAAGCTTTTGACTCATCAAAAGGCTGAAAGAGCTCTTTTTGTAAAAGGGATTTTAGCGTGCCATATCTTTCATCATCGATGATGGGTTTTGTTTTGGCAGGGTTTTTACCCAACAGCTTTTGCAAATATTGGGAGAGCATACAATCACCACGGTTGTTTTTCGATCATTATATGCAGAGCCGTCAAGAAAGGGGCGTTGCATTTGCAGCGCCCCCAAGGTGATGTCATCTTTTCTTCTTCTTTTCCAGGTACAATAAAATATAATAGACTATCCAGAAAAGAAACACAGGAATGAAGGATAAAAATCTATATTGGACCGGTACGGCAAATAAGATGAAAATGGATGATAATAAAAAGGGAACCGCCAGGAGTATATATTTTCTCCATTGCATATGCTGAACCTCCTTAGGTTACGTCATTCTTATAAGAATAAAGGATTATCCATCAATAATCTAGAAAAGTCGCAATTGACAAAAATATGCAAACGTAGTAATCTTTAAATATAAGTTAAAAATTACCATTAATTAATGAAAAAGGAGGCGAACGTCATGACTAAATCAGTTAAGCACAGTGATGTCATAATCGAATATCATACGTCCGCCTGCCCTGTGACCTTGTCTTTCTAGACATAGGATCCGACGTGTTCATTGATCATTTTAAAGCGCAGGTTGTGGAATTTTCGCGGCCTGCGCTTTTTATATGTGTTATTACGCATTAAAAAAAGCTTCCGCTAATTGGCGGGGGCTTTTTGGCATTTGGAATACAGGTGCATTAGCATCCTTTCCATATAAAAGATAGGAGGAATTTTAAAATGAGACAAAAGACATTGGAAATTTTATTGCAGCCGGGAGATCCAGAAAGCGGTTAGCGAGTGAAAGAGTTGATCAAAAGGGAGGGGAATTCATGTTTGCGATTTTTAAAAAGCTGTCCTGGTTCTTTAAAGAACAGTGGCAGCGTTACACCTTGGCGATTTTATTTCTATGTATAGTGAATATCTTGGAGGTTATCCCGCCAAAACTTGTCGGGAATGCCATCGATGATATGAACAATGGCAGCATGACGCAGGAAGGGGTCATGAAATACGTTATTTATTTGCTGATGGTACTGATTGGCAGTTATTTATTTGGTTACTTATGGAGTTATCTGTTATTCGGCGGTGGAAACTTGGTCGAACGAAAACTAAGATCCGGATTTATGGGCCATTTGCTAAAAATGACGCCGAGCTTTTATGAAAAAAACCGTACAGGGGATTTAATGGCAAGGGCAACCAATGATTTAAAGGCAATATCCCTCACAGCTGGTTTCGGGATATTGACCCTCGTTGACGCTGTGCTGTTCACCATTACGGTAGTGGTCATGATGGGGGCCACGATCAGCTGGCAGTTGACGATTGCGGCGGTTCTGCCGCTTCCGATCATGGCAGTGATGATGCAAATTTACGTGAAGAAAATTTACAAACGTTTTACGGATGCACAAGCAGCCTTTGGTACTTTAAATGACAAGGTCCTGGAATCCATTTCAGGTGTCCGTGTTATCCGGGCCTATGTCCAGGAACGGGAAGATGAAAAGCGGTTTGATGAAATGACCGAGGATGTATATCGCAAAAATTTAGCCGTGGCAAGAATCGATGCCCTCTTCGATCCGACGATCAGCATTATCATTGGCATCAGTTATTTAATCGGGTTGGGCTATGGGGCCTACCTTGTATTTCAACAGGCCATAACGCTTGGCGGACTTGTTTCGTTCAATGTGTACCTAGGCATGTTAATCTGGCCGATGATCGCGGTGGGTGAACTGATCAATGTCATGCAAAGGGGAAATGCTTCGCTAGATCGTGTTCAGGATACCCTTTCACATGAAGCGGATGTGAAGAATTCATTGGGGCTGGAGAGTATTGCGAATCCGGGAAATATCCAATTCAATTCAGTGTATTTTACATACCCTTCCTCAACGGTTGTGAATCTATCCAATATTTCCGTTCAGCTTGAGCGCGGTCAAACATTGGGGATAGTGGGGAAAACAGGTAGTGGAAAAACGACATTCGTGAAGCAATTGCTGCGGGAATACCCATTAGGAAAAGGTGAAATCGCTTTTGCAGGCATGCCGCTGGAGCAACTGACCCTTGAAGATATTCGTAAATGGATCGGCTACGTTCCACAGGACCATTTTTTATTCTCGAAGTCTGTTAGGGAAAATATCTTATTCGGTAAAATGGATGCAACCGAAGATGAACTGGCTGAAGCTATCCGGCTTGCGGATTTTGAGAAGGACTTAATGATGCTGCCAAACCATCTTGAGACACTCGTCGGTGAGAAGGGTGTCGCACTATCCGGAGGGCAAAAGCAAAGGATCTCGATTGCCAGGGCACTGATCAAAAATCCGGAAATCCTTATATTGGATGATTCCTTATCCGCTGTAGATGCAAAAACGGAAACGACGATCATCGAAAATATCCAAAATGAACGAGCAGGGAAAACGACCATCATCACAACCCATCGCTTATCGGCCGTTCAGCACGCGGACAGGATAATCGTATTGGACAGCGGAGAGATCATCGAAGAGGGGACTCATGCGGATTTACTGCAGAATGATGGCTGGTATAAGGAGCAATATGAGCGACAGCAGGTTGACGAAGGGACGGAGGTGAAGGTATGAAGGTCGTAAAGAAACTTTTTAATTATGCTGCCCTTTATAAAAAATTGATCATTGGCGCCCTGATCATGCTGGCACTTTCGGTAGCTGCCGATTTAACGGGTCCTTTCGTTGCCAAGAAAATCATCGATTCACATATACTTGGCATTGAATCTCCCTGGTATGAAGCGGGTAAAGGAAAAGATGCTGTCAAGTATGATGGAAATTGGTATAAACGGGCTGATTACTTTGCAAAAGGTGAGAAGAAAGGCAGGGAAGTCCATGTTCTGCAGGTCGGCAATCAATTTGTCTTCGTAAATGAGGCTGTCCCTATCGATGGGCGCAGAACCTTGGAGGACCAATCATTGATCATTAGGAAAGACGGGAAAGAGCAGCGTACGCAAGCAGTGAAATTGACGAGTCAGGAAGTGATGGGATTTTACCAACCGGAAATCCCTCGGATCATTAAGCTTGTGGCTTTTTATTTTAGCCTTGTCATCCTTTCCTCCATTTTTCAATATGGGCAGAGTTTTTATTTACAGAAAGCGGCGAACCGAATCATACAGAAGATGCGAAATGATATTTTTAAGCATATTTCCCGTCTGCCGATACGTTATTTCGATAATATGCCAGCGGGTAAAGTTGTAGCCAGGGTCACTAATGATACGGAAGCGATCCGGGAATTATATGTAACCGTGCTCGCCAACTTCTTCTCGAGTACAATTAATATTTTCGGCGTTCTAATTGCTTTGTATATTCTGGATCCACGAGTCGGTACCATCGGCACTTTACTTATTCCGATCATCGTTATCTGGACGATGGTATACCGTAAATTCGCCTCGAAATATAATCACATCATTCGGGAACGGGTAAGCGATATTAATGGGATGATCAATGAATCCATTTCTGGAATGAGCATCATTCAGGCATTTGGACGTGAAAAGGAGACAAAGCAATCTTTTGAAAATCTAAACAGGGAGCATTATTCCTATCAAAATAAAATGCTCCATTTGAATTCGTTGACGGGTGGAAACTTGATTGGGGTCATTAAGGTTTTGGCGCTTATGGCATTCGTCTGGCATTTCGGCGGGATTTCCCTTTCTGCCAGTTCGGCCATTTCCTTAGGGATGATGTATGCAATTGTTGATTTGATCAGCCGCCTGCTTCATCCGCTTCATGGAATCGTCAATCAGTTCGCTAATCTTGAACAGGCGCTTGTTGCAGGGGAGCGGGCATTCAGTTTATTGGATGAGCAGGGATTGGCAGTCAGTGATGAAAACATATCCAGATACAAAGGAAACGTGCAATTCGAAAATGTTTCTTTTGGTTATAAGGATAATGAATATGTGTTAAAGGACATTTCCTTCTCCGCTAAACAAGGGGAAACGGTCGCTTTAGTTGGCCATACCGGGTCAGGAAAAAGTTCCATAATGAATTTATTGTTCCGCTTTTATGACAGCAGTGAAGGCCAAATTAAAATCGATGGCACGAATATATTGGATATACCTCATCAGACGCTTCGTGAGCATATGGGAATCGTCCTTCAGGATCCCTATTTATTTACTGGCACCATCGCCTCCAATATCAGTCTGAATCATAAAGACATTACAAGGGAAATGGTTGAAAAATCATTAAGAGATGTCGGGGGGGACAAAGTGCTGAAGCATCTTCCTTTAGGGCTGGACGAACCCGTGATCGAAAAAGGCGGAACGCTGTCTTCCGGGCAGCGGCAGCTAATCTCTTTTGCCCGTGCTCTTGCATTCAATCCGGCCATATTGATTTTGGATGAAGCGACAGCGAGCATCGATACCGAAACCGAGGCAATTATCCAGGAGGGGATGGAAGTGCTGAAAAAAGGGAGAACGACCTTCATCATTGCACATAGACTTTCCACGATAAAAAATGCCGACCAGATTCTTGTACTGGATAAAGGGCGTATTGCTGAGCAAGGTACACATGAGGAATTAATGGAACTAAAAGGGAAGTATTATCAAATGTATGAACTGCAGGCTGGTCCGCATAAAGGCATGGCTGGTTGAACACAATTGAATAAGGGTGGATCATCAAGATTAAACTATAATGAGGGTACCGACTTTTGGTACCTCAAGCATAATTATTGATAATAGTAATCATTACGTTTAAGATATACCTATACTGACGATGAGGTGATAATAGTGAAACAAGAAATTCATCCCGATTATCAACAAGTGGTATTCATGGATACCAACAGTGGGTATAAATTTTTGACAGGCTCCACGAAGACGTCCAATGAAACGATCGTTTGGGAGGACGGACAAACATATCCATTATTAAAAGTGGAAATCAGCTCGGATACGCACCCTTATTATACAGGAAAGCAGAAGTTTGCTGAAAAAGGCGGACGGGTGGATCGCTTCCTGGATAAATATAATATGAAGAATTGAGAGTCAGGCCATCGGGAAATCGATGGCCTTTTTTTATGACTGGGAAGAAAAAGAGTTAATAATGATGCAAGGAAAAAAGGTGCCCATAATTTATGAGGCACCCATCTTTTATTCATTTTGCAGCAATTGCTTCCCCTTTGGCAATATTGACGAGGGCCGCATCGAAGTCCTTGATTAAATCGTCCGGATTTTCAAGTCCGACAGAGAGGCGGAGCAAGCTGTTCGTGATGCCCCGCTTTTCCCTTTCATCATCAGGCATGGCAGCATGGGACATTTTGGCCGGGTAGGATAATATGGATTCGACCGCTCCCAGGCTTACGGCAAATACAGGGAGCTCGACAGTGTTCACGAAGGAACGGAAGATTTCCTCACTTTCCAATTCAAAAGATAGGACCGCCCCTGCTCCAAGTGACTGGCCTTTCTGGATGGCGTGCTGTGGATGATCGGCTAGGCCGGGATAATACACTTTTTTCACCAAGGGCTGATCTTTTAAGTAGGCTGCAATCTTTTCTGCCCCTTTTTGTGAATGTTCCATTCTAACTGACAAGGTTTTTAAACCTCTCATTACAAGCCAGGCATCTTGGACACCAAGGACCGCTCCAAATGAGTTTTGGAGCGAACCGAGTCTTGCCGCCAATTCCGGATCTTTCACGACCGCAAGCCCAGCTACCACATCACTATGTCCGGATAAAAACTTCGTCGCGCTATGAAGGACAACATCAGCGCCAAGATTCAGCGGTTTTTGCAATGCGGGCGTCAAGAATGTATTATCAACAAAACTTAAGGCACCGGCTTTTTTTGCGATATCACATACAGCTTGAATATCGGTCACTTTAAGTAACGGATTTGAAGGCGTTTCAATGTATATGGCCCTGGTATTTGGCTGAACGGCCGCTTTGACGCTTTCAAGGTCCGTCATGTCAACGAAGGTATGCTCAATATTGAAACGGGTCAATACGCTTGTGACCATCCTGAACGTTCCGCCATACACATCTTCGGAAATGACGATATGGTCTCCGGCCGACAATAGCAGGAAGGCTGTTGAAATGGCAGCCATACCTGATGAAAAGGCAAAGCCGTGAGTGCCTTCCTCTAAATCGGCAATGATATCTTCAAGTGCCTCGCGAGTTGGGTTTCCGCTTCTGCTGTAGTCATATTTGCCGAATTGATCGATATCCGATTGATGGAACGTCGATGCATGCTGAATGGGGACGCTCACACCGCCAGTTGCCGGATCGAATTTATGTTGATTATGAAGTAATTTCGTTTCAAAGCTAAAATCATGACCTGTCATCGTAGTGCCTCCCTTTTTACATGTGCGAATGCTTGCTGCAGGTCGCCAATCAAATCATCGCTATCCTCGATGCCAACGGAGAAGCGAAGCAGGCGATTACAAACCCCATTTGCCGTTCTGACTTCAAGCGGTATATCGGCATGTGTTTGTGTGGCAGGATAGGTGATGAAGCTTTCAACCCCTCCAAGGCTTTCTGCAAAGGAAATTAATGAGAGCGATTGTAAAAATGGGTTGACCGCCGCTTCATCAATGATGCGGAAAGAAATCATGCCGCCTCTGCCGGGATACAATACATCAGTGACACAATCATGCTCCGATAAGTAATCTACAAGTATCTTGGCATTCTTTTCATGACGCTCCATCCGCAATGCCAGGGTTTTCATTCCGCGCATCAACAGCCAAGAATCAAATGGGCTCAAGACAGCTCCAGTACCATTATGATGGAAGGCAAGTGCATCACATAATTCAGCGCCGCTAGCAACGATCAGTCCCGCGAGCACATCATTATGACCACCGAGATACTTGGTTGCACTATGAATCACAATATCCGCTCCAAGCACGATGGGTTGTTGAATAAGAGGCGTGTAAAAAGTGTTATCAACGATTAACAATAAATTATATCGTTTAGCCAATGCTGCAACGGCGCTAATGTCCGTTTGCTGCATAAGGGGGTTAGTGGGAGTTTCGATGAAGATGGCTTTCGTGTGAGGAGTGATTGCTTTTTCGATATCCTCCAAACAACAAGTGTTTACATAGTCACACTGCAATCCCCATTTTTTAAAACCTTGTTCTAACAGACGATATGTACCGCCATAAAGATCTTCGCTGACAATCCATGCATCCCCGGATTTAAAAAGGGCGAGAATAGTGGAGATGGCGGCCATTCCTGAACTGCAGGCATAACCTTGGTCTCCTTTTTCCAGATCGGCGATGGATCGCTCCAATAGCTGGCGTGTAGGGTTACCAGTCCTTGTGTAGTCGAATCCCGTCGATTGGCCAATTCCTTCGTGACGAAAAGCTGTTGAAAAGTATACCGGCGGATTGACTGTTCCTGTCGCCGTTTCGCTGCGATTTCCTAATTGAGCAAGATATGTTTCAGATTTGTACATGGTTTTCACTGCTCCTTTGAGTTATATAAAATAAAAAAAAGTCTTCTTTAAGAAGAAGACTTTGATTAAGTAGGGACGAGTCATTCTTCTTATCTTCCAAGTTCACAAACTTGTGGAATTAGCACCTTTTCATTGGTTTGAAACAAATGAAGGTTGCTGAGGTGTCATCGGGCCATTCCCTCTACCTCTCTCGATAAGAGTTTAGATTATTCAATTTCTTTTGAATTTACTATATATACAAAATACTGTCAAGGACATTTTGGGAGTGATAATGCTTTGATGTTCATGATCAGGTCAATTGGAGCCTAGTGGTGTCTACACTTTATGTGTCTAAAAAGAATAATTGAATTTTCATATAAACATGAAGGGAACTTGGATTTTTCAGAAAAAATGGAAAGGGTCAGCGGGATATTTTTGCTTTAAAATAATAAAGTTTGTACAATGTATGGAGAGAAAGAATAATCCGACATTATTCATTTCATATGCAAAAGGTCTTCAATGAATAGTGCAAACATAGGAGGAGAACACATGGAATACAGAATCGAACGAGATACGATGGGTGAAGTGAAAGTTCCTGCTGATAAATATTGGGGAGCACAAACTGAGAGAAGCCGTAACAATTTCAAAATAGGTAACGAAAAAATGCCGATTGAATTAGTTCGTGCATTTGCATACGTTAAACAAGCTGCGGCAAAGGTGAACTATGATCTTGGTGATCTTTCCGAAGTTAAAAAGAATGCCATCGTCAAGATTTGCGGGGAAATCCTTGAAGGTACGCTTGATGAACATTTCCCGCTTGTAGTTTGGCAAACGGGAAGCGGCACGCAAAGTAATATGAACGTGAACGAAGTGGTCGCTAACAAAGGGAATGAATGGTTAAAAGAAAATGGTGAATCTGAAACCCTTCACCCGAATGATGATGTTAACAAGGCGCAAAGCTCAAATGATACTTTCCCGACCGCCATGCATATTGCAGCCTTTATGGAAGTCGCTGAAAAATTGGTGCCTGCCATCAAAGCCCTTCGTGATACATTCGATACAAAAGAAAAAGAATTTTGGGATGTCGTGAAAATTGGCCGGACACATCTTCAAGATGCTACACCATTAACATTAGGACAAGAAATTTCCGGTTGGAAAGCGATGCTCGATAAGGATCTAGCGATGATTGAAGAAAGCAGCCAAAAATTATTGAACCTTGCTCTAGGCGGAACGGCTGTAGGAACCGGAATCAATACAAAAAAAGAATTCCCGGGACTCTCTGCCAAACAAATTGCAGCAGATACAGGATACCCTTTTGTCACATCTGATAATAAGTTCCATGCATTGACTAGCCATAACGAAATAGTCTACGCACACGGTGCTTTGAAAGCATTGGCGGCGGATTTAATGAAAATTGCGAACGATGTCAGATGGCTTGCAAGTGGACCAAGAAGCGGAATCGGCGAAATAGCCATTCCGGAAAACGAACCGGGCAGCTCCATCATGCCAGGTAAAGTCAATCCAACACAAAGTGAAGCGCTTACCATGATTGCAACACAAATCGTTGGTAACGATGCTACAATTGGCTTTGCAGCAAGTCAAGGTAACTTTGAATTGAATGTATTCAAACCAGTCATCATCTATAACTTCCTGCAGACGGTCAAATTATTGACGGAAGGCATTCATTCATTCAACGACAATTGTGCGGTGGGCATCACTGCAAATGAAGATAAAATCAAAGAAAATGTAGAACGTTCCCTTATGTTGGTAACAGCATTGAACCCGCATATCGGTTATGAAAAAGCAGCCAAGATTGCCAAAACGGCATTCAAGGACAACTCTACGTTAAAAGAAGCGGCGTTGAAATTGGAGTTCCTGACGGAAGATGAATTCAAAGCATGGGTCGATCCTGCTAACATGGTTAATAAATAATTAGTAGTGCCCTCCCTCTGGTATTAGGGAGGGTGTTTCCATGTGTTAAAATAATGGAATCTACAAATACTGAAATCATAAGTATCGGGAACAGGAGGAAAAACAATGTCTATATGCCCGCTTTGCAACGGTCTGAGAAAAATTCATGTGAAATGCCCGGAATGCGGCAGTGATCTTGAGGATAAAGGGAAATTCATGGACTACGCGGATGATTACAGTGCTTATATGGATATCGACATACTTAAAGAAAACGACGGATACCCTCAATCCCTTCAAAAAGGCCAATGCCCGCATCTCATGAAATGCCCGGAATGCGGACATGATGAAGTGGTATTGGTCCAGGAATGAATTTGAATAAACGTAAAAAGACCCATTATGGATGGGTCTTTTTACGTTTAATTGGCAGATAACTTCATGCTTTCCTGCATCTGTTCATCTTCTTCAACTAAAATGCGATGTTCAGTCCCTTTATCAAAAAAGTGTGCTTTATTCATGTCGAGGGCAAGATCGATCTTTTCCCCTGCCTGAATAATATTCTTGGCATCGACCCGTGCAACGAAGTCCTGCCCCTCTAATGTGGAGTAGAGCATAATCTCCGCGCCCATGAGTTCGGCTACATCAATTTGGGTCGTGAATGTAGTGTTAGGGGACTTCGTGAAGTAAGCTCCTTCATTATGGAAATCCTCCGGACGGATTCCAAGGATAACATCTTTTCCGGCATATCCTTGATCACGCAGCATTTTCATTTTCAATTCAGGTATTTCAAGCGTTTGTTCGCCTATTTTAATTGTGCCTTCTTTTAATGTTCCGGTAAAGAAGTTCATGGCAGGCGATCCGATAAAGCCGCCGACGAAAACATTTATTGGTTTCTCATAAACGTCCTTTGGAGCACCAACCTGTTGGATGATACCATCTTTCATTACAACAAGGCGTGTCGCCATGGTCATTGCCTCTGTTTGGTCATGCGTGACATATATCGTTGTAGTGTCGAGCCGTTTATGCAATTTAGCGATTTCGGCACGCATTTGAACCCGCAGCTTTGCGTCGAGATTGGATAATGGCTCATCCATCAAGAAAACTTTTGCGTCCCTTACAATTGCACGGCCGAGAGCCACACGCTGGCGCTGACCACCTGAAAGCGCTTTAGGTTTCCTGTTTAGCAGCTCTTCAAGTCCGAGTATCCTTGCCGCTTCATTGACCCTTTGCTTGATTTCCGCTTTTGGCGTTTTCCTGAGCTTTAATCCGAATGCCATATTGTCAAATACGGTCATATGAGGATATAAGGCATAGTTCTGGAAAACCATCGCAATATCACGATCTTTAGGAGGGACATCATTGACTCGCTTGCCGTCTATGTATAAATCCCCTTGGGAAATGTCCTCCAGTCCGGCAATCATCCTTAATGTCGTTGATTTGCCGCAACCGGAAGGTCCCACAAAAACGATGAATTCCTTATCGGCAACACGAAGGTTGAAGTCTTTAACAGCCGTCACCTTTTTATCATAAATCTTGAATATATGATCTAACACTAACTCTGCCATGAAAAATCCCCCTTTTAAACTCCTGATTACTTGTACCAATTAGCTATAGTCTAAGCTATCGGTTTAGAAAAAAGTATGGGCACATTGCACAAAAAAGGATGATATTACCTCTTTGTATGGAAATTAATCATTCAGAAGAAAAATCAAGTACGCAGTAAGGGCATGACGGAAGTTTCTAATATCGAGACCAGTTCTTTCAGAGAATTTATCGATTCGGTATTGTAAGCTGTTCCGATGTATATAAAGCTGTTTGGCGGCATAGGTGGCATTGGAATTACATTCAATATACGTTTTAACTGTTTTGATAAGCTCAGTATCCTGCTTGGTCTTGCCAAGAATTTGATTGATATACCACTTTGCATTCTTAAAGGATGGTTCATTTATTAATGAATGAGGGATGATATCTGCCAAATCAGTCACCTTTAGATCCGGCAAATGCACCTGTGCCAAATCAAAACACCTTTTCTCCTGGGCCCAGTGATGGTGAAGGTCTTGGTTTACAGGATGAAAGCGCCCCGTGAACATACGGGTCTTTACATAAAAATCACTCTCAAGCGTGGAAGAAATGGCGATTAGTTCTTTATTTGATAATGGTTCATCCTTGTCTGTTTCAATTAAGACACCTGCCGTTTCATTTTCCCAGATAATAGCTGCGTCAGATGGAACGAAAGCGAGGAAGGCCTCTTCAAAATCGGAGTTGGAAAAATCAGCATGAGTCAGCTTGAAATGAAGGAATCGAACATTCTCCCAGCTCGTTAAAGGCAATGGTGCATTCGGATCGGATAAAAAATTTTTCCATGATGAGTCTGGATGTGCATTGAGGTTCTTTGGGTTTATGGAAGGAGCAAAAAGCAGTTCCAATAAACGGATTTCCTCGGCTGTGATTTCTGAACGGGGAATGCCAAGTATACTTCTGGATTCTTCGAACCAAACATAATCAGAAATATCATCAGTATCCTTTTTATTGGTAAGAGCGTTCGGGAATTTTTGTTTAAGATTTTCAAGCATCGGTTCCACCTTCTTTCTCTCTTTCCATTTCATTATAGCGAAAAAGAATAAAGTTCAAAAGATTAGGATATTGCCAGTTTTTCCGAAAGGGAAAATCAAAGAAAAGTTGTAAGTATTATTAATGTTAGGAAAGGGTATTGCGTATGCTTTATGGAATATCGTTAAAGAGGAGGAGATCTTATGAACATTTTACTATTGGGCGGTACACGGTTTTTAGGCCGGTATTTAGCAAAAGCTGCGATAGGGAAAGGGCATGATGTCACACTTTTTAATCGTGGAAGCGATCCTTATGTCTTTCCCGAAATAGAACAGTTAAAAGGGGACCGCGACGGGGACCTGGAAATGTTGAAAGGGAGACAGTGGGATGCAGTCATTGACACATCAGGATTTATCCCTCGAACTGTATCGAAATCCTGCAGATTGCTTAATCAAGTTAAACACTATACATATATTTCAAGCATCTCAGTTTACAGTGATCCGACCGAGCCAGGAATTGATGAAAATGGAGAAGTTCATACACTAAATGAAGATAAAGCAGAGGAGATCACCCACGGAACTGCTGGACCGATATACGGTGAATATTATGGACCGTTAAAATCATTAAGCGAAAAAGCAGCTGAAAAAGAACTGCCGGGGAAAGTCCTGTCAATTCGTGCCGGGCAAATAGTGGGTCCATATGATTACACTGACCGATTGCCGTACTGGCTTAAAAGGATAGCGGATGGGGGAGAAATTTTAGCTCCTGGACGCCCTGGACGTCCAATCCAAGTTATCGATGCAAGGGACTTGGCCCAATGGATCATACAAATGATAGAAAAAAGCATGACAGGTACGTATAATGCCGTTGGCCCAGATTACACACTGACTATGGAGCAATTACTTGAAGGCTGCAAAAAGGTAACAAGAAGTAATGCTGATTTTACATGGGTATCTGAAAAATTTTTAAAGGACAATAAAGTAGAGCCGTGGGGAGAAATGCCTTTATGGATACCAGAAGAATTCCCTTTACCTGGAGGAAAGGAACCTTTGAATGGGTTTTTGGCTGTCGATAACGATAAAGCCATCAATAATGGACTAACATTCCGTCCCCTATCAGAAACTCTCGAAGATATATGGAATTGGGAAAAGAGCCGTCCGGAATCTGCCGATAGAAAAGCAGGCATTCACAGACAACATGAAAGTGATCTCCTAGGATTATGGAAACAGACAGTAGGTTGAAATATTCTTTTATTATTATTTTTAAATAAACAATGTGAAGGAAATTAAAAAAACGATGGGGTTTTTACCCCATCGTTTTTTAGTCCATGGATTGGCTTGCATGGTTTGTAAGGATTTCAAGGTTTTCCATGGCGGCTGCCACTTTGTCCTTAATGAAAGGCCTGCTCCCAATAAGGGGAAGCAGGCCACGATTATTTGATCAATTCATCCAGTCTGGTTTTCCAAATCCGGCAAATTTGTCATCGATGACTTTTTCGAACTGGTCGGATTCCACAACTGATTTAATATCCTTTGCAAATTGGGAGTCTACATCTTTTGTATTCACTGTAACAACGTTTCGATACATATCCGGCATTTTTTCTAAAACAATGGCATCCTGTAGGTCCATTTTCGCTGCAAGAGCGAAGTTGCCAGGGACCGCTGATAGGTCAACACTGTCTGTTGCCCGGGGCAATTGAGCGGATTCCAATGGTTTGAGTTGAATGTTTTTTGGATTTTTCGTTACATCCTTTTCAGATATTTTTAAAGGGTCGACATCTGGATCTACTTCAATCAGCCCTTCATCCACCAGCACTTTAAGTGCACGTGCGAGGTTAACCGGATCATTGGGCACTGCAAGGGATGTACCGTCTTTAATTTCTTTCAATGATTTATACTTGTTCGAATATATGCCCATTGGTGCTGTTGGAACTATGATAAGGTCGGAAAGCTTTAAATCATTTTCTTTAGCGAAGTTATCCATGTACACCTTATGCTGGAAGAGGTTGGCGTCGATCGAATGGTTGCCAAGGGACTTATTCGGCTGGATATAGTCGGTGAATTCGACGATCTCTATTTTGTAACCGAGATCTTCCAGACCTGGTTTTATGGCCTCTTTAACCATATCGGCATAGGGCCCGGTAGTCGCCCCGATCTTCAATTCCTTTTTGTCTTCAGTTTTTGGGGATGCATCATCGCTCCCGCATGCTGCCAAGCCAAGGGCAAGTGCACAGACTGATAATAACGAAGCTATTTTCTTCATTTGAAATTCCTCCTGAGTAATGAAATGTATTGAATCATTGAAAAATGACGGATCACTATCGTTTGTTAACTATGTATGAGGCCTTGTCACCAACCATTTGAATGATTTGAACAAGGCAGATCAGCAAGACGATCGTCGTGATCATGACTGTGTTGTCATAACGGTAATAACCGTACCGGATGGCCAGGTCGCCAATTCCGCCTCCGCCGATTGTCCCTGCCATTGCTGAGTAACCGATAAGCGAAATGGTCGTTAATGTCAGTCCTTGAATTATACCCGGTTTTGCCTCTGGTAGAAGTACATCCTTAATGATCATCCATGGAGTGGCTCCTACGGCAATTGCAGCTTCAATCACTCCTCTGTCTATTTCACGTAATGCCGTTTCAACGATTCTTGCAAAAAAAGGTATTGCGGACACCGACAGGGAAACAGAAGCCGCTCTCGGCCCTATCGTCGATCCAGTTAGAAGATCCGTTAAAGGAAGGAGGGCGACCAAGAGAATGATGAAAGGGATTGAACGGACAATATTGACTGCGAATCCTAGAGAGCGATTCACGATACTATTTTCAAAAAATAAATTCCTTGTTGTGGTAAACAGCAATACTCCAAGCGGTAAACCGATCAGCAGGGCTACTGCAAGGGAAACGCCGACCATATAAATCGTTTCAAGAAAGGCTTTATTAAGATCAGGTAAAATATTGACGATGGAATCAAGCAGTGACATGTTTTAACACCTCCACAGAACTGGAACGATTTTTTATATATTGCAATGCCGAATGAATTTGAGCGGCATCGCCTATTAACTCGATGATTAAAATGCCTAAAGGGACATCCTGGATATACTCAATTTTACCGTGTAAAATATTACCCTTTACTGAATGGGATTGGAGAGTATCCGAAAGGATCGACTCACCAGCGGTTTGCCCTTCGAATTGAATTTGAATGATCGTACCTTTACTTTCTTCAATCAAGTGCGGAGGGAGTGCGAAATCCAGAACACTGCTAATGAATTGCTTCGTTAACTCCTGCTTGGGCTGTGAAAATATTTCATAAACGGGACCTTCTTCAATTACACGGCCGTCCTGCATGACGGCGACACGGTGGCATAGTTCTTTGACCACTTCCATTTCATGTGTAATCAACACGATGGTGATGCCAAGCTTACTGCTTATCTTTTTCAATAATTGTAAAATCGCTTTTGTAGTTGTTGGATCAAGTGCTGAAGTCGCTTCATCACATAATAGTACAGTGGGGTCATTTGCTAAGGCACGGGCTATGCCTACCCGTTGCTTCTGTCCACCGCTAAGCTGCGCCGGATAGACATCTTTCTTATCGCTGAGCCCTACGATTTCCAACAATTCCAATACACGTAACCTGATTGCATCCTTCGATCGATGCGCGGCCTTTAAGGCGAAAGCGACATTTTCATAAACGGTTTTTGAACTGACCAGTGAAAAGTGTTGGAATATCATTCCGATTTTTTGACGTTGTTTACGAAGCTCTTTACTTGATAAAGAGGTTAAATCAATGCCGTCGATGATGATATTTCCACTTGTCGGACGTTCAAGCAAATTCAAGCAGCGGAGTAATGAGCTTTTTCCAGCTCCACTGTAGCCGACAATTCCATACACTTCGCCAGTTTGAATGGTTAAGGATACGTTATCCACTCCGATAACTCGGTTTTTCTTCGAGACGTATTCCTTTCGGACTGAACGGATTTCAATCATGAGCTTTCCCCCTTAAACATTAAAAAACTGCCCCTATCATTCAGAAAGAGGCAGCGAAATTATATCTCGTCTTATCTTTCAGAATGCAATCATTCTGCAGGAAGTGGCACCGTTCCCTAAGGGCGGTTGCCGGACATCACAGGGCCTGATCCCTCCGTCACTCTTGATAAGTAAATTATTATTTTAGAATATTTCAAGTTTTTTAATATAATCTATATTATTTGTAAAATCCGACAATGTCAATCGTTTCTGAAGTTTTTGGGGTGATTTTTATTATTAAAGTTTTGTAAGGTCCGTTAAAAAAGGGCTATTATACAAGAATCCAGCATTTACATCCAGGTTAATTATACCAACATTTCCTTGTCAAAAAGGTAAAGTGGTACTACATTTATTATAGTAAAGTTAAAAAAAGGAAGATAAAACTATTTTTGTACAATGATGGGGAGGCGATTGAATGATAGAAATTAAAACGATAAATGATGTGGTTTGTGTGCACGGGACTCCTGGCGGGAACAAGTCGGGGATGAGTGTTAATGTTTTTTTAACGGATGGACTATTGATAGATACTGGCGCACAGATTTTACTGGAAGAGCTTATTCCGTTCTATGAGTCCGCAGACTTCGACTCAGTGGCCCTGACTCACTATCATGAAGACCATACGGGGGGCGCTGCATGGATACAGGAACATAAAAAGGTGCCGCTTTTCATTCACCCGATGTCGGTTGAGGTTTGTGCAAAGGATGCTGTATATCCTGAATATCGCAAAATTTTCTGGGGGAAGAGAGACGCCTTTAAAGCTGAGCCGCTAGGGGAGGTCATTCATTCACGCACCCAAGCGTGGGAGCCGATTTTTACCCCCGGCCATGCGAAGGACCATATGGTGTATTTGAATAACAGTAATGGAGTGCTCTTTTCAGGAGACCTTTTCGTAACACCAAAGACAAAGCTTGTCTTACGGGAAGAGTCTATCCCGGTCATCATTGATTCCATAAAAAGATTACTTCAATATGACTTCGGGGAAGTGTTTTGCTGCCATGCTGGGCATGTCCCTGATGGAAAGGAAATGTTCAGGAAAAAGTTGGATTATTTGGAAAACCTCCAAGGTGAAATTTTACGCCTGCATTCTCAAGGGCTGACCGTTCATGAAATCCAGCAGGTCGTTTTACCGAATCGCTATCCCCTTATCGAGATATCTGGGCATGAATGGGATTCAGAGCATATCATTACATCGATATTAAACGAAAATATTTTGAGTGCCAGGGAGAATCGAACAATTTGAATGTTAACGGTCTGACTGATATAAAGGAGAGCTCTCCATAAGAGAGCCCACATCATTCATTTATTGATATTGGGATCTGTTTCATCATAAAAATCATGTGCTTCTTCGATGTTCTGAAGGTTAGCGACTTCATACACATTTCCGCCCGCCATTCCTTCATTGATGATACGGTCGATATCAAGGTAAACGGAGTCCTTGCCATCATATTCGGTATCCTTCAAAAATGTCATTTTTTCTTTATCCAAAATAAATCCCTCCTAGCCTTTTCTTTAGTTTAGGCAAAGGAGTTTTTTTTATTCTGTTTAGGGATTTCATGAATGTAAAGGCGGTTCATTCATATACATGGAAGATCATTAAATCATGTATCATGCTTTTAAGTTTGGCTTCATCTGTTTCGGAAGGCGGATTGGCTGTCCACTCGATGGATCCATCTTTATGATACAAGGCTTGGACTGCCTGCTTGTTGAAATAAAAGGAAATTTTCCATCCTGGCAGATTCTTATGCAGTGGTGTCCATTGAAAATGAGTAATCATATGTATTACCTCCATATATACAGTTTCTCATTTAATTATAATGGAAAACGGCAGCTGGAGGTGCTATTTAATTGTCAGGCTGGGAAAAGTTAATTCAATAAAAAGATTTTTTAAATGCAAAAGCCTGTTTGTTTCAATTTCCTCCTCATCGAATTGCATGGGCTTTGAGTTCACCTCGTATATGAAGAGCGATCCTGATTCGTCTTCCCCTATATCCATGGAAAACTCTCCGAGAAATCCGATTTTTTTTGAAAGTATCTCACCGCTTTTTTGGGCGATTTTCGCTAATTCTCGATTCAGGCTTCTTGATTGCAGGTCTTGATAAGGAAAGATCTTACCCCCTTGGGGAGTGTGGGTAGTGATTTCCTGAGTTTGTGACATCCTTACCGCTTTGCCGGTCACTTTATAAAAACCTTTTTCATAATGGACCAGAATCCGGTAATCATAACGGTGTCCAAAAAGTTTTTTTGGAATGATCGCCTGTTGAGCAAGGTAGCTCCTTTTTAATAAATCCCTTTTTTTTGTTTCCCAGAATGACGCGAAATCCGGGAAGGACTCACTATGCTTTAAGCTATTGAACAATAGTGTATCATCATCATTTCTGATAATGGTATAAATGCCTTTACCTTGGCTTCCTTTGCAAGGTTTAAGGTATATATGCCTGTAGGTCTCCAGGAAAGCATCAAGGCAGCCGCTGTTTCGCAAGACCATGGTGGGCGGAAGGTGATTGGTGAGGGATCCTTCTTCCATCAATGCTTCGAACATCACATATTTATCTATGAAACAGGGGTTGAAAAGATTCATTCGAGATTCTTTAAAATATCCGATGAGCTGTTGGAATTCTCCTGACGCCTCATAGCTCCTAGAGGGGATTCGGTTATAGACGATGTCAGGGAAGGGCACTTTACATTCGATCCACTTGTTTGAAATGGAGGAAAAAACATACCCTCTCATCGATTCGGAATGAAGGGCCTTTTCTGTGAATACATACGCCAATATTCCATGTTTCAATAAATATAGTGATAGGTCCCGAAAAAGGGTCAGGTTTCCACCCAAACCTGATTCCTTTTTGGGATTGGAAACAGTCAGTATGCCGACGGCAAGCATCCGGTTACCTGGAAATATGGTGATAGGAATTAGGGGTTGATTCGTATGATCCTTATTATAGCTGATTACCTCTTCGGCAGAGCCGGCGAAAAGTTCCGCATTTTCTTGATTGTGGTACCAATTTTCAGTGGGGATATCGTAAAAAATGTTCATCGCGGCACACTGATTGATTTCGTAATCGTCTGTTCCGTAAGATAAATGGCGTAATCAAGGCTAAGCTTTCTGGTCAGCAATTCGAAATCCTTGAGTTTTGGATGGGAGAAGATGGAACGTCCCGGTTTGGAATTGGCTTCAAACATCCAAACCTGCCCTTTTTTATCCAATCCAAAATCAAATCCTATTTCTGCAACGATGCCGTCCAAGTTCTTTTCTATACTGTCACTTAAAATCAGCGCGGCTTCCGATAGCTTTCGTTCGACTTCTTTGGCCTCATCGTCATCTCCAAACAGTTCGGCAACCGTTTTGATCACACCCCCGCTTTTAATATGGGTCGTGACGCTGCCGGCACCGGCGATTTTTGCGGCGATCGCGGTTACCTGCCATTTTCCATTACTGTCCTTATTCGTATGGACCCGGAAATCCACTGGACGTTTTTCAGATCGAATTAATGGGATGCCCTGCTGCACGATAAGATTCTCAAGCGGCCGGTCGTGAAAAATATGTTTAACGATGGATTCCAGTGTGGAAAACTTTTGCAGTTTATTTTCTTTTGCTTCATTTGTATAGCGGCAATAGTAAACATTCTCATGCTTATCATAAAGAATTTGATGAATCCCTAGGCCGAGGCTGCCGTGAATGGGCTTTATATAAACTTGCCGGTAATGGGAAAGAAGGGTTTCCACCACGGACATGGATTGAAATGGATACGTTTCCGGCAAATATGGCAGTGCCCGCTCATCTGCGCATAACCTTTCATTTACCTCCCATTTATTGAAAAAACCAGGATTATACCATGGAATGGTATATTCTTTTTGAAATTTCTGCTTCACTTCTTTAGGTCCATCGCGGTTTTCCGTCAACCGATTTGGGAGCCGGTCATAGATGACATTAGGAAAAGGAAATTCATTAATGTGCCAGTCATCGTTATCAAACACATAACCTTTGATTGTCTCCTCATCCCAATTGATTACATTCTCCCCAAATACAAAGGGGATACAGCCTGTGGTCCTGCTAAGCGAAAGGAGCTTTGCGAAAAAATCCGATCTCTCGCCCAATGGTTTGTTTGAAATGCCGGTGAAGCCTGATGAAAAGATTCCGACCAGCGGTCCGATATGAATGCTCTTGCCGTATATGAATAAATGAAGGGGAATATCGGTATGATCGAATATTAGAGATTCCGCAAGACTTTCCGAAAGGACGATTGATTGATTGACGGCCGGGTTTTGTTTGACGGTGGCAGGACATGAATGTCGTCCGAAATAAATTAATTCAATCTCTGCCAAATCTCCAAGCTCTGAAGGGTAGTAGAGAACATTGCCGGGGATAGCGGCAATTTCGGCAGGATAAGTCTTTCTCACTTTCTATTCACCTGCTTTCTGAAGATGTTCGGCTAAATACTGGCTATATTGAAACGGTGCGCGATGAATATCTTTCATGGTCTCCGGCTGTAGTGCCTGAATGATTTTCCTTCCGGGCTTCGAGTTAATGTCCATTATCCATATTTGGCCTTTTTTATCGATGCCTATATCGATCCCCAACTCGAATAACCTTTCAAAGACAGCTTCGGCTTCTGCCGGCAGGGTGCGAAGGATATGCTGAATCTTTTGTTCGACGGCAATCGAAATCGTTTCCGGGTTTCTTTTGATGAAATTATCCAATGAAATGGCTTCCCCGCCTGTGGCAAGATTTGAGGTGATTCCGTCCTTTTGTCCCGTACGAATTCCGCGGCCACGTTCCATCCATTGATTCTTCTCGTTTTTTTGAAGTAAAATCCGTAAATCGAATGGCTCGTTATTTTGGTTGCAAAGCTCCAAATATGGCTGGCAGAGGTAACGGTATCGATTTAATAAATGCTGCAGCCATTTGTTAAGCTGAGATTTGGAGGGGAATTGGCGGTCATATTTGGTGCCCTTTTTCGTCATGGATACCAAGGTGCCGTCCTCGTTTTTTGAAAGCAGATAGATCCCTGTACCGCCTGCACCGAATTCAGGTTTGATGATGATTTTATCCAGGCGTTCCAAATGACCGGTAATATCTTCAGGTGTCGTCACTTGTACGGTCTCTGGAAAAAATGCCTGTAGGAGTGGATGGTTTTTTAGGATTTGATACACTTCCCACTTACCAGGAAGGCCAAGCCCCAAGAAATACGAGTTATCTTTTAACCAATCGATTTTGTGCCGCGTTTCCGTTGACTCCCGGACTAATCCGTGAAAACAGCGATCATAAACAAAATCAGGTATATCAAAAGATGCGGCGATCCAAGTTTCATTCTCGTCATCAAAACGCTCGCCGCGGACTTTTTTCAGATCCATATCAATATTTTCCGGTGAGAATTTACAAACTTTCATATTAAATGATTTTGCGGTTTTGGCTATTTCGGTGAAGTAGTTGTTTTCATGTGTATCCGACGCGGCCATTAATCCTATTAACACGTGCTAGCAACTCCTTTTATGGATGGTTTTCGCGGTTAAGGGCAAGCATGAAATCTATAATGGATTTTACTGATGGACGAAAGGTTTCATAGCTGCCTTGAAATTTTTTCGAAGGCTTTGAATTCACTTCGATGATCCAAGGATGGGTATCGGTATCCAGTGCTAAATCGATCCCTAGCTCCCCGAATGAATCTTCATGGTTTTCGACCAAGGACTGGGCAGTGTTTTTAGCCAGCCGAACGAGCTTTTGATATATGCGGCTGGCGTTCTGAAGGTCAAATGCTTCCTTTAGAAAATCCGGGCCATTTTTCATCAAGCCGCCTTGTGCAAGATTGGAAACGATAGTGCCAGGGTCCCCAATCCGGGCAACCATTGATGAAACTTTCCATTCAAGCAGTTCGTTCCGGTGAAGAAGTATACGGAAATCAACTTTTCTCTGATCGGTTTCGAATAGGGAAATCCCTTTTTGAAGAATGAAGGATTGTTTTCTGGAAAACCTTTTTAAGGTTTCGTACAACTTTTCATCCGTATCAGCAAAATGCACATCCTGGAGATTTCCGGATTGCTCGATTTTCCATTTTCCAGCTACTTGCGTTAATCTGCATATATTCCTGCCTTGGCTGCCTGATGCGGGTTTAAAGTAGATTACCGAATGCTTTTCTATAAACCTCAAGAAAGATTCCATTTCGTTAAAAAGTATCGTCTCCGGCAAATTTGGCAACAGCTCATTTTCTAAGATTAGCAGTTCATGTACATCATGTTTGGAGAGGAACCTTCCATTGAACATCGGTATCGACCGTTCCTCCAGTTCAGTTTTAAACAGCTTGAAAGAATGCGATTCCTCAAGTTTGCGCGAATGTATCCGGTTATAAAATACATCAGGAATGGGGAGGTGCAAGGTTTGCCAGCCATATTGCCCAGGCAGGTAGCCTTCCACAACTCCTTCTTGAAGAGACTGCAATTTTACTAAATAGAAGGGGATTCCCTGCTGATTACAATATGATTTCATTTCCTGATAAAATTTTTCCATCTCACCGAATGTCCCGTCTTGCAAGGGAGTCTGGTTCATGAGTGAAGCGAAGAAAGGGCCTATTTTAATTGACCTTCCTTCCGCATTGTATGAGACGGAGATTGGATCGGAAAAACTGGGTAAGGATAAAGTTTGGTTCATATCATATGAAAGTTTCAATGTAGGCTGGGATGACGGGAATGGCTGGACAAGTACCGGGACCGAACGGCATCCAGCCATGATCGTTACGGGTTCTCCAAATTGAAGGCCCCATTCCTCAAATAGTTTTTCTTCGATAAACAGTAGCGCCTTCTTTCGCGTCTCTGCGGGATTTACCGTAATGAAAACTTTCTGATGGTTAAGGTTCATAATAATTCCCCGTTTGCACTAAGTTTAATATCCTTTAATAATTAAATGATGGGCAAATGTGGATAACACATTCTATGTTCTTTTAATTAGAAGGTGTCATCAAGCCTCTATTTAAAGCAATAAATGGAGAAATTTCATGGAGTTTTGGTTAAGGATACTGTATGGTCGTCTTAGGTGCTGTAATAGGTGGCTTCACTAAATTATTAGCTATCACAATGCTGTTCAGACTTTATAAACCAATCTATATTTTCGGGAAACAGCTGCCTATGACACAGTGTTGATTCCGAAGCGGCAGAATGTGTTAGGCAACAGTTAGGCAAATTGGTGTTGATCATTTAATCACGCCAGAGAGCATTCAAAGTAAAGTCATCAGATGCCTCTATACAGAATATGAAAATTTTCGTGAAGGCAGAAGTAAAGAAAGCATTGTCCATGGAAAAAAGTACTGCTCAAATGCTTGATCAACTGGGAATGAAGAATTCTTCATTTACGTTAGAACAGAGATTACAAACATTCTTTCTTGGTAAATATGAAACATGGGCGGAAGAGAAACGATATAACGAAAAAACGGCTGAAATGCTTCCTGTCGCTTCGATCATGAATAAGCCGGTTCCATTTCCCGACTTGAGGAAATGATCGTTTCCATCACTAAGAAGGAATTGTCGATAATCATCTACCTTGGGGCTTTGCTTGGTGGAATAATCGGTTTATTTCAAGGTTTCGTAACTGTTTTAATAGGATGACGTGTAATTCGCAATCGGATTTGTTATAGTGGAAAAGGTGTAGGAATACAATGATTACCGGGAGGGGAAATAAATGAGTAACGTATATGATGCAGCGTATGAAATGGAAAAGGCAATTAGGGCAAGTAATGAATATGCCGATTTGCAACGCTTATATGATCTAGTCAATTCTGATGAAGCAACAAAAGGAATGTTTGAAAACTTCCGTAATTTGCAGATGACATTGCAGCAAAAGCAAATGATGGGACAGGAGATTGCACCGGAAGAGGTTGAGCAAGCACAAAAGACGGTACAGCTTGTCCAACAAAACCCAACCATTTCACAATTGATGGAAGCTGAACAACGGATGAGCATGGTCATAGCAGACCTCAATAAAATTATCATGAAGCCGCTTGAAGATTTATATGGCTTACCTGAACAACAGCAATAAGCAGTTAAAGACTCCCTTCCATAATGGTTGGGGGTTTTTTTGTTTCCTGTAAGCACCGTTGCAAGGGTCGTGAACCACTATTTGTTCTATTCCCGAAATTTTAGTCATAAATTTGGAAAGAGGATACTACAGATGGGGGAGATCAGCATGGTATATCGACTACTTGCGGTCAATATCGACGGGACATTACTCCAGTCGAATGGCCGTTTAAATAAATCGACTAAAGAAGCAATAGATTATGTTCACCAAAAAGGTGTCCATGTTGCACTTGTGACGTCAAGAAACTATCACTCAGCAAAAAAAGTGGCCAAAGCCCTAAAAATAAATCCGATGATCGTTGCTCAGCAAGGAGCCTTTGTCGGAGCTTCCATAGAAAAGCCGATAATGGTAAAAAGAATATCAGAAGAACTGACTGCAGAGCTCGTGCAAATGCTTGAAAAGACAACGTGCCAAATATTGCTCATTCATGAGAAATACTCGCTGGGCAATCGGGTGAACCTCCCGGAGAATTTGCTTGGTAAATCGGTAATGTATTTGAATGATCAAAATATTTATGCTCAAAATTATGTGGATGATATCAGTGAAGAGCTTATTGACCAGCCGATGGCCCCGACGAAGATGGACATTATATTTCCAGAAAAAAGTGCTCGAAATGATATGTTGAAATTGATAAAGGAAATGTTCCCTGAGGTTGATGCAATCTTGCATCCAGGACATAAGCTGACAATCGTTCCGAAGGGTGTTTCTAAATGGAGCGGTGTATTGTATTTAGCTGACCATTTAGAGGTGAAAAGAACGGAAATCGTCTCGATTGGAGATGGATTGGATGATATCGAGATGATTGCCGGTTCTGGTCTGGGAGTTGCCATGGGTAATGCGGATGAGGAAGTAAGGAAAGTGGCTAAATGGGTGACGCGCTCCAATGACCAAGATGGTGTTGCCTATATGCTGAGGGAATTCTTCCGGAAACAGCATCCAATCGATTTTTTACAAAAGATGAATATGCTTAAGTGAATGGCGGGGCTCCAGGGGCCCCATTCAGATAATTCCGCTTTTTAGGCCTGTCATATTTCATAAATAATTATAAGCTTCTTTCCATAAGCTAAAGGAAAATCAGTAATGGAAAGGAAGAATTCAATGGGTGTAATCAATGCAAAAGAAGTGCAAGTCGGTGACGAGGTGTTTGTGATTTATAATAATCCCCACGTTCCTACCGTTTCGAATATAAGGGCGGCGGAAATCGTTCAGCATCCCAAAGATCCAAATGCAGTTGCATTGTTCCTGAACGATACATTTCATACGATTGAGGACGATGATGCTTTGTTCACTTCGGAAGCCGCAGCGGAAAAAGCATACAGTGATTATATGGATAACCAAATGACTTAAAGAGACGTTCACTTCGCATGAACAGATGAAAGCCCTCGCTCATAGAGCGGGGGCTCTTTTTGATTATATTTACGAGTAAACGCTCGAAATTCACGAGTATTTGTTTCAAACTCACGAGTAAACACTCGGAATTCACGAGTAAACGCGCCAAACTCACAAGTAAAAGCTCCGAATTCAAGAGTGGATGCTCGAACTCACGATAAAAGCTCGAACTCAGATAAAAGCACCCATACTCCCATGTCAGAGGCAATTAGTGATTGAAACAGCATATTTGACTGTGAAAAATAAAAAACTGTCACTCCTATTTCAAGAAATACAGAGTGACAGTTATGGTCTAATCTCAGTTATTGGATTGGATTAAGAGTTTCATTGCGTGAATTTGTCCAATATGATTGGCTTCATGGAGCACTACAAAATTAATGAATTCCCCCACTGTTTCCATTCCGTTGAAAGGCTGTGGTGTTTTTTCAGTCAATCGTTCCTCTGAAATTTCAAGAATTCGATCGAGTTGTTCATGCAGTTGTTGCTTTAATACTTCAACGGTAGGTACGTCCCCAGTCCAGTCCGCTGGTTTTGAACCATATCCGAATAGTTGGCCGTAATTCGCTGGCAATTCACTATTGGAGTCCAATAAAAATTTTTCGGCTGTAGTAAGGACATGTCCAAGGTGCCAATGGATTGTATTATTAAAACCTTCAGGCTGTACATCCATAAACTCTGGTTTGATTCCATCGATTTCTTTTAAAAGATTGCCGCGCATGACTGTTAGCTGATTTTTTACATAATTCATTTTACATTCCCCTTTCAATCTTGTTTTTTTCTAAACGCTATCCCATGAAATTATAGCAAGGATAATTCAATATTATCAAATTTTAGCTAAGTCTTTTCAAAAGGGGAAGGCTTATCAATTTAAAAGGTTTTTTATTGTCGGCTAATAATGGAATTAAATGCAATATAAGCAAGTATGTGCTTTTGATGAAATGGAAGGAAGGCTGCATCAACTACTTTCTGAATGGTTGAATGCAGGTCCAAGGGATACAAGGGGTCAAGAACTCTTAAGCCAAAAGCTTAAGTTTTTTTGGTTAATAAATCGACAAACATTCCTATTACTCTTTTGCGTGGAGAAGTATAATGAAATATATTGGATAATTAATCCATTGGGTATGAGGAGATGACATTAATGAAAAGGAAACAGCTGCTTGTTGCACTTAGCCTATTATCAATAACGTTAGCTTCGGGCTGTACAACAAAGCAAGAACATATTTCCGTTCAAAAGTATGAAGGTAAACACTACAAATTCGAAGCATATAAAGAAAAGATAGAAATGGGGAAAACAGAAAAAACAAAAGAAATAGTAAGAAATGCAGATTGGGAAGAATTCGCGTTGGCTGAAGATCATCCTGAGGCGGACTTCATCTTTTATTTTAATGATGAGAAAAACGAAGGTAGACTAACCGTATATTATGTTTGGGTCAATCCTGATGGAAAGATTGTAGAATTGACGAAGGATGAACACAGTAAGTATGTACAGTTAAATAGAAACGATTCAAAAATCTTATTAAGACTGCTGCATAAATGAAAAGGCCTCCAGACAAGCGTTAACCTTAGAACTCTCATGTGCCTCAATATCAACAGAGTTATTTGAAAAAGTGTTATGGATGGAATCGAGGCATTAAAAAAAGAACTAAACCCTTAATCCTTCCTGTTTTATGACACCTTGTTGAAAAAAGGCGAAAGAACCCGGATTTTCATACAAGTCCGGGTTCTTTCATTTTGCTCAGGCTGAATCAGTCTTCTTATTCGTTGTCCTCAATAGTGGCATTGTGCAGCAACGGAAGGAGCCGCCGGACTTGATGATTTCGCTTATATCGACTTCGATGACTTCGTATCCGCGTTTACGAAGCTCACTATTTACCTGTTTATTACATGGAAGACTGAATAATTTTTTATTCCCAATCGAAAGCACATTGGTTCCTAATGTGAATTGTTCTTCTTTAGTCACTTCGATCATGTCATAACGAGAAGATAATAAATCCATTTCTTTTTTTGTAAAGGACTCTGGAAAAATAAGCGCCTCTGTCGGTGATATGATATTGAAAACACAATCTAAATGTAGGAATGTTTCAATGAAAGGAACCGCGATGACATCGTATTCCGGTAATAAGGTTTGAAGATGCTTGACGGAAGTTTCATCCGTTCTTTCACTGATTCCAATATAGATGGTCTTTCCGTCAATAAGGACGTCCCCGCCCTCAATATGATTTTTGAGTAGGTTGAAATATGAGATGCCATTCGTTTCGAGCCAGGATTTCAATATTTGTTCTTCACCCTGCCTGATACCTGTTGCCAACTCAGCCACATAAACGGTATTGCCAAGAGTGAAACCGATATCTCTCGTGAAAACTTGTTCTGGATATGTAAATTGAGGTGTAAGTTTTATGACTTCAATTCCTTCGTGTTCAAGTGCCTTTGTAAATTGGGTGTGCTGCTTCAAGGCTAGTGCTTGATCGATATTTTCCTCTTGGAACTCTTTTTGTGTTTCGTTAATGATCTCTCGGATTTCCATATAACGAGGTTCACAGACGATCACCCGTGATAGCTTTGAATATTCACTCGCGCAATAAGCTTCTAGTTCTTCGTTTATTTTGTTTACCATAAATGAGCTCCCTCTAAATATAATTGTATCTTTACTATTTCCTCTTTTTTCTAGAAAGAAACATAAAAATATATGTCAGGGAACTGCACCGATAAATTTGGAGGGTTTAAAAATAACTTTTCAGATTACGCTCCTAAGAAATGATTTCGTTATATACCGGTTTGATCCTTTCAAATCGAAGAAAGCGAGATTGCCTGCAGTTTTTTATTTAAAAAACATTCCAGTCGTTTCAGAAATCAGTTCCCTTTCCGAAATCGTCAAACTGATTTAAAAATTTTATCTAGATAAACCGAAATTCAAAATAATCGTAAAAGGCACCTAGGGATAAAGGATTATTTTTTTTCTGGTCGAATATATAATGAGGATGCTTTTAATATAAGGGGGAGATTGTAATGATGGATACTCCATTGATCATGACTCAAATCATTGAGAGAGCTGAAAAATATTTTCCGAAGAAAGAGGTAGTTTCGCGTACGGATGGTGGAATTCACACATTTACATATGCAGAGATTGCTGAGCGTACAAGAAGGCTGGCCAGTAATCTTGAAAAATTCGGCATTCAGACCGGTGACCGTATTGGAACGCTTGCCTGGAACCATCATCGGCATTTAGAAGCATATTTTGCGATTCCTTGTCATGGTGCTGTCCTTCATACAATCAATATGCGTCTGTCTCCTCAACATGTTTCTTATATCGTCAATAGTGCGGAGGATCGATTATTACTGGTAGACCCAGATGTCATTCCCCTCTTGGAAGCAATTAAAGATGAGTTAACGACAGTGGAAGGGTACATCATTATGACGGATAAAGAGGAGCTGCCTAAAACGACCCTTTCACCCATTTATCATTATGAAAAATTATTAGCCGAGGGGAATCCGAAACAGCCATTCATTCAAACCTTGGATGAAAATGCGCCTGCCGGCATATGTTATACTTCCGCCACGACTGGAAATCCGAAAGGTGTGGTTTATTCACATCGCGGAATTTTGCTGCATGCGATTGCACTGGGGCTTGCCGATTCCACAGCATTAAGCGAACGTGATGTAGCCCTTCCTGTCGTGCCGATGTTTCATGTAAATGCTTGGGGCATGCCTTTTGCCAGTGTTTGGTTTGGAACGAAGATGGTTTTGCCGGGACCCTATTTCACCCCAAAGATTTTGGCTGAGCTTATAGAAAAGGAGAAGGTTACAATCGCAGCAGGGGTTCCGACGATATGGCTGGGCTTATTGAAGGAGCTGGAAGAAGGCACCCATGATACGAGCAGCATTCGCACTGTTCTATGCGGAGGGTCGGCTGCTCCAAAAAGCATGATTAAAACCTTTGAACAAAAGTATGGGATACCATTCCTGCATGCCTATGGAATGACTGAAACGAGCCCGCTTGTTTTTGTTTCGAAACCAAAAAGCTATCAGGAGGACCTCCCTGAAGAAGAACTTTATGAGTTGAAGGCCAAGCAGGGCCTTGTTTCGCCAATGATAGAAATTAAAGTGGTCGGTCAGGACGGCGAAGTGAAACCAGATGGAAAAGAAATGGGCGAATTGCTGATCAGGGGTCCTTGGATAGCGAATGAGTATTTTAAGGATGAGCGGTCAGAGGATACGTTTAAAGATGGCTGGCTGTATACGGGGGATGTTGTCACGATTGATGAAGAAGGATTCGTCAAAATCGTTGACCGGACGAAAGATTTGATAAAAAGCGGCGGTGAGTGGATTTCTTCCGTAGATATAGAGAATGCATTAATGGCCCATGAAGGAACCTTTGAGGCGGCGGTAATTGCAGTGCCTCACGAAAAATGGCAGGAACGGCCGATCGCTTGTGTTGTCTTGAAGGGCGCATATAAGGGGCTAGTGT
>NZ_JBNNSB010000008.1:0-113582 GCF_050277335.1 Peribacillus sp. NPDC101480
AATGTTTGACTTGCTCATTTGCTTTTTTGATAGTGTGTGCTCACTTAAAATTTAACGTTGGCGCTTTGTTTTGTTCAGTTTTCAAAGAGCAATTTCGTTGTCGTTTACTTCGTAAGCGACTTTTACATCTTATCATGTCTTCAACATTGTTGTCAACATGTTTTTTTATTTTTTTGTTTTGATGAAGCTGCGAAAGCTGATGTCCCGCAGCGACATGTATTAATATAACACCTATATTACTATTGGTCAACAATAAAAATGCATTTTTTTAAAAGTTTTTTGATACCCGATAAAACCGGTGATATACCTCGTGACCTTTTGTCTCCGCCTTGATGACGTCGATAACCTTCTTCTCTATCAAATATTCCAATAAAACACCCAGGTCGACTGAATAAAACTTAACTTCCGGATGCTCCATAAGCTCCGCAATCGTCCACGGATCTTCTTTCGTCCCCATTATTTCTATCAAATGCTGTGAACCTGCATTCGTCCTCGAATAAATAAGAAATTCGCTCGCAAGGAAAAGAAGCTCCAATCTTTTTTCGAGTGTTTCCTCGCTGCTGATCAATTCTTTATATAACTTATAGATCTCAGGTTCCATATGCTTCACTTGGTTCCAGACCGTAACCTCCGGATAAAAACCTTGTTCTATTATTTCCAAACGGGCCAAGTGATGCAAGGAATGAACGATATGGTTGTATGCCTCCAGATAATGGCCTTTTTCAAAGAAGCTTTTCCCATCCATGTACCTGCGAATTAACTTTGCAAACTCCATCCCCATCTTTAACTTCCTTCCATAGAAGGGGAACTCCCGGATTTCTGTTTTCAAACGGTCCAAATATTCATTCCGGTCAAAAAGAACCTTCCCGTTATATATCCAGTCAACCACTTTGCGGTTCGTACCTAATAGAAGCCATTCTTTTAACTGGTCTTCCTGTACGATATGCAAGGCTGCCTTTTTATCCCGGTAAGTGTAATGCTTTAAAAACACGGCCTCTTCGGCTTCGTCTGCAATCACAAAAAGGATGTAGTCAAATGTATCGGTAATCGGGCTATTATCATCCCTTTTTTCTATTAACAAGATTCCAAGTGTAGATTTTAAACTTGCTCGCTCTTGATAAATCGGGCGAAGGATATCTTCCATCATAAATTCCTCCAAAACCTTTTTTTTTAGACTTTCGACAAAACTCTTCAAATTCCTGCTTATCTCCCTTACCCCAAACCATCTCAATTCAAAAGTAATATGTATCCTTTATTTCTTTTTTGTTCCATCCGCTGTTTATGTTATAGTTAAAGTTATATTTTAGGAGGGACAATCCATGGCTAAATATTCTAGCAAAATCAATAAAATACGTACTTTTGCTTTGAGTTTGATTTTCATTGGCTTCATCGTAATGTACCTTGGGCTTTTCTTCAAAACGCATCCTGTTGTCATGACGATTTTCATGGGGCTGGGCCTTTTATTCATAATCGCAAGTACAGGGGTTTATTTTTGGATTGGAATGCTTTCCACAAAATCGATCCAGGTTGTCTGTCCTAACTGCGGCAAACCTACAAAAATACTAGGGCGTGTAGATATTTGCATGCATTGTGAAGAACCATTGACACTTGACAAAAAGTTGGAAGGCGAAGAATTCAACGAAAAATATAACCGGAAAAGCCTGCATGACTAAAGGAATTCGGCTAGCTGAATTCCCTTTAAAGAAGTCTTTAACAATTGTATCATTTCTTCATAACATGAAAAAAAGTTCCAACCAAGTGGAGGAACTTTTTTTAATGCGATTCTTTTTTCGCACAATCCGTACAGTCGCCGTAGATTTCCATCCGATGGTGACTAACATTGAAACCGGTGACTTGTGCTGCGAAATGCTCGACTTCATCCAATGCAGGATAATCGAAATCCACAATTTTCCCGCAAGTTTGGCAAATTACATGATAATGATTCGTCGTCACAAAATCAAACCTTGCCGAAGAATCACCATACGTAAGTTCTTTCACCAAACCTACCTCACGGAACACACGCAGGTTGTTATAAACCGTTGCCACACTCATATTAGGAAACTTGCCTTCCAGCGCTTTATATATATCATCAGCGGTAGGGTGGGACATGGAGCTTATCAAATACTCAAGTATCGCATGGCGTTGAGGAGTTATTCTTACACCGGTATCTTTTAAGGAATCCAACGCTTCTTTTAACTGAACTTCAGACACCGTCATCCACCTCTTTTTCTCATTAAGTATGCATTCTTAAATTATAATGTTTATAAATAGTGTACCTTTTATGCGTTGAATTTGTCAATAATTCAATGGCTTAACCATTCTTTTTTAGTTTATTCATGAGCACATTGAATCTTTCCCATTTTTGCATTGAGTTTAGTATCCCCTGGATAAGTCGATTACATTGGTGAAGTCTTTTCCAGCTTTCAGGTATTCACGCATATTTTTTTCGAATATGGCAAAGGTTCTTGGTAAATATTCTCCGCTTTTACTTGAAAGATGCGGAGTGACTGTAACATTCTCCATCCTCCAAAACGGATGCCCTTTTCCTAAAGGTTCCGGATCAAATACATCCAAGATGGCATGAGATAATTCCCCGGCATCCAGGGCTTCGATCAACATTTCATCGTTAATCAGGTCGCCGCGGCCAATATTCACGAATACTGCAGTTTCTTTCATTGCTTCAAAGTGTTCTTTTTGCAGAAGGCCCTTCGTTTCATCCGTACTTGGCAGGACGGATACGATATAATCGGCTCCCGGTATGGCTTCCAATAAATTATCCAGGGCATAAAGGTGATCGATGGATTCCACTGGCTTCCCGCTCCGGTTCACTCCTATCGTCTTCATCCGAAAGGCTTTCCCAAGACGAGCCACTTCCCCTCCAATTGCACCCACGCCAATAACGAGCATCGTCTTGCCGTTCAATTCCCCTACTTCAATCTTTCTATCCCACAGTTCTTCCTTTTCATTCTTCATAAGCAGTTTCAATTTCTTTTCATATTGCAAAAGCATCCCTATCGTATACTCTGCCATCGGTATTTTATGAATGCCTCTAGCATTCGTCACCAGAATGCCCCTTTCCTCTATGGCTTTAAATGGCATTAATTCCATCCCTGCACTCATGACCATGATCCATTTCAAGTTCGTAGCTTTCCCAATGATTTCTTCAGTTAAGTCTTCACCATATGTAATTAAGATTTCAGCTTCACGAAGCGGCCCATCCGTCCATCCTTTTTGATAAATGAAGCTCAAGTCACTAAAAGCTTCCGTCATCTTCTTTTGGATGCCTTCATTCGGAATGACAGTTGAAAGTATTAACATGTTTATCTCTCCCTTTAATTAACATAAAAAAACACGGGCTCTATGTGTCCCGCGCAACTTTCTCTGAGGAGGTATTCCCTTAATAAAGCATATTCAGGTGTCCCCTTTTTGAGTTGGACAAAAGCCTTAGCCTTATTAAAAAAGGCTTTATTTTAAGGAATTTGGGTTTAATGCATCTAATTCCGGCAAAATGAAAACGCCATCCCTTCTTATCAGGACGTCGTCAAAGAAGATGTCACCACCCCCATATTCGGGACGCTGGATCAAGACCATATCCCAATGAATCGATGATCGGTTTCCATTATCCGCTTCTTCATAGGCAAGTCCAAGAGCCAAGTGCAGACTTCCGCTTATTTTCTCATCGAACAAGATATCGTCCATAGGTTCCAATATGTATGGATTGATCCCAATTGCGAACTCCCCGATAAACCGGGACCCTTCATCAATATTCAGAATTTGGTTCATTTCAGAGTCACGATTGGAAGTAGCTTTAATGATTTTTCCCTTTTCCAAGTTTAATTCTATGTCACTAAAGGTGAATCCTTCATAGGTTGTTGGTGTGTTGAAGGATATCCTACCATTGAGACTATCTTTTATGGGTGCCGTAAACACTTCCCCATCAGGTAAATTCTTTTTTCCGGCACATATGACGGCCGGCATACCTTTGATGGAAAAGGTCAAATCTGTTCCTGGCGAAACGATCCTGACTTTGTCAGTTCGTTCCATCAATTGTTTTAACGGTTTCAAGGCCGTCTCCATTTTCCCGTAATCCATGTTGCATACATTCAAAAGAAAATCTTCGTACCTGTCGAAGGTCATGCCGGCTTTTTGCGCTGATGCGTTGGTGGGATAATTAAGCAAGACCCAACGTCGGTTGTTTACATAGAAAAGAGTGGGGGAATTCATAGCCTCCCCTTGAAGACGGTGCCTCTCGATGGAAACATCGGTCATTTCCACATCGTTTTCTTCCCCGGTGATGATGATTACCGCATCGATATCCTTATATTTCCTCAAGGCCCATTGTGAAGAGGTGTCAAGTTGTTCCTTTACATTCCCTTGTAACAGGTGGCGGCTTATTTCATCGTCTTCGAGTTCTACATATGGATAAGCACCCACTCTGTATATTTCATCAATCAGCTCTTTCAATAATGGTTTCGTATTGATATTCCCCCGTATGAGGATTCTCTCTTTTGGCTGTAATTGTATCGAATGATGAATCAGCCTGGCTGCAAGCTTCGTTATTCGCTCATCCTTCATCTGCCTGTCCCTTATTTTTCGAGGTCGCGAAGAGTTTGAAGAGCTTCTTCGACATGGCCTTTGACCTTTACTTTACGCCATTCTTTGACTACCATACCAGCCTTATCAATCAGGAAAGTTGAACGTTCAATGCCCATATACTCCTTGCCGAAGTTCTTTTTCAACTGCCACACATCAAATGATTCAGCCGCTTCATGATTTTCATCAGCCAGCAGCAGAAAAGGCAATCCATGTTTTTCGATGAATTTTTCATGACGTGCAGCTGGGTCTGGGCTGATTCCAATGATGACCGCGTTCAATTCCTCAAATTGCTCATTATGGTCCCGGAAATCACAGGCCTCCGTCGTGCAACCTGGCGTCATGTCTTTTGGATAAAAATATAAAACAATATATTTTCCCTTAAAATCCGATAGGGACACCATTTCACCATTGTTTGCAGGGAGCTTGAAATCAGGTGCTTTTTCTCCAATTTTAACAGTCATATTAAACCCTCCATTTCTTTCATTATGGTAAGAGTACCCAATAATCGAAAGAAACACAACTTTCATTTATCCTTCCTATCTTTGTGCTCCAAATCGATCACCGTCCGGATCACGAACGCTGCCGGCAGTGTATAACCGATGAAAGCCTGAATCGTAGCTATCATCCTGCCCATGCCAATCGGGGCTATATCTCCATACCCTACAGAAAACATCGTCATCGCACTAAAATAAAAAGAAGTCTTCAACTGTTCATAGAAAGTGCCATCCAATCGATTGCCCATATCAAGAATCACCGAATGATTCTGAAGTTCGTATAATAAATAAATCAGTGCAAATCCAACTAATATCGTCGCATATAAATTGCCAAGCCACAGCATATCCTCCAGAGAAAACTTCTTTCCTCCCGACTCAACAAGAAATAACGTACGAATACTCATCACCATGCAAAAAATGATTCCTGCAATCAAGATGTAGAAAGTCATCCCCCACGCCCCATTTCAAAACGCCACTTCCTCTATACATACTCCCTGTCCAAACAATATATTCTTTTTTAGGAACAGACCTCATCCTTATCACCCACACACCTTATAACCGGATACTTTTACTGAATTTTTTTTCATGTTGACCCTTTTGGTCGGATATGTTAAGATTGTCTAAATTTTTATAATAGTTTTTATTTTATAAATTTTTAACCTACAAACAGTTATCAAGGCAGGTTTTGTCAAATTTCATATGTGGAAATAGGTTCCTAATTTTAAATTAGGATTAAAAGGGAAGTCCGGTGTAATTCCGGGACGGTCCCGCCACTGTAATGGGAGTGTTAGCGCCATCCAATATGCCACTGATCAACGGATCGGGAAGGCCCGCCGCTAATGTTAATCCCTAAGTCAGGAGACCTGCCTATTTCGACAACACTGTTTTAACCTACGGGAGATAGGGAGGTGTTAGGGACCTTATAATTGTAAGGGGCATTTTGCATGCCTCTTTATTTTAAGCATTTCTAACCATCTCTTTTGACGGTTAGGAATGCTTTTTTTATTGCTCAATTAAATGAATATAGGAGGATGGGAATATTGAAAAGCAGTAGTTTGGGTTACCCTCGAATCGGGGAAGATCGTGAATGGAAACGTACATTGGAAGCTTACTGGTCCGGTAAAATCGATGAAGCAGAATTTACGGCACAACTAAAAGCCATCCGTTTAGGCAACTTACAAAAACAGAAGAAACGAGGCATTGATATCATTCCTGTCAACGACTTCACTTTCTATGATCAAATGCTCGATATGTCCGTAATGTTCGGTCTTGTTCCTGAACGTTATTCAGCCTATGAAAGCGGAAGCGTTCCCCTTTCCGTTTATTATTCAATGGCTCGCGGAAACAATGATGAAGTCGCTTCCGAAATGACGAAATGGTTCAATACGAACTATCACTATATTGTCCCTGAATTAAAGGTGCCACAGCTGACGTTAACGGAAAATAAACCACTTGCAGCATATCGGGAAGCCAAGGAAAAGCTAGGAATTGAAACAAAGCCCGTGTTGATCGGTCCTTATACTTTCATCTCCCTTTCCAAAGGCTTCAAAAAACAAGATATCCCTGGCATCATCCTGAGCCTGCTTCCCCTATACACGCAAATCCTCCGGGAGTTGGAGCAAGAAGGCGTGAAGTGGGTTCAAATGGACGAACCTTCACTTGTTTCATCGATTTCCAAAGAAGATATGCAAACTGTTACTTACCTCTATGAAAAACTGAATGAAGCAGCACCAAACCTGAACATCATGCTACAAACATACTTTGATGCCGTGGAACATTACCAGGAAGTCATCGAATTACAAGTCCAAGGAATCGGTCTTGATTTTGTACATGACAAAGGGAGGAATCTAAGCAACCTGGAAGCATTCGGCTTTCCGAAGGACAAAGTGCTTGCTGCAGGTGTGATTGACGGAAAAAACATTTGGCTTTCTGATTTATCGAAAAAAATCCAATTGATCGAGACTCTTAAGACAATGGTAGCCGAAGACCGAATCTGGCTTCAGCCCTCTTGTTCCTTGCTTCATGTGCCAGTGACCGTTCGTAATGAAACCGCCCTATCAAACGAAGTGAAAGAGGCCCTTGCTTTCGCTGATGAGAAACTCGAGGAAATCACACTCTTGGTCAAAGGGAATAATCAAGGCTTTGAAGCAATCGCCGAAAAAGTCGATGCTAATAAATTCACGCTTCAAACGTTAGCAAATTCAAATGCCCGGAATCACGGAACTGTACAATCCAATGTCGAAAAGGTTAAAACCAGGACCGCCGGCCGTCAGCTTCCATTTAAAGAGCGTTACCAAAATCAACAGGCATTTTTCAAATTGCCTTTTCTTCCTTCGACTACGATCGGCAGCTTTCCGCAGACATTTGATGTTAAACAAGCACGCGGGAAATTCAAAAGAGGAGAATGGACCGCTTCGCAATATGAAACATTCGTTAACGAAGAAATCGGCAGGTGGATCGAAATCCAAGAAGAAATCGGTTTGGATGTCCTTGTTCATGGGGAATTCGAACGAACGGATATGGTTGAATACTTCGGCCATAAGTTAGGTGGATTCGTCTTTTTAGAAAAGGGGTGGGTACAATCCTATGGATCCCGCTGTGTGAAACCGCCAGTCATCTACGGCGACATCCATTTCATCGAACCGATGACAGTCAGGGAAAGTGTATACGCACAATCACTGACGAAGAAGACGGTAAAGGGAATGCTTACAGGTCCTGTTACGATTTTGAACTGGTCATTTGTCCGTGATGATATTTCCAGGGAGAATGTATGCTATCAGCTGGCACTCGCTTTGGAAAAAGAAGTCATTGCATTGGAATCCGCTGGAATCAAAATGATTCAGGTCGATGAGCCTGCACTTAGAGAAGGTCTGCCATTGAAAAAAAGCGATCGCGACGAATATTTGAACTGGGCTGTGAATTCGTTCTTGATATCGACATCAAGCGTGGAGGATACAACCCAAATTCATACGCATATGTGCTATTGCGACTTCAACAGTTTCATGGATGTCATCTCCTCCCTCGACGCCGATGTAATTTCCATCGAAACATCCCGCAGTCATGGGGAGCTTGCTTCCGCATTCGAGGAAAAAACATATGAAAAAGGTATTGGTCTAGGTGTGTATGACATTCACAGCCCGCGTGTGCCGGCAGTGGAAGAAATGGTCGATATGATCGAACGTGGGATCAAGGTATTGGATAAAGACCAGTTTTGGATCAATCCTGACTGCGGACTGAAAACAAGGGGTATCCCGGAAACCGTCGCATCCCTGAAAAACATGGTCGAAGCAGCAAAAATCGTCCGTGAAAACCTGTTAGCTAAACCAACCGGCAAATGATTGAAAAGCACGTTGCCCACCCAACACAGCAGTCACGGACCTTTTTAACCGACCTTGTTTTTCCACCGGATACAAATCATCACAATACCATCTTTGGCGGAAAAGTAATGGCCTATGTTGATAAAATAGCCTGCATTTCAGCTATGCGCCATTGTCGAAAACCCGTTGTGACTGCTTCAAGCGACTCTTTTGATTTTTTGGCCCCCATCAAGACGGGGGATGCGATCAACCTTGAAGCTTATGTCACCTGTGCCCATCGCACATCAATGGAGGTATTCGTGAAAGTGGAGCGCGAAAACCTATTAACAGGTGAGAAACAGCTTACGGCCCGTGCTTTTTTAACGATGCTGGCCATTGATGAAGACGGTAAGCCGACAAACGTACCACAGGTCATTCCGGAAACCGAAGTGGAAAAGCAGCTATATGTTCAAGCACAAGCAAGATATATTGAAAGAAAGAATAAACGCAAATAAACAAAAACCCCTTCAACATGAATCTGTTGAAGGGGTTTCTTTCAGTTCCCTGCACCGCGGTACCTCTTCACTCCCTGATTCCATATGAATACGGATATCATGAAAAAGGCTACCCCAATTACAGGTGTGGCAAATGCATATGCATACCACTCTTCTTTTCTAAGGAAATAAGATGCCGGATAGACACCAACAAACGCGAATGGCAGCACCCATGTAAGGACAAAACGAATGACCTTATTATAAATATCAACAGGATAGCGCCCATAGTTCCCGATATTGTACATCATTGGCATGATGGATGTTTTCGCATCCGACCAGAAACCAATGCTTGCTATCGCAACGAATATGGCTGCATAAGCAAGGGCCCCGCCTATTGCAAAAATGATGAAAAGAATCGGGTCATACCACGCAAGCTGCAGATCCAATGAAATCCCCGAATAGAATATAATGATCAAACCGGTCACAACACCAAATAACGCTTCAAGCTCGATTCTTTCTAAAATGACTTGAAACAGGCTATGTATCGGTCTTGTTAATATCCGGTCCATTTCACCTTTGACGATATAGCGGTCATTAAAATCCCAGATGTTGAAAAAGGCTGAAAAAAGGGCGAATGGGATAAGGAAAAATCCATAAATGAATATGATTTCTTCACGGCTCCAGCCGCTTAAAAATTGGGTATGTCCAAAAACGACTAAGATAAATACCAGATTCACGACCTGATTCAGCAGGTCAGATAGGATTTCCATGAAGAAATCGGCTCTATATTGCAGTCTTGTTTTCATATATTGACTCACGTATTGAAAAAACATCGATACATAAAACATCCCGTCAACCTCCTTGAATAATCAGCTGTTTTTTTGCGACTATCCATAAAAGCTGAATCGGTATTATGAGAATGATGCACCAAATTAACTGCTGTAAAAGCGCCATGCCAATTTCGCCTGAACTGTACCCGTTCGTAAAAATCATGCTTGGTACATAGCTGATCCCTTGAAAGGGTAAATATTTCATCACTTCCTGCGCCCATATAGGATAGAAACTGATGGGCAGCAGCAGGCCGGAAAATAAATCAATGATAACCCTTTTAGCGCGGATTAATCCGGCATTATTATATAAGAAAAAGGTCGTGATTCCCGTCAATAAGTTAATTTGTGTATTGATGATGAAGCTGAACAGCAAGGAAATGCCGAACATCCCCCATGTAGCCGGCTCGTGCGGCAATTCGATAGGAAAAATGAAAGCTACCAGCAGCATCCCCGGAATTGAGAAGAAGAAGAAACGGAATATCCCTTCCCCAAGTCCTTGCATCGTTTTCATGCCTAAATAGTTATAAGGCCGGATCATCTCAATGGCAACCTTGCCGTCTTTAATCTCAGTGGCGATTTCGCGGTCAATATTATTGAAATAAAAAGCGCGCGCCATCCATGCAACCGCGACATAGGTTGTCATCTGCATGCTTGAAAGTCCTTCGATGGAGCTTTTTTCTCCATATATCGCATTCCATAAGAAATAATAAGCACCGATATTAATGCTATAAATTAAAATGCCGGTATAATAATCCGTTCGATACGCAAGCATCATTAAAAAACGCATGCGGATCATGGCAAGATACTTCCCCATGGCCCTCCCCCTTCTTGATAGACACGTTGTTTCTTATTGATAAGAGAGTCAGACAGTGCCTTCTTCGTAAATATTGCGAACGATCTCTTCAATGGACGTTTCATGGATTTTGATGTCTTTTATTTTAAAATGAGATACGACAGCTGAAACAAGCTGTGAAATATGATCACTTTCTTCTTTCAACAAGGCAATGTAAGTTTGATTTTTCTCATCATAAACCCAGTTAGCAGTAAATGGGAGCGCTAATGATTGTAATTCCTTCAATGCGATCGGCTCGATGAATTGAAAATGAATCTGTTTTTCCTCAGCCCAGTTATCTTTCAAACTCTGCAATTCCCCATCATAGATGATTTGTCCTTCATCAAGCATGATTACACGCTCACATAATGCTTCAATGTCTCCTAGATCATGTGTAGTCAAAAGGATTGTCGTATTATATTTCTCATTGATTTCTTTCAGGAACTCACGAATCTTCATTTTCACGAGCACATCAAGTCCAATTGTCGGCTCATCCAGGAACAGCAAAGGCGGATTGTGGATCAAAGCTGCCGCAAGCTCACAGCGCATTCGCTGACCAAGCGAGAGTTTACGCACTGGTTTGTCCAGCAAAGGACCGATATCAAGCGTCTTGATGACATGTTCCATATGATCGTTATATTGTTCATCCGTTACCTTATAGACCTTTTTTAACAGCCTAAACGATTCTTGAACCGCAATATCCCACCAAAGCTGTGAGCGCTGACCGAATACGACTCCGATTGTCTGGGTGAACTTTTCCCTTTCTTTATGCGGATTCATGCCATTGACCGTGATTTCACCTGCTGTCGGTTCCAAAATACCTGTCAGCATTTTGATCGTGGTCGATTTCCCTGCACCATTTTCCCCGATATAAGCTACCATCTCACCCTTTTTTACAGTAAAATTGATATCATTGACGGCAGGGACGACCTTATAATTTCTGGTAAGTAAATCCCGGAAGGCACCCTTTAGCCCTGAACGGCTTGATGCCGACTTAAATTCCTTCCGAAGCTGTTTTACTTGAATTGCATCACTCATCCTGTTACATCCTCCGTAATCTCTTGTCCTAATGAATTAGTTTATCCAAACCAACCTTTTTAGACAATAAAAATGCTTGGATGCCATATACCATTTTCAGGGAGAAAATGGCCGTTGTACCAGATACTTATATAAAGGAGACGAGTATGCTATGAATATCAAAAAATTATTACTATCCCAAATTGAAAAAGTCGTTTTCGACCTTCGATATGACTTCCTTTATGAAGATGAGTACGGTGAATTATTATGCCAGGTCATCCAAAGGGATTCCAGCGGGTCCATCGAAAGCACACCCATCAGTTTCCACCTCCTCATTAATGAAGAGAAAGGGACCGGCCAGCTAATCTATTACCAAGCCCAGGGCGAAATGAACCGCCAATCCTTCGACATCGAAAACCCTGACACCATCTTGGCCATTCTTACTTTCATAACAGGAGTTTTGAAATCCGACCCTATTTCGCATACAGAATGATGGCCCGGAACCCTGATGCTTATAAGGCTGCAGCTCTTCCATCAGTGAATGAATCACATTTCCCAGTTTTCGACCCCAGATTTACGGACGAAAAAGTGCTATGATTAAGGGGAAATATGTTTATATTTTTAGGAGGTTTTAAGATTGGATTTTAGTAATTCGGAGCTTTTACATAAAGAGGCATTGGAACATATCGTTGGCGGGGTTAACAGCCCATCCCGTTCCTACAAAGCTGTAGGCGGCGGTTCACCCGTTGCGATGGATCATGCCAAAGGTGCTTATTTCTGGGATGTTGATGGCAATAAATATATCGATTACTTAGCTGCATATGGCCCGATCATCACAGGTCATGCGCATCCACATATTACGGAGGCGATCGTTAAAGCAGCAGAAACGGGCGTTTTATACGGCACACCGACCAAACATGAAGTCAAATTTGCCAAAATGTTGAAAGAAGCCATACCATCCATGGATAAAGTCCGCTTCACCAATTCAGGAACCGAGTCCGTCATGTCCACCATCCGCGTTGCCCGCGCTTACACAGGACGCGATAAGATCATCAAGTTTGCAGGCTGTTACCATGGACATTCCGACCTTGTTCTCGTCGCTGCAGGCTCTGGCCCGTCCACTTTAGGAACACCGGACTCTGCCGGCGTTCCCAAAAGCATCGCACAAGAAGTCATCACGGTACCTTTCAATGATATTGAGCCATTTAAAGAAGCACTGGATAAATGGGGTAATGAAATTGCTGGCGTGCTGGTTGAACCGATCGTCGGCAACTTCGGAATCGTGGAGCCAAGCCCCGGCTTTTTGGAAGATGTCATTTCATTATCTCACGAAGCCGGATCACTAGTCATTTTCGACGAGGTCATCACAGCGTTCCGCTTCATGTACGGAGGGGCACAGGACTTTTTGGGAATTCAACCCGATTTGACCGCGCTTGGTAAAATCATCGGGGGCGGGCTTCCTATTGGTGCCTATGGCGGTAAAAAAGAGATCATGGATTCTGTCGCACCGCTGGGACCGGCCTATCAAGCGGGTACGATGGCAGGAAATCCGGCTTCCATGCTTTCCGGGATAGCTTGCTTAGAAGTACTTAAAGAAGAGGGGCTGTATGACGAGCTGGACCGGCTGGGGAAAATCCTTGAAGAAGGTATCCTGAAAGCAGCCCGCCAATATAATGTACCGATCACCATCAACCGCCTTAAAGGGGCGTTGACGATCTATTTCACGACAGAAAAAATTGAAAACTATGAGCAGGCGGAAAATACGGATGGCGAAATGTTCGCTAAGTTCTTCAAACTCATGCTAAACCAGGGAATCAATTTGGCACCTTCCAAATACGAAGCCTGGTTCTTGACGATTGCTCACACGGATGATGATATCGCTTATACTCTAAAAGCGGTTGAACATGCATTCAAAAACCTAATATAATAAATCGAATCAGCATAATTATGCATTTTTTATACACCCTCAGGATGTACATCAATCTTGAGGGTTTCTTATTCCCCTGTAATAAATCTTTAATATTGGCATTTGAAGCCACTCCTTACAAAAATCCCGCCAATCACAGCATCCAGTTCATTGTATAAAAAATTGATTTCTGAATATTTAAATGATATGATATGGATACATTTATATACATTTATACACTTTCTTTCAATCTATCAAAACTTGGACTATTGTTCGGGTTTACTAATATTTCCCCCATTAAACATATGCTACAGGAGGTGAAAGGCAGCGAATAAGGGTAACCTTATTCAAGCCACATATATGACCCAACAATGGACACCTGCTACATTCAAAGAATTTCACAAGGAAGAACATGATGCCTGCGGTATCGTTTCCTGTATCGAAAAAAAGAAGATCCCTACTAACGAAAACATCTTTGCCTGTATCGACGCCCTGGTTAAAATGAACCATCGCTGCGGCTTCATCAATGGTGAGGGCGATGGCGCCGGCATCCATATCGATATTCCCCGTGCTCTTTGGAAAAAGAAGCTTGAAGCGGTAAATGTCGATTCAAGCATCGTCGATCAAGATACCTTCATTGTCGGCCATTTATTTTTAAGCAAAAAAACAGAAGCTAACGACTTAAAAATCGAAGTCAAGGAGAAACTGCTCCAGCATGGTCTCTCATTGATATTCGAAACGGATAAAGCCTACCGTTCCGAGGCATTGGGACCGATTGCCATTCAAGAAGACCCAGTGTTCTGGCAATTTGCCTGTTCCTCCACCATCAATAACAACCAGGAGCTTTCAAATGTTCTTTTTGAGCTGACTTCCGACATCGAAAAAAGTGATTTCATCCATGTTGCATCTTTAAGCCAGCATCATGCGGTATACAAAGTGATGGGTGCTGGAGATACGCTCCCTGCCTATTATCTTGATCTTGCCGACCCTTTGGCTGCCTCCACCATGACACTGGGGCATAATCGTTTTTCAACCAATACTCTATCAAGCTTCTTCCGGGTCCAGCCTTTCAGTGTACTTGGACATAATGGCGAAATCAATACCATCGCCAAATTGCGTGATGAAGCAAAAATGATCGGAGTTCCCATCGCTAAAGATGGAAGCGACTCACAGGATTTAAACAAAACGATCGAAACTTTCATCTGCCGTCATGGCTACTCTTTATTTGAAGCTGTCGATCTTATGTTCCCGCCAATCATCAATGAAATCAAGGAATATCCCGAGCACTTACAAGACTTATATACGTATTTAAGGGAAGCATGGGGTCATTTTGCACAAGGTCCGGCAGGCATCATCTCCCGTTTCGGCGATGAAGCCGTGTTCTCAGTCGACTCTTTAGGCTTGCGCCCACTATGGAATATTGAAACGGAATCATCTTATATGTTCACTTCCGAACCAGGAATCATCCCTTCCAGTGAATATACCGGAGATCCGAAACCGATGGGGCCAGGGGAAAAAATCGGTTTGAAATGGAACGGCGACAGCATTGAATTGTACACATACAAGGATTACCAGGATAAAGTATTTGAACTCTTCAATGATCGTTTCGTCCTTTCCAATGACCGAGTTCGCTTACAGCCCCAAGTGTTTGAAAAGGTTGTCTCCATGACAAATACGCAAGCCATTCATAATGGTCAGTATAAAGCCTTTGGGTGGGAAAGGGAGCATGTCCAATTAGTGGAACAGATGGCCGAAAAAGGTGCTGAGCCCATTCGTTCACTTGGTCATGATGCGCCACTCGCAGCACTTAATCCCCAACGGACCAACATTGCTGATTTCATTAAGGAAAGTGTGGCCGTTGTAACCAACCCTGCGATCGACCGGGACCGGGAAACCGAGCACTTCTCAACAAGAACGATCATCGGAAAACGTCCTTCCCTTTTCGAAGCGAATAAGGCAGGAAAGGTTACGGAGCTGCTGACTCCCTTATTGATTGAAGGGTCAACGGGTTATGAGTGTTCATCTATCGTATCGCAGCCAAGCTATGATCAGTTCATTAAATATAACCAAGATCAAAAACTCGTACACTTCATTTCAAGCACGTTCAAAGAGGATGAAAACATCACGGATGCCTTGACCAGGATTACGGATGAAAGTGTCACTGCAGTGGATGAAGGAAAAACGCTGCTCGTACTGGATGACGCCCTTGCCCATCAAAACGGCAACCTTTGGCTTGATCCCCACCTTGTAACCTCAGCCGTCGATCAAGCGTTGGTCCGTACAGGCAAGCGCCGTGATTGTTCCATACTTTTACGTTCAGCATCGCTAAGGTCACTGCATGATATCATCGTTTCTTATGGTCTTGGGGCCAACTTAATCAGCCCCTATTATATGTTCCTTTCCTTATCTTCGGATGACCTCAAAGGGGTTAGCAATCTATATAACTCCTTGACGAAAGGTCTTGAGAAAGTCATCTCCACCATTGGCATTCATGAGCTTCGCGGCTATGGAAGACTTTTCTCAAGCATCGGTTTACATGAGGAAATCGCGAAATATTTAAATGTGGCTAACTTCTTCGGATCCAATGATCTGGACTATAATTTTGATAAAATCAAGGCCGATGCCATCCAGCGTGCAGAAGATTACGGCAATGAAAAAGAACGGATGGGCAAAACCTTCCATTTGTTCCCAAGGATTTGGAAGTCTATCGGGGAAGTTGCTTCAACCGGGGACTATGATGCTTATCGTGAAAAGATCACCGAGCAGGAAGAATCCAATCCTACGACGATCCGCCACTTGACATCATTAAAAACTTCAGATGCTTCCATCCCTTCTGAAGAAGTCAGTCTTTCGGTCGGCGAACAGGAATTGCCATTCGTCATTGCCTCCATGTCTTTTGGGTCACAAAATGAGATTGCTTTCCGGGCCTATGCAGAAGCTGCCGAGAGGTTAGGCATGATCAGCATGAATGGTGAAGGCGGGGAAATAAAGGATATGCTTGGCAAATACCCGAAATCGCGCGGACAGCAAATCGCTTCCGGCCGTTTCGGTGTCAATGCAGAACTATTGAACTCTTCAAATCTATTGGAAATTAAAATTGGGCAAGGGGCAAAACCTGGTGAAGGCGGTCACCTTCCAGGTTCCAAGGTCACAGCGAAAATCGCAGAAGCCCGAAATGCAACAATCGGTTCCGATTTGATCTCCCCTTCCAATAATCATGATATATACTCAATTGAAGATTTGGCCCAAATGATCCATGAGCTAAAAACGGCAAACGACAAAGCAAAAGTTGCCGTCAAAGTACCAGTCGTTCCTAACATTGGTACGATTGCTGTCGGCGTCGCAAAAGCGGGGGCAGATATCATAACGCTTTCCGGTTTTGATGGCGGAACGGGTGCTGCCAGGATCCATGCACTCGCGCATGTCGGTCTGCCAGTTGAGATAGGTGTGAAAGCGGCCCATAATGCACTGCTTGAGTCAGGTATCCGACAGAACGTTGAAATTTGGGCTGACGGTGGGTTAAAAAGCTCGATGGATGTATTGAAGGTAATGCTGCTTGGTGCAAACCGTGTAGGCTTTGGGACCCTTTCGATGATTGCCGTCGGCTGTACAACGTGCCGCGGATGTCACCTTGACACTTGCCATGTGGGCATCGCCACACAAATTGAATCGGAAGCACAGGCGAAAGAACACGGGCTGCGCCGTTTTGTTCCACGAAAATTTGATTTAGCCGTTCAGGGATTAACGAATATGTTCAATGCATTTGCAAAAGAACTTAAAGCTTTGACCGGATCACTCGGGGTGAAGAATCTTCAGGATATCGTCGGACGTTCTGATTTACTGCAGCAAGTTAAAGGACAACAATCATTGGATTTAACCTATTTATTGAAAAACTTGGATATAACACCGTTCTCACATAAGGAAACGGCGGCATATTTGAATGAAGGCTCCATGCAGGTGGCCGTTGGCGCTGAATATCTTGATTCGCATGTAGATGATCTGCAGCAATCCCGTAGCTATAGCTCAATCACTTCCGAGCAGCGTGTTCTCGGCAGCAGGGTGTCCTGTCACCGCGTTAGGGGCAGATTGGACGGATCATACAAAAAACTTCCCCCCGTTCACCTATCCTACCAGGATGGTTCCATCCCGGGTAATGGACTCGGGGCATACAATACGGAGGGAATTACAATCAGCGTGAATGGCGGTGCCCAGGATGGTATCGGCAAAACATCGATTGGCGGAAATATTTCCATCTTTAAATCTCCAGGAAAAGATGGAAAGTTCTACAATGGCTCTGTAGGCAAGGGGTTTGGATACGGTGCACAACACGGCCTTCTCATTGCCCAAGGTGATGCAGATGCCAGGGCGGGAATCCGGCTTTCCGGGGCGGATATGATCATTGGAGGATTATTGAAACAACCGCTTCCTAAAAAGGAAACCGGTAATATTGCGGTAACTTCCAATATTAAGGGATTCGCTTTTGAATATATGACAAATGGAAGAGGTTTGGTTCTGGGAGATCCCGGTCCATGGATTTGCGCAGGGATGACAGGCGGTGTCGTTTATTTACGGCAACAGCCTGAATCTGGATTAACCAAAGAGGTCATTAAGAAGCGGGTTGCGAAAGGGGCAAAGATTTCCATTGAGCCCCTATCCGCAAGAGGCCTGCAGGATGTGGCCGAACTTCTGGGCAAATACACAGCCCTATTGAAAGATCATGGCCAAACCGAAGAAGCGGCCTCTTTAGAGGCACTTCTTCAAAAGCCTGAAGAGCACTTCCTTCAGGTCGTTCCAGTTAAAGAACAGGCGGACCCTGCTGTTTCCACGGAGTGATGCCGAAAATATAAGAAAAGGCTGATGCTCGTTAATGCGAGCATCAGCCTTTTCTAGTCATATACCTCTGGAATGTTCTCAAACAATGGAAAAACAAATTTGAAAGCAATCAAGAAATTGCCTATCGTTTCTTTATATATTAAACTTGATTTTAGCTATTGTAACTCTTAGGAAAATCCTGTATATTACTTTTTGTTTACATCTTCTTATTTTAGTGTAAAGTACTAACAAATAAGTTAGAATACAACTTTAAGCAAAAGCCTATATATAAATAGAGCCACGATCCATTACATTACAATACAAAGAAAGGATTAACCCATATATGAAGTTTGGTGCCCGCATTCTCAAAACAGGAATAGCAATTGTTTTAGCGCTTTATCTCTCGGAACTGCTTAACCTTCCTGCTCCTGTCCTTTCTGGGATTGCTGCAATTTTTGCAATACAGCCGACCATTTACCGTTCATATCAAACGGTGTTGGAGCAAATTCAAGGAAATATCATTGGCGCATTGGTTGCTGTCTCCTTCGTTTTGTTGTTCGGAAATGATATTTTTATAATCGGTCTTGCCGTAATGGTTGTCATAACCATCAATTTAAAATTGAAAATGGATAAAACGATCGTCCTTTCCATCGTGACGGTCATCGCCATCATGGAAAGCCAGGAAGGGGAATTCCTGAATTTTGCCTTTATTCGTCTCTCTTCCGTTTTGCTTGGAATCGTTTCTTCGTTTATCGTGAATCTTGTTTTCATTCCTCCAAAGTACGAAGCAAAGCTTTATACACGCATTACAGATGTAACCGAAGACATCTTGAAATGGATCAGGATCAGCACAAGACATGCTACAGAACATACTTTATTGAAAAAAGACATCAGCCGATTGAAGGCGGAGTTACTCGATCTGGAACATATCTATTCCATGTACAAAGAGGAACGGGAATATTTCAAGAAGAACAGTGTAGCTAAAGCAAGAAAGCTTGTCGTTTATCGGCAAATGATCATAACGACAAAAAAAGCGTTTGAAACCTTGAAGAGAATCCATAAATTCGAGAATGAAGTATATCAAATGCCTGAAGATTTCCAACGGAGCATCTTACAGCAGCTTGATTCCTTGATCCGCAAGCATGAACAGTTGATATTACTGCATATCGAAAAAATCAAGTCAATCGAGGAGATTGAAGATTGGGACCAGGATTGTTTAAGTCGTAAAGAGCTGCTCGCCCATTTTTTCGAACAGCAGAATCAAGTGGACGAAATGCATGATAACCTAGGCCACCTCTCTGCCCGCCTTGTACCATTGATTTCTGCAGTCATAGAATATGACGAACAATTGGAACACCTTGAAAAGCTGATCGTCAGCTTCCAGTCCTTCCATAAGGAAGATAACGAAATATCTGTCCAGTATGAAGAAGATTAAAAAAAGACGGTTCCCGGGAACCGTCTTTTTTCGTCTCTATTTAGAGCATGACCTCATTCAATCATCCAAAAGGTTCTTATCAGCAGCCTTTTCAATCGTATCCAATTTCTTCAAAAGATCCTGCAGCTCGTCTTCCGAGAATGAATTGAAGTTCTTGCCCATCAATTTGTTATGATCCGCAAGGACTCTCCCCAAAATCGCTTCCCCAGCCTCTTTCAATTCAAGGTTGATGACCCTGCGATCCTTATCAGAGGGCTGCCTTTTTACATAATCCATTTCGACCAACTTATCTACAAATACGGTAATCGCACTTGGCTTTACGGTTAAGAAGTCAGCCAGCTGAGTCGATTTGATCGACCCCTCTTTTTTCAATATCAATAATATGAAAAACTGAGGCGATGTTAATCCATAAGGCTGAAGATTTTTTGCTACGATGGCCCTAAGCTTCTTCCTAATCCGAAAAATCTGCATTTCTATACTATTAGTTACTTCCCATTTAAATTCCAGCCTTCTCACTCCTTATATAGGACAATCCTACCTCTTAAATTTAATTAAATGGCATTCCAATGTCAACTTTACTTTCCATATATCCTTAAAACTAAAAAAAATTCAAATTTTTACTATTTCTCTGTATTTATTTCCCACCATTTTTCCGAATAAATTACATGACAAAAAATAATTAAACTGGTAAACTCTTTACTTAATAATATTAATACTTATAAAAGTTAATATTTATTTAATTTAACAAATAAACATTAGAATAGGAGGCGTTGTCATTTCTGGCTAGTGAACAGTATCGAAAAAAGGAATACATCATCAATATTTTTTGGAGGCGAAACAAGTGAATAGAGGACGTTTAGTTTTAATCAATGTCATTGGTTTGGTTATTATCATAGCGGTATTAGCCGGTGGGGCTTATTACTATTATGAAAGCACGAATTTCATTAAAACGGATGAAGCGAAGGTTTCAGGAGAGCTATATACCATCGTTGCCCCCGCTGCCGGTAAATTAGCAGATTGGGACTTACATGAAGGAGACAGTGTAAGTAAGGATGACAATGTTGCCAATGTAACCACTTTAGATGGAAAAGAAGCGGTAAAAACCGCAGCACAGGGTACTATCGTTAAAACACAAGTGCATGATGAGCAGCTTGTTCAAGCGGGTCAAACGCTGGCTCAGACAATCAATATGGATGATCTGTCCATAACGGCTAATATTGAAGAAAATAAATTAAAGGATATCGAAAAAGGTGACAGCGTAGATATTATCATCGATGGAGATCCCGATACTGTCTTCGAAGGTACATTGGAACAGATCGGTTATGCTACAACGTCCGTCTTTTCAGTGATGGGCAATCAAAACAGCAGCGGAAACTATACGAAAGTCACTCAAAAAGTACCAGTTAAAATTTCCATCAAAGCACCATCCGATAAAGTTCTGCCTGGAATGAACGCAGAAGTGAAAATTTCAACTAAATAAAATGGCTACACAGTTATACAGAAAGGAGGCTTTTCTTTAAATGGCTTCTCAAACCATCACAGTAAATGAAAACAAGGGAATGAAGCAGTTTGCCCCCATGTTAATTATCTTAATGCTAGGTTTGTTCATGGTCATTTTGAATCAAACCCTGCTTAGTGTCGCCATGCCCAGGATGATGGCAGAATTCAATGTAGCTGCGACTACGATTCAATGGTTATCAACTGGATTCATGCTCGTGAATGGAGCCTTGATCCCACTGTCCGCTTTTTTAATTGAACGGTTTGGCACGCGCATTTTATTCCTTGCTGCCATGTTTTTATTTACCATCGGGACATTCATCTGCGGCATCGCACCCAATTTCCCCGTCATCCTTACAGGCCGGCTGATTCAGGCGGCTGGCGGCGGGATCCTGCAGCCATTGGTCATGACGATCATTCTTTTCATCTTCCCTCCGGAAATGCGCGGGAAAGGCATGGGAATCTTTGGACTTGCCATTATGTTTGCCCCTGCAATCGGCCCGACTTTATCTGGTTGGGTCATTCAGGAATATAGCTGGCGGGTCATGTTCTACGCAATGGTGCCATTAGGCATGATAGTCATGACACTCGCCTTTTTAAGTATGCGTAATGTAGCAGAACCAAAGAAAATCAAATTGGATTTGTTGGGTGCGTCTCTTTCCTTGCTGGGAGTTGCTTCCTTACTATACGGTGTCAGTGAAGCGGGTTCCAAAGGCTGGACGGATCCCATCGTTCTGGGAACGATCATCATCGGGCTGATCCTTTTGACGCTTTTTGTGGTTCAACAGCTTAAATCGGAAACACCTATGCTCGACTTCCGTGTATTTAAGTATGACATGTTCGTATTATCGAATATCATTTCCGCCATCGTCACAGTTGCCATGTTTACCGGGATATTCTTATTGCCTATATATTTGCAGACATTAAGAGGCTTCACACCAGTTCAATCCGGCCTATTGATGTTACCCGGAGCCCTTGTGATGATGGTGATGTCACCCATTTCAGGAGCATTATTTGACAAAATCGGACCTCGTCCATTAGCACTAATTGGTTTAGCGATTACTGCCGTCACAACCTTTGAGTTCGCTAAATTGACTACGGAAACTACCTATTCGACTTTGGTCATCATCTATGCCATCCGCGCACTTGGAATGTCTTTACTGATGATGCCGATCATGACTGCTGGGATGAATCAGCTTCCCAAGCATTTGAATACACATGGTACGGCAATGAGCAATACGCTTAAACAAGTGACCGGAGCCATTGGTACGAGCTTCGTCACAACCATTTATACAACCCGTGCATCTTTCCATGGAACTGCTTTAGGAACGGAAATGAGCACGAGTGATCCCGGTTTTGTTCAGAATTTCCAAACAATCGTTCAATCCATCATGAGTTCGATGAATCAAACTAGTGAACAGGCACAGGAAACTGCCATGTCGCTGATTTCTTCACAAATCCAGGGTCAAGCAAATGTGATGGGAATCAATGATGCATTCTTTTGGGCAACAGGCTTTGCAATTGCCGGTATCGTTCTTTCACTGTTTTTACGTGACGTTCGGAAGGACAAAGCAATGAAAAAAGCTAAACAAGAACACTTGGATGTACCTTTGCTTCCTTCACCAGTAAAAAAATCGGTTTAATTAAATGGGGGAATAAAAATGAAGATCTATGTTGTTTACGACAGTGAAGGCAACCATACGAAAGCACTTGCCGAATCAATAGCTCAAGGGGCCGCCGCGGTCCCCGGCGCTGAGGTTCTCATTGACCATGTGAACGAGGCGGATGTTTATAAGCTCCAGGAAATGGATGCCATCATTTGGGGCTGTCCCGGTCATTTCGGCACCATCAGTTCGAGTTTGAAAACATGGATCGATAAACTTGGGTATCTATGGGCGGAAGGTGCGCTGATCAATAAAGTGGGTGCTGTGTTCTGTACGACGGCCACCGTACATGGCGGACTCGAGGCTACCATGCTGAACTTAATCACCCCTATGCTTCATCAAGGCATGATCATTGTTGGCTTGCCCGGCACTGTCCCGGAAAACGCCTTATATGGCTCCTACTATGGAGTAGGAATAAGCTGTCCGCCCGGTGTGGATGACAACATCACCAAAAATGACTTGCAGCTTGGAGAGGCATTAGGAAAACGGGTTGCCCATGTCACCCGTTCATTCATAAACGAGCTCTAGGAGGCTTAATTCAATGGGCATAATTCTAATTATCATCGTTGCCATATTAGCGGTTACGGGCTTGATCACATACAATATCAAAGCCTTATCCCCTGAAGGTAAGCCGCCGGGTGTCGAGGAAGAGAACTCGTTGGAAGAGTCCGCTTTCTCTTCGGCTGATGATTCCGTTACCGAAATCATCTCCCCAGCAGACAATGATGAATTGAAAATGAAAGATCAGGATTATCGTTTGGCACTTTCCAAGCTTCACAATCAAAAGCCAAATGATGAGCCAACTGCAGAAAAAAAGCCTAATCTTCGCAAAATGAAAGACAAGGAATACCGCGGTACATTGGAAGACTTCCGGCAAAATGGCGATTGAAGAACGTCACCCCATTCGGCATATTCGCCTCTTCTGGGGTTTTCCACACTGCCTTTAGCTTAAAGATAGACCTGCAGGCTTAACTTATTTTTCTTGTTGACAAATATTCACAAAGACTTTAAGCTAAGGTAATGTAACACAAACATTTTTTTAAACTCAGCTTTTGTTGAGAGACGGAATTTTAAAAGGATTTCCTTTTTTCGTTCGTCACTTGCCTTTTTGGCAGGTGGCGATTTTTATTTTTACAGGGGTGAAAAATATGCAACTTTTGAAGTATTCCATAATGGTCTTAATCGGTTCGATCTCATATGGCACATTATCCACCATGATGAAGTTTGGATTCATGGATGGCCATTCATCCGGAGAACTAGTTGGCAGTCAATACCTCGTCGGTTGGCTGATTGTCTCCTTGTTATTTCTTTTTTCGTTTAAATATAAAGTTTCATGGAAGAGTGCCGGATTACTTTTAATCACGGGCATGATGTCCACTTTCGTCGGAAAGGCATATGCCGTTTCCGTATCCGAGCTTCCCGCTTCCATTGCCGTTGTCTTTTTATTTCAATTTACCTGGATAGGCGTTCTCATTGAAAGTTTCATAAATAAAAGACGCCCGGATAAAAATAAACTCATTGCCATTTTCGTTCTCTTCATCGGAACATTATTGGCAGGCGCTATCTTTGGTCAGCCTCTATCCGGCCTAAGCCTAAAAGGCGTATTGTTCGGTCTATTGTCTGCCTTGCTTTTTGCGCTATATATGTATTGCAACTCTCAATTCGCAGTTGGGGAATCTTCAATGAAACGGCTATTTTTCATTGCAACAGGTGGTATGCTGACTGCTGTATTCACAACTAACCCCGTCACACTTGTGACGAATCTTGTCCAAACGAACCTATGGTACTACGGTCTGCTGCTCGGCACATTGGGTGTTTTAGTTCCTTTCTTTTTCTTTGCTGTCAGTTTGCCCAAAGTGGGTGTCGGCCTTGGAACGATTCTTTGTGCTGCGGAACTGCCCTCAGCGATGGTCGTTTCCGTCATCTTTTTGCATGAACAGGTTACGTCACTGCAATGGTTCGGGATGTGCTTGATCATCGTAGGCATCGCCTTGCCTGAGGGAATAAAGCATCTGCCGCATTTCCTTCCTGACAGAAAAAAAACGCTGCATGAAAAAAGGATTTCATAACATGCATGCGCACAAGAAAGACCATTCCCGTTAGAGGAATGGTCTTCTTTTGTATATTGTTTTTCCTATTCTTCTTAAGAATCCAATTGTTGTACTTGAAATAGGTTGTAGTAATGCCCTTGCTTTTTCATAAGTTCTTCGTGTGTTCCCATTTCCGTAATTTCCCCATTATCGATATGAACGATCCGATCGGCATGGGTGATGGTGGATAACCGATGGGCCACGATGATGGTTGTCCGGTCTTTCGCTAAAATATCCAGCGCCTCCTGGATGTAGTGTTCACTTTCCAAATCCAATGCGGATGTGGCTTCATCAAGTACAAGGATTGGCGGGTTTTTCAAAAATACCCTCGCAATGGCCACCCGTTGCTTTTGGCCTCCGGATAATTTAACTCCCCGCTCCCCGACTTTCGTTTCATATCCTTCTTTCAGACCCATGATGAAGTCATGGGCATTCGCCGCCTTTGCCGCTTCAAATACTTCTTCATCACTTGCATCAGGTCGTCCCATCAGGATGTTGGCCTTAACCGATTCGCTAAATAAGATATTATCCTGTAGAACCATTCCTATTTTATCTCTTAGGGAGCGGACTTGATACTTACGGATATCCGTCCCATCCAATAATACCCTTCCCTCCGTCACATCATAGAAACGGGAAATCAAACTGACGATCGAGGATTTCCCGCCGCCGCTCATCCCGACAAGTGCAATGGTTTCCCCTGGTTTGACATCCAAGTTTATATGTTTCAAAACTGGTGCCTCTTTTTCGTCATAAGCAAACGATACATCCTGAAAGGTTATTCTGCCTTCCACATGCTTAAGCTCTTTCGCCCCTGGTTCGTCATCGATATCATACTTCTCATCCACAAACTCAAAAACCCTGTCCATGGACGCCAATGTCTGGGTCATTGTCGTCGAAGAGTTTACTAAACGTCTGAGGGGATTATAAAGCCGGTCAATGAAACCGACGAAGGCAACCATGGTACCCAGTGACAATTGTTCATGAATGACCTGATAACCGGCAAATCCTATTACGAGCAAGGGGGCAATATCCGTGATCGTATTCACGACGGCAAATGACTTGGCATTCCAGCTTGTATGCTTTAGGGCCTTATCGAGGAAATTCTTGTTTTGCTTCGCAAACAATTCCTGTTCCCTGTCTTCTATCGCAAAGCTTTTGATGACTGACATCCCTGAAACCCGTTCATGAAGGTGACTCTGTACATCAGCTAACGCTTGGGATCGAATCCTTGTATAGGTTCTCAGCTTGCCAAAGAAATGCTTAATCGAAAATGCGTAAAAAGGAAGCATGATGATCGATACAACGGTTAACTTCACGTCCATTGTAAACATGATGACTATCACTATGATGATCGTTGCTATATCGAGCCAAAGGTTCATCAAACCCGTGATGACAAAGTTCTTCGTTTGTTCCACATCCGTGATCATCCTCGAAATGACCTCGCCCACCCTTGTATTGGAATAATATTTAAAACTCAGTTTCTGTATATGAGTAAATAAATCATTACGAATATCATATAAGATTTTCGTTCCGGTCCATTGCGCAAAATATTGTCTGTAATACTCAATCGGCGGTCTAACTGCAACGAAAATGAAAATCATGATGGCCATTGCCCATAAAAGGCGTTCGGATTTCACGGCTTTGGACAGGTCACCATTTCCGATGATGTCATCCACTATATACTTACTGAGCAATGGAAGCAGAAGTGGAATTGCGAACTTTAACAATCCAATCAGTACCGTTCCGATTATCTGCCATTTATATGGTTTGACGAATTGCAAATATCTCTTAATGCTCCCCACGGAATACCTCCTTTTCTGAATCATTAAATCCAAATGAAAAAAGTCCATACCAGCAATTTGGAATCTTATATGCACTGTTCAATTATATTTTCCTTTTCGAAGATTAAGTATCAAAAGGATTTCATTCACTAACTTTCAAACACATTTAAAGGAGGTTTAATGGTTCCTGCATCGTGATAGATTGAAACAGTTGTGTAGATATATGTTACACAATGAAAAAGCCTGCCAATTAAGCAGCAGGCCTTTTCTATCATCGATAGGTTAAAAAGCGTTCATACCAACTATCAATAAACTCTGCGGAGAATGGTCCTTTTCGCTGGCGTATCATATAAATCAAATAGTCTACGTTCTGTTTCAATATTGAATCGATGGCATCCGGGTAATTCATTTCTTTCCGATGCCTTTCATATTCATCCTCATCCAGCAAATTAAACGTCATATCTGGGAATACTTTAATGTCCAGGTCATAATCAATGTATTTCAATGCTCCCGAATCGTATGTGAACGGCGAACTGATATTGCAATAATAATAAACCCCGTCCTCTCTCAACATACCAATAACATTAAACCAATACTTTGAATGAAAATAGCAAATCGCCGGCTCTCTCGTAATCCAGGTCCTTCCATCTGATTCCGTTACCATAGTACGGTCATTCGCTGCTATCACCAGATTTTGGGTCCCTTTTAAAACGGTTGTCTCTTCCCAGATACGATGGATATGTCCATTATGTTTATAGCTGTGGATTTGGATTTTTCCTCCTTCGGCAGGAACAATCCCCATTTATCTCTCCCTACTTTCTATAGACACCCTGACAGCGTACTGTGCCCTATTCCGTTTGCAGTTGTTGTGTGTATTTAAAATATATACTTTTTTCCATTTACCCTATATTCCTATATTATAGCGATTTATTCACAAATTTAAAACAAAAGTGGCTAATCTCCCAGTGAAAATGTGTAAATAAGTCGAAAAAGTCTGACCATCCACCCATTTTAACTAAGAAATTAGCCGGTTATTTATCGTATGGCAGCCTGTCCTTGCTGAAAATAACGGATGACTTCTTCCGTTTGCTTCTCGAACATATCATGGATACTTTTCAATTCCTGCTTTTTGAGTTGAATCTCTTCCTGAATGGTGACCGCTTCACTCTCCTCTTCCAGGGCAAGGAGTTGCTTCTCTATATCTTGGCATCTTTCGATTTCGGATTGTAAAAGTAAAAGCTTATCCATCGTTTTCAACTGGTTGTTAATAAGCCGGTTAAATTCCTCCATGAATGCACCTTCCTAATCTATTTTTTCTATAAGTATGTATATTCTATTTTAATCAGCTTTTTCCTTTGACATAAAATGTAAACACAACGAAACATTTGTCGAATACAATGAAAGGCAAAAAAAAGCACCCTTCATAAGAAGGATGCTTTTTCATCGGCAATTAGCCTTGGTTTTTATTGCTTTGAGATTTTTGGTTTTGTTGTTTCACTTCTTGAACGTTAGTTTCAGAAGCAAACTCTGTACCGAATTGGCCTTGTGCTTGACCTTGGCCTTTTCTTTGTTGAGATTGCGCGTTTTGTTGTCTCACTTCTTGAGCGTTGGTTTCAGAAGCAAACTCTGTACCGAATTGACCTTGACCTTGTTGAGATTGCGCGTTTTGTTGTCTCACTTGTTGAACATTTGTACCTGCTTGTGATTTATTCATGTTTTTAGCCATTGATATCACCTCCACGATAATAAGATAACCATTATCCAGGAGTGCTATCCAACAAAAATCATTTAAATTTTTCCAGTTACATTAAACAAGCAATGAAATGCCTCCATCAACAATTACGGTTTGTCCACGAATCATACTGGCTCCATCGGAAATTAAAAACAGGATGGTATTCACCATATCTTCCACCTCGACCATCCGGCCAGCGGGAGTCTGATCTGCCGCCTCAGCAAGCATTTCATCCCGATTCGGGAAAGACTTCAGGGCATCCGTATCGATCACACCGCCTGATACAGCATTGACACAAATATTTTTTGCAGCCAGTTCGACCGCTAAATATCTTGTCAGTGCTTCAAGTGCAGCCTTGGAAACTCCAACAGCTGTATAATTTTTCAAATAGCGAATGGATCCCAGTGAACTGATGCTGACAATTTTCCCTCCGCCGTTCCTCTCCATTAATTTCGCCGCTTCCTGTGCGCAGAAAAGGAGGGCTTTTGTATTGATGTCCATGGTCCAGTTCCAATGGGATTCCTCCAGCTCCATCAATGGGCGCTGCACTCCAGAGGCCGCATTATTAATGAAAATATCCAAACGTCCATAATAAGCATCGATTTCCTCGAACATGCTTTTCACTTTCGCAACGTCACCGACATTTGCCTTAACTACAAGGGCTTTGCGCCCTAACGCTTCAATTTCAGCCGCCACTTCTAATGCTTTCGACTTGCTCCGGGCATAATTAATAACGAGGTCGTAACCTTCCTCTGCAAGCCTTATTGCCGTGCTTCTGCCTAAACCTTTACTGCTACCTGTAACGAGTGCCACTTTTTGTTCCATACGTTTATTCATCCTTTCTGAGTAAACACCTAGTAATAAAAATCATTTTTTTTAAGGAGTGTTACTGTTATGTATGTTGGACGTGATATGACAGAGTTATCGATGATGCAAAAATCGGATTGGGAAAATAGTGAACTTGCCTATTTTCATCACTCCCTTCAACAAATGGTACCTTATTTAAACCAAGAAGGACAGAGTATCCATAGCGAAATCGTCAAAGAAATTGAAAATAGAGGCGGACTTAATAGACAAGAAGCAGATTATACCCATGGAACGAAAACCATTTACGATTGATTTTATACGGATATCGTTTTAATAATCAACAAAAGGAAGAGGATATCTTAGCGGATATCCTCTTTTAGCATAATATCCCTGTTCCCAGGGAAATACAAATCGCACCCAAAAAATAAAGAATGTAATATGATTGACCCCATGAATGCTTGAATACTATAAAGATTTATTCGATACACTCTTTTTCTTTATACGCTCTCATCATTTTTTGGTGGGAAACCGGAAATGCCAACTCCTCCATCTCTGCCTCACTCACCCACTTAAGTTGCTGTTCTCTTAATGTCTCTTCACTGATGGCTTCTTTGACCACTCCGATATACGTGTCCACTTTCCAAACGAGGTGTGAGAAAACATGTTCAATTCTTACAAGTGATTCAGTGATTTCCGGTTTGACGCCATACATTTCCTGAAACCTACTTTCGAAGAACTCCCTCTTATGCAAAAGGGATGAATGGTTTTCGAAATTCGGATATTCCCAAAGATTTGCAAGCAATCCTTCTGGTGCTCGCTTGTGAATTAAAAACTCACCTTTTTCATTCGTTAAAACAGCAGCTACAATTGGTACATCCCGCGTCTTTTTCTTTTGGATTTTCACCGGCAATTCCAACTGAACCCCAGCTTCAAATGCTAGACAATGACTTTGGACGGGACATAATAGGCAAGCAGGCTTACCTGGTGTACAAATCAATGCTCCAAGTTCCATCAACGCTTGATTGAAGGCTGAGGTATGTTCATGATCGATCAGCTTTCTGACGGCTGCTTCGAAAGTTTTTCTTGTCTTTGGCTTTGCAATGTCTTCATATATCATCAATATCCTTGATAAAACACGCATGACGTTTCCATCAACGGCTGGCTCCGGCTTACCGTATGCGATACTAAGTATCGCACCAGCTGTATAAGGGCCGACACCTTTCAATTTGGATATTTCATCGGGATCATCCGGTACAATCCCATTATAGGATGCCTTCACTTCCTGAACGGCACTATGCAGATTCCTTACACGTGAATAATATCCCAGCCCTTCCCATGCTTTTAGGATTTTCTCTTCATCGGCATTGGCAAAATCCTCGAGTGTAGGAAACCATTCCACAAACCGGTTGAAATAAGGAATCACCGTGTCCACTCTCGTTTGCTGCAGCATTATTTCAGAAACCCAAACACGGTACGGGTCCTTATTTTCCCTCCATGGCAATTCTCTTTGTTCTTCGAGAAACCAGGAAACCAAATCTTTTTGAAATTCATCGATTTTTATTTTTTCTATTGTCGGGATCGTTATTTCTTTCACATCAGTTCCTCCAAAGATGTTACACTCTTATCAAAATTGGGAATACCTATAGTAGGCCATTCTTTTTTTAATATCATGTTCATATTCATTTATTTGTAAAGATTCACGGAAATAAATCAAAATTATATTCATTTGATGGTTAATATATAAATACGGTATGATGAAAGAAGACCATTTTTTTCAAATTGTGGCAGGGAGGTTAGTTTTTTGGATACAGGTACTCACTTTGTCATGGGAATTGCTCTTGGAGGTCTTGCCACATTAGATCCTGTCATTGCGCAGAGCCCAGTCACTGCAAGTGCAGTCATAGCAGGTACGATATTGGGATCACAAGCTCCGGACATTGACACTGTTTTAAAATTAAGGAATAACGCTGTATATATACGAAACCACCGTGGAATCACGCATTCCATTCCCGCTGTTTTACTCTGGCCCTTGATTATCAGCGGAGCACTTTTCGCCATCTTACCTGAAGCAAATTACCTTCATCTTTGGCTTTGGACCTTTTTAGCCGTTTTCCTTCACGTATTCGTGGATATATTCAATGCTTATGGGACCCAGGCTCTCAGGCCGATTTCGTCTAAATGGGTAGCTTTAGGGGTCATCAATACATTTGACCCGTTCATTTTTGGAATACATGTTGCCGGCCTGATATTATGGGGCTATGGATTTCCTCCAGGCTATTTATTTCTTTCCATTTACGGAATACTCGTCATTTATTATATTTCCAGGTTCAGGGAACAAGCTTTTATAAAAAAAGTGGTCAAAAAGCAAATTCCAGGAGCAAGGAAAATCCTATTATCACCGACCATGCGTTTTCATCGCTGGAAAATTGCGGTGATTACCGAAAAGAATTATTATGTGGCACGGGCCGATAATGGATATGTGACGATTCTTGATACCTTCGATCGAGTGCCATTGCCTGAAAGTGAAATTCTTGAAGCCGCCAAAAAGGATATCAACTTGGCAGCCTTTCTGTCCTTTTCGCCGGTTTACCGATTTGAAATCGAACAGATTAAAGAATATTATGAAGTCCGTTTTATCGATTTAAGATACCGCAGCAATGGATATTACCCGTTTGTGGCAGTGGTCCATTTAGACAGCGAATTGAATATCTTGAATTCTTATACCGGCTGGATCTTTAGCGAAGCGAAACTGCAGAAGAAATTGAATATTATTTTGTAGTCACTGCGTATTGAAAAAGAGCTGATTCCAGGGAACCCCTCTGGAATCAGCTTTTTTAATGCACTCGATTCTGCTGATTTAATAACTGTTGATATTTAGGGTTTTTTGCAATGAATTCGTGGAATTGCTCACCGTAGTTATCAATCCAGGTCCTTACAACTCGCGATGTCATTTCTTCTCCGGCATATTCATGCCCGGCCTTTGCATAGGTCGCCTCGAAATCTTCCCATAATAATTCCACCCAAGTCAAAGCTTGCTCATACGTGATGTGTTCATTTTTCTCAAGCAGTATCTTGGTTAATCTTTCATGGTAATCATTCATTAGAACCACCTCATTGCCAATATTTTTACAGAATGAACTATACTGTTCCATACCCATACTAGTGGTAAGCGGAAACGCTTCTGTCTTTAATCTGATGCTTGGAGGAGAAAAATTTGCGAAATAAACAAAAAGGATTCCCCAACCAAAACAATAATAAATTCCAAGGCGAGCCTCGTGCCAAAGCAAGGTATGCTTCAAAGCGTGCAGATGGCAGTATAAATACACACCCTCAAGAAAGAATGAAAGCCTCAAACGAGCGATCGAATTAAAAGATGCACCAGAAGGAATCGGGTAGTTCCCCGGTTCCTTTTTATCTTAACATTGAAATCGGCAGTGCTTCTTCCTTACCGCTTCCGCCTAAGCGGTATCCCCAGGCGAATACGCCATTCATATAATCAATTTTGAAATAGACACCGGGATCTCCGTCAATTTGATATATTTCACCTTTTTTGAAATCATCCGGATTTAACAAATAGGCCTTTGCCATCGTCACTTTTCGTTCCAATACTGAAAATTCATTAACCATTCCCAATTGCTCTGCTTTTCTCGCTTTTTCAGTCAACGCTGCAATTTCCTGCTGTAGTTCATAGGCGGACAACTTGCTGTATCTTACGTCGCTCATATATATGACTCCTTAAATGAAATATTAATTTACCTCTATATTAAACAAAATTTTGCGATTTGGCTATCGATGCACTTAATCCTCATCAGGATTGGAAAGATAACGCTCAATCAATTCTATTGGAAAACCTTTTCGGTATAATGCCTGCTTCATTTTTTGTTCATATTCGAAGCCTTCATGGTTTTTATATCGACGTTGCATTTTTTCGGCATGGTGGCAAAGAGAATCCCATTGTTCATCTTCATCCTTTTCAACCGTCACATCTTCAAGTGCTTCATGGATGACATCTCTTGGGAAGCCTTTCCGTAACAAGGTTTGTTCAACCTTCAGCTTTAAAGCTCGTTCGGAAATGTTTTTTTCCTTTTTGACTGCTTTTCCAGCAAGTTTGCTTGCATGTTCAATCTGAATATCATAGGGGTATTCCTTCAATGCCTCGACAACCAACTTTTCTTGCACCCCTTTTTCCTTAAGCTCGAGCTTAAGGGTAGTGGGCCCTTTATTGCCGCCATTCACATGGGTCCGTACGTAAGCCTTGGCAAATTCAAGGTCGTCTAAATAGTTAAAGCTGTAAAGTTTATGTATCGCTTCCTTAATGATCGGCTCTTCCGTTTCCTTCTTTTTTAAATAAAGGCGAATTTCCGATTCCGAGCGCATCCGGTATGATAAATAATTAAGTGCATCGGTAAATGCTTTTTGGATTTCATCATGGAATTGTATTTCAGCTAAAAGTAGGTCATCAAGTTCCATACCCTTTTTCAAGTGAAATTTCAGTAGCACTTCTTCGTCTACACTGAAGGCATATTTTTCGTCAACGAAAATGTTATAACGATCTTTACGTTTCTTTTGGGTTGTTATTTTTGTTATGTTTGGCATAAATCCACCCCCTCCACTACTTTACCCCTTTACGTTTACCATTTCTATATATAGGATGTCTAAAAATGAAAAAAGAACATGGGCATGTTAAAGTGAAGGAAAGAAAGGGAAAGGAAGTGGTTTTCATGAAAATAGCCATTGCTGGTGGAAGCGGTTTTGTCGGCACAGCCCTTATTGATGAATTATCAAAAGAAAATCATGATATATATATTTTGACGCGTCATCCCGAAAAATTTAATAAACAGACTAATTTGACATATATCGGCTGGTTGACCAAGGACGCAAAGCCGGAAAAACACTTGGCAGGGCTCGATGTTTTCATTAACCTTGCTGGTGAATCTTTAAACAGCGGGCGTTGGACACCTGAACGAAAACGCCGGATTGTCGAAAGCAGGGTCGAAGCTTCCAAAGAGATGAACCGGATCATTTCCATACTGCCCGATAAAGTGTCCGTCATCATTAATGCAAGTGCAATCGGATATTATGGGATTTCGGACAATGAAACCTTTACCGAAACCTCTGAATCGATTGGTGATGATTTCTTAGCCCGTACTGTTCAACTATGGGAAAAGGAAGCGGCTAAATCACGCTCTTACAGTAAAAGGTTGATTCTGACAAGATTCGGGGTGATTCTTGGAGAAAAAGACGGTGCACTGCCAATGATGGTCCTCCCCTATAAACTATTCGGCGGAGGAAAGATGGGCAAAGGGAATCAGTGGCTTTCCTGGATTCATATCCATGACGTGGTCCGTGCAATCATCTTTTGCATGAACGATGCTCGGATAGAAGGTCCAATCAATTTTACTGCACCGAACCCCGTTCAGATGGATACATTCGGGAAAACGATAGGAGCTGTCCTGCACCGGCCCCATTGGTTGCCCGTACCTCCCTTCTTCCTCAAGAAACTGCTTGGGGAAATGAGCATACTTGTACTTGAAGGGCAAAATGTCCTTCCCGCTAAACTTAAAGTGGAAGGATTCACCTTCTCCTTTCCAACCCTTAAAGAAGCTTTACAAAATATCTTAAAAGAAGATTCTCACGTATGAAAGGGTCATTTTAGGAAAAAATAGGGATATTAAGTGGAATGGAGATGATCTAATTGCTTAAAAAACACGATAAAGAGAAAAGTAACTTGACTAGTACACAAGCGATTCTTTATGCTCGCGAATTTAAAAAAGCAGATCGGGCTGGTGGATATACCGAAAAGAAATCCCGTCGTTAAGTTTGGAGTTTTTTCCCGTACATTTTGAACAGCCACTCAACACAAAATAAGCTGGAGATGATAAATGAATTCATCTCCAGCTTATTTTTTATTCTAGGGGGCGCTAACATGGGACGCAATAACATACACCATAATCGAGATAAGAACACACAGAAACTTCCTCAGGTTCCTAAAAACCTGAAAAGTGACGGACTTGACGTTGAATATTCTTCCGAACTGGCTGACCAGAAAGACATCGAGGCACAAGCCCGGGCAAATGCGGCTGACCGCCGTGCTCATAATCGCCGCTTATAAGCAGGAGAAACCAACCAAGGGGCTTGTTAATCAGCCCCTTATGTTTTCTTTATTTACACAGCTTATCCACAGCCCTGTGTATATTGTGGATATATTCAGAAAATACTGATAAAAAACAAGTACAATAAATCACCTTATCAACATGAAAATAATGTTATTTCTGGATAACCCTGTGGATTATGTGGATAAAGTGGATTTTAAGCTAACCACTCAGCATTATTATTGTGGATAACTATTCTCTCTCCTTGAATTGTTCCACAGGATTATTATTTATATAATAACTATCTGTTACGGTCTATATTATGTCTTACCTCCAAGTATTATCGTATGCCAAATGACTTTTCCACCCCTAACTTGTCAGTAGGCTTATTGCTATTGACCCCAGCATTAAAGAAGGTTCCCCAAACTTTTTCCATCAGCATTTTCTTCCAACTGTTTACGAAGCAAGAATTTTTGCATCTTCCCACTTGCGTTTCGAGGCAGCTCATTACTGAAGATATATCTTCTTGGACGTTTATAGTTTGCCAGTGTTTCACTGTTCTTACACCAGGTTTCTAAGTCGGATTCCGCTAGCGTTGGGTCTTTGGCTACGATGAAGGCCGTTACCATTTCCCCCCAATGATCATCTGGCTGACCAAGGACTGCACAGTCGAGAACTCCTGGATGCTCATATAATGTATCCTCCACTTCCCGTGGATATATATTTTCCCCTCCGGAAATGATCATGTCGTCCACCCGGTCCTTGACCCACAGATATCCATCCTCATCCAGGAAACCGATGTCACCGGAATGGTACCAGCCTTTGTAAAGCGCCGTTTCGGTCTCTCTATCTTTTTTAAAGTAACCCTGCATGATACATGGACCCTTCACAAGGATCTCCCCTGTTTCCCCAGGTTCAAGCATATCCTCGGGATCCGATGGCCCTTCGTCATTCGGGCGGACAATGATGATTTCATGTTCGGAGCATGCCTTGCCGGCAGAACCCGCTTTCCTAATTTGATCTTCCTCCAATAGGAGAGTGATGGCGGGACCCATTTCAGTCATTCCATAAGCTTGGATGAACTGCATGCCGAGTTTCTCCTGACAGGCCCTTACAAGTGAGGGGGCCATCGGGGCTGCTCCATAAAGCCCAAGCTTCAAACTCTGGAATTTATAATCATCCAAGTTTTCCTGAATGAGCATGTTCCACATCGTAGGAGCAGCAAAAAACTTGGTGATCCCCTCTGATTCAATCAGTTCCATTACCTTTTTGGGATTAAACTGATGTAATATGACATTTGCGGCACCGACCTGTACGCGAGGTAAAAAGGAACAGTGCAATTCGGCACAATGGAACATCGGTGCAGTAATCAAACCGATATCAGAGCGTTCGTACTTCATTGCTTCTATTAAAATCTCTGCTTGTTTGACCATATCTTTATGAAGGTGGATGACCCCTTTGGGACGTCCGGTAGTCCCGCTCGTATACATGATGGCATAGATATCATCCTCGTGAACATCCACTTCTTCTGGCTTTGATGAGATACTGGCCAATTTCTGGCGGTAACCTTTGGCATATCCAGGTACATCATCATCAATATACCAAAAGGCCGTTTCCGAAAAACGCTTTTCAACCGCGGCAACGTTCACTTCCAATTCATGTTCGAATAAAACGACCTTTGGAGCAGCGTCGTTCAAGATGAAAGCCAACTCTTCCGGCATTAACCGGAAGTTGATTGGATTAAAGATTGCACCGATTTTTGCACAGGCAAAGAATGCTGTTGCAAGCTCTTCATTGTTGTAAAGGTACGTAGAGACCCTGTCCCCTTTCCGCACCCCTTCCGCTTGAAGGGCCGCCGCCAACCTATTAACCTGCTCATTCCATTGAATGTACGTATAGCGGATATTTCTTCTCACGTCGTAGATAGCTTCTTTAATGGGGAATTCCTGAACCGTCTGATCAAAGATATTTTTAATCGTCACTGACATATCATTTTCCTCCTCAAGTAGGCCCACCATCAACAGGAAGAGTTCAGGCAAAGCCTGCGATGGTCGGCTTCATCCCTTTTCAGCTTTTACTTTCGTGCGAATTACGAATATTCATAAATGGAATGTCCAGTTTCAGTCCAATCTTTCTATGATGGTCGCATTCGCCATCCCATGGCCTTCACACATTGTTTGCAGCCCATAACGGCCGCAAGTCCTTTCTAACTCATGGATCATTGACACCATCAATCTGGCCCCGCTGCCGCCAAGAGGATGACCCAAGGCAATCGCCCCGCCATTTGGATTCAGTTTCTTCGGGTCTGCCCCCGTTTCTTTTAGCCAGGCAATCGGTACAGGAGCGAAAGCCTCATTCACTTCAAATATGTCGATATCATCAATTGTAAGACCTGCTTTTTCCAAAGCTTTTTGGGTGGCGGGAATCGGCCCCGTAAGCATCAGGGTGGGATCTGACCCGACAACAACCCGTGTATGCACTTTAAAGCGCGGTTTCAATCCAAGCTCTTCGGCTTTACTGCGTTCCATCAATAATAAAGCGGCAGCACCGTCACTGATTTGACTTGAATTCCCCGCATGGATTAAACCGTCTTCTTGGAAAACCGGTTTCAATCCAGCAAGTACTTCAAGCGTAGTTCCACCCCTTGGGCCTTGATCTTCCGTAACTTCGATATGATTTCCTTCTTTATCAGTACCCGATACTGATATCATTTCACGATTAAAATGTCCCTCTTTTTGAGCACGTATTGCCTTGGCATGGCTCTCCACGGAAAACTGATCACAATCTTCACGTGTTATTCCCCACTTATCGGCAATTCTCTCAGCTGATAACCCTTGGTTGATCACCTCATAAAGGTCCATATACTTTTGGCTTGTTACAGCACCTTGGTAATTAGACCCCATGGGAACTCGTGACATGTTTTCCACTCCACCTGCCACTACCACATCCATATCACCCGACAAGATGGCCTGGGAAGCGAAGTGGACTGCCTGCTGACTTGATCCACATTGACGGTCAATCGTCGTTCCCGGCACTTCAATCGGAAATCCGGCAATCAGTGTAGCAACCCTTGCTATATCACCGGCCTGTTCGCCCGACTGTGAAACACAGCCTAAAATGACATCATCGACAATAGCCGGATCGATGCCCGCCTTTTCAATCAGCTTCTTCAATACTTCCCCTGCCAGATCATCAGGGCGGACGTCTTTCAAGACACCGTTCCTTCTGCCTACTGGCGTGCGAATCCCTTCAACGATAACCACTTCCCGCATATACTCTCTTCCCTTCTCAACCTTTTTATTAAATTAAAGACCCATATTCTTAGCGATGATCTTCTTCATGATTTCATTTGTCCCTGCATAGATGCTCGCTACCGGAACATCCCGATACCTTCTGGCAATCTTGTATTCCTCCATATATCCATAGCCGCCATGAAGCTGCATGCATTCAATGGATATTTTTCTGGCAGTCTCCGTCAAACGCCATTTTGCCATCGAAACTTCCGTTACAACCTGTTCACCAGCCATATGTTTGGTGATCAATTGATCTAGGAAGGCACGCCCCATTTTGATTTCCGTTGCCATTTCCGCGATTTTGAATTGAGTATTTTGAAACTGACTTACGGATTTTCCGAACGCTTCCCTGCCCTTCACATACTCAATCGTATCGGCCAGCATATCCTCAGATGCGGTTTGAGCACAAATTGCCACCACAAGTCGCTCCTGCTGCAGTTTATCCATTAGGTAATTAAACCCTTTGCCTTCTTCACCAAGCAGGTTTTCCTTTGGAACACGGCAATCCTCGAAGATGAGCTCTGCTGTATCCTGACTGTGCAAACCAAGCTTCTTCAGTTTTCGACCCCTGGAAAACCCGGGTGTATCCCTTTCGACCACGACTAAACTAACGCCTTTATGTTTCGGAACTGCATTTGGATCCGTTTTACAGGCAACGATGACCAAATCCGCATGTATGCCATTCGTGATGAATGTCTTTTGGCCATTTACTATGTAATGATCTCCGTCCAAAATGGCAGTCGTTTTAATATTGGCCAAATCCGAACCTGTACCAGGCTCTGTCATGGCAATGGCTGTAATGATTTCCCCCGTCGTGCATTTGGGAAGCCAGCGCTGTTTCTGTGACTCATTTCCGTATGCGGAAATATACGGAACGGTGATGTCACTGTGAAGTCCGAAACCAATGAAACCAGAACCGACTCTTTCCAATTCCTCATTAATTATGACTGCAAAGCCCCAATCTACCCCTGAACCTCCATAATCTTCTCCTAGGTCCGGACATAAAAAACCCTGTTCCCCCATTTTCACCCAAAATGACCGGGGGATGATCCTCTCTTCTTCCCATCGTTCATAGTGGGGAACTGCTTCTTTCTCTAAAAACTTTCGGAATGACTTACGGAAAATCTCATGATCTTCACTTAGGTATGGATGTTTCATCTGTTTTATCTCCTCTCCAATTCTTTGTCGGAGGCTCTTTTCCTGGATTTAGAATGGATTGCCCTGAAGGAATTAACAACTTACCTGGGTGACATTCTAATGGCCCCATCCAGTCTGATGGTTTCCCCATTCAGCATTGGATTCGTTATGATGCTTTCCGTTAGTTTAGCGTACTCTTCTGGATACCCGAGCCTTGATGGGAATGGTACGGTTTTCCCTAATGACGTCCTAGCTTCATCAGGTAACGAATCGAACATCGGAGTATGGAATAGACCCGGTGCAATCGATACGACACGTATCCCTTTGCTGGCAAGCTCCCTTGCGATTGGCAGAGTCATACCAACAATCCCACCCTTGGAGGCACTATATGCGGCTTGTCCGATTTGTCCTTCAAAGGCAGCGACCGAAGCAGTATTGATAATGACGCCACGCTCCCCTTCTTGATTTGGCTCATTTTCGACCATTTTTTCCGCGGCAAGCCGGATTACGTTAAACGTACCGACCAAATTGATTTGCACGACTTTTGAGAACGCTTTCAATTCATGCGTACCTTTTCTGCCTATGACCTTCTCTGCAATTGCAATACCTGCACAGTTGATGACCGCATTGATGCTCCCGAATTTTTTCATCCCTTCATCCAACGCCACCGATACGCTTTCTTCACTTGTTACATCCGTTTTAATAAATAGGACTGAATCTCCCAATTCCTGAGCCATTTTAGCGCCTTTTTCCTCAGAAAGGTCAAATATGACCGCTTTTCCACCTTTTTTAATGATGTTTCTTACTGTCGCGGCTCCAAGACCTGAAGCTCCTCCTGTCACAACTGCAATCGTTTCTTGAATTTCCAAATCCTCACCCCATTTGTTTCTAGAATATATATTCATCTTTCACTATCATCAAAACCTATTTTCAAGATTTATTTCACCGCCTGCCTGCTTTATCGTTCACTTTCAAGTCATGAAGGGTTTCGGTAAAGCCTTTGATTACCTGTTCAAAATCCTGCTTCAGCCCATCCAGCTCTTTAATGCGTTCATTTATTTCGTTCAGCTTCTGTCCTGCAGTTTCAATCGTTTTTTCCAATTGCTTTATGCCTGTCCCATCCTTATCGAATAAAAGGACGATATCTTTTATTTCCACTAACGAAAAACCATACTTCTTACCGCGCATTATGATTTTGAGCTGTGCATATTCCTTCTTTCCATAAACCCTTTTTCCCGTTTCGGTACGCTTTGGTTTAAGCATACCCAGTTCCTCATAATATCGGAGGGTCCTTGTCGTCAATCCGAATTCTTTTGCTAAATCAGAAATGGTGTACATGTTAAAACCACACTTTGCAAAGGGATTATTTACCTTCATTTTAACATTGACGTTAACGTAAACTTCAATAATTATTCACAAAATTTATAATATATGAAACTGTATGAAAGATTTAAATTGATATACTAAGGGTATATTCTTTTAAAGAAGGGAATGATCGCTCAATGCTATGTTCAAAAATATTAGTTGCTTATGATGAATCCGAATTGGCACTTAAATCTTTAGAAAAAGCGATTGAATTAGCGAAGCTGGATCCCGCTATCGAAATCCAGGTGCTTCACGCTGTAACGCTGCCAATCAAACCAAATATATATGGCAATGCCTTTCAGGAAATTGAAGAATCCATGCTCAAGTATGGCAAGGAAGTGATTAAAAAAGCGGAAGCGCTTTTATCCGAAATCCCGAATGCATCCCAAACATTTGTCATAGAGGGTTCAGCCATCACGGCTTTATTGGAACATGCAAAATCCCAGAATTGCGACCTTATCATCATGGGCAGCCGCGGATTGAGTGGCTTCAAGGAATTCCTTGGCAGCGTGAGCCACTATATCGTTCAACATTCCCCAGTTCCTGTCTTGCTGGTCAAATAAAATTCACGGCAGTACTCTTTATGACCAGCCCTTTCCTAGGCTGGGTTCCCCTTGGAATCCAGCTTATTTATGCGTGCATGAATTCCAAACTTATCATGTTTTACAAACACTTCCGTTTACAGGTAAAATGGAACTAATTTAAACGAGGATAACAGGTGACGCAATGGATATTAAACATTTGCAATACTTTATAGAGGTAACCAATTTCAATAGCTTCACTCGGGCTGCCGACCATTTATTCATTACCCAGCCTACCATCAGCAAGATGATTAAAAACCTGGAAGCCGAGCTAGGAGTTGAGCTTTTTGATCGTTCACGCAAGCAACTGATTTTGACCGATGCAGGCAGGGTCGTCTTAGACCAGGCAAAATTGATTGATAAGGCCTTTCACAATTTGGAAACGGAAATGGACAATTTAGTAGGTTTGAAAAAGGGACATATACGCATCGGGCTTCCGCCGATAATAAACGCTTCTTTCTTCCCCCGGATACTTAGCCGTTTTCACGAGGATTATCCTAATATTACCTTTCAATTAGTAGAGGATGGTTCAAAGAAAATAGAAGAATCCGTTCAAAGTGACTTAATTGATATAGGCGTAATAGTCCTGCCAACCAACACCGCACTTTTTCATCATTTTGCTTTTTTGGAAGAAGACATCAACTTGATTGTCCATCCCTCCCATCCGCATGCTTGTGTGGAAGAAATTGATTTGGCCGACCTGGAAAAGGAATCTTTCATCTTATTCAATAAAGATTACGTCCTTCGAGATCTCATCATTTCATCCTGTAGTGAAGCTGGTTTTTCTCCACATATCGTCACCGAAAGTTCACGATGGGATTTTATTGAGGAAATGGTTTACTGTAAACTTGGCGTTGCTCTATTACCTGAAAGTTTATGCCGTCATGATGATCGCGTAAAGACAATCAAGGTTAAAAACCCCTCTATTAGTTGGAATTTAGGATTTATTTGGAGTAAGGACCATTACCTTTCATACGCTGCAAAAGAATGGCTGAAATATACGAGGGAAGCGTTATCACATAAGCAGTGAATTATCTAGCATGATTGATGTAAGCATTATCATAGATTTAGGTTATGCACATGATAACATCTAACCATTTTACAATGAGTTACGGCGGGGTTAGACTAGTATAAGTAAAAAGCACGGTAAATGCTGATGGATCCATATATTCTAAAAAGGAGATATTCATGATCACTTTATCTAGTGTCGATGAGTTACAGGCAACAGAAGCAGCGCTGGAGAAAATTAAATATTCATACCCCGAACTATTTGATAAACTGCTCCATGTCGTTGCCTTAACACGGGCTCTTCAATTTAAATATCAATATATGGGCACATTACTCATGGATGAAAACCCTAACGAATACACCCCTGAATTCGTTATGCCCTCCGTTATCGGATTATATATAGAGGAAGTTCAAAAGTTAAAGGATGATCCGAATATCCAGGCATTACTTCAGACCTTCTCCCAAAATAAAAATATTGGATATGCCAAAATCAGTATGCTTGTGCTCGGTAAAAGCCCTGAATCGCTTTTAGGCGCTTCATGCATCAAATGAAGCCCCCTGATATACTCCGAAAAAAAAAAACCTCCCTTTTATGGAAGGTTTTTTTCTTTACGTGTAATTAAAGCACTTTACTCAAAAAGGCTTTAGTTCTTTCCTGCTGGGGATTATTGAAAATCTCACTAGGAATATTTTCTTCAATAATATAACCTTCGTCCATGAAAATCACACGATCTCCAACTTCTTTTGCAAACCCCATCTCATGGGTCACAACTACCATGGTCATGCCTTCCTTAGCCAGCTGCTTCATGACCTCAAGGACTTCGCCGACCATTTCCGGATCTAGAGCGGAAGTCGGCTCGTCGAATAGCATGATTTTCGGTTCCATCGCCAACGCCCTGGCAATTGCGACGCGCTGCTTTTGTCCCCCCGATAATGAATCCGGATATGCGTTCGCTTTCTCGGCAAGTCCGACTTTCTTAAGCAGTTCCATCCCTCTTTGGGAAGCCTGTTCTTTGGATATCTTGCGGACCTTTATCGGCGCAAGCATTATATTCTCAAGAACAGTCTTATGTGGAAATAAGTTAAAATGCTGAAATACCATGCCAACTTCCGTCCGGACTTTATTGATATTGACCTTCTTATCTGTCGTATCAAGCCCTTCAATGAAAATATGGCCTCCCGTTATCGTTTCAAGTTGATTGATGCACCTTAGGAAAGTGGATTTTCCCGACCCAGAAGGACCAATCACCACGACTACTTCCCGAGGGGAAACGATTGCATTGATATTTTTCAATACATCATTATCGCCAAATGACTTCTTAAGATTCTCCACCTTTATCATTCTGTTTTCAACCTACTTTCGAGTCTATTTAATACAAAACTTAAGATGAGGGTAAGGAATAGATAGATGAAGGCACACGCCAAGTATGGCTCCCATACTTTAAAGTACTGACTCCCCATCGCTTTCCCCCAATACATCAATTCCGGGGCAGCAATGACACAAAGCAGTGATGAATCCTTCAATAATACGATGAATTCATTTCCTAACGGAGGAATCATCCGTTTGAAGGCTTGAGGCAATACAACATGTATCATTGTTTGGACATGGGTCATTCCCAATGAACGGGCCCCTTCCATTTGCCCTTTATCGATGGATTGAATGCCCGCCCGGAAAATTTCAGCAATATATGCAGCTGCATTTAAAGATAAAGCAATGACACCGGCAGTTACTGCATTCGTTTCCCCGGTAAAAAAGGGCACGATTCCAAAATGGATTAAAAAGATTTGAACTAAAAGCGGTGTTCCGCGAAAAACCGTGACATAACAGTAAAATGGAAAGGCAAGCACCTTGTTTCTCATGATTTTCCCTAAACCGATCAATAACCCCAAAAAGGTTCCGATGAGGATGGAGGAAACTGACAGCCCTATAGTAAGCAATGTTCCTTTTAATAAGAAAGGAGCATATTCAAAAATAATATCCCAGCGAAAACTCATTTTGTTTCCCTCCTAAGGCCAAAAAAACTGCGTAACTTCACACGTAAAGTTACGCAATCTTTTTACTATCCATTTATTTTTATTGTTGTGATTTCAATGTTTCTATATCTGGATCAGTACCAAACCACTCTTTATATATTTCTGCATATTTCCCATTTTCATAAATGGCATTCACGGCTTTATCGAACTCCGATTTCAATTCACTGCCTTTTGGGAACATAAGACCATAAAACTCCTCATTGAAACTTTTGCTATCTTCAACGACTTTCAGTTTTTGATCGGGGTTATTTTTCACATATTCTTCAACAACCGTATTATCAGCTACGACAGCCGCAGCTCCGCCTTTTAGTAATTCCTGAATGGCCAGGTTATTATTTTCGAATTTTTTGATATCCTTGTGATTCTTTCCAAGGAGTTTCTCTACCGCTTCCTGTCCAGTAGTACCGGTCTGAACGGCAATGACGTTTCCTTTCAATTCATCTCCAGATTTTATATCACTATTCTCAGGAACGAGAATCTTGTTTGTGGATAAGAAATACGGAACCGAGAAGTCATAAGATTGTTTTCTTTCGTCATTCACTGTAATCGCAGATATGGCGACATCCGCTCTCTTACCTTCGATTTCAACAAAAATCGGATCCCAGCCAACAGTTTCCAATTTAACTTCATAACCCGCTTCTTTTGCAACGGCATTGATGAAATCAACATCGAATCCTACAATCTTATCGCCTTCAAGATATTCAAATGGAGCATAGTTGGCGTCCGTCACGATCCTGAGTGTTTTTCCATTGGACTCTTCTTCATTACCAGTTGTCGAGACTTCCTTACCCTTCCCGCATCCTGTCATGACTAGTAACAAAGAAGCTACCATGGCAAACACTAAAAAAGAAACCTTTTTCAAAATAATCCCCTCTTCTCTCTCGTAAACTCTCTTTTTTTAAAAAACAGATAAATCTAACTTTAGAGAACATTCAGTATATTCTTTTAAGAATATTATACGTTTATTTGTTTTTTTATGCAATAAAAAGTCGATAAATAACTTTAGTAAAATAAAATTTTAATCAATTAACTTGGTAAATCAAATACGCAGCTAAGCTCCAATGGGGAAAGATGCACCCTTTTACCCTTTATTCGAATTAATGGATATTATATTGAAAATAGATAGTGCCACCTTTCAAAAGGTTTAATAGAACAAAAATAAGCAGCGGCCATATTAGCGTGGCCGCTGCTCAAATGATTATTATGGAACTTCCTTATTCCCCTCTTCAATATCTAACATATCCAACAGGAAGATGAAAATCGGTATTCCGATGATCAATCCCCATATCCCAAGGAAATGCTCGGAAAACAATAGGATGATGAAGGTGAAAAATGTTGGAAGATTTGTTTTTGCCGACATGAATTTCGGATTTAAAATATAGCTTTCAATTGCATGGATTACAACTATCATGATTAATACAGCAATCACTTTGGGCATGCCGCCGATACTATAGGCAATCATACTAAGTGGAATGAGGGAGATGATGACCCCTGCAACCGGAATCAAACCCAGGAAGAAAATCATGATCCCTAGACCGAGCAACTGCGGGAAGCCAAGAATCCATAAGAAAGTTACAGATAGGACAGCATTCGTAATGGCTATCAAGAACTGGACCTCAATCACCTTTCCGAATGAATTGATGAATTTGACGCCAAAGTGGCTTAAGTTTATAAAGAAAGATTTAAATTTGGCCCGCTTGAATTTAGAAGTGAAACGAATGATTTTATCTTTTTCCAATAAGAAAAATAGACTAAGCAACATGGAAATGAAAATTTGAAATGCCAGTTTACCGAAATCGGATATATAAAGATAGAGTGTATTCATCTGTGTTTGAAGATCGAGCGGCGATCGCAGCTCGTTCATTATATTAATGGCATATTGAATGACCCTGCTATCTGGTGGATGTTGAAAGAAGAAAACGATCTGTGTCACTAATTCCGTGAATTGTAGCGTAATGACCGGTAGATATTTATAAAGAACGATGGCTAAACAAGAAATGACGACTGCATATAAAAAGCTTATAACAACCTTAGAGTTGATATGCATCACTTTATTCAGCCGAATCATGATAAATTGCTCTAGCCTTCCCATCAGGAAAGTGAAAACAAATGTGAATAACACGATATTAACCATACTGCCGATGCTTATTAAAAAGAGAACTAATACAATTAATGTAATTAACCTTGAAAAACCTTCGCTTTGCAAATACTCTTTTACCACTTACCTATCTCCTAACTACCATTCTGCCGTGATAATTCCATCTACCTTTCATTTTACACGGAATTGAGGAATTCTACTACAATTACCTTCCATTGACAACAAAATTATTTGAATGGGTAAGACTCAGGATGAAGACGTAGTTAAGACCGTTTTCGAATATTCGACCATTATTTCTCAGCACTTTCTGCATGAAAAAACATCTGCCAAATCGGCAGATGCCAGACTTTAGACAAACTCAATGAAAATCGAGTATGTCAAAGCTTTTTTATTGTTTTTTAGAATTTGGACGTTGATTTCCGCTCCAGCCACTCGCTTTCCGCGGGCGGTCGCGGAGCCTCCTCAGCTTGCGCCTGCGGGGTCTCCTCTAGACGCGCTTTTCCCTCAGAAGTCTCGTACCTTCCGCTCCAATCAACCAAATGGGCAGATGTTAATCTTCATCCTTCACATCGATATCTTCGGGGATGGGTTCGTTATAATAATCCGCTAAATCCTTCTTATATTTCTCCATCTGTTCAAGATGCATATTAAACTGATCTTTAAAAATCAAATGCTGCTCACCATCATGAACGGTGCGAATTTTATTTTGAACGATCAAACTTTCTATATAAGATTCCGGCATCGATAGATATTCCGCAGTCTCTTTTACTGTCAAGTACATGCCTTCACCCCTTTTCCTCTCTAACTATACTAGATATGAGGCATTATTTGAAGCGCTTGATTTTTAACTGAAAACCCCTTACATGCCAAGGAAAGGACGATACCCGATTCGGGGTATTGTCATGCAACCTCACCAGCTTAATCAATTTCCGCCAATGGAACATTTTAGATAAAACAACTTACAATCCCTTCCATTAACATGTAAGATAATGTTAAAGCAATATATCCATAGATTAAGAGGAGTGGACAAAGATGACCTTCTTTTATGTCATTCTTGCGGCAATTTTTGCTGTTTTCCTGGTCAATTTCGTTAAAGGGCTAAGTGAACCGGCTAAATTAGAACGCTATCAAAATGAATTCCGTAAATACCATGGTGAAACTTTAGATCTGCATGCAACGGAAATCGTTTCAGAAGCATTGATAGAAAAGCTTAATAAAGCACTGGATTTCAATTATATGGAAAAAGTCAATACTGAATTCCGCCTGAAGCATCCTCGGGACTCACAGTTAAAGGTCAATCAGGCTTGGCGTGAATTGAAACGCTATTTGATTATGGCTGCAGTGTTTGGAAAAGTTGAAATGTTTAATTCAGTCATCGATGAGTTATGGCATATCATGCTGAACTATAGACAGGAATATGATGAGTTTTGCCAGGTTTTCATCGGTAGGACCATTCAGCACCATCCTCATTCAGAACCTGTTTTCAAACCCGATGAGCGCACTCTTTTTGACTTTTACTATGTACAGCTATTTACGGTGGACTCCCATTCCATTCAAAAATGGGGCAAATTTTTCAAACATGATAAAGGGCTAACGCTTCTCCGAGATTTTGAAACGTTGGAGCTGGAGCAGTTAAAAGAGAAATATATGCGGAAACCGACAAGTATACAGGCGGAACGGACCTTTGAATCTTTCACTTCCCAATTTAAAGAAAATCGCCCCATGACAGAATTGAATTGGCGGAAAACGTACGATCAGACTGACTACGCAGCTCCCGCCTATTTCACTTATGCAAGCACCGATGATTTCGACAGCGAATTTAAAGATATTTTCGGTAATGAACCGAACACAGTTTCCACTGGATCCGGCCATGCAGATCATGGTGGCCATAACGGTTCCCATGACAGCAGTTCTGATTCCTCTTCAAGCTGTTCTTCATGCAGTTCTTGTTCGTCTTGAGCTTTTCGCTTGGAGAAATCCAAGCGTTTTTGTATACACAAGAATTAGATGAACTGGATTGATGAAGCTTAATTTTTTACTCAATTTTAAAGGAGTTACAACTGATATGCATGATAATGAGATACGAAAATTCAGACCAGTTTTTGTCTATGCAAATTTGGAAAATAAGAAAAAATTAGTACAAGGTTTAACTGAAGATCGAGTGAAATTAATTCAAGAATTAAAAAAATATAGAAATGCCCTTTCACCATTTTTAATTAATGTTTTGCAAACTAATATAGATCAGTGGGAAATAGAAATTCATGATTTGGAAGAGGAAATAAAAAAAATAGAAGCAGAGAAAGAGAGCTTTTAAGTACTCTCGGTTTGCAGACAAAAAGGGTTCGGAATTTATAAATTCCGAACCCTTTTTGAGATTTCCTTTGAATTTTCGTCCAAGGTTAAGAGCTTGGGTATTTGACGCATTCCATTTCCTTCTTTAATTCCACCGATTGAACCAATTCTTGATCCTTTGTTTATTTTTCTCAAGAACCTCCTTCGATGTCCGGTTGTCTTTTTGTTTTTTCCATTCAAAGAAAGATGCAATTCCGATAAGCAGCCCTCCACCGATGATTAAATACAGCCACCATGGCATCTCGCTCCACATAGAATTGGTATTCATATAGACATTGAATAAAATCGTCCCAGTTCCAGCGATGAAATAGGATTTGTATTTCATCATGAATCCAAAGAGCATTGCTGCCAATGACACGGTTCCGATAATGAGGGCATCATATAAGGTGTTTCCTGCCATTGCATCAATGATCAGGGCTAAAAACAAAAGGAAAACAATACCGCTTTCGATATATTGTGTGATTTTGCCTTTAACAAAGATTCTCCTCAGCAGAGTGGTGCTGACAATGAACAGCGGCAGAATATTCACCTCCTCCTCAAGTACAGGAGGGATCGTGAGCTGATCGACAATGACCCAATACGGATATAGGCTGAACAAAATCGCTGCTGCCAACTGGGATTTTCTTTCCAACATACCTGTCGTCGTGCTTCTCATCAAAATGAAATAGGCCGGAATCAGAAGTGCCGCGATGATTTCCAAAATGAAATGTGCCGGTCCCCCCGTCAAAACCTCCATGTTCATGGCAATAAGAAACAGCAGACCATAGACTCTGTAAAAATCCAATTGAAGTCCTGCCCCGCCTTTATCAAGCAAGCCTTTAAAGTATTTCCTGCTTAGCAGGACCATTATGGCCGTACACCCAAAAAGGACTGCCGTTCCAACGAAAGGCTGTAATGTGCCCGCGTACATGATGATGATCCAATACGGATACAAACTGAGAACTCCCGTCAGCCAAACGTAGATGCCCTTTTCTTTTACATCCTTTGTGAAACTTCCAATCAAGATGAAGTAAACCGTGATCAAGAGCGATACAAAAACTTCGAGTAACTGGGTCAATGTTTCAGTTGCTGGAAATCCCCGATTCATGGCCAGTAAAAACAGCAAGCCATATATCCTGTATGCATCGAAGGTGATTCCTGTTTCTTCCTTTTTGATTAAACCATCGAAATAACGCCGGCTTAAAAGCAGCATCCCTGACATACAGCCAAAAAGGAATAGCAATCCCATTACAACAGATAAGCTGTCGGCATAGCCGACTATGATTAAGAAGGGATACAGACTGACTAGTGCAGCAATATTGGAATAGATTTTCCTTTCTAGCTTTTCCGCTGTCAAGCTTCTCAGGAAAATGAAATAAGCGGTTAACAGCAGCGATACAAAGACTTGGAGTAACTGATGCTTAGTATCATTAAAAACCTTCGCATTCATATCGATCAAAAAGAATAAACCATAAATCCTGAAAGGATCAAAGCTGATGATGCCTGATCCGTTTTTCTTGAGTAATCTGCTGGAATACAGGCTGCTTAACAACAACATTCCTGCCATACAGCCAAAAAGAACAGCCAAACTCGTGACGATTGGGAGTGTATGGGCATAAACTATGATATTGATGAACGGGAAAAGGCCGATGATTGCCGCTATTCCCGAGTAAATGCTTTTTTCTTTCTTATAGATCGTGAATCTTCCCATCAGGATGAAGTAGCTAGGCAACAGCAGGGAAACAAAAATCCCCAAAATCGCAGAACCTGTATCGCTCATAAACACTTCCAGATTCAGAGTACACAGATATAACAAGCCAAAAATTCGATAATAATCAATGACTCTCTTCGTTCCCTCTTGGTTGAGCAATCCTTTGAAAAGGCGTCTGCTAGCCATCATCATCACAACCATACATACAAGCAATACGATAATCGCCATAACCAGAGCTAACGTATTTACATACATATTATAGAAGATGAACGCCAGGCCTAGAGGAACCGCAACATAGTTCCGCCAATTCCTTTGCATGAGCAGATACCAGGCAAACAAGAGCTGTACGGTCATCACTCCTACCCAGACTAACTCGCGGTTAAGTGGAAAGTCCCGGATTGCCGTTTCCAAAATGGATATGCTTATCCCTAAATGAATGAATGGAATAAGGTAATACTCAATGATGCCTTTCCAATTCTTATTGGATAACGCCCACAGAATGGTTATGAGTCCTGCTGTAATCATCGTGCATATTGATGTAATGAATTCCATTTGCTCCATGTTTACCACAAATAAATGGACCTGTAGGAAAAGGACTGAAAACCCTAGGTACGTAAAAACGTATTTTTCCCATTTCACATGCGCCCTTAAAGCACTTAAAATATAAATCGACAGTTGTGCAACATATAGTAACGGTGAGCTTTCCGTAAAAATAATGAGCAAATATCCAACAGGAATCGCCAGTAAATTGGCAAGGTGACTTGCGTAAATGAAATACAGTTTCCCATTTTTTGAATATTTCCCAAGCCATTCTCCTAATAGGAAAAAGATAATGGGGCCGAGCAACACGAACGCAATCCTCAGCACCATTGAAGCAAAATCAAAAACATCGTAGAGTGAAGCATATAAGCTGGCACTTGTAATCACGACAGGCACCCAGAATATGTGCTTCCGATGGATATGGACGGACCAGCCGTTTATTGCGGTAGCTACGGCAATCACTCCGCTTGCCTCCAAAGGATTCTGTGAATCGAATGGAATCGATATCAAGGAAAGGAAGGAAAGAATCTGTCCGCTATATGCAAAAACTGGAAATAATTTATGATATCCCTTTTTAAATGTGTAAGCTGCACCGATGGAAATCAGTGAAACACCCATTAAATAGACACTGAGCGGGATATTTGACCGAACCCATTCTAAACTCTCCATCAAATATGGATAGAAAGCAACCAAAGCCAGTACGAAAGTGATTGGAAATCCGTATAAGGCATTTTCCTTCATATGCTTTGTTTCGTCTTTTATAAATGTGATGAAGAAAAGCCCAGAGATCATGGCGAGCGCCACACTAACTGCAAGCCAATCCATTTCGCTGAATTTAATGGTCAGTATCACTAACATGATCATTGGGGAGATAAGTAAGATACTCTTCCTAAACAGGATGTACCTTGGGTGACGATTATATAAATAAACTCCAAGATATTGAATGACCTGAATAACAAAAATCAGATTTAAGATGGTAGAAAAAGAGACTGGCAATGCAAAGAAAAGGTATAGTAACGCTAAGTCGAAAATAACAACAGCCGGGTACGTGAGGCTTGAATTTCTCGATTGAAGGGAAACATAGGCAAGCTGAGCGGATACTAACATGAGCGCGACGAATATTTGCGCATAGTTCTCCTGGTACACCATCGCGTTACTATATAAGAAAACGATCCCGCTCCCAATCAAACTGGTGAACATGAAGTTCTTGGAAAGCTTAGTCATTTTGGATTTAACCAGATATTTCGATAGCATGGTAAAAATGATTGGTACAAATGCAAATGCGGTGATCATGTACTCACTTAAAAACGAGTTATAAACAAGATGGATATATCCATACGTGAAAACGGCGCTAAAAGCCATTTCATAATATTTTTTTTGGAATTTGACCGAAATAATTAAAAACAAAACAGAAAAGACCATCAACGTTAGCGAATACACCAAGTTGCTTGAAAATAACGTCAGGATCACAAAGGTCTCCACGATAATCTTAAACTGGATAAATTGAAAAATGAATGGTTTAAATAACGTTAGTGCTTTTTGATTTTTCAATTGCTCAATATTCCATAATAGCATTAAATTAAGAACGCCAATCGCCAAAAACATCCACGCAATAGTCGGCGTCACAAAAGCCAATCCGAAATAGCAGGTAATGGCAAACGTGAATATTGAAATGAAAATGAATATTTTCGACTTGAAGTAGTCAGCAATCTTACAATAAATGGCTAAGCAGAGAAATCCCCCAAGAAACCCCAGAAGCCCCCGCCCCCCACCATTAAGTGAAAGGTACTCTCCAAAAATCCGATAATATGAAGCTGATAAAATCGTAATCGGAATGAATAAACCCGCTAGCGTCAAGAATGCAAAAGAGGTCTGTTCAATTTTCAGTTTCGAAGCGATGAAGGCCATCCCTGCAAAAATGACGGATACCATTCCAATGAAGAGAACTTTCAGGACCGCATTCAGATCCCCCCATGAAGTGGTTGCTAAAATCAACCCGCCAAACAGAAGCAATATGACCCCAGTGAGCAGGATGACAGAAATATTCCGTTCCCTGATTTGCTCAGGTGTTTTCTTCGGCCTTACCGGTTTTACCGGTTTCTCCCGCTTGATGGCCTGCTTTTGAATAACCGGTTTCCTATCAGTGATCTCCTTGACAGGTTCAAGGCTCTCCTCTAAACCGGATTCAATGGGAGCATACCCGGCCTTCTCATCTTTCATTATCGATTCGTTCAATCCACTGGATTCCTGAAATTGCAATGAAGATTCTTCGATCAGGCTATCCTGAATCCTCTTATCGGCACTTTCACCGATTACCGTTTCAGTTCCATGGGTGGATTTCTTCTTTTCTTGCTCTAAGCGCTTTTGTTTATGGAGGGCTAATTGGAAATGCCGATTGTATGCCCTGCTAATCCGGATATATTCTGATTTAGGGATGAGCCGCCTTTCCCATAAAACATCCAGCTCTTCTTGGAAAATACGCTTCCTTCTTTCTAATGTCATTTCTTCGTTTGAAGAGTCATTCATTCCAAGCTTCCCCTTCCTTCAAATAGACCTTCTATCATCTTATGTATAATCTCTTTTCGATAATAACAAAGTTTTTCCATTTTTAAAATATTTAGGATAATGCACCAAGGGTGTTCCTACTGACTCAAAAAAAAGAATGACTTCCATTGAAGCCATCCAACGTTTCTATTATATTGATTTTACTTTATCCTCGCTCCTGATAATGCATAAATAAACGATCATTGAAATGAAAATCGAGGCGGCTGCAGTGATATAGATGCTCCTATATCCGAAGAGGAAGCCAATCTGCCCGAACACGATGGCACCTATGCCCACTCCAAGATCGAAAAATGAAAAGTATGTGGCATTAGCCATCGCCTTCCGATTTGGTGCCGTCTTTTCAATCGACCATGCCTGCAGCGCCGGCTGGACAGAGCCGAATCCAAATCCATAAAGCACTGCCGCAATGTAAAGGACCACTTCACTCGGCATCCATGCAAGCAGGAGCATCCCAGCCATGATGAGTACTGTTGAAGGCACGAATATGGCTCGATGTCCCCTTCGGTCATATAATCGACCCGCAAATAATCTCGTGACCATGAGGGCCATTGCATATACTAAAAAATACCACTGAATTCCATCCACACCTTTTTCCGCTGTATACAGGGGAAGGAAGGTTGCAATTCCACCGAACGTAACGGAAATGAAGAAAATGAGCAATGATGGCTGAAGGGCACTTTTTTCATATATATCAAACCTTTTGGCTCTGACAGCCGCGGAAGGATCACTTTCCACTTTTTGATACCGAATAAGTGATGCTGTAACAATGGCGAAAAATCCCAATAATGAACAGATCAAAAACAATTCTTGAAACGGAAGGACCGTAACTAGAAAAAGACCCAATGATGGCCCGAATGCCAGCGCTAAGTTACCCGATAATCCGTAATACCCCATCCCCTCACCACGCCGTTTCGCAGGGATTATATCGGAAGCAATCGTTCCTGAAGCCGTTGAAGAAAATCCCCAGCCGACGCCCTGTACAATCCGCATCATGAATAACAAGCCGATGCTTCCCATAAAACCGAAGGAACCCACTGACAATGCAAAAATGGCTAAACCGGCAAGAAAAACCATGCGCCTTCCCTTCGTCTCCAATAATCTGCCGGCAATCGGCCGAACGAGCAAGGCCGAAAAAGTGAAGATTCCAAGGACAGCCCCCACCAGGCGATCGTCACCGCCAAGCTGTTCCACAAACAACGGGAGGGTCGGCATCGTCATTTGAAAACCCATGAAGATGCACATATTTGCCAAACAGATCATGATGAAATCACGTGTCCAGATTTTATCAGTCCCTCTTACCCGTTCATCCACTAAGGTTTCCCTCATATCCCTTCACCTTCTAATTATTATAGTCATTGCCAGTTTACTAAAATTGGTTAAAATAAGCGAATGATTTATTTCGGGTACCTAAATATATATATATAAATAAAAGCCCAGTATGACACTGGACTCCCCCTATATCTTTCATCTACCGGCCCGAACAAGTTTCTGTTCTTTTCTTCGCCGTTTATCTTGAAACATTTTTTGATCCGCTTCCATGAATAAACTATCCATATTTCCTTTTGAATTCGAACGGTAAGCATGCCCAAATGACATACTGATGTGAGGGCCTTTTTTTAGATCGTTTTGCAAAAGGATTTCTTCCTTTAATAATTCACAAAGAGATTCCACTTCTTGCTTGCTTCTATCAATTAGCAGAATGGCAAACTCATCTCCTCCCACTCTCGCTAAAACAGCGATGTCAGAGAATATCCGTTTCAATAGATTTGCCGCTTCTTTAATCAATTCATCCCCTTTCTTATGGCCATGCGTATCATTCATATATTTCAGCTCATCTAAATCACACAAAATCATGGCAACCGGAGTATCAAAATCCAGATTGGATTTGGCAAATATATTATCAAAAAACTGTCGATTATGGATATTCGTTAATGGGTCATGGGACATTTGATACTCAATATCCTGTATGAATCTCACTCTTTCATCGATATTGCGAATGATTCCTTGAACGGCTACCAATTCATCTTTTTCATATATAGGTGTAGCATATTCCTCGAACCACAAAAAATCCCCCTCGATATTTTTCCAACGTTGAATGACCGGCTTAGTATAATCAATCCCACCATATATCTTTTCATTTAGGATTTCAAAGTCATCAGGATGAATCCTTCCGAAAGGGGAGGAAGGGTCATTGTATGCTTCTTCTAAGACGCCATGACCTAAAAGTGTATTGATGGATGGACTTAGATACCTGAACTTGGAACTTGGGTTTGTTTCGTAGGAGTAGATAATATCCTTAGAACTTTCCACTATATTAAAAACCTTTTTTTGCACTTCGAATACTTTCTTCCGATAGTCCTTTTCCCTTTTCTTGCGAGTGAAGATCGTACGTTTAAATATATCCAATGACAATTTATTGAATTTCATTTTACAGCCCCCATACTTTTGAAGTCATTTTCATTAAAATCTTTCCTTAGATTTGATGGCGGACTTATACTCATTACTTTTAACATAATTATCCTTTATTTATTATAATTCCAAAACATCTAAAGGAAAAACTTTAAATGTTTTTCCTTATCTCCTTAAGTAAATGGGAAAGCTTCTAGCAATGGCATAATAATTGAAAAAAGCCGATTCCAATTGGATCGCGGCTTTTTCATGCTTCATGACTATTTCGTTATCTCGATTTTCCCATTATTCGTTTCCAATTTCACTAAGTTTTCACCTTTGCCAATGACAGTATCTCCCTCATACTTACCAAGGATATCCACTCTCCCATTGTCAACATGAACATCGAAAGTTGTATTTGTCGGTTCATTCTCCGTCTGGATCATGATTTTACCATTATTACTTTCGAAATCGATCTCCCTATCCAAGTCTTTCGTGACCAATGTGATTTTACCGTTATTCGATGACCCAACCAGTTTTCCCTCCACATTATTAAGCTCTACTTTTCCATTAGCAGATTTCACTTCAACTTTTTCGGTTATTATATCATTTAATTCTACCCGGCCATTTTGAGACTTCACATTTAGATCTTCACTTTTCAATCCTGATATTTGCAATTTTCCATTATCGGATTCGACGACAAAGGATTTATAAGATTCATCAGGCACATACACCTTTAAATGTAAGGATTGAATATGAAAACCAAAGCTAAAGGTACGTCGATCTTTTAATTGTACCGAAAGCTTCTTCCCTTCCACATCTGCGGTGAAATCCAACTTGGAAACATCCATCCCTTTTGAAACCAACTCTATCCTTGTCTCCTTATCCTTGGTTGGAACGATCTCTACAGCTGCATTGTCAGTGTCGATCTGAATGTCCGTTACGATTTCCGAAATCGTTTTTTCCTCTGTAGTCGTTTCCTTATCCGTCACTTGGGAAAACGTAAACAGACTTCCTATTACTCCGATCAATAACAATACAAGTGCAATGATCGATAATTTTTTTACATTAATCATTTTTCAAACCGCCTTTCACAAGAGAAGCGTTAAATTTTAAATAGCGAATGAATCCTTTAGTTAAAGCACTCGTAGCGACAAACATTCCCATGGCAATGAAAATGCCAATCCCGCATAATCCCAATGCGAAGAAAAGATCGAATAATTGAAAATTACCTATCGCAAGGTTAAAAAGAACGCCAAACGGAGCTAGAATGAACGCTATCGCCGAAGCCCATCCTGCAATGACAACTCCGATCAATGCTATAAATGGTCCCAAAACGATCACTAAATTAAAGAATCCCAAACCAATGACTGCCCAAACTGCCCGCATTACATTACCTGCTGAAGTAGTTTGCTCGACCTGACCAAGACGATAGGATGCCATCAGTTCCTTGGAAATCTGTTTAGGATTCCCAAGAGATTTGGAGATTTCCTGCTCTGACTTCCCTTCTTCCATTCCAATTTCGAAGTACTCTTCGTAATCTTGAAGGATATCTTCCCGTTCCTCTAAGGAAAGTCTGGTTAAAGAGGCATTCAATTGTTTTAAAAATTGTTCTTTATTCATTGGTTCACACCTTCCTTGATTAATTGATTGACCCCATTGGAAAATTCATTCCATTCCGTCAACAGCTCTTGAAGGTATCTCCGGCCTTTGTCGGTTAAAGTATAATACTTGCGCGGAGGCCCTTCTGTTGATTCTTGTAAATATGTCGTAAAATACTCTTCCTTCGTCAATCGTCGTAAAAGTGGATATACCGACCCTTCCGATATTTCAATTTGATCTGAAATCTTCTGTACAAGTTCATACCCATAGCGATCCTGCTTATCCAATAAGACCAGGACACACAGCTCCAGGACACCTTTCTTAAATTGTACATTCATTGCACCATCACTCCTTCCAAGAGTTCTTCAGTATAGTTCAATAAACAGTACTGAACACCGAACAATACATCTTATGTAAATAAATTACCACACGGTACTGTTCATTGCAAGGTACTATAAATATTTTTTTGGTACTACATGCGTTCCAATAAGGGTAGAAGAAAATTAGCATTATATTCAAAGCGGCAAGAGAATACGATGTATAATAGTAAAATGTGGAAGGAGGAGTTACTTTGGCCAACAAAGAAATAACGAAAAAGCAATTCGAGTTTCTTGAACATGAATTTAATTACCTTGAAAAGGAAGGAGTCATCTCCCAGCAAGAGAAAGTGAGGATGTTAGATTCCTATGACGTAAAAGGAAATTTGAGCTTCATCACTATTCTATTATCCATTGGGGCACTTCTTTTAGGTTTAGGCGTATTGACCTTCGTAGCCAGCAACTGGATTTATTTAAGTAAAGCGGTTAAATTCCTGCTTATCATTGCATGCCTAATCGGAGTGAACTTTGCTGGCGTGAAGGTGCAGGTACGCTTTCCCAAAACGTCACGAAGTCTGCATTATGCAGGTATTCTGATCTTTGGTTCAGGGATTTTTCTAATTGAGCAGATGTTTAATATCAGCATCAACTTCAACAGTTCCTTTTTATTATGGGCGATCGGTACGGTATTCATTGGATACTATTTGAAGGATGTCTTCGTTCTCCTTTTTACCTCTTTCCTGCTTTTCATTTATATTAACGGAAGTATATTCGTTGATGAAACAGCTTATCCGCTTGCCATTCTTGTATTTCTGCCGGCTTTATACATTCTGTTAAAGAAATTCGATTACCCTAAATATCTGACCTTTTTCATTAACGCTTTAGCCATCAATACAATTGCCTTATTTCTTATGGAATTCGTGCCTAAGCTGGAGTTTGAAAATTCGAATACGATTGTCCTTTCCATTCTGTTTGTTCTGGGAATCGTGCTTGCCTATATTCCGGTAAGAGCCAAATTACAAAACATCACCCACATACAAGGGCATATCTTACATGGTATTACTGCACTCTTCCTTACCTTTGATTTTTCAATCTGGTTCCCTTTAGCTTATTTCGTTTTTCTGCTTTATCTCATTCTAAAAGGCAGTTTGACCAGTATCGTGATAATATGTGTACTGATCTTCAGATATTACATCTATTCTTTTGACTTCCTGCCAAAATCACTTACATTCATCATCGGCGGAATCATGCTTATCGGTTTTGGCTTCTTCTTCGAAAATCAACGAAAAAAAGGAGGGGAGCTCAATGAATAATCCATTATTCCGGCCACTTATCGTATTTTCCATTCCAGTCTTGATTCTGTTAGTCTTGGCGTTTCCTCCGGTCTGGACAACAATGACAGGAGATGTAATCAAGATCAAAACAGCCCCGGTCGACCCGACTGACTTGTTTAGGGGAAGCTATGTGGCTTTGAAATACGAAATTGAATCCGTTAAGCCATCACAGGTCGATGACTCGATTAAAACCGAGTTCCATACAAGAAATATGGGGGATTTTAAAAAGGTATATGTACGTTTAAAACAAAATAAGGATGGACTATATGTTGTCGATTACGTAACGAAAGAAAAACCCGGCAAAGGCGTTTACCTTAAAGGGAAATTGGAAATCCCATATGACCTGCACAATGCTGAAACCATTCAGATCAGATACGGTTTGGACAATTATTTCGCATCCGAAGAAAAGGCAAAGGAAATGGAGAAGGAAGCATTGGCCAATCCTTCAGTCGCCGTCGTAAAGGTTCGTAATGGGAATGTTGTTTTAACGGATATCATCATTGAATGAATGAACCCGGAAATGACTAGCAAAAAGAGCATCGGTTTTACGATGCTCTTTTTTGCTGGACTTTTTTCATATGAACATCAGATGTTACTTAATGACTCGCTTTGCCCCTATATATTTTTCTTTCCAATACTTATCACTCATTTTGACGACCTTGACCCCTTTGGTGGTGGTCCCGATAAATGTACCATTTCCATAATAGATTCCTACAAAAGAAACCTGCCCTTTCTTACCTGTCGCATAGAAGACCAAATCTCCCGCTTTTAAATCTTTTTGCTTAACGGCCTTTCCGATTTTATACTGTTCCGCACTCGTTCTTGGAATCTTCATTTCTGTCGCGGCATTTTTATATACATACTGGGTTAGACCGCTAGCATCAAACCCTTTTGGGGTCGTCCCCCCATATTTATAATTGCTTCCCACCTGCTTCTTTGCCAAAGCGGAAACTTCATCGCCATAATTGATAGAGGCTGAAGCATTAGCCGGATTGAATATGAATGCCATCAATAATGCTCCGATCAAAACTATGGCTGCAAGCCATTTTGAAACTGGTAAACTATAACTCATCCTTTTTCCTCCCCAAACTGAAAATGAACCACAATTTTAAATGTATGCTGCATTTCGGTTTTCAGACCAAAATCATTTTAATTAGTGCGATCATCATTTCTGCAAAAAAAAAAACAAATAAACAGATAACGCCGTTGTGTAGCAAGTTACGGTGTTATCTGGTATATTCTACTCTTCAATAGATGAAAGAATAGTGCCCATTACTTAGGCTCATCGTATTGTCGTGCATTCTCACTATCGCTTAGACCTTTAGTAGTATGATCGACCACACCGCCGACCCCAAAGAATGTAAGCGCTATGAAGTTAATGATGCCTAAAGCCCCGTTCAATGCATCATCAGTAATGGTAAAGCCTATAGGGGTAATGAAATTGTTTATGAACGCGGCAACCATCTGCGCCAATAATAAAAGCCCAGGAAGGAGTACCGTGAATATAAACGTCGGATTCTTAAAACGCACTTTCCAGTTGATCATTGCTTTTCCCCCTCTCTATCATATTAAGTCCGAAATAGTTGCAGACTTACTATATATTATGCGGCTTGTCCTTTTTACGTTCGGAAATTCCATAAATAATCTATCTCTCTAGTTTCCCATTAACATGAAAAAGCCCATCAGTGGATGGACCTTCTCTTAAACTATCAAATAGTTTTAAAAAACGATAGAGCGCCTCACTTTAACAAGTAAGTAACAACTTTCTCAAGCTCTATATACTCCTTTGCGTGCCAGTTGATTCCTTCCTTTACTTAAATAAGCTTCTGCCTCTATAGGTAATTTGGAAGTCACCGTCCGCTTACCTTTTCTCTCAATCTCCCCCGGAAATGATACTGGCGGCAAGTCCTCTGCCAGCCAAAATGGTTTATACTGCTGAGGCAATTTATAACCTGACTATATTGAACGCTTGATCTCAAACTCCATTTTTTTCCTCCAAAAACAATCCGATCCGTTCGGCAGCTTCTGTCAATCTTTCGGCCGGCTGGACCAAGGCCATCCGAACATACCCTTCACCCTGCTTCCCAAAAGCATCGCCTGGAACGACCGTGACCCCTGCTTTTTCAATCAATGCATAGGAAAAATCACGTGATTTCCAGCCAGCAGGAATTCTGGCCCAAATAAACATGGTAGCTGAGGTTTTCGGCACATGCCACCCCCCTCTAGCAAGACCTGATATCAATGCATTACGTCGGGACTCATATTCCTTAACCTGTTCGGACAGCAGCGAAAGATTGGAAGTCAGTGCCATCTCGGCAGCTTTTTGGATAGGATAAAAAACTCCATAATCGATGTGTGATTTCAACGTTCCCAGGATGTTCAGCACCTCTTGATTACCCACCGCATACCCGATGCGGCAGCCGGCCATGTTAAAAGTTTTGGAAAGTGAGTTAAACTCGATCCCCACTTCCTTGGCACCAGGAATGGACATAAAACTAATTTGCGGATGATCATCAAAAATCAATTCGGAATAAGCAAAATCGTGAACCACCATGATCTCGTTCTTTTTCGCAAACGATATGACTTCCGCAAAGAAAGCTTCATCAGCAAGGGCGGTGACAGGATTTCCTGGATAACTGATGATCATCATTTTGGTCTTTTTCAATATTTCTTCCGGAATTCCGTTGAGCTGCGGCAGGAATCCATTTTCGGCAGTAAGCGGCATCGGATAAATGATTCCGCCGGCAAGCTCTACACTCGCTTCATAAATTGGATATCCCGGATCTGGCACCAACACATAATCTCCAGGGTTTATCATCGCCGTTGCCAAGTGTGCAAGGCCATCCTGCGATCCCATCAGTTGGAGGACTTCCCTTTCTGCATCCAGCTCCACCCCATAACGCTTCCGATAAAAATAACCGACTGCCTCATGGAATTCAGGCGTACCTTTTAACGTATACCCATAGGAACTCGGATCCTGCGCATACTTCACAAGCGTATCCACTACGAAATCAGGCGGTGGTAAATCCGGACTTCCTACACTCAAATCGATAACATCCAGCCCACGTTTCATTGCATCCTGTTTGCGTTCCGCCAACTCTGAAAATATCCCTGTTGTGAATCTTCCGACTTTTTCAGATGGAGTCATATTCATTCTACAATTCCCCTCCATTAATGATTTATATCTATCATTATAGCAATCAATCTCGAGTACTTTAAGAATTCATCAGTATATGTTCCAGAGCCTCATCAAGATGAGGGAATTTAAATGCATACCCCGCCTTTTCCAATCTCTCAGGTATGACCCACCGGCTTTTTAATATCAATTCTGTTTCGGTACCCATAAAGAAAGCCCCCATTTCAAGCATGGGTGTTGGACAGGGCAGTCCAATCCTAATATTCATGAGCTTTCTCAAATGAGCCATCAATTCACGATTTGTAACTGGATTCGGAGATGAACAATTATACACCCCGCTCGAATCCTGATTCTTTCTCAGAAAAAGGACAATGTTAAATAAATCTTCTAAATGTATCCAACTGAATTTCTGATTTCCTGATCCTTGATGGCCCCCCAGACCAAATTTAACCAAATTCCTATATGGGGTCATCACTCCCCCATCTCCCAATACAATGGCGATCCGTAAAGCAATTTGTCTCGTCTTGGGTAATCGGAAATCGAAAAATGAGCGCTCCCACGCTTTCGCCACATCTACGGAAAAGCCTGAACCGATTACACCATCCCCCTCTGTCATTGGTTTATCCTCAGCATGCCTGTATATCGTTGCAGTACTTGAGTTTATCCATAATGAAGGAGGATTTTCACATTGTTCAATCGCCTTACCTAGCACTTCAGTCGTATCGGTTCGTGAATCCAATATTTCTTTCTTATTCTTGGCATTGTAGCGGCAATTGACCGTTTTTCCTGCCAGGTTTATTAACATATCCGAATTATCGATCGTTTCCCTTATTCCTTCTATATCTTCCCAGCCAGTATGCGGGGTTTGCCTGGAGATGATCCTTACCTCATATCCCAAATTCCTGAAATGCTTTTCAAAGTATTGACCGACAAAACCAGTCCCGCCAGCTAGAACCACTTTCTTTAGCATATATCCAACCCGCTTTCTTTTATGAGTGAATAGGTCCAATGATAACCAGTTCAGCCCTTATTGTGAATTACTTCACAATTATACCATATTATTACATCGACTGGTATCACCACTACATAACGTAAACGTGTTCAACAAATGGTGAACTTGTCCAAGCACAAAGCAATAATACACATAAATTAGTAATGTGAAAATTTATTAAACAAAGGGATGATTGCAGTGTCAAACAAAAAACTAAGAAGAACTGGTGAATCCGATAATGCTGGTTCCACAACTGGCGGTTCAGGTAATGGCAATTCAGAAAATGGAAATAGCAGTGTTAGGACTGCCTTGAGAAGAATCTTAAAAGATTTATTAAACAATAATGGAGGTACTTCAATCAAGGAACCTATTTCAATCAAGAAATTCAGAAAAGATTAAGAGATTTCTTTTTTGAGATTAACATGGAAACCCTTTGGAATATTCTAAAGGGTTTCTATATTAATAAACAATAATATGATCTCCGCTTTTTGGTTTAATAGAGAAAAAGGAGAAGTTATGATGTATTTTCGAGACTGGAAACCTAAAAAAGATATCAAGACTTTAACGGATATTACAATAAGTAATTTTCGGGTTTCGTCTGATACAGTGCATGAAATTTTGCAAAAGTCCCATAAGGTACTTGTAATTTGTAATGATAAAGGTAAAATAATGGGATTTCTTTGTTATAATCTTTATTTATATAAATTCGCTCATGTTAATTATGTAGTCCTTGACAAGAAATATAGAGGAAAGGGAATTCTGCAATCCCTTTTACCGAAATTAGTGGCTCATGCGAGAGAAAAAGGAATCCTTGCAGTGTCCGGTTTGGTAAACAGAAATAACCCTGAAGCATTGCAGAAATTTAAAGACTTTGGCTTTAAACCAATTTTAACTTATCAAGATGACATTCTAATTCAATCCTTTTTATAACAAGGGCCTCCTGCCCCAGCTTTGCGTAATTAAGAAGATAGATTGTGAAAACATGGATTAAATATGAAGCATGTGTTCCTCCATACAAAACTAATGAAACCGCCTGTAAATTCTGCACGAATTCATGGGCATTTTCCCTGTACTCTCATAAATAATAGTAAAAAATTCGCTACCTCAAGTAGTTCATTGAATTTTCTATTTTTTCAAATGAATCCCATTATTTTCACCATCCATTCGTGTATAGTGAATGTATACCTGCAAAAAGGGGGATCTTTATGAAATCGATAGAACTTATCATCTTGAATCTGGAAGAGGTTAGAAGAAGAAACATTAAACTATGGACTTCAATACCTAAAGGCACACTACATTGGAAGCCAGACGACAAGGCAATGAGCTGTTTAGAAATGGTTAGACATGTCCTTGATAGTGAGCATTACTACCATTTATCCATTAAAAATCAAGGCAGCTTACCCGTTTATGAATCACCATTTGAAAAACAGCCGCTTATCTCTGTCGAAGCCGAATTAAACTTTGCGGAACCTTACAGGCGTGACTTTTTGGAAACAATCCTATCCTTCAGCGAGGACGACTTATCCACTATTAAAATTGACCGCTCCGATATTGGGTATATCAGGGATTTAGGAGATATGTTGCTAAGGATCGCTTATCATGAGTCTGTACATACTGGTCAATTATTGGACTACTTAAGAACTGCTGGAGTTCCTAGAATTAGCGTTTGGGATTAACTGCATCATTTTCATAGGGTAATTCATCACGGTGAAGCACCCAGACTGTAGGCAAACTCGATGGAAATCGTGTTTGCCTACAGTTTTTTTATTGCTTGTACAATTTGGACATTGATTTTCACTCCAGGCACTTGCTCCAATTAACTTAGTTTTAAATTCCCCTGTACTTTATTGTTTTAAAATAGACTGGATCTGTTTGATTATCGTGGAGCATCAGGGAACATATGAGCTGCATCTGCGGCAAAGGCTTCCGGTTTTCCAACTTTCTCAATCAATTGTTCAACAAGTGGCTCTAAGTTTGACTGTCATGTGTATTTCCAGGTGTTACAATCATTGATCATCAAGAAAATGTTTCATGTAAGAAAATTGTGGAAAAGTAATGGTATAGGAGGGATAAGAAATGTTATCTAAAAAACCAGCGGCCAGAATGGTTAGCGCCGTTATTCTAACCGGCTCCCTTTTAGGGGCAGGTGCATCGTTTCCAACAGAACCGGTTGGGGCTGCATCCACAATGGATTCCGCTTCTGGCATAGCTAAGGAACACGCTCTTACCACCTTACACGAAATCTACAACAAAGCTTTTTCAGGGGAAATGCCTTATACTGCCTTGGGTTTGAAAATTGATGAAAACACCCAAAAAGAAGTATATGACACATTTGGTCCTCCCCCTGAGCCAGGTAACACAGATGAAACTTTTGACTATTACCATGCAGAAATGGGGCATCCAGGATTTGCATTTGCCTATAACGATGACAAAACCATCTCACAAATCCGATATTTTGGGACAAATGTAGAACGGGACCATAATCTTGGAAGCATCACTCCTAAAGTTTTAGGAAAACAACTCGGCAGTGCTGACGAAATACGCCATATTTCCAGTACGAATGAAGACAACTACATTTACAAGACAGGGAACTATGAACTGCAATTCATTGTCGGTGAAGATCAAACTGTGGATTATATCAATCTACTCGAAGCTAAATAATATAATTGTCGCAGGCTGTAGAGAAAGAAAATTTTCTCTACAGCCTTTTTTGTTTCATGCCCTCCCCTTCTTTCTTCTTCTTCCAAACCGCTGTCACCTTCCCGTAACATATTATGGAAGCAACCCGGCCATTTAATTTACAAAATCCATACTCCCCCCAAACGGGCTCTTAATATTTTCACAATAAAATTAGCTTGTTCAACATTATTTCAATATATGGAGGGTGTCCGAAAGATGATTAATAAGTTCAGGGCTTTCACAGGAACGGTTCTAAGCATAGCCATCCTATTTCAGGGTCTTCCGGTCGCGGTTGCTGCAAATGATTCAGCAGACACTCAGACAAATCCGGGAGGCAGATGGATGAAGGGGGAATATCATGCCCATACCACTCAGTCCGATGATGCCGAGGGCTCACAGAGCCTTGAGAGCTTGCTAAATAACGCATTTGATAAGTATGGTATGGATTGGATGGGAATTTCCGACCACTTGAGGATGTCTTCAAGGGATGCTGAGGGAAATTTGATTACAGGTGGGCCGATACCGCTATCTCAGGGAATCATACAATATCAGACCCCGAAAATGGAGCAATTGCAAAAAGAGGGCAAATTTAAAAGTAAAGTCATCTTTTCAGGCTTCGAATGGGATATGCCCACATACGAGCATGTCGGCATAGGAATTTTGGGAGACAAGCCGGGCTCACCGAAAAGTCTGAAAGCTGGCAATCAGTTCGAATATCTGTTCACCAACCAGGATGAAAAGAAGTTTGATCCTGATGATGTAGCCGTCTGGAGAGCACAGGATCAAAGAGCTAATAAGACATCCGAGGATGCTCGAACAGCATTGGCATGGCTCGAGAAAAATTATAAGAATACAAGTTATGCCATATTGAACCACCCATCAAGAAAAAGGGTGTACAACATATCTGATTTTCGCGACTTCAACAATATAGCCCCGAATGTCATGTTCGGGTTCGAAGGTATGCCAGGTAACCAGATGGAGCCGGATAGAGGCGGTTTAAATCTGACAACACCGGAAAACAGGACCTACGGCGGTTCCGATCACATGCTCGCTAAGGTAGGTGGTGCTTGGGATGCCCTTCTTGGGGAAGGCCGTAAGTTCTGGAACTTTTCCAATTCAGACTCCCATTTTGAAATCAGTGAAAACCGCCTTTACTCAAGCGGCTACTGGCCAGGTGAATATTCCAAGAATTATACATGGGTAAATGGTTCATCGATGCAATCCGTCCTTGATGGCATGCGATCAGGGAAATCCTTCTCCGTTTTTGGTGACTTGATCGACGCCCTTGATTTCCAAGCTAAAAACCGAAACAACAAGGCAGATATGGGCGGGGATCTTAAAGTTAAGGAAGGACAGATGGTCAAGATCACCATCCGATTTAAAAGCCCCCAAAAGAACAATAACGGGGACCCGGTCAAGGTGGATCACGTGGATCTAATTTCCGGGGAAGTAACCGGGAAAGCAGTACCTGGTACACCTGCTTATAATAAAGCCACCAATGATACGACAAAAGTGGTTAAACGCTTTACAAGTAAAGACTGGAAAACCGATCGCGATGGTTTTCATACCATCACTTACAAGTTCAGAGCAAATAAGGATCAATATTTCCGTTTGCGCGGCACGAATCTCGGGGTTAATGTCTCTGGAGAAACGATGGACGGTGAACCGCTGATTGATGCAAAGACTGAAATCGAGGATAACGAAAAACGCTTTTTAGAAATAAACAAACGTAACTATAAAGACCTTTGGTTCTATTCGAACCCTATCTTTGTTAGTGTAGAGGATAAAAATCATAAATAACGTTAAGTTAAAAAGAATCCTGAAATAGTTCTGGACAGTCCAAAAAGCCCCTCTCCGCTTAGCTAATAGTTGACGTGGATAAGGGGCTTTTTGTCTCCTTAGAATGGATATCGGTTCAGCTCCTTCCCTGGTTGACGATACACCTTTCTTTTACTTTTATTTTCACATCAATGCGTGAAAAACCGTATAATTCACCGAGTTTCATTAACACTAATGATATAAGTTATTTTCATTGACTTTTTTCCTTTTCTTGTATAGTATCACAGAGTATCAATCCCTATCAGATTACTAGGAGGTTTACCCAAATGAAAAAAATGGTTGCACTTTTATCGCTATTGTTAGCTTTCACGGTTGTACTTACCGCTTGTGGTACCGATACAAAAAATGAGGCAAACGATACCGACAATAAATCTTCTTCACAAGAAAGTCTATATGATAAAGTCAAAAAAGATGGCGTATTAACTGTTGGAACGGAAGGTACATATCCTCCTTTCACATTCCACGATGATTCAGATAAACTAACGGGGTTTGATGTTGAAATTGCTAAAGAAGTGGCAAAACGCCTTGGAGTGAAAGCTGAATTCAAGGAAACACAATGGGACGGCATGTTTGCAGGCTTGGATGCAAAACGTTTTGATATGATCGCAAACCAGGTGGGCATCGATGAAGACCGTCAAAAGAAATATGATTTCTCTGACCCATATATTCAATCAGGGGCCGTATTACTGGTACACAAAGATAATACGGATATTAAATCCTTCGATGATTTAAAAGGCAAGACCTCTGCACAATCTTTAACGAGTAACTACAATGACATAGCCAAATCTCATGGTGCTGAAGTTACAGGTATTGAAGGATTTTCTCAATCCGTACAGCTTATTGGTTCTAAACGTGTAGATGCCACGATCAATGACAAATTATCGTACCTTGATTATAAAAAGCAACACCCGGATGCACCTATCAAAGTGGCTGATGAGGAAGAAAGCGGAGTTGCAAGTGGTTTAATGTTCAGAAAAGACAGTGGCAAATTAGTGGAAGAAGTAAACAAAGCACTTAAAGCAATGAAAGACGACGGCACGTACGCGAAAATCTCGGATAAATGGTTTGGTGAAGATGTTTCTCCTAAGTAATATTTTCACCGACCCCGAGCGTATGAACCAGCTTGTTTCCATCGCTCAAACCTCCCTCTATCCTATGATAGAGGGAGCTATTCAATATACGATTCCACTAACATTGATCACATTCGTTCTCGGCCTTATTCTTGCTGTACTCACAGCATTGGCTAGATTATCTTCCATAAGGATTCTTCAAATAATTGCGCGTGTATATGTGTCAATCATCCGCGGGACACCTTTACTTGTGCAATTATTTATCATTTTCTATGGACTTCCAAATTTAGGTGTAACAATCAATCCTTTCATATCGGCCATTATAGGATTCTCTTTAAATGTGGGAGCATACGCTTCAGAAATTATCCGAGCAGCCATTTTATCCATACCAAAAGGGCAATGGGAAGCAGGCTATTCAATCGGGATGACATATACCCAAGCTTTAAAGCGCATCATTTTGCCTCAAGCTGCGCGGGTATCCATTCCCCCATTATCCAATACGTTCATTAGCCTTTTAAAAGATACATCGCTTGCCTCACTCATTCTGGTAACGGAATTATTCCGTAAAGCTCAAGAAATCGCTGCAAAAAACTATGAATTTCTACTACTTTACATAGAAGCAGCTGCTTTATATTGGATTTTGTGTACAATACTATCTTTCATTCAAGGAAGTTTAGAGGACAGACTTAATCGTTATGTAGCAAAATAAGAACCGCAGTAGTTAAAGGAGATTTTAAAATGATCAACATTAAGAATCTTCATAAATCGTTTGGTGACCTTGAAGTATTAAAGGGCATCGATTTGGAAGTGGAGCAAGGTAAAGTCATTGTATTGATCGGTCCTTCGGGTTCAGGTAAAACAACCTTTCTTCGGTGTTTGAATCTCCTTGAAGTACCCACGGACGGGACGATTGAAATTGATGAAACCATAATGGACTTCAAAAAATCCGTTAAAAAAAATTCAATTACATCTTTTCGCAGTTTAACAGGGATGGTTTTCCAAAGCTATAACCTCTTCCCCCACAAAACAGCATTGGAAAATGTAATGGAAGGACCCATCATTGTAAAAAACATAGCCAAACATCAAGCAAAGGAAACGGCTGCTGCCCTGCTTACAAAAGTCGGCTTAGGTGAGAAAATCGATTTTTATCCGTTTCAATTGTCCGGCGGACAGCAGCAACGAGTCGGAATTGCAAGGGCCCTGGCCATGGAGCCAAAGGTCATGCTATTCGATGAACCCACTTCCGCTTTAGATCCCGAACTAGTTGGAGACGTGTTACAGGTCATGAAAGACCTGGCGAAAGAAGAAGGCATGACAATGATCGTGGTAACCCATGAAATGCGTTTCGCCCGTGAAGTCGCCGACGAAGTCATTTTCATGGATGAAGGAAAAATAATGGAGCGGGGAACACCCGAGCAGATCTTCACAAACCCTAAAGAAGCGCGCACACGTAAATTCCTCAATCTGATTCAATAAAAAAACGGTGCTATTAAAGCACCGCTCGCAGCCCCCCCCATTTTTTGAAATGGGGGTTTTTTGCCCACCATCAAATTAATGAGATGCTGGGACCTGTCTAGTCTGTGTCCGTGCATGGTATAACTGAAAAAGAAGCAAAGCAAAAACGGAAAGGATCGCTCCCGATATAAATGGTAAATCAATCGAAATTGAAAATAACCAACCGCCGATCGGAGGACCTGCAATCCTGCCGAACGAGTCGAAGGAAGATAACAGTCCAGTGACACTGCCATGGCCCGTCATGGAACTTTTGGTCAGTAAAGCCGAAATTGCCGGACGGATGAACCCATTTCCCACTCCGAAAATCGTCAGGAAGATCGCCGATGTCCAAAAGCCGGAAGAAAACAGGATGAGTATGAACCCAGCTGCCGAGATGATGATTCCCATTCGGATGACCGCTCCTTCTCCATATTTCTTTGTCATCCTACCCACTAATCCACCTTGAACGATTGCACTGCCAACTCCCATGATCATAAAGATATAGCCTAATTGGACAAGACTTATATCAGCCTTTTTGGCTGCAAAATAAGCAAAAGTCGTTTCTAGTCCTGCCATAGAAAGAGTGACGATCAATTGCAGAAAGAACATGGTTTTAAGTGGCCCTCTAAAGGCTTTCCACATAGATTCTTTATTTTTTGACTGCTGGGCCCTCTTTTCAACTGTATGTGATTCCTTCAGTATCGCAATCACTAAGAACAAAGTAATCAAAGAGGTAATTCCAGCAATGTAAAAAGGTAAATTCAAACTTGATTTGGAGAATACCCCTCCAATCGCCGGACCAAAGATGAAACCAAGCCCTGTAGCGGCCCCGATGATCCCCATCCCTTTTCCGCGATCTTCCGGCGTCGTGATGTCAGCCACATACGCCATTGCGGTTGGCATGTTTGCCGATGACAATATCCCGCCAATAATCCTTGCTACAAATAATACCCATAAGGAATCTGCCGAGGCCGTGATAAAAAACGAAAGAGCCAAACCAGCAATCCCGATTATCATGACAGGCTTACGTCCTATCCGGTCAGATATACGTCCCCACACCGGGGCAAAAAATAATTGCATTAATGAATAAACAGCCATTAAAAGTCCAAGCTCAGTAGGACTGCCACCAACCTTTTCTGCAAGAAACGGAATGACGGGAATAATGATCCCAAATCCGACCATGACTAAAAACATCACTAAAAAAAGAACGGGTAACACTTTTTTTGTTTCCATTATTTTTTTCTCCTTTTACTCTTCCACATTCGCTGCATAAGCAATGAATTCCTGAATCATATTACTTAGCATAATCTTCCTGACAATACTTTAAACAGTTTATCATACAACCTTTACCAAATCAGTATGAAGCACGATCTTCTTACCCAAACCACCTTAACTAAATACAGAACAGATAACAGGATTCCTGATCTGAACATAACTTTTTCATGTAATTGCACTTTCGTGAAAATAATGGATGGGTTCGTTAAAAAACTTTCCCTCCCCTTATTTTTTGTTAAGGGGTACTCTATACTGTAGGGTATGATTGATGTGTAGGAGGTAAAAGAATGTCTAATGATCAGTGGATTTTAATTATTGACGATGAAGAAGATTTGGCACGTCTCATGGAGACGGTTTTACATAAAGAAGGTATCCCGAATATTGTTACGGCGGGGACGATTGCGGATGGGTGGGCAAAGTTTCAGAAGTTCAATCCATCACTAGTCTTGCTAGATATTATGCTGCCGGATGGTGAAGGCTATGATTTATGCAAGCAAATTCGGGAAGTGTCGAATGTGCCCATTTTATTTTTGTCGGCAAAGGATGAGGAAATTGATAAGCTTTTAGGTTTGGCGATTGGCGGGGATGATTATATTACCAAGCCATTCAGTCCGAAGGAAGTTGCATATCGGGTAAAGGCGCAGCTGAGGCGTGCGGGCTTTTCAGAGGAAAAAGCTGCTCCGAAAAAATTTCAAATTGGTCCTTTTGAGCTTAGTGCAAATGAAAATGAAGTGAAAAAGGATGGCAAAACGCTAGAGCTCACAGCTAAAGAAATCGGACTGATGAGCTGTTTTATGCATCACCCAAATCAGATTTTAAGCAAAGAAACTTTATTTGAACATGTGTGGGACGATGATTACTTTGGCTCTGATAATACAGTTATGGTTCATATTCGCCGTTTACGCGAAAAAATCGAGGCAGATCCTTCAAACCCTTCTTTTTTAATAACCGTTAAAGGACTTGGTTATAAATTACAAACCAAGGGTGAAACAAGATGAAGTGGAAATTGACACGGCGCTTTTTAGGATCCGTTGTGACAATTGTTGTAATCGTAGGAATCGTAAATACAATTTTACTTTTATGCTTACTCTTTGTTCATTTCGACACGGAAGAGGAATCTGCGGAAAACTTTAGCCGATCTTTTTCACAATATGTAGAACTGATAGATGACAAACCAATGGTAAATGAAGATGGGCTGGAAAAACTGCGGAACAATAACGCCTGGATACAATTTTTGAATGATAAGGGCGAACAAGTTTCTGCCTATTACACACCTCAAAAATTGCAAACCGTATATTCTCCTGTTGAAATCGTCCAAATGTATAAGTATAAAGAAATTGATGCAGAGACGACTGTTTTCGTCGGCGAAGCTCATGATTTCAGCTATTTTGTAGGGGTTAAAGATCGAGGAATAGGCCGATATGTAATGTCCTATAATTATGTTCACATTTTAAAGTACATCAACATCATACTTTTACTGTTTTTAACCGTGGATATTATTATCGCCCTAGTCATTGGATTATTATTTGGTAAAAGATTAACGACACCACTTAACACTTTAATAGAAGGAATACAGCAGCTTCGCGAAAGACGTTTCAAAAAGATGAGTATACCAAAAGGCGTTTATGAAGATGTATTTCACAATATGAATGAACTATCTATAAAGTTGGATCAGTATGAAAAGGAACGTGATCAACTCGACCAAATGCGTGAGGAATGGATTAGCAATGTTTCTCATGACATGAAGACGCCACTTGCTTCCATCCATGGATATACAGAATTGATGAAAGATAATGCCACTGAATTAACACCACAGGAATTGTATGAGTTTACATCCATTATTAATAGACAGTCCGTATATATGAAAGATTTATTGGATGACCTCAATTTAACGATGCGTTTGCGCACCCAACGACTTCCTTTGCAATTTGAAGTTGTTGATATCGTTGGGTTTATAAGAGAAATGACGATCGAGCTTTTAAATGATTCACAATTTGGTGATAAACAGGTTGAGTTTGTGGCAAATGTGGATAAAGCAACACGTAAAGTGGATAAAAAATTACTGAAACGGGCGATTTTTAACTTTATCTACAATGCGCTCGTACATAATGATGAAAATGTCGTCGTGAAAATACAAATTGATGATATTGGTCCACAATCGGAACTTCATACCAAAATTACCATTGCCGATAATGGCCGCGGTATTCCCGACAAAGACTTGGAACAGGTTTTTGAACGCTACTATCGAGGTACGAATACTGCCAGTACACATGGGACCGGTTTAGGAATGGCCATTGCAAGGGACATTATTCTGGCTCATAAAGGTAAACTTGATTTGACTAGCGTTGAAAATAAGGGAACCACAATTACGATACTTTTATAATTATTTAAAGGGCTGTCCATAATTTACAGACAGCCCTTCTTTCATTTATTTTGTTCGTGCTTTTTTGGGAATATCCTCAAATTTCACTTCATCATATGACGAAACCTCATCACCATTTTTCACGTACATCTTTAAGTAAGCGTCTTTTCGAAGATTTTTTTGTGCCGTGAATTCAAGTGGTATCGTTTCACCATCTGCATTTTTGGCGTCCAGTTTATAAGAATAGTAAGTCATCACTGAACCATCATCCAGTTTGGTTTCATGTTGTACCCCATCCTCTGTAATTTGCAAATAATAATTATCGGCATTCATGCGGTTAAAGTCCATTTTAGTAAATGCGAAGACACCTGCCGCTCCCAATATAAACAAAATGCCAACTACCATAATAAATTTCTTCATCTCGATCATCCTTCTGTTTTATTATTTTGTGTGATAATACGATTATAGGAAGCTACCGTTAAGATATAATACAGACCGTAAATGACCGTATAGGCGATCATCCAGATCAACACAGGTTTTTCCAGGTCCATCATCAATATGCCCGAGAAGGCTTTTAAAGCAACCGCACTGTGTAATAACCCCACTGCCAGTGGAACGAAAAAGATTACAAACACTTGTGATGCAATGGACTTCCGCATTTCTTTTGCGTTAACGCCCATCTTATGGAGCATATTGTATTGTGATTTATCTTCCTCAGCTTCCGTTAGAACTTTAAAGTAAATGATACTGCCTGTTGCCGCTAAAAAAACAAGACCAAGGAAACTTCCGATAAAGAGCAATGAGCCTACACCTTCAATGCTTGTTTGAAAATCTTGAGGGGCACTGGAAAATAGCGCTTCTTCAGGCAATTGTTTTGCAATTTCCCCCGATAAATCAGTGGAAGCTTGATCAACTCCGATAACACGATATTTTAGGGCTTCCCCTTCTTTTTGCAATGATTTAAATTGATCATTCGATACAACCACTGCAATGCCTGCTGTTTTGGCATTTAAAACTGTTTGTGTTTTAAAGCTTTGGAATGTGATTGCCGTGTTGTTTTCTGTCCTGATCGTCTTGTCCCTGTATTCAGGTGAAAATCTTTTGTCATATCCAATATCTAAAATGACTGCTTTGCCATTATTCACAAGCAATGCATCCTTACCTTGTACTTCTGCTAATTTGTTATATGTTCTTTCATCGATTATCGTGTAAATCCTTTTATCAGAGCTATCGAATGCTGTTCCCTCGCTAAGTTCTTTTGTATTAAATGTGAAAGATAGTGCTTCGACATTTTCATCATACTTTGTATCTGGCAATATAGCGCTGACTTGCCGATCGCTTTTTGCATCCGTTTGCTGATACATGAAGGTGTTCGGATCAACGGTCATAACTTGGTCATTCGCGTTATAATAAAGGCCATAAACCGCACCGCCAGCCGTTACCGTTGTAGCACTTAACACTGCAATTACGGTCAATGTCCGTGCATTACCCCGAATACGATATAGCAGCTGCGAGATCGTCATCAGATGCAGGCCTTTCCATAGCCATTTTTCATTTTTCTTAATCACCGCTAACACATAGCCTGTCACGCTATGAAACAATAAAAACGTACCGGCAATAACGGTTGTCAAAATGATGAGTGCCGTCATCAAAAAGCCGACTTTTTCCCATACTTTAGAAGTAAATAGATCTTGCATCGCCATCCAATAACCCATGACAATCAGAAAAATTCCCAGAATGGCTACAATCATCGATGGCTTCGGAGCCGCTTCCCCTTTTTTCGTTGCATGGAAGAGATCGATTAGTTTAAATTGATAAATCAACCGATAGCCCTGGAATGATGTCACCAAGAAAATAATCAGAAATACGATTGAGGTGTTCAAAGCAGCAGATTCCGAAAATGTAAATGGTGCTATGACATCATAGCCCATTAAATAGATCAAAATCGTCATGAACCCTTTTGAACAAAGAAATCCAAATAAAATCCCCACAACCAATGAAACCAAGCCTAGCAATAGGTTTTCAAAGAAGAGCATAAAACCGATCTGACGATTACGTACGCCAAGCAATGCATATAATGCCACTTCTTTTTTACGTTTTTTCATGAAGAATGAATTGGAATAGGCAATAAAAATGGCAACGAAGAAAATCAGGATGACAGCCGCACCACTCATTAATGAATCCAATTTCTGTGATGAAGCCGTTTGTTCTGCAACTGTGTCACTATATTTTAATGTTACAAATGTAAAATAGATGATAATGCTAAATACCATGGATGCGATATATAAAAAATATTGGGAGAGGTTTCGAGCAATATTCTTTCTCGCCAGACTAAATAACGTCATCTACCTCACCTCCAATTGTTGCAAGGACATCCATAATTTCTTGGAAGAAAGCTTTACGTGATTGGCCACGACGATATATTTCTGTTGAAAGCGTACCATCCTTGATGAAAATGATCCGCCGGCAGAAGCTTGCGGCATATGCATCATGTGTCACCAACATGATGGTGGAATTATTATTTTCATTTAGTTCACTTAAGCTTTCCAGCAGACCTGTTGCTGATTTTGAATCAAGTGCACCTGTGGGCTCATCTGCCAGAATCAATGCAGGCTCTGTCACAAGTGCCCTGGCTGCAGCTGTCCTTTGCTTTTGCCCGCCGGAGATTTGGTATGGATATTTGGCTAATAAGCCTTCAATCCCAAATACTTTAGCAATACGATTCACCAAGTTAGTAATTTCTTTCGCTGGAATTTTTGCAATCGCCAGTGGTAATAATATATTTTCCTTAACAGTCAATGAGTCAAGCAAATTGTAATCCTGGAAGATGAAACCAAGATTATCACGTCTGAAATCCGTTAAGTCTGCCCCTTTCATATCGTGAATGCTCGTATCATTCATGAAAATTTTCCCTTCAGTCGGCGAATCTATGGTTGCCAACATATTGAGCAACGTCGATTTCCCCGCTCCAGAAGGTCCCATGATTCCTACAAACTCCCCTTCATGAATCTCAAAAGATATATTTTCCAACGCTGTGAAGGCAGCGCTTGATTTACCATATGTTTTTTTTATATTTTCCACTTTTAATAATGGTCCCATTTGTTTCACCTCTTCAGTATTGTTGATACTTATACTTTACATGCCCATTCTTACAGCATCTTTGTGCCAACCTTACAGCAAGCTTAAATCCATAAAAAAAACGCCTGCCATTTAAATAGGAAGACGTTTTTTTATGGATTTTTTGAAAGTAAAAGTATTTAACTTTGCTTCAGAAGCCTGCGATCGATTACAAAATTACCAAATGGAATGAATGAAACGATGAAAATCATCGCCATTTTTAAAAAGGACCATTTTGATATGATGCTCACATAAAGTAATAAAAGTCCAAATACAACAAATAAGAAACCATGGATGCTGCCTAAAATGAGTGTTGCTTCCCCAATATCCAATATGTACTTAATGGGCATACCAATGGCAAGCAATAAAACATATGAGATTCCCTCAATTATTGTAATAAACCGAAACCAACCAATAGCTGTCGAAAACATTCGCTCATCCCCTTATTCATTGTACAAGTACGGCACACAAATCCAGCTTCTTGTCCCCAATCCAAAATCTGTTACTTCATCATATTATATTACTGTGCCATCCACTAATAAATAGTACCAGGTTTGCCTAAAAATAGAACAACAAAAGCCCAATCCAAGGATTGGGCCTGTTAACAACGCAAGGTTCAAATTTACTTAAAGACGTTCAATTTCGAAACCAATTCGCTCCCTCATCCATATGCACGAAGGGAATATCCGTATCAATTACACCGTTGATTCGTTTTAACTCAACATCTTCCCCTTCGAGCCATTTTGCAAAATCTATTGAAGTCGGCTCCTGGTTCCCTCCCAAGGCAATCCAAGCTTTCATCTCCTTAGGTAAATAAGCGGATGTATGAATCGTTCCCGCCCAGCTGCTATATAAATCCGAGAAGACACCTTGATTGGTATCATTAAACAACCTATAAGCATCGTAGGCAGATGAAAGTCTTCCTTCCTGATCTTGGATGATCTCCAATCGGCGTTTTGAATCGATAAGATGGTTACGGTTTTCATTTTTCATGATTTCAAAGTGATTTGTACAGGCATTTGACGTGCGCACCTCTACATTTCTCGGGGAGGTTTCAACGATATAGGTACTTCCGCTTTTATCATAGACGACGTAAGTGAAAGAATGACGATGCGGGATTTCCTTCAACATCGCGACCGCTTCCTGAACGTTCGCACAAGATTCAACAATCAGTCTGCCAATCATGCAACAGATGAAACCATCGCCAGGGTTCTTGCGATTCATGAAGTTATAGCCTATCACCAAACCTTTTTCATTCATTCCATCCATTCGACCAGTCCCTCGCTGACTCGGACCGATGCTTGAATACCCTTGATCGGTTGGCTGGAATAAGACATAGCGTCCTTCATAGGTCTTTGGGTGGTAATCATAATTGCGAATGAGATAATCATCGCCTGTCATGATGGAACAGCCCGACCGAACATAATCCAAACGGTATCCACCAAACTCTTGCAGCACACGGTCAATTGGCCATTTCAGCGCTTCTTGCAACCCCAGTAATTCTTCCCAAACTCCAGGGGCGAATTGTGTAATGGCTTTCCTGACCTCTTCTTCTTCAACCGTAAACCGAGGCTGCCTGATTTTCCACTGATCTTCACGATTTTTTACCGTTAGTGAATCTTTTAATTCCTCCCCTTGCATGTATCCAAACTCATAATGTGTACCCCGAAATTGTATGACATCACTATATATCTGCTTCACGGCTTATCCCTCATTTACAGTAGTTGCTATTCAAGTTAAGAATACTTGAAGTATTGTTGAAAATAAAGAAGATAAGCCTTTAAATTTATGAAACAACTCACCACCCCGTACCTCCCTCATAATCTGTAACTAGGCACATTTATGAGGGGGACGGATCATGGAGATGGAATTAACGGCACTCCATTGGATTTATGTTGTATTCATTGCATTGATAATCGGGTTTATGGTAAAACGTCGTGATACTACCCTCATCTGCATAATTGGTATTTTCCTTTTGGCTTTAGTGGCTACAGGCAGTTTAGCCTCTTCCATAAGCGGGATATTCAACAGCTTCATTTTCGCAATCACGGAATTAATGTCCACGATATTAATCATTTCAATCATCGTTGCCATGAGCACGGTTTTAACGAAGTCGGGCATTAATGATGTCATGATTGCACCGTTTGCGAAATTCATTAAAAATCCTACACTTGCCTTTTGGGTAATCGGAATCGTCATGATGATGATATCCTGGTTTTTCTGGCCATCACCTGCCGTTGCCTTACTTGGGGCTGTTCTGCTCCCTGTTGCTTTACGGGCTGGTTTACCTGCTCTTGGTGTAGCGATGGCGATGAACCTATTTGGTCACGGAATAGCATTATCAGGGGATTTCATCATTCAGGCTGCCCCTAAACTAACGGGCGATGCGGCTTCCATACCAGTCGGTGATGTCATCGCTGCGAGCATCCCACTTGTCATTACAATGGGGGTCGTCACCACCCTCTCCGCCTTTATCCTTTTAAAGCGGGATATGAAGCTGGGAAAAATCAATGCGGCGGATAATGAGGGGATCGTCCAAGATCAGACAATGAATGAAGATTTGCTTACATTGAGACAAAAGAGGTTTTTTGCCATTTTCATTCCGATTGCCTTTCTGTTGGATGTTGTGGCATTGTCGATTTTGAAGTTGCAAGGCGGAGATGCAACGGCATTGGTTGGGGGCACTGCCGTTTTCATTTTGCTGATTTTATCCCTTGTCGCACATAAACAACAAGGTCTTGAAAAATCAACGGCCTATTTGATTCAGGGTTTTCAATTTGGCTTTAAAGTATTCGGACCCGTCATTCCGATCGCCGCATTCTTCTATCTAGGTGATTCTGGATTCAATCAGATCATCGGTGACTACTTACCAAAAACATCCCTCGGCATCGTCAATGACCTTGGTGCCGCCTTGGCAGCCTCCGTTCCTTTAACGAAAGAAATAGCCGCCGTCACATTAACGGGCATCGGTGCCATCACTGGCTTGGATGGATCGGGCTTCTCAGGCATTTCTTTAGCGGGATCTGTCGCCAAACTTTTTGGCACGGCAATCGGTGGCGGAACCGCCACCTTGACTGCACTCGGGCAAATAACCGCGATTTGGGTTGGCGGAGGTACCCTGATTCCATGGGCACTGATACCAGCCGCAGCCATATGTAATGTCAGTCCCTTTGAACTCGCCCGCCGGAATCTGCTTCCGGTAACCATTGGTTTAGCAGTGACTACAATTGTCGCGATGTTTCTCATTTAATCGATTTGCGCCGATTTGTGTGGACTTTACATTGAAAAAGGACTGAGTAAAAAATCAGTCCTTTTTCATTTCAATCCGATATAATTGTAGAATTCCGTCGATATATTCCTATTTTCGGAGGTATAACTGTAGATTTCGTCGATATATTTTTCCTTCATACCCAACTTATTCGTTATTGAATTTCTTTTTTGAAATCCATATGTTCGTTACCAATATCGCTACTGCCGTCAACTCAAGTGCCGCTAATGCACCCCAAATCGCTTGTGAATTGACTGTGCCTAAAATCAGTACTTCCATGGCATGTTTACTCATGCTTGCCGGATTCACATTGTCTATTACCGGACTTAATCCAACTATGATTCTACAGCCGAGGAGAAATACTATCGAAATTAATGCAATAATACCCTGACTATTAAAAATGGTACTGATCATCGTCGTGAATGAAACGATAAATAGGATCCACAGCAGATAGAACAGCAAGGCCACTATTATATCCGCAAAGTCAACGCTCGTAAACAAGAAAACTGCATACAGATATGAAACCAAATATCCCAATGCTACACTGAAGGCAACAAACAGATAATTGGAAATGATCTTCCCGCTTATGTAAGATCCAACCGTCACGGGCCTTGTAAGAATGAAAGCCAGCATACCATTTGCTTTATCGGATTGTACGACTCCCATCATGGAAACGATGATGATCATGACCCCTAACTGATCAAATTGAGACCCTAAGGTACTGGCAAGAACTTCACCGCCTTTTTGGGCCGCCATGCTTGGATCAATGGTGATCCCTTGGGCCCCGCCCAGTGCCTCTAATATTGAAGGTAAATAATAACTTACGACTGGTTGAGTTATTCCTAAAAATACAAATACAAGCGGCAGCCATATCACTTTATATTCACGTACCATCTGAACAAATTCCTTTTTAGCCAAAACGGTAAAATCACTCATTTTTCCACCACCAATTTTAAGAAAATCTCTTCCAATGTATCGTTATCTATTTCGAACCTTATAAGATCAACATTATGCTCCAGAGCATTCGCCAGTAACATATTCTTGTTTAATTCAATATCTTCCACTTCTATCTTCAATTTATTTCCAATCACCTCTACACCTTTGACAAAGTTCAAGCTTTTAACGTTTTCAATCCATTTTTGACTTTTAGAGGTTATGTCGACATTAATTTTATTTCCACTATCCCTGTTTAATAATTCTGATATTGTTGTGTCCTCAATTTTTTTACCGCTTTTTATAATGACAAACCTCTCACATATTTCTTCTGCATCGCTTAATATATGCGTCGATAATAAAATTGTCGTATCTTTCTTTATCTCTTTTATGATATTCAACACTTCTCTCCGGCCGATTGGATCTAATGCCGAAACCGGTTCATCCATGACAATCAAAGCTGGTTTATGTAACAATGCCTGTGCAATTCCAAGCCTTTGTTTCATTCCGCCTGAAAAAGTCCGCACCTTTGAATTCTCTTCCCCGCTCAACCCCACTTTCGACAATATCTCTGGAATGCCGCTTAATAATTCTTCCCTCTTGATACCCGAGAGCTGCCCCATGAATGTAAGGGTTTCTTTGGCAGTCATCCATTGAAAGAAGTTAGGATATTGTGGTAAGTAGCCTATTTCCTTTTTCATTTTTGAAATTCCCTTACCATCAAGCAATACTTCTCCCCTAGTTGGATCAATAATATCTGCAATGACTTTTATTAGTGTCGACTTACCAGCCCCATTTGGCCCAATCAATCCAACACATTCCCCAGATTGCAATTCCATTGAAAAATTATTGACCGCTGTTTTTTCTTTGAATTTTTTTGTGACATTATTAATCTCCAATTTCATATTCTGTCACTGTCCTTTCTACCAATAACGAAGTAAAGAATTGGACCGATAGTATTTGCAAAAATAATGATGAGTGTCCACAATAAAACATTTTTCCGCGTCTTTCGATTTCTGTATAAATCAATTAATGCAATAAGGATTAAAATCATCCCAATAGCAATTACCGGTAAAATAATCGGCAGAATAGGCATGAAATCAATATCTTTCAATTCGTTCCATCCATAATGCAATTTCATATATACCACTCCTTAATAACAAATTTTATTATCATTATCAGTAATGATAACATTTAAATTGGTATTTTTCACCTATTTTTTTCTTGATAAAATATTGTTTGAGGTTTTATTGTTATTTATAATGATAATATTATCATGTTAGATAATATATGATATTTATTAAGCTTTATTGCATGAAGACATTACAATTGAAATTATTTCATTTCCAATGTGAGGAGAATAAGATGATTAATAAAGCCGAAATTTTAATGCATCCTGTAAGAATGAAGATTACCCAAGCTTTAATGAGAAACAGGGAAAATGGTTTAACACCATTAGAAATGTTAAAAATCATTAAAGATGTACCCCAAGCAACATTATATAGACATATACAGGTTCTATTTGATTCAGGGGTCATCCGCATTGTAAAAGAGAAAAAAGTGAGATCCGTTTCCGAAAAATACTATGTTTTAAATGAAGAAGAAGCGCGACTTAGCGGGGAAGAATGGAAAAAATATTCTAATGAGAAAAAGGTGAACTACTTTTCTTATTATCAATTATCCCTTATGACTCAATATCAAAACTATCTTACTAAATTAGAAGAAAGAGATTGTACTGAAGATGGTTCAACCTTTTCCCTTTTAGAACTAAAGCTTGATGATGAAAGCTTTATTAACTTTCAAAATGAATTGAACGATTTAATGGTAAAATACTACAACTCTACGAATCAAAGTGCTAAACAAGATTCTCCTATTCGAACAATCGGCGTTACAATCATTCCGGAATCATAAGTAAATGAAAAGGCTGTTCTCAAACCTTGGACTAAAAGAACCATGAATACTATAGATTCACCAACCAAAATGGTTGCAGTCTCCGTTTTGAAACAGCCCTTAATTATGGAAGAAACTCCAAGGTTAAAAAGGATATCCCCGCTGTCAGCAGGTTCCCAATGCTTCCTTGATACTGCTGTACACTTCGTCCCACAGGTGTTTTTCTTCAGCAAAAGCCGCAGTTATCTTCTTGATGACTGCTTTTTGCGCTGCCTCGAAACGTTCATCATCCTTGGCCGGCAGGTCTGACCTTAACTCCATTACATACTCTTGTACCTTTGGTGCACGTGGTCCCCAAACAGCTTTTTCTTCACCATTCTTATCAATGAATATAAAAATGGGAATTGAACGCGCTGTTCCATTCGTTAAGTATTGATCCATCAGTTCAAGATTTTGGTCTCGTAAAACCATCCGAGTTTCAATATTTGCCTCTTCAGCTATATTCAGCAGTATTGGAATGTTCATCATTGCGTCTCCGCACCAGTCTTCGGTAATGACAATGGCTCGAAGTTCCTTCGTCTTTAATTCATCGAAAAAACCTTGGTCCTCTGCAGAAACGGAAAAACCCTCCTGAATCGATTGTAAGTTTTCTTTATGAACTTTCATTGAAGATACAAATTCTTTAGCGGGAATCCCCTTTTCAAACCATTCATTCAGTGTCGTCATACTATTTCTCCTAACTGTTTTTAAGTTAAAAGTACCATAAACCCCTTATTTTTTCATTGTTTCCACCCTGAAAAATAAAATTCCAAATTGGTAAATTAAAACCATGTTTTCTTTCCCGTGTAAAGGGAAAACTCTAAATACATTCAATAGCTTACTAACTAACTAACTATTTTATATTCATTAAAACATTGTTTTCTAGTTTAGGAGATGAAATTTGTGGAAGGTTTTCTCTTTGCGCTACTCCCTGCATTGACATGGGGCAGCTTAGTGCTTGTTTCCGAAAAACTCGGAGGCAACTCTTATAATCAAACACTTGGCATTACAATCGGTTCATTACTGTTCGCCATCATGATGTCTTTCATCAATCCTCCGGAATGGAGCAGTACAGTGTGGATTGTCGGTATCATTTCCGGGATAGGCTGGGCATTCGGGCAGTTATTTCAATTCAACAGCGTCAAGGAAATCGGGGTATCGAAAACCGTTCCAATCTCAACAGGGCTGCAAATTCTAGGAAATACATTTTTTGCAGTTATCATTTTCAGGGAATGGAATGACAGGATGACAATCATCATCGGCATTATTGCAATAATCTGTTTGATTACAGGTATCTTGCTGACGAGCTACGGCGATGGTGATAACAAAAAAGCAGGAAGCATGAAAAAAGGGGTTTTATATCTTGCCATTTCAACGGTCGGTTATGTTACATATGTCATTGTCGTCAGATGGAATGAAGTTGACGGATGGTCGGCGATCCTGCCGCAAGCAATTGGCATGTTCCTGGCTGCCCTGCTCCTATCCATCAAACATAAACCGTTTAATAAATATGCCGGAAGAAATATTCTAACCGGAATGATGTGGGCAGTCGGTAATATCGGCCTCCTGCTCGCTAATCCAAAAGTAGGCGTTGCCATCGCATTCTCATTTTCCCAAATGGGGATCGTCATTTCCACTTTAGGCGGCATCTTTCTTTTAGGAGAGAAAAAATCCAAAAAGCAAATGGTCTTCGTCATCACCGGGTGTGTACTCGTAATTGCTGGCGGAATCATGATCGGCTTTACAAAAGAATAGTCAAAGGAGCGATAAATGATGTATGAAGATTTAGAGAAAAAAGTGGTAGTGATCACTGGGGCGGCAAAAGGGTTAGGAAAAGCCATGGCCGAAAGGTTCGGTAAAGAAAAAGCGCATGTCGTATTAAATTATCACACTGAAAATGGCGACCATAAGGAAATCATCAAAACGATTGAAGCGGCAGGCGGGAAAGCCGCAGCCATTCAAGGCGACGTTTCAAAGGAGGCGGATGTGAAGAAATTGCTTTCATTCGCTGTGGACACCTTTGGCACAATCGACATCATGATCAACAATGCTGGCATTGAAAATGAAGTGCCTAGCGAAAAATTGACTCTTGAAGATTGGCAGAAAGTCATCGATGTAAATCTAACCGGAATGTTCCTGGCAAGCAGGGAAGCAATCAGTTATATGCTCGATCATGGCATTAAGGGGAATATCATTAACATGTCTTCCGTTCATGACCGGATCCCTTGGCCTCATTTTGTCCACTATGCAGCAAGTAAGGGCGGAGTGAAGATGATGACAGAAACCCTTGCACTTGAATATGCTCCTAAAGGGATTCGCATTAATAATATTTCACCTGGGGCAATCGACACACCCATCAATGCCGAAAAATTCAATGATCCAAAAGCTAAACAAGAAGTCATCGACCTGATACCGATGGGATATATCGGAAAACCGGAACAAATTGCGGCTTGTGCCGCTTGGCTAGCTTCCTCCGAATCTAGCTACGTAACGGGAATGACCTTATATGCTGATGGCGGAATGACCAAATACCCAGGATTCCAAGCTGGAAAAGGCTGAACTTAACTAAAGAAAAGAACCATTGCAATGACTAAAAAGAATAAAACCAATAAAAAAACCAATGGTGAAATGACGCGTTTGACCCAATAAAGGAAAAGGTTCTTACAACCGGAAAAAAGAGCAATCCTATAAAGGATGCTCTTTTTTTTTCGCTTATTTCTACCTGGCAACAGTATCATATTTCGTTTTATTTCATTTTAGGATATTGTATTTTCTTTATCACGGATATCGGGCCCTTCCCAAGCTTAGTGTTCACTATGAATCATATTAAAAAGAATTTAAAGGATTGAATCATAACCGTGAAAAAAATCGATCATATTTCAAGGACGAAATAAAAAAAGATGATCCCATTTAATCTGAGATCATCTTTCCTTTACTGCTGGCTAAGTGTTAGCGAATGCCTTTCATGTAGCCTTGAATCTTTGGTGATAAGGCCATCAGGGCAAGTCCAAGGACCATTGAGGCAACACCGATCACTCCAAAATAAGCCATTTCGGTTTGAGGTGTGTAAAATCTGACGATTTGTGCGTTCAGTGCTTGTGCTGCTGCACTTGCCAGGAACCACAGGCTCATCGTTTGTGCCGAGAATGCGGCCGGAGCCAATTTTGTAGTAGCTGAGAGTCCTACAGGAGATAAACAAAGTTCTCCAAGTACTACAAGGAAATAACTAAGTACAAGCCATAGCGGATTGACTAATGCGTCTGATCCACCGAAATAAACAGGAAGCAGGATCACCAGGAATGATAAACCGGCGAACAGTAAACCGATTGAGAACTTTTGAGGAATGGTCGGCTGACGCTTTCCTAGTTTAATCCATAACCATGCGAATACTGGTGCAAGGGTAATGATGAACAAAGGGTTCAAAGATTGGAACCATGCCGGGTTTATTTCTATTCCAGCAAAATTCAACTGTGTCCGTTTGTCTGCATAGCTTGCTAATATAGTTGCACCTTGCTCTTGAATCGCCCAGAACATGACGGCTGCTATAAACAAAGGAATATAGGCAATCAAGCGTGAACGTTCAACAGAAGTCGTTTTCGGGCTGCGATACATGAAAATGAAATAAAGTGTCGGAATAACGATCCCTAGGATACCTACAAGATTAATGAAGGTTTCAATCGTTAAGATGCCTGCAGAAGCCGTGATGCCGATAATGGCAGCTATGATTAGTGCAGCTATCCCCAATTTAGTGAATACTTTTTTCTTTTCATTCTGTGATAATGGGTTAGCAGGAAGAGTTCCAGCCAGGCCCAGGTTCTTTTTCTTTGTTGTAACAAAGACGATGAGTCCAATTAACATACCAATTGCCGCAAGTCCAAAACCAAGATGGAAGCTATAGTCCATTCCGACTGTACCGACAACAAACGGTGAAAGGAATGCACCCATGTTGATACCCATATAGAATATACTGAAACCGGAATCCCTGCGTTCGTCATTTTCTGCGTAAATTTCACCGACAATGCTGGAAACATTCGGTTTTAATAAACCAGTACCCAGAACGATAAGTACCATGGAAACAAAGAACATGGAGAGACTGCCTGGTACAGCAAGGACAATATGCCCGAGCATGATCAAGATACCACCGTAAAATACGGCTTTTGAAGTCCCGAAAATCCTATCGGCGAGCCATCCGCCAATTATACCTGACATATATACTAAAGATCCGTATATGGATACAAGGGCAAGGGCTGTGGGTTCATCAAGACCTAGTCCCCCTTTAGAAACTTCGTAATACATATAGTAAACAAGAATGGCCTTCATGCCATAATAGGAGAAACGCTCCCAGAACTCAGTAAAGAAAAGGGTGAATAGTCCTTTAGGGTTTCCAAAAAAACCTTTTTGAGGTACACTATCCACAATTTTCTGTTTATTTATCGTTGCCATACCTAGTCCTCCTTTTATTATTGTATAATAACATTTTATTTTCTCTATTGTAAACAAATATTTAGTATATTTAAATAATTAAATTCAAAATAAATAGAAGTGCCTTTCCACCACACAAGCCAAAGTCCGGATTTATACTAAAAAACAGTCCATATAATCTAATAGAAAGCGGCCATCAATGATATATTACCCTAACTTCACTAATGGTATTACTTTGGTAGCCATGCACATATTAATGAGAATCAAAATGGCAAATTTTGAATAATCAAATCATTACCGTTATATACACCGTATAATAGATATAAAAACGAGGAGGCACCTTAATGTTCGGGATCATAACCGTCGTGATGATTTTTTCCATCCCTATACTTGGAATACTGACAACCCATTTTGAAAAACAGTCAAAAACCAAACACAAGATGTTGCAAGTTGAATTGGAACTTGAAAAACTTAAACATGAAAACTTTCTTATGGAGACGGAAAAAATGAGGCTGGAACTGGATCAGATGAAATTCGAACAAAAAAGAGACGAGCCAAGGTTACTGTAATCAAGTAACGTTGGTTCGTCTTTTTTAATGAGTTTTGTACCGTTTTAAAAACCCTCCGCCCGTCATAAGAATTACAATAGAGCCATTTTAATGGATATATTGATCGCCAACAAGAAGGTCTGACAGCACCTTTGTCGGGATGATGAACTCGACTGCCCCCATATATCCCGGCGCAGCTTCGTAGCTGTTAAAGGCAATGACTAGCTTGCCATCTTCGTTAATATAAAAGTTTTGGTTTTCATCGATGCCTTTAAATGCAGTAAGATCATCATCTTCGACCCAATATATCTTTTCCGGATCTTCAGCCATCTGCCGCTTCATCTGTTCCTTGATGTTTTCGCTGATCACCCGAAGATAACGATCATCTTTAAATAAGCTATTTAACGTTAAAAGCACTTCGTTCTTCTTGTCGACTGTATCGAATTGACTTTCCGTGGAACTGGAGGCCTGAATCGTATCCGTATAACGCTGTACCGATAATATCGTTTCATTATCCGTCAATATCACATATGCGCTTTCCACCGAGATATTGCCCTTTTCCCCATCCTTCAGTTTTGACATGGAGTCCGTGAATTCCTTATATAGCTGTTTGCTTTCCGATAAGTATTTATCATTCAAGCTATCTTCGAGCTGTTTATTCTCCAGACCGGATATAGCAGGTGTTTTGATTACTGCCGAGGAATTATTCGCTTCTTCTTTCCATTCGACGAAGGTAATCACTTTGATGACCTTCTCGACTATTGGAATATCACTCATGGCTTTCGCCGCTGCCGGGCTGATGTTTACGGAAGCTGTCACGATTAGAAGGACTGCAGCCGCTGACAAGAGGATATTCCTGCCAACCCTCGGCTTCTTCCTTGGCTTTTCATTCAAGGCTGCTTGAACGACATCATTCAATTCCTTTGGTATCGGTATTTTAAGATATTCTTCCCGCAGATCTTTTAATTTTTTTTCCATCTTTTCGTTTCCTCCCGTTCAGTCATGTTGATCCGCAATAGTTGCAGCGCCTTATATAATCTCGTTTTAACCGTGCTTACGTTCTCTTCCAGCACTTCCGCTATCTCGTCCAACTTCAGGTCCTCAAAGAAACGGAGGACGACTACCGTTTTGTACTTGACTGAAAGTCCTTCCAGGGCCTTTTGCAAATCCAGGTCAGGATAGTGATCTTCCTCACCGCTGCGTAAGTATTCTATTGTTTCGTCATCGGCGACGGTCAGTTTCTTTTCCTTCCGCAATACATCCAGTGCCGTTCGGACGATGATCTTATATAACCAACTATCTATAGAAGCAGCGTCTTTGATTTTGCTGCTGGAGGCTAGCGCTTTCCTGATCGATTCCTGCACGATATCAAGGGCATCATCTTGGTTTTTGACATAGTAAAAAGCAAGTCTGTACAAATTATCTTGCCGTTCGGTTATCCGGGCCGCGAGTAATTGATTCATATCTGGATTTTTCATTGCATGATAGAGCTCCTTACATTTAAATTCCGTATCCTAGGTACATAGAATAGACGTTGGTGGAGCCATAAAAGTTTGAAAATGAGCAAGGAAATATATAAATATAAAAAAATGAAATTTTTTACAAACTTTTAAGACTTTTGGCGCGTCTATATAGTAGAATGATTATCGAGGTGGAGTGCATCATGAGAAAATTAAATTATAAAAAAGTCTTTATTTTTCTATTTTGTCTAACAGCTGCTGTGGGAACATTGGGGTTAGCCATCAAAAGCCTTGCTTTTGATAAGAAAAGAACCGTTTCGGCCTATACAACCGATAAGAATTACCCAGAAGCCGATATTCAAACGTATGTGAAAGATAATACGAAAGGCGGATATTCAGCCAGCAGGCCCGTTCTGAATTTAGAAAATATCGACAAGCAGCTAGAAGCCTACATAAAGAAAGAAATTAAGGATTATGAAAAGAAATGGAAAGCATCCGACGGAAAAGCTTCCGAGCTTAACCTCACCTATACGATCCTCCATTTCAGCAAACAGACCATTACGATTTCCTTCGATAAATATGAGCAAGTGGAAGGAAAGAAGCAGTCTGGAACCCAGATCTTCACTTATGATATTCCATCTCAGCAAAAGCTCTCCATGGAAGACATCTTTGCCACGGATACTGATTATTTATCCGTTTTATCCGATATTGTTTTTGAAGAGTTAACGGAGAAGGAAGAAGAAGGCATTTCAAACAGTCTCATTAAAAAGGAAAACAAACTGAAGGCAGCCAACTTCAATTCTTTTTCAGTCTTGAAAAATACGCTTGTATTCTACGTTAAGACTGATGATTCAACCAAGACCCATACAATAGCCATCAAGAAGGAACTTTTTAAAGATAGTTTGCTAGATTCATATCAAAGTCAAGATTTGAATGAGGATCGTGTAAAGGAATGGCAGCCGAAACATATCGTTGCCAAACTGCCCGTGCAAAATGAATGGATCGACCCTTCAAAAAAGGTCATTGCCTTGACGTTCGATGACGGGCCGCATCCAAGTCATACCATGTCCATTCTTGAGAACCTGAAAAAGTATGATGGTCACGCGACGTTTTTCGTGCTTGGAAGCCGCGTTCAGCACTATCCGGAAGTTCTTCAAAAAATGCTGCAGCAAGGAAATGAGATCGGCAACCATTCATGGGATCATCCGCAGCTGACGCGCTTAAGCAAGAACAAAATCGAAGATCAAATCGAAAAGACCCAAGACGCTGTAGAAAAAGCTACAGGTGCTGAGCCAAATCTCGTCCGTCCCCCATATGGAGCGATTAACAATAATGTGCGTGAATACATGGAGGATATGAAAGTCACACTTTGGGATGTCGATCCCGAAGATTGGAAAGAACGCAATGAAAAGAAAATCGTAAACAAGGTGATGAGTAAAGCCAAAGATGGCAGAATCATATTAATGCATGATATCTACCAAACTAGCGCCCAGGCTGCCGGAAAAATCATCAAACAACTGCATGACCAAGGCTATCAACTGGTCACAATCTCGGAATTGGAAAAGGTAAAGAAGGATCGTGAACTTTCCGGAATTACCATAAGTGAATAATCAAAAGAAAAGAGCCTGTTTCGTGATTCGGAACAGGCTCTTTTCATTCAAATAAAATAAAGCAGGCCTTTGATCTTATAGCAAAGGTCTGCTTATTATTTCATTCACCAAGATCTACATTATGATAAACTTGTTGAACATCTTCCAAATCTTCCAATGCATCAATCATTTTTTCGAATTGTGCTTGTGCATCTTCTGGAAGGGTTAGGTCATTTTGTGCAAGCATCGTCAGCTCTGCCACTGTAAAATCGCTGATTCCTGCATCCTTGAATGCTTGTTGTACAGCATGGAATTGTTCAGGCTCGGCATAAACGATGACACTTTCTTCTTCTTCCATGATGTCACGTACATCAACATCCGCTTCCATTAACAGTTCAAGAACATCATCAGCCGTTTTACCTTCAATCCCGATGACAGCCGTTGCATCGAACATATAAGCAACAGATCCGCTGACACCCATATTCCCGCCATTTTTCCCAAATGCGGCACGTACATCAGATGCCGTCCGATTCACGTTGTTTGTCAATGCATCCACGATGACCATTGAACCATTTGGACCGAATCCTTCATAACGGAGTTCGTCATAGTTTTCTTCCGAACCGCCTTTTGCTTTTTCAATCGCACGGTCAATTATCGCTCTTGGGACATTGTACGTTTTCGCACGCTCAAGTACGACCCTTAATGCCTGATTGGATTCTGGATCTGGTTCACCTTGTTTTGCCACTACATATATTTCCCGTCCGAATTTAGCATAAATCCGACTAGTATTAGCATCTTTTGACGCTTTTTTTTCTTTAATGTTATTCCACTTACGACCCATTATATTCCACTCTCTTTCATCATTGATATATATGAATAGATTATTAAGATACGGCCCTAGGAGAAAACCCACAAAGGGGGAATTCCTTTGAAGATAGGCTATACGTTTACTAGATTATATTATACATCAATTGTATAATTTTGAAAAAGTCCTGCACATCCCTCACTTGGCATTTATCGGTACTTTGCGCTATTTCTTATGAAATACTATGGAAAACATCAGCAGTGGTATAGTATGAAGTGATCGGAAAGGAGAGATGATCCATGAAGGATAACCAAATCATCATCGGGATACCCGGTAAATGGAAGGACCGGACAGAATTGATTCAAACGGTCGCTTCCCAAAGCGAAGGGTATCTGTTAGCCGGGAATGTTTTTCATAACAGTGATAAGAACATTACGTTTCAGGCGGAGGTCCATGATTATGAACCCACTTTAAAAGAGAGCTTTTCTTACGCCAGTAAAGACGCCTTTTCAGAGAATGCATTAGAGGAAATCAATGACCATACCTTTACCGTTTATATAATAGCCGATGTATCCGATACCGGAACTGTTATCGATTTGATCGATGCCGGGGCAGCGATCCTAAGGGCAGGCGGAATGGCAGTGAAAATAGAAACCGCTGGAATTGCCCATTCAAAGGAAGATTGGCAGCATCTTCATTATAGCCCGGATATTCTTTCGGTATATGCCCATTTTGTCACGATCATCGGAGAGGAAGACTATTATTGTTCATTCGGAATGAAAGCCTTTGGTCTTCCGGATGCCGTGACACTTAACACAATGAGTCCGAAAGAGGCGGCTGCTCTGCTTAACACATTTAATTATTACCATGTAGGTGAACGGCCTCTCTTTAAGAATGGCGAAACGTTTAGCATTCAGCAAGATGCACCAGACTTTATATTGACGGGCCTTCAGGACTTTAGATATGAAGAAGACCATCCCTTCTACAACCCGTTTGGATTATGGAATTTAGGGACAAGTAAATAGAGGAGCGATTCGCTCCCCCAGACTGCAGGCAAATAAAGCGAGTGCCTGCAGTTTTTTTATTTTAAAAGTGTTCCAATCGACTTCAGAACTCCGCCCCCTTTCCGCCCCCTTTCCGCCAACTGTCTGCCAACTGTCTGCCAAGCCTCATCAAAGCAAGCGCCTGCGGGGTCTTGACTAGCCAGCCTTTTGGCAGGAGTGTTCCAATTTTCTTCCATACAATAAGGATTACAGTAAAAAAACATCAAGGATACCAGCTTGGTTCGGAATAGACCATCCTGCAGTTTTCATTTTTAAAAACGTCTCATTTGATTGGAACGGAAGGTACGAGACTCCTGCGGACAAGCGTGGCCAAGGGAGACCCCGCAGGCGCGAAGCGTCGAGGAGGCTGCCGGACCGCCCGCGAAAAGCGAGTGCCTGGAGAGGAATTCAACGTCCTAGTCTTAATCATCATCCGGAATGAGATCATCCCGAACCCCCTTTTGCCGACAAACTGAGTGGAGTAATTCGCTTCTCCATTTTATTTTGTCAACCGAGTTTTTCACGCTTTTCTTCTTCATGTTCCTTCTTCACGAGGGACATGCCGCTCGCTTGATATTTGAGGATCTTTTGAATGACCGTGCCAAGATGTGCCCCAGCTTCAACAGGAGGAATCCCTCCTTTATGGATGTTGGAAATGACCATCCTCTCCGCTTCAATGGTGCCCAAACCTGGTTTATAGCATATATAAGCGCTCAATGATTCAGCACTGACCAGACCAGGCCGTTCACCGATCAACAGGACAATGACTTCAGGTCCAAGGATTTCACCGATATCATCCATCACGGCAACCCGGCCCTTTTCAATATAAAAAGGTGTACCTGTATCCAGACCTGCCACTGCCAAAGATTGTTTGAAAGATAAATAGACGTCCTCCACATTTTCTTCGATCGCCTTGGCACTTAAGCCATCGGAAATGATGATTTGAACCGTTGGGGCCTTTATGCATTTGGCTTCTAACACCCGCTTTGCTTCATCCGAAAGCTTCCTGCCATAATCCGGACGCCGTAAATAGACTTCCTTATCATCGGCCTTCGTTTTCACCTTGAATAAATCCAAGCGCTTCAAAAGAATATCACTGACTTCACCATATACAGCATCGACGGCCGCCGCATGGTCAAAACGAAATTTCAGCCAAGAATCCGTTTTCGGCCGGGTGCCTGACCTGCCTACACCTATCCGTGCTGGGGTTTTCGCTATCAAGGCATTCAAATCTTCCTTATGATTCATTCCCATTTCATCCACTCCTAATGGTTAAATATAGTTGGATCACCGGCACGCTTCGTTAATTTTCCATTCTCCATAATCTCCATCTTCTCCAGCCAAGCTTCATATAATGGGGCAGGCCGCTTATCCATCGTTTGCCTCAAAGTCGCTATATCGTGGTAACTCAAAGACTGATAGTTTAACATGCAGTCATCCCCCATCGGAGTTGCGATGATGAAATTCACACCAGCAGCCGTTAAAAGTACACCTAAGTCCTCGATATCATTTTGATCAGCCTTCATATGATTCGTATAGCAAATATCCACACCCATCGGCAGTCCATGCATTTTTCCCATGAAATGGTCTTCTAACCCGGCTCGGATGACCTGCTTGCTGTTATATAGATATTCAGGTCCGATGAATCCGACGACCGTATTGACAATGTACGGATCAAAATAGCGGGCAAATCCATAGTTCCTGGCTTCAAGCGTCACCTGATCGATTCCGAAATGCGCTTCAGCCGATAACTCGGAGCCTTGCCCCGTTTCAAAATAAAGATGCTGCGGGCCTGTGCCGGTCCCATAGGCCTTCGCGATCTCATTAGCTTCTTCGAGCAATTGTACGTTAATTCCAAAAGAGCGATTGGCCGTTTCCGTTCCGGCTATGCTTTGAAAGATCATATCAGCAGGCGCACCTTGCTGTACGGCCTTCATTTGCGTGGTCACATGCGCAAGCACACAATTTTGGGTCGGAATGTTCCATTTCTGGATGACATCCTGTGTCGCATGAAGCAGCCGCTTTACGCTTTCGACCGAATCATCTACAGGGTTGATTCCAATGAGTGCATCCCCGATTCCATAGGAGAGGCCTTCTTTTAAAGAAGCCAGCATGCCATCCACATTGTCAGTCGGGTGGTTAGGCTGAAGGCGCGAAGCAAGCGTTCCTTTGTATCCGATCGTGCTATTATTCTTGGTGAGCACTTCGATTTTATTGGCTGCATGGATAAGGTCGAGGTTCGACATCAATTTGGCTGCCGCAGCAATCATTTCACTATTCAATCCCCTGCTTAATCGCTTTAAATCCTCGCCGGTCGTGTCGTCACTCAAAATATATTCTCGCAGCTCGGCAACGCTCCAATTCTTCACAGATTGATAGATGGTTCCATTGATGAGACCATCTATGATCCGCGACACCTCATCCTCTTCCGGGGAGAGCAGGGGATAGTTCCTAATGTCCGCCAAAGTCAATTCGCTAAGCACCGCTTTCGCCGCAATCCGTTCCTGGACAGAATCTGCTGCAATTCCCGCAAGTCTATCTCCTGATTTCTCTTCATTCGCTTTGGCCAGGACTTCTTTCAACGATTTGAATTGATGGATTTCCCCAAAGTATTGAGTGGATAATTTCATCGTATGATCCTCCTTTTCCTAACTGTGAAAGGTTAGCGTTTTTACTACAACCGGAACGACTCCTGTCCGAAGCAGCCTTCCTATATCCAAATATTCACCATGCTCCACTTCTGTCTGATCAATGCAGATGACCGGCAGATCCGGTTGGTTCGCTAGAATGGTTTGACCAAGTGCCTTCCCATAATCACTATCCATGACAACGATCAGAGGCTGCTGCCGATTCGGTTTTTGCTTCAGTGCCTCGGTGAAAGCGACTGCGAGCCGGTGAATGTCCCGAAATGATTGATAAGGTAAATTCGTTAAATAAAAGGCAAAATTCAGCCCCTCCTGCAAGGCGTCGTATATTGTGATCGCATCCTGAACAGCTTGTGCCATTTTCGCGGTTACATCATCAAGCCCGCCATGAAAATCGACCCGATAGACTGGAATATTACGAACTGGCAGATGAGAATCATTCACCTCGATGGTTGCTCCGCTGATTTCAGTTGTATGTGCGCCTGCTCCAAGTACAGTTGCCCGAACCGTTTCAACGGGCTGTTCCCACTCCCATGCGGCCAATTCTTCACTTTCCTTGATAGAGGCCGCAAGCATCATGCCGATATCCCGGAAGCTTTTGTCCTCCCGTTCTTCATGATAAATGCAATCACTGACACCGCCAGAGAACATCAACACTTCTATTCGTTCTGTCCAAGATGGCCCCTTCCCGACTAATAGAAGTTCATCTTCTTTTGTGAAGGAGCCAGCCAAAAACCTCGAAAGCACCTTCGCCATTTCATTTGCGATGATTGACCCTTCACCATTCAAAGGAGAGTGCCCTTTTGATTTCAGCCATTTTCCTATTGAAGGAGCAACCTTCACCTTCGCTCCGTCCCACTCCACCAAACGGCCTCCTATATGCAGTGTGCAGGTTCCGCAAAGCATGCCTGAATGGTATACGGCAATATTCGCGGTCCCCCCGCCAATGTCTATGTTCGCTACAGTCTTTCTTGTCTTGATGGAATGTTGATAGGCACCGGATCCCTTGGCGGCAATGATTCCCTCCAAATCTGGACCGGCTGCCGCTACAAGGAATTCCCCCGCCGCTTTAGATAACCGGTACACCATTTCTTCTGCATTTTGTTTGGTTGCCGTTTCCCCAGTGATGATGACAGCCCCTGTTTGTATGTTTTCAATCGTGATTCCTGCTTTTTGGTATTCACTTTCCACCATTCTTTGAACAGCAGGTATGTCAATTACCGTCTCGGATAAAAGCGGGGTCCTGAAAATGGGACTTCGATACAGAATTTCCTTATCGGTAATTTCGATTTTTGGCACCTGTCCGCCACCCGCCACATTCCTAAGCGAGAGCTCGCTGATAATAAGTTTCGTCGTACTGGTGCCAATATCAATTCCTGCACTGATGATTCGTTCCACCTGTTCATTCATTAAAATCACACCCCAGTTTTACACCACTTGGATTTCATTGCTGTTTTCTTCTTCGTTTTTCGTTTTATATTCATTAATGCCGATAACTCCTGCTGCACGATCCTTTTCTTCTAATTCCAAAGCTTTCGGAACGGACAGCCAGTAAGCAAGACCGATTCCAATCGCTCCGGCAGATAGCTTACCGACAATGATCGGTAATATTAAGGAGGGCTGAAAGTTGGCTGTGAATGATAAATGATCGCCCAATAGGAAGGCCGCACACACAGCGAAGGAGATGTTTATGACCTTATCCTTCGGCGGCATATCTTTAACAAGCTTGAACATTGCTAATATATTGGCTACCGTGGCTAATATCCCCGCACTCCCAGCTTTACTCAACCCAATTTTCCCTCCCATCGCTTCCAAAGGCTTGCCTGCATATTTTTGAATCAGGTAAATCATTGGAAATGCACCTGCCAGCATTATCCCGATATACCCCGCCGTTTCCAGGGCACGGAACTGGTCTGCCTTATCGGCCATGATCGGATGGAAACCCCAAGCACCAAATACTTTGGAAAACAATCCCGTGAAAATTTCAACGATCGAAAACACGAGTACTAGTTTAATCGCGGCGTCCAATATTTTTCCAAACCACATGAAACCTTTGATCATCAAATCCGGCAGGAAATAAAGGCCTAACGCGAGCAAGACCACAAAAATAAGAAGAGGGGAAAGATTCAGGGCAATTTTCAAATAGCTCAACGCGAATTCGTATGTAGAATCCGCATTCGTGGAAATCACTTCGCGGATTTTCGAATTCGTTGCCACCACCAGCACGCTTGAGATAAAAGCGCCAATGGGAATCGTCAGGATTCCTGACATGACACCAAGTGCCATGTATTTATGATCACGCTTCTCCAGCATCGCAAGCCCCATTGGAATTGAGAATACAATCGTTGCCCCAGACATGAAGCCGACAATCATCGCCATGATCCATCCTTCATACGATTCCTTCAGCTCGGCCGCTAATTGGTAGCCCCCCATATCCGTCGCCAAAATCGTTGTTGCGGCGAGGGCGGGATCTGCACCGATCGCAGCGAAAACCGGGCCGCATACTGTATTGATGAACCATGATAAATAAGGGATCGAGGCCATGATTCCAGCTGCCGGGATAAATATATGGCCAACGGTATGCAAACCTTCCATGAAATGTTTCCCCAAGCCTTGCTCACTGTCTTTAATCGATGCAATAGCACCGACAACGGCACACACCATAATGATATAAATAACGAATTTACCTACCATCTCCATACATATTCCCCCTGAATTCCGATTTGATTTGGCCTATCGACTTTTAAAAAAAGGGTATAAAAAAGACGCCTCTTATAGCCCAAACTTAGGTTACCCGGCAGAAATGCCTGCCTACAACCAATTTGGTCCATCAAAGCGCCATTGCTTCATCTATTTACTTGTTTTTGATCATTTGCAATGATTCGTCGTGCCACCGTCTCCATGGAAAGCTGCTTATCCATGCTTAGCCTTCTCAGCTTATTGTAAGCGACTTCTTCCGTTACATTCTTCCTTTTCATGATGATACCTTTTGCCTTTTCAATGACTTTACGATTTGTGAGAGTTTCATCCAATTGAGCATTTCGTTCCTGATACTTCTTTGTATTGGCTGCTTGCAGCAAAGCTATCTCCACTGCCGGAATCAGATTCGCCTCCGTAATTGGCTTTACAAGATAACCTACGATATTCGCCCGCTTCGCCTCATCGATATATTCACGCTGACTGAATGCGGTTAAAAGCAGGACTGGAATCTGAAAGGTATTGGATATCACATCGCTAGCCTTGAGCCCATTCATTTTAGGCATTTTGATATCCATCAAAACGAGATCCGGCTGTAGTGCATGTGCCAATTCAATTGCCTTCTCGCCATTACGTGCATGTCCAACCACATCGAAGCCTGCATCCTTGAGCATGATCGTTATATCAAGCAGAAGTATCGATTCATCCTCCACGACCAAAATCCTCTTGACCACTTCTCCCACCTACCTCTTGTATGGAAATCTTACAGAAGCCAGGGTACCTTCTTTAATCCGATGAATCGAAAACTCCCCATCCAAATCGTTTTCCACCGTCATTCGGATGATATCCAGCCCCAAAGAAGGTTTCATAGCAGGTGTATACCCGATGCCATCATCTCTTACTTGAATTTCCAATACAGGATCATCCTTTTGCAAGCATACGGTAATCTTCCCTTCCGACCCTTCCTTGAAAGCATGCTTCACACAATTATGGATGAGCTCATTCACCACCAGCGCGACAGATATGCCAATGTCGGAATCAATGGAATGAAGCTCACCATTATATTCAATGCTTAGGCATTGACGGGCATGACCCTCCGTATGAACAATCATATCGCCTATTTTCCTAATAAGCTCCAGCAGATCCACATGTTCGACCTCACTGCTTGCCAAAATGATTTCATAAACCGACGAGATGCTTAACACCCGGTTCAGACTGACCAATAAATGGGGCTTGATTTCTTCAGGGGCCCCTATCCTCATTTGCAGCCGAAGTAAACTGGCCACTGTCTGCAAATTATTCTTCACCCTATGATGAATTTCACGAATGGCTACTGATTTGCTAATCAGCTCTCTCTCTTTATCCCGCAGTTCAGTCAGGTCCCGGATGATGATGAACGTTTCATTGGAATTCTTATTGCCCAAATGGAATTTCTTTATTTGGAAAATCTTTTTACCAATGTTCATTTCCTTCATTAAAATGTCCTCTTTTGAAGCAAGAACATCGGCAAAACCAGGAAAATATTCGAAAATGGATTCACCTAAGACACATTCCGTCATGCATATTTCCGATACTAGGTTAATGGCAGAAGGATTCGTATAGACAAGTCGATTTTGATTATTAATCAGGAAAATGGACTCCTCGATAAATTCAGGAACTAAGGAATTCTGCTGATCTTGCCTATCAAACTGATTTGAAGTTTCAGGTTCTTCATCTATCACCTTTTCCATGATCAAAACGGCGATGACCCGATTGCATTCCCCCTTGATTGGAACGACACTTTGCTGGACCATTGCTCCCTCTTGAGTCAATGCCCGATTCACGAACATGTCCTTTCCGGTACGCAATACATAAAATACGGCCGGTTCAAAAGCCTCATAGGCAAATTTTCCGACAACCGGATGATCGTAAACCGAATTCACGTAATGCCCGCATGCCTCTGCCACGACAATGGCATGCTTCCCTTCACGCACCGGACAATCAATAAACACATTCGCTTTATTCAAATTGGCTATCAACGATAAATTCGTTGATAGGTTTTCAAGAATTTGAATATCACTGTCCTGTAAAAGAGTATGCAACTCACATAAATCTCGGACAGTCATTGTCCGTTCCATAGGCAAAACTCCAATAAACGTTTATTCATGGATATTATTATTGATTATTATAGATATCGACCCTATTTTTGTCAATATTCAAAATATTCTAATGTAATGTATTCTAACATAAGATAGCGCTATTTAAATAGTATTCCCTATAAAAAAACATCCTAAATTAGCCCTTTTATCTAATTTGTATTTCTGTTCAACAAAATTTTTTCCATTTCCTAATATTTTCGAATTATTCATATTATCTAATTTATCAAATTATTTTTAGTGATTATGAACAATGACAATCCATAATCATTAAACTAATATGTAATAAATAGATACATAAGATGTCACTTAACATAACATCTGCACAAACATGCTAATAAACTAAAGATGAAGGGGGAAAAATAATGGCATTAGAAAATGATTCGAAAAAAATTCTCAGTATCGATGAAGTGACTAAATTCAAAAAAAAGAAGTTTAATATGCCTCATATTTATGTCATATTATTCGTATTTATCTTCCTTGCAGCACTCGCAACTTATTTCGTTCCTGCTGGTGTTTATGAGCGAATTCCAGGTCCTGAGGATCGATTGACGATTGATCCAAATTCCTATCGACTCGTTGAACAAACACCTATTACTCCAGTAGACTTCATGACAGCTATACCAAAAGGCTTGGTAGCTGCAGGGGAGATCGTTTTTTTCACATTCATCATCGGAGGAATATTTTCAGTACTACGGAAAACAGGACTTATTGAAATAGGAGTGGATAGATTAGCAAGGCGATTTTCGACAAAAAGCATGATGTTAATTCCTATCCTCACAGTAGTATTTGCTATTATTTGCAGTTTGATTGGAACACAGGAATTAAGTTTAGTGTATGTACCTGTCATCCTCCCCCTAATGATTGCCTTAGGATTTGATTCTATGGTTGCCGTCTCTGTAGCTTTAGTCGCAACTACCGCTGGGTTCATGACAGGCTTTCTTAACCCCATTAACACTGGGTTAGGTCAAAAAATCGCAGGTCTTCCCCTATATTCCGGTATCGAGCTAAGGATTATCGCTTTTATCATTTTTGTTACTGCAGGGATGGCTTACATTATGCGGTATGCTAAAAAGGTTAAAAATAATCCAAAGTGTAGTTTTGTATTTGATGAGGATCAAGCCAAACGGACGCTATACTTAAATAAGCCTGGATCTGAAATATATAAGGTGAATAAAAAACAGAAAATTGCATTAATTTTAACAGTCGGCTTCTTGTTCCTACTCGTATATGGCGTTTTAGCAAAAGGTTGGTTTATGTTGGAAATGGCAGGTCTCTTCATTATCATGGGAATCGTTGTCGGTTTAGTTGCCGGGTTAAACTTATCGGAAATTTGCGAAGGATTTAATGACGGATTTCGAGAAGTTTTGGTCGGTGCCATGATTGTGGGTGTTGCAAGAGCTGTCGCTGTTGTTATGGAGGATGGTCAAGTGATGGACACGATCGTTCATAGTCTAGGTAATCTTGTCGGCGACTTCCCCGCTGTATTTAGCGCTCTTGGCATGTTCATTGTACAAATGTTATGTAGTCTTTTAATTCCCTCCGGCAGCGGCCAGGCCTTAGTTACCATGCCCATCATGGCTCCATTGGCCGACATCATCGGTGTTACAAGACAAACAGCCGTGTTAGCTTTTCAGCTGGCAGACGGGATCGGTAATATATTATATCCAACATCTGGCTATTTCATGGCCACCCTTGCCTTAGCAGGAGTCGCCTGGCAAAAATGGGTTCGCTTTTACCTGCCCTTGTTTTTTATCTGGTTCATCTTATCGGGCGCTTTCTTGATCATCGCTCAAACAATTCACTGGAATGGTTAAATTCAAATTAAAGATATTACAAAATACTAAAGCAACGTTGGATTATTACGTTGCTTTAGTTGAATTACAAGCAATTAAATTAAATGAATCCGCCATTGACCCTAATCGTCTGACCCGTAACCCACTGCGCTTGTTCACTTACTAAAAACGAAACCACATTGGCAATATCATCCGTTTCACCTAAACGTCCGAAGGCATTCATTTTTTTCATCCCTTCGATTTGCTGCTCCGATTTCCCTACATTAAACAGCTCTGTGTTAACCGGTCCTGGAGCAATTGCATTGATCGTAATCCCTTTTGGGCCGAATTCTTTTGCCAAATGTCTTGTGAACTGTTCAACTGCCCCTTTTGTACCGGCATACATACTATACGAAGGAAACATCTGGCCTATTACGGAGGTTGAAATATTGACGATCCTGCCTTCCGTCTCCATATATTTCAAAGCTTGTTGGCAAGCAAAGAATGTCCCTTGGCGTTCACTGCAAACTGTTTATCAAAGTCTTCTTCCGTTGCTTCGGAAAGTGGTTTATTTATCATCAGTCCCGCATTGTTCACTAAAATATTGATTTTCCCGAACGCTTGGAGCGTTTCTTCGAAGAGATTTACAATTTGGGAAACTTGGCTAATATCTGCTTGGATAGCTACCGCATCCCCGCCGTTCTTCTTTATACCTTCAACCGCTTCATATGCCTTTTGAGAACTGCCTGAATAGTTGATCACCACTTTTGCACCCAAATCAGCAAGCTGTTCCGCTATAGCACGACCAATACCTCTTGATAAACCTGTAACCAAGGCAACTTTTCCATCCAACCGATTTTCCACTCATTTCCCTTATTTCTTTTCATGATAGGATTTAATAAACATCCTTCCAGTCTATATTTTACCACCTTACTCCCTTTACCATCTGCCTAGAGTCGCCCTTTATCTCCCATACTCATGAATTTCACCTCTTCTGGTTATAGTAAAGAAGAAAATAAACGGAGGAGGTACATTCAATGAAAAGTTCTAAGGAATTTGTTGAAAGCATTCAAGAGCAGCAAAAAAAGGAAGAAGGCAATATGCGCCGTCAAGGCAATGGGAATCCCGCTCAGAAATTACCGAATAAAAAACATTAATCAAGTCCTTCTTCAAAAAATCCCAGCCTTAAATTTCAGGCTGGGATTCTTTTCACTCCGATGCACTTTTTTTCTTCTTCATCTCTTCGATTTCTTTAGAAAATGTTTCTTCTATCTCATTTTTATTTCCATATAAAAAGAGGTTATCCCCTAATTTGATTTTATACTCATATAGCTCTTTTCTGATTTTCACTTCTCCGCTTTCAATAAATAAAATATTGATGTCGGCTCCATGTGATATGACATCATAGGCTTTGACATCGATGAACTCCGAGTCCTCATAAATATCGATCTCCATGACCACGTCTTCATCTTCTAAAAATAGGACCTCTTCTATCGGGTGTTCCCATAATTCATAATGATTGTACATTTCACTTTTCATCTTATTCGATAATCTATTATTCAGGAATGGAACTTTCACTAAAACGGTTAAAACCAGCAGTATTCCAATAATGATGCTTAACTCCATCAAGCGTAAATCATCTGTAAGCAATGTACTGATCGATGAAATGATGACAGCAAGCGAGAATGCACCAAATAAAATTAAGAACATGCTTATTTTCCTTCGAACGGGGTGATCGATAATGGATTTTGACTCGTCAGTTGTAAAACCAGTGCCCGTCAGCATGGAAATAACCTGAAATCTTGCCACTGTGCTTTTTAATCCAGTCAATTTCATCAAGGTGACCGATATTTCAATAACAAGAACAATGATTATAAAATAAAGCAGCATAAAAAGTAAATTCATCAACATGATCACTTCCTCATCTATGGTTTACCCCAATCCCTTCAAAAGAAATCGCATTCGTTGTCTTTTCAAGTCTCCACCAATATATTCACTTAATGCAAATAACTGACATGAAAACAAAAAACACAGTAAGATCCCATTGGATCTTACTGTGTTTTATTCCTTTATTCTAATCGGATTCCTATTTCCGTTCTAATCTTGCTTTTCAGGGGAAACCCGATTTCTCAAATGGTCTTCAGCAGCAATTTTTTTAACAGCGGTGTAAATTGCTCTGGCAATTCAGCTACACTCGGAATCATTAGGCGTTCTTTGCCATAGATGTTTTTCATCGTCATCTCTTCACTTTCATCGATGCCTCCATCGGCTAAAAACAGGCCGATGACTTCGATGCCTTTTTTTCTGGCTTCCGAAACAGCAAGATGTGTATCGACAATGCCATTTTGATCATAATCGGCAGCTGCCGGCTCACCATCGGAAAACACGAGCAAGAAACGGTTTTTTTCGCGTCTTTTTTCCAATTCCATTGCGGCAACCCTGATACTGTATCCGTCCCGGTTATCTTCCTCAGGTTCAAGCTGCATGATTTTAGCTCCTGAGTTTAGATAAAGAGAATCAGAATGGGATTGAATCACATGGAAGTAGTTTGGCTGATATCCTTCTCTCACTTCATTTGCATCTTCCCAAAAGCCTACTATCGAGTGGGGGATCCTTAATTTCTTCAGTACTTCATGAAACAGGACCACCCCTCGTTTCGTTTCATCCATCTTGTTATGCATGGATGCCGAGCAATCGATAAGCAATGTGAATACGGCATCCATTTCATTTGAATCCTGGTTCTTTTTATAAAAAACCCGAGGATTCTCTTCAAATACAAGCGGCAGTAATTTCTTTGATAAACGGCCAAAAACCAAATCTTTTCTAGGTGCGTTCTTTTTATTTTCCAGTGTTTTTTCAATTGTACTGGAGAGTTTTCTCTTAAACGGTTCGATATCCGCAACAAACTCACGGTAGCGCTTCTCTTCCGTAAGTGTTGGTACTTTTGCTTCCTTGATTACCTGAACCACGTCTTTATTTTCTTCACCAAATGGATGTTCACCGCTTTTGCCCATATTGGTTTGTTTCTTCTCCAGCGTTTCTTGCTGATTGTATTCCTTTTGTTGACTTTCACCTGATGAACCCTGGATCGAAGCCAGTGCTTGGTCGGCATCTTCCGCTTCCCGGGCACCTCCGCCCATCAGGCTTGTTTTCGTTCCCTGCTCCAATTCAAATTGGAGAAACGTCGAATTACTCTCGCCGTTCTTGTTCTCCCGATGCCAAGTCGAAAATTTTTCATCAATGAACTCACTTTTTTCTTCGTCTGCATCATCTGTATCATCGTTCAACAGTTCATCATTTCTAGTCAGTTCATCAAATAAGGTATTTGCTTTATACTTTTCCACACTTGCAATGGGGAAAATGAAATATTCATTCATCGTATCCTCGTATCCATCATTGACACGGAAAACGATTTGCTCGCAAATCCTTGTGATATCACTGGTTTTAGTGGCTTCAAAGACCGAATGGATGAACGGTTTGAGCTTCTCCAGTTCTTCCAGCTGCCTTTCATTGGCTCTTGGAAAAATCGGATCCGGCCTGTCAGATTGAAGCAGTAAATATATGAGGCAGTATAATTCATCCAGTGCAAAACTTCTTGTGACATTCGTCGCCAATTGGCTTTCGAAATATTGTTTAAGGTAAGCCCCCCTTACCGAAAACCATTTTTTCGTGCCTGGCCTTTCTTTCTTCACCAATTCTTCCAATCGCAAATCTTCCAGCAAAGCGAATAATTGGGCTGCAAACTTCGGAAGTGAACTTTCCCCGATGCTGTCCTGGTACTCCTTCATGCTCTGGATTGTCGTATGATGCAGCGTGCCTATCGTTCTAAGGAGCACGTCCGTTTTCAATCCCGCTTCCTTCACTTCCTTATTGCCATTTTCCCAAAAATGGCTAGCTGTGACCTTATTCTCGATCAGATCAATGAAGGAGCCATAATTGTATTCGAATTCCAGCTCAGGAATGCCGGATAAAACAGTCGAGAGATCCTGAAGCTGTAAAAAAAGAGCCGTATCTATTATTGAATCATTGAACCGGATATACTTCATGAGGCATTCTCCTAGTTAGAATAATGTGTCAGCCAAGTTCTTCACGAACTCACGCTCCCGTTCCTCGTCCAACTTATCCACAATGGAACGAAGAATCGCCCGTTTCGCCGGGATCAACACACTCAGATCGCAAGCATCAAGCAAAGCCCTGATCGATGCCGCATCTTCAGCCACCTTCCCTTGATTCACGGCATTTATCAAATCACTCGACAGTTTAACGAATAAATCAATACTTTTTGGGTCCTCCAGCTTTGTATTGGTTTCTATCAATTGCTTTAACTGCTCCCCTTCAATATAAGGAACTTCAATGACGACAAACCTATTTTTTAGCGCTTCATTCAGCGGCACTGTTCCGACATACCCTTCGTTGATTGCAGCAATCACATTAAAGCCTTCTTTTGCCGTTATGACTTCATTCGTGAACGGATTCGTTATCGTCCTTCTGTAATCAAGCACGCCATTGATAAGCGGCAGAGTTTCCGGTTTTGCCATGTTGATTTCATCTATATATAGGAAGTGACCGTGATTCATCGAATTGGTCACTGGTCCAGGTACGAATTCTATCACTTGTTTTTCCTCTTTGTAAGCCAGCGTCTTGAAGCCCAATAAGCTTTCTGCATCCAAGTCGACTGAGCAGTTGACGCTGAACATCGGCTGGTTGAATAAGTTCGATAATGTCTCGGCAAACTTTGTCTTTCCAGCCCCTGTCGGACCCTTCAAAAGGATATTCTTTCCCATGCTCAAGGCCGTGATGGCATCCACCATCAACTCCATCTCGGGAGGCAGATATCCGCCGCTCCTGATCAATTCCTCAAATTGAGCAGGATTCTTTTTGCTTGCTTGTAATATATTTGCTATTTCTATTGGTAGTCGATTGATCATTATGTTCCTACACCCCTTTCTGAACATTTTAAGGCTCTTTCCCATTAAAAACAAACACTAAGAAAAGGAGCTGTCATCAAGACAGCTCCCAAACTGTGGATAAACTCGGAATAAAACGAGTTTCCCCTGTAGTTTTTCATTCTGAAATTCGCTCCCTTACTCCGATACCAAGACTCATCAAAGCAAATTGCGTGTCACAGATTTCTTCAATCCAATAAGAGTTTCATAAAACAATAAAAAACCATAGAACTAGTTCGCTGCAGTTTTTTATGTAAAAGACGTTCCTTCCTGATTTCTGAAATCCGCTCCCTTTCCGCGGATGCCCAGCCTCATCAAAATAGGGGCGGGGTAAGACCATTCCGAACCCACTTTTGTAGACAAACCAAGGAGCTGTCAGCAAGACAGCTCCTTTCAAGAATCGATGTTAGTGAATGATATCCCTTAATAGGCTTCCTTAGGGTCGCCTTTCAATAGGTATACCATGTAGCCCAATACACCGCCGATGATGGCAGGAATTATCCATCCCACCCCTACACTATATAGTGGAAGGTATTGAGTGAAAAGGTCCGAAACGGCATCCATTTTAATGCCTGATGCCACTATTCCATCCATTATGCTGATGATGGCCGTTAATAATAAGCTTCCTAAATATACCTCCGATTTCCCTTTGAATAAGGAATGGAAGAACGTTAGGACAATCAAAACGATCGCCACGGGATAAAGCGCCGTTAACACAGGCACTGTAATGGAAATGAGCTTTGTCAAACCTACATTGGCAACAGCCGCACTGAAAACGGAGAAGATGACGACATATGATTTATACGATACAGCAGGCAGTATTTTATTGAAATACGTAGCACAAGCCGTTATCAAACCGATGCTTGTCGTCAGGCAAGCAGCGATCACAATCAACCCTAACAACACGGCACCAGCCGGTCCGAAAAAATGATTCGAGGCTTGAGCCAAAACGTCTCCGCCATTACCCAGTTGACCGAGTTTTTCCACACTTGTTGCCCCGACATAAGTTATGGACGCATAAACGATCACCAACAAGGTGGCAGCAATTAAGCCGGCTTTCAAACAGAAGCCTAACACTTCTTTTCTTGATGTTATCCCTCTATCTTTGATCGCGTTGATGACGATGATCCCAAATGCAAATCCGGCCAGCGTATCCATGGTCAAATATCCTTCTTTAAACCCCTTGAAGAAAGAATTATCTGAATAATCAGCCGCTGGTGACTGGATTTCACCCATTGGGTTAATAATGGCGACCACAATGAGAATCCCGATGAAAATCAATAATAAAGGTGTTAATATTTTTCCGACGATATCGAGCATTTTTGATGGATTGATGGATAACAAACAGGCAATTCCAAAGTATATGATCGTGAATATCAGCAATGGTAAAAAACCGACATCATTAGATAGGAAAGGTTTAATCCCTATTTCGTAGGACACACTCCCCGTTCTTGGAAGCGCGAAAAGCGGTCCCAAAGATAAATAAAGAACGACTGTGAAAATGATGCCGAATAACGGGTGTGCCCTGCTTGCAAGCGATTGAACATCATTTTTCCCCGAAAAACCAAATGCCAATATTGTAATGAATGGCAATCCAACACCAGTAATGATGAACCCTAAACTGGCCGACCACAAATTGGTCCCCGCGGATTGACCGAGCATGGCAGGGAAAATTAAGTTTCCTGCTCCAAAAAATAAAGCAAAAAGCATTAATCCTGTTACAATGACAAAAGATAGCGGTGCTTTCTGTGACATATAGAGCCCTCCATTGATTTGATTATCTTAACGAAGAAAAGTTGTCCATCAATTTCCGGTAAAAAGTGACATGAACTTCGAACCATTCTACTTATCTGTTAAAATGGACCTTCATGAAACTATGAATCATCCATAACTCTTCTTACTATAAAATTCGGCGGAACGTTTGTCAAAGCTATTTCATTCATTATTCGGAAAAATCTTTCTTTTCTTACTTCTTTCCAAGAAAACGAGAGAGGCATTTAGATTCAACAGGAAATTTGAGTAAAAAGTACCGCAATTTATTTTGCAGGAAAAATGTTTTAATATTTAACCAAACTATAAAAAACAAGAATATAGGAGGTAAACATGAATACTGAAAAAGAAAAGATGGTGAGCGGGAAACCTTACATGGCCGCTGATCCGGAATTAATCACAGATAGGGAAAATGCCAGAAAGTTGACCCGGTTATACAATCAGACAACGGAAAGTGAAGGGGACGAACGAACTGCACTGCTGAAACAGCTTTTAGGTTCCACTGGGCTAAATGTATATATTGAACCCACTTTCCGTTGTGACTATGGATACAACATTTCTGTCGGGGAAAACTTTTATGCTAATTTTGATTGTGTCATTTTGGATGTTTGTGAAGTGAAAATTGGCAGGGACTGCATGTTGGCTCCCGGAGTGCATATCTATACAGCCACACATCCGCTGGATCCCTTTGAACGCAGTTCTGGAGTGGAATACGGAAAGCCGGTTACGATAGGGGATCATGTATGGATTGGCGGAAGGGCCATCATCAATCCCGGCGTTACAATAGGGAGTCATTCCGTCGTCGCTTCAGGGGCCGTCGTAACAAAGGATGTTCCTGAAGGCGTTGTTGTCGGTGGAAACCCAGCGAAGGTCATCAAGCATATTGAAGGAATTAAATAAGCAGAGCCCACTCCCCCTGAGTGGCTCTGCCTCCTTTTTTTCGTTAAATTTTCTTCAATGCTTCCGCGATTGCAATATCGCCAGAGATTAAATCAAAAGAACGCTTGTAGGTATTTTCTTCAGTCAATGACGCAAGAATCGTTCGAGCCACATCTTCACGGGCAATCGAACCTCTTTCCAATTCCTCGGCAGCTGTCACTTTTCCCGTTCCCGTTTCATTCACCAGACCGCCAGGCCGAATGATCGTATAATTTAAATCGCTTTGTAACAATGCCCTATCCGCATAGTGCTTTGCCACATAATACGGTTTGATCGCTTCATTCCAGTTTTCGCGATTATTGGCCTGAAAAGCACTCACCATGATGAATCGGTCGATTCCCAAGCTTTCTGCCGCTTCAATCGTTTTAACTGCACCATCCAGATCAATCAACAGCGTTTGATCAGCACCGGTGCTTCCTCCGGACCCTGCTGTGAACACGACGGCATCACAGCCTTTTGCCGCATTCGCAATCTCATCCACTGATCCAGTTAAACTGACGACCGCAGATTCAATTCCACTTCTCTCTAAATGCTTACTTTGCTCTTCTTTGCGAACCATCGCCCGTACACTATGATCCCGGCTATCTTTTAATAAATCTACAAGCTGTTTACCGATCTGCCCGTTTGCCCCAACTACGAATACTTTCATAAAGGTCAGCTCCCATAATGGTTAGTTTGGTTTCCATTAAAATTATTTCATGGACTCAGAGCATTATCAAACAATCAGCCCGCCGATTCTGCTTTAACATTGGAAAAAGTTTGGCAACCACCCTTATATATTTTATAATAAGAACAATACGTGTTCTTCGGAAACACAAAGGGGAGGTGTAAAGATGGCAATAAGAATGTTAATGCCACCTTCTGCAGCGTCTCATGCAAAGCCTAGTATTGGAGGCGATACTTTGCATGGGGTTGAATTAAGCTAAACTTAATCGCCCGCCTTATCATTTCTAATATTCGGCTTTGCACCTTATTTCATTCTTAATAAAGAATAAGGGGCTGGCAGAAATGAAATATGTAAAAGCGACGGCCGTTTTACCTGAAAAGCTGATCGTTGAAATTCAAAAGTATGTGCAAGGTGAAACCATATATATCCCTAAACCCGAAAAGGCCCATCACAAATGGGGAACCCGTTCGGGATCAAGGGAATTGATCGATGACCGGAATGCTTCTATAAAATATGCATTCAAGGACGGGCATACCATCCATCAATTAGCAGAGGAACATTTTCTCTCCGCGGAAACCATCAAGAAAATCGTATATTCTAAATAAGGATTACACGGGTAGCACTGATAATGATATCAGTGCTATTTGTATGCAGAGTATGTTTCTTAGCCGTTTTCCCCCTTTTAAAGCAGATGCAATTTATGTAAAGTAAAGAGAAACGGTAACACTTGCAGAAACAGGAGTGAAGAAAATGGAACCTTTTATCAGGAGCGAGCAGTATAACTTCATAAAATCCCAAACACAAATTCTCATAAATGGACACGCGACTGCCAACGATAAGGATGTGATCAACACCCTGAAAACAGTCGCCAAAGAAAGAGTATTAAGCTTATTCAGTGACTTGAACGAAGAGCAAAAACAACTGCTGGACCCAGTGGATACCATCAAGGATCCCGCACAAGCCGAAGCCTTTCTCTTACAGGTGAAGCCATTTGTGATCCCATTTAAAGAAGTAACCGAAAAAACGATAAAAAAACTATTTCCTAAAGCAAAGAAATTAAAAACCCCTTTGTTGGAAAACATCGATTTGAGAGAGATTTCATACCTAGGATGGGATGATGTCGGATCCGGAAAGAAATTCATCATTGCCCCCCATCATCATAAACTCACCGGATTGCATGGAACCATTCAGCCTGCCAACAAAAAAGGGATCTGTGCCATATGCAGCCGCTTTGAAGAAGTAGGGATGTTCATGTCTGAAACAAAAGGAACCGTCCAAGGTACATTCATTAAAAAAGGGAATTACATTTGCCTGGACAGTATGAAATGCAACCAGAACATAAGCAATTTGGATAAAATGACCGACCTCATCGAGCGGCTGAAATAATACTGAAAAGCAATCCTTCAATGGCGAAGGATTGCTTTTTGTCCTTGTTAAAAAATTCTCATTTTGTCCTGCCTATGGAACTCTAGTATAATGGAAGCGATACATGAAAGAAGGAATGATATATTGAAAAGCAAAATGAATAAGTTGTTTGAAGATCAAAAAAACATTCATGTGCTGTATTCCTATAATGAAATGGAACATTACCTTAACCAGGTTTTAAGTTATATCCAAGATGGCATCATGGCGGGAGATTACGTCATTCTTGTTGAAAATGACCGTATTTACCCCATTATTCAAAAAGAGCTGAGCACTCGGTTAACGGAAGATCAAATGGAGTTCCTTCATTTTGTGAACAACTTCGATTTCTATTGTTCAAGCGGCAGTTATCATCCTCCTGCAATCGAAGAATACTTTAATAAAATGGTACAGCCCTATGTGGAAAATAAAATCTCTTTCCGATCATGGGCACATGTGGAATGGGCAACCCTGGAAGAGCCGCTGCACATCATAGAGGAATTTGAGAGAACAGTAGATGAAGCTGTAAATCTACTGTCGTTTCCATTAATTTGTGCGTATAAAGGTGACAGGATGCCAGACTACCTTAAAACCATATTGTTGGAAACACATCCTTATGTCCTAAAAGACGATGAAATCATCATCTGTGAACAATACTTGCCACCTAGTTTGAAATAATAATACACAACACGCTTAGGAATCTCCTAAGCGTGTTGTTTCCGTACATTATTGAAAATTTTTGGGTTAGTTACTCTTTGGGTTTTGTGCTTTACATGTGAGTTTCGGCGCTTTACTCGTGAATTCGTGGCATTTACTCGTGAGTTTCGGCGTTTTACTCGTGAATTCGGCGTTTTACTCGTGAATTCGGCGCTTTTACTCGTGAATTCGGCGCTTTTACTCGTGAATTCGGCGCTTTTACTCGTGAATTCGGCGCTTTTACTCGTGAATTCGGCGCTTTTACTCGTGAG
>NZ_JBNNSB010000008.1:113677-173647 GCF_050277335.1 Peribacillus sp. NPDC101480
CGTGAGCACATTTTTCCCACCACACAAAAAAAGAAGCGCCATAATGGCACTTCTTTTTTTGAAATTAAGGCAATACCGATGCGCCCATCAAGTAGCGGTCCACTTCTCGAGCTACTTCACGGCCTTCATTGATGGCCCAAACGATGAGGCTTTGCCCTCTCCTTGCATCTCCGGCAGCGAAAACTCCTTCGACATTGGTTCTGTAATCTCCATAAATGGCATCAATTTTTTGATGCACTGTTTCTACGCCAAATTGAGCTAATAGCGGCATTTCCGTTCCTTCAAATCCGATTGCGATGAAAACGAATTGTGCAGGCCATACTTTTTCAGTTCCTGGTACTTCCCGGAAAATGTACATTCCGTCATCGCCTTTGATTTTTTCCATTGAGATTGTGTGCAGTTCTTTAACGTTGCCATTTTCATCGGCGACGATTTTTTTTGTTTGGATTGAATATTGACGCGGATCTGCACCGAATTTCGCTTCCGCTTCCTCATATGCATAATCAAGGGAAAACACATTCGGGTAGGCTGGCCACATATTATCAGATGTACGGGCCGTCGGAAGGATTGGATGCTTCCCGAATTGTACGACGCTCTTACATTCCTGGCGAAGGGCAGTCGCGACACAGTCAGCCCCTGTATCCCCGCCGCCGATGACGATGACGTCCTTCCCCTTAGTGTCTAAAAACTTGCCGTCCTCAAAATTGGAGTCCAGCAGGCTTTTAGTCGAAGTCGTCAAGTAATCCATTGCAAGGTGAATGCCTGTTGCTTCACGTCCTTCAATTTTCAGGTCACGCTGCTTTTGGGCACCTGTGCAAAGGATGACTGCATCATACTGATCTTGCAGTTCTTCGGCTGTTATATCTTTGCCTACTTCTGTATTGGTAATGAAATCGATGCCTTCCTGGGTCAATAATTTGATCCGGCGTGCAACGACATCTTTTTCAAGCTTCATGTTCGGGATGCCGTATGTCAACAGCCCGCCTGCACGGTCTGAACGCTCATAAACCGTGACCGAATGACCTGCTTGATTCAACTGGTCGGCACTCGCCAATCCTGCCGGCCCTGAACCGATGATGGCAATTTTCTTGCCGGTCCTGCTTTCAGGGATGCGAGGCGTGATCCAGCCATTTTCAAATCCTTTATCGATGATGGTCCGTTCAATGTTCTTGATGGTAACGGCAGGATCGCTTATCGCTACCGTACAAGACCCTTCACAAGGGGCCGGGCAGACGCGCCCGGTGAATTCAGGGAAATTATTCGTTTTCGATAAACGGTCCAATGCTTCTTTCCATCTGCCGCGATACACCAAATCATTCCACTCCGGAATCAGATTATGAATCGGACAGCCCGTTGTGACTCGGTTCAATTCCATGCCCATATGGCAGAAAGGGGTGGCGCAGTCCATACACCGCGCTCCCTGTGTACTTAACTTTTCATCAGAGAAAGGAGCTGTATACTCTCTCCAGTCGTTTAAACGAGTGAGAGGATTCCGGTCTTTTGGTTTTTCTCGCGGATAATCCATAAATCCTGTTGCTTTTCCCATCTTTCTCTCCCCTTCCTTACTGCATCACAGCTTGTTTAGTGATTTTTTTATCTTGAACGGCATTTGCTTGAAATGCACTCATGATCGCTTCTTCATCCGTCAGCCCTGCACGCTTCTGCTCATTGATGCTTTTGATCATCCGTTTGTAATCTTTCGGAATGACTTTTACGAATTTCTTAGCGAAATCCTCCCAGTTTTCCAGTACATACGATGCTTTGGCACTTTCTGTATAATGAAGGTGGCTGTAAAGCATTTCTTTTACCTCGTTGGCATCATCCATATTATCAAGCGTCTCGAATTCTATCATTTCACCATTGCATAATGCCTTGAATTCTTCTGCATCATCAGCAAGTACATAAGCGATGCCGCCTGACATGCCTGCCGCAAAGTTTTTGCCGACGTCACCCAGGATGACCACGCGTCCGCCTGTCATATACTCACAGCCATGGTCTCCAATTCCTTCAACGACGACATTGACTCCACTGTTCCGTACGGCAAATCGTTCCCCTGCACGGCCATTAATGTAGGCCTCGCCGCTTGTTGCACCATATAAGGCGATATTTCCGGCAATTACATTGTCCCCGGCCTCGATCTGATTGCCAGAAGGTGCCGTGACAATGATCTTTCCGCCAGATAAGCCTTTTCCAACATAGTCATTGACATCACCTGTCAAATACATCGACATCCCTTTTGGAATGAACGCACCGAAGCTCTGGCCCGCCGATCCTGTAAAACGAAGTGTGATCGTATCTTCAGGCAACCCTTCCTCACCATAGCGTTTGGATACTTCACTGCCGACAATCGTTCCGACCACACGGTTCACGTTTGTAATCGGGAAGCTGACATCCACTTGGGTTTGATCAATTAAAGCAGGCTCCACAACAGGTAAAATCTCACGGATATCCAAGGATTCTTCTATTTTATGGTTTTGAGGAAGTTGATAAGTACGTATCCCCTCCGGTTGGAAAAGTAGTGTCGTCAAGTCCAGATGCTTCGCTTTCCAATGGTTTTGCGCCCGCTCGCTAACTTGTAAAACATCAGTGCGGCCGACCATTTCTTCCAATGTTCTAAAACCAAGCTCAGCCATCGTTTCCCGGACTTCCTCAGCGATGAAGCGCATGAAATTCACGACATGATCGGGATCTCCAGTGAATTTGCTGCGAAGCTCAGGGTTTTGAGTAGCTACCCCGACAGGACATGTATCCAAATGGCAAGCACGCATCATGACACAGCCAAGGACCACAAGCGGTGCTGTAGCGAAGCCGAATTCTTCCGCTCCAAGGATAGCTGCCATGACCACATCGCGTCCCGTCATTAATTTTCCATCCGTTTCAAGGACTACACGGCTTCGCAGGCCATTCAGCATCAATGTTTGGTGTGCTTCGGCAAGGCCCAGCTCCCAAGGAAGACCAGTATGTTTGATACTCGTTTTTGGTGATGCGCCCGTACCGCCATCATACCCGCTGATAACGATGACATCTGCGGCTCCTTTGGCCACACCGGCTGCAATCGTGCCTACTCCTGCTTTTGACACAAGCTTGACGCTGATTCTGGCATCACGGTTCGCATTTTTCAAATCATGGATCAGTTGTGCCAGATCTTCAATCGAATAGATATCATGATGCGGAGGCGGTGAAATAAGGCCGACACCCGGTGTGGAACCACGGACCTCTGCGACCCAAGGGTATACTTTGTTTCCAGGCAGCTGGCCGCCTTCACCCGGCTTTGCACCTTGCGCCATTTTGATTTGAAGTTCATCGGCATTAACAAGGTAATGGCTTTTCACTCCAAAACGACCGGACGCAATTTGTTTAATTCCGCTGCGGCGGTCATCGCCGTTTTCATCCAGTTGGTAACGGCTAGGGTGCTCCCCGCCTTCACCGCTATTGCTTTTTCCGCCTAAACGGTTCATCGCAATCGCTAATGTTTCATGTGCTTCCTGACTCAATGAACCGAATGACATCGCGCCCGTTTTGAATCGGCTGACGATGGATTCCACGGATTCAACTTCATCTATAGAAATGCTTTGGCGTTTTTGGTCGAACGAGAATAAATTCCGTAAAAAACCGAGTCTCTCTTCATTTGCCAAGTTTGAATATTGCTTAAATAAATTATAATCGCCTTTCCGGCAGGCCCATTGCAGTGTATGGATCGTTTTCGGATTGAATGCATGATGTTCCCCTGTTTTTCTCCATTGAAAATCACTTCCGCTTTCAAGTGTTTGGTCAAGGGAATCAGCTGCAGCTTTTCTATGACGAATCAACGCTTCATCTGCGATCGTTTCCAAATCGATCCCACTAAGCTGCGATGCCGTACCGCTGAAATAGCGTTCAATCACATCAGCACCGATTCCGACCGCTTCGAAAATTTGCGCTCCGCGATAACTTTGAATCGTTGAAATCCCCATTTTCGACATTACTTTTACGATGCCTTCCGTCAACGAGCGTACATATTTCCTCACCGTTTCTTCGTAGCTGATGGCCAAACTGCCTTCCAATACGGCCTGCTTATATGTTTCATAAGCAAGGTACGGGTAAATCGCATCCACTCCATACCCGATCAGGGACGCATAATGATGGACTTCCCTCGCTTCCCCGGATTCAACGATAATGCTCACTTTTGTACGGTTCCCATGACGGATCAGCTCCTGATGAAGGGCGCTCGCAGCCAGCAGGGAAGGTATCGCAGCCTTTTCCTTGCTCATATCCTTGTCAGATAAAATCAAAAGGCTTACTCCATCAGCGATTGCTTGTTCCGCTTCACGACAGATGCGATCAAGTTCACTCTCTAAATCTTCTGAAAATATAGTGTGAATGACTTTGCTCCTGAATTCAGGATAGGCGTTTCCTTTCAACTGCTGCATTTGACCTGGCGTCAAAACAGGTGAATCCAATTGAATGCGGCGGCTGTTCGTTTCATCCGGTTTCAGCAAATCTCCTTCCGCACCGAGGAATGTCATCGTTGACGTGACGATCTGTTCACGAAGCGAATCGATTGGCGGGTTGGTTACCTGTGCAAAGGATTGCTTGAAATAGTTGAATAGCGATTGCGGGCGATCTGATAAGACCGCTAACGGAATGTCATTCCCCATGCTGCCCAGTGGATCTTTGCCTTCGTTAATGACCGGCAGTAAATATTTTTGGACATCTTCATACGTGTATCCAAACGCTTTTTGCCTGAATAACAAATCACTCAATGGCTCCCCTTCGAGCACAGGTTCTTCGTCACTTAATTGTACAAGTTGTTCGTCCAGCCATTGCTGGTATGGATTTTCCTGAGCCATTTCCGACTTGATCTCTTCATCGGAAACAATACGGCCTTCCTCTAAATCTATTAAAAGCATTCTGCCTGGGCTTAAACGATCTTTATATAATACATTCTCCGGCTCCACATCGATCACGCCGACTTCAGAGGAGAAAATGATGTAATCATCTTTTGTCACATAATACCTTGCAGGCCTTAAACCATTTCGATCCAGGATGGCACCGATTTGCTTGCCATTCGTAAAGGATATGGCCGTCGGCCCATCCCATGGCTCCATGAGCATGCTATGATATTCGTAAAATGCCTTCTTTTCCTTCGTCATATGCGGATTTTCCGTCCACGGTTCAGGGATCAGCATCATCGCCGCATGTGCCGGTTTACGCCCGGCAAGCACAAAGAATTCAAGTGCATTATCAAGAATCGAGGAATCACTGCCGTCTATATCAAGAATAGGCAGCACCTTTTGCAGGTCATCCCCGAATGCTTCCGAAACAAACTGCTGCTCACGAGCTTTCATCCAATTCACATTACCTCTAAGCGTATTGATTTCGCCATTATGGATCAGGTAACGGTTTGGATGTGCCCGTTCCCAACTAGGAAATGTATTCGTGCTGAAGCGGGAATGCACTAAAGCGAAAGCCGAAACGAAGGACTCCTGTTGAAGGTCAAGATAAAAAGCATCCACCTGCTCAGGCGTCAACAATCCTTTGTATACGATCGTAGCACTTGAAAGGCTGGCAAAATAAAAACGATTGCCGCGTTCACGAGCCCAGTTTTCAGCTTGTTTTCTGATAATGAACAATTTACGCTCAAAAGCTAAATCATCAGTCATCCCTTCGCTTGCCCCGATGAATACTTGGCGAATCGTCGGACATGTCTCCTTGCCGACCTCTCCGATTTTCGTTGCATCAACAGGAACCGTTCTCCAGCCTAATAACGTTTGGCCTTCTTGTTCGATAAATGCATTCAAACGAGCTTCGATTTCATTCCGTTCATCATCATTGTTAGAGAAAAAGAGCATGCCTACACCATAGCGTCCTTTTGCCGGCAAATTCATTTCCGGGCATGCCAGCCTGAAATATTCATCAGGAATCTGTACCATTAATCCTGCGCCATCTCCTGTAAGCGGATCGCTGCCTTGTCCGCCGCGATGATCTAATTGGCACAGCATATTCAGTCCTTGTTTGACGATGTCATGTGTAGCAAGCCCTTTTAAATGAGCATATAAACCGATCCCACATGCATCATGTTCAAATTCAGGATGGTAGAGCCCTTGTGCTTTTGGTATTTGATTGTATGTCATATTAATCGCCCCCATCGTATTCTTACACCGTTATGTCACTTACATTTATTCTAGGTTTTCAAATCGATATAAACAATATATAATTCAAGTAGAATCCATCTCAATTTGAGATGAATGGCAGGAGGATGAATAAATGGAACTACGACAATTACGTTATTTTGTTGAAGTCGCCGAGAGAGAACACGTCTCAGAAGCCGCAGAGCACCTGCATATCGCACAATCTGCAATCAGCCGGCAAATATCCAGATTGGAAGATGAACTTGGCGTTCTGTTATTCGAGAAAATCGGCCGGAATATCCAATTGACTCCAATTGGTAAAATTTTCTTAATCCATGCCAAAACGGCGATACAGGCGATTGAATATGCTAAATATCAAATTGAGGAGTTTTTGGACCCTGAACACGGAAGCATTAAAATCGGGTTCCCGACCAGCCTTTCCACCCATTTACTGCCTACCGTCATTTCCGCCTTTAAAGATGAGCAGCCAAATATCGGCTTCCACTTAAGACAGGGATCTTATTCCTCTTTAAAGGAAGCTGTCAAAAATCGCGAAATCGGATTAGCCTTTCTTGGGCCGATTCCGACAAACGATCCAGATATTGAAGGTCATATCCTGTTCACGGAAAACATATCGGCTTTACTTCCCATAACTCACCCTTTGGCTGAAAGAAAGAGTCTGCGCCTAAGTGATTTAAGAAATGATCCCTTCGTCTTGTTTCCCAAAGGATACATCTTTCACACTATTGCACTCGAGGCGTGCAAAGCAGCCGGTTTTGCACCGAATATCGCCTCGGAAGGTGAAGACATGGATTCCATAAAAGGGCTCGTTTCTGCCGGAATCGGAGTCAGTCTGCTCCCTGACAGTACTTTTTATGAAGTCATTCCAAGACTGACTGTCAAGATCCCGATCGATACACCCGAAGTCAAACGGACTGTCGGCATCATCACTCCTAAAAACAGGGACTTGGCTCCATCAGAAAAACTTTTTTACCAATTTGCCAAAAAGTTCTTCTCTGTTCTCGAGCAATATCAATAAAATATGGCCTTCTAAACGGTTAATGGTAATCGTAGATGGGACCAGTTCTTCCCATAAATATTTCAACTAGACAACTTGCCTATAGCCCACTGAACGAATAATGTATCAAGATTATTCGTTCAGGAGGAATTTAAATGCAACCCACCTATCCACATCTTGCTTGGCATGAAACACTCGAGCTTCATGAGTTGGTTGCCGCTCAGTCCAATGCCCTTATGAAATTTAAAAAAGCTTACCCAAAAATAAAAGACCCAATTCTAAAAACGATTTATAAGCAAACAATCGATACCCTTACCCAAAACATCATGGATCTGCTGCAATTTTACCCGTTGACGCCTAAAACGGACAGGGATGACGATGTATCAAGGGATGACGCATCGGCCGCCGCTGCCGGGGAATTGCTGGGCTTTGCCAAATCATCTATCAAAAATTACGCAATGGCGATTACGGAAACAGCCACCCCTTCCCTTCGAAAGGTATTTAAGAAACATTTAAATGGAGCCATCGATACCCATGCCAAGATATTCAACTACCTTTATGAAAGAAACCTCTATCCTGCTTACGATTTGAACCAATTGCTTCAAAATGACGTCGATGTTGCCAATAAGGCTCTTTCCCAACCTTTCTAAATGCGAAAATAGGCAAGCATACCGATCGCTTGCCTTTTTCCCGCGTTCAGATTCCGTTTTTCAATATAATGTTATAATATATAAGAATTGGATTTGATTAGGTCATTAGTATTCAAGGGGTGAAAATCATGAAAAAAATCATTTTATCCATTATCCTTTCCCTGCTCTCATTTTCTTTAGTTGCCTGTAAGGCCGGTGAGCCAAAATCCGAGAATATCCTTTCAGTTCCTGAGCTGACAGCAAGGGAGAAAGCCATCCTGGAGAATTCAAGTGAACATTCCTTTCTTATCAATTTCAGTGTGGATGATACATACAAGGAGATGTCCGTCTGGGTCGAAAAATATGAATTTGGCAAACTTGTCGAACCTGAAATAGGACGCATGACAACGGGGATTGAAAAGAATGGGACAATCATCTTTACGACATCGAAAACGGATGATGATCAAAGACGATCGATGTTCAGCGTCAGCATCCAAAACGATGATGGTACGGATACGGTTACTTATCCTGAAACCATTGATGAAATGGATTCCAGCGTATGGGGCAGTGCTGGCAAACTCAAAATAAACAGCATAAACAAGCTTGCATTGGCGAGTATATGTTACTCAAGCGGAAATGAAGGCATACGTTCACTTTCCACTGATTTTTATGGTGATATGGAAGGACATATGGACGAGTTGAAGGAATACGATGTTGTCTACCTCCTGAGAAGTGAATTCACTAAATGAGCTGACAAATGCAGGGGCAAGTTTGTTTTAGCACGATACTATTGCAAAAGTGGATCGTTAAACTCTATGACTTCGAGAAAATAAATGAGGCGTTTGAAGAATCAAAAAGGGTTGTCATCTAATGGTTGATGATGAAAAAACCATTGGATGACTGATTTTACTCATTTGAAAGATGAGTAAGTCCAAGTTATAGGATGGATGTAAATTTTTCTACATTTTAAAAACGGGTTGAAGGAAGAGGTATTTGGGTGTAATCTTTAAAAATAATAAAACGGAAAGAAGATCATTAATTTGAAGAAAATCATCCTCCTCTTTGCAGCAGTAGTCATCGCGAGCTCTCTCGGACATCAAATAACCGGCGGATATAATGACCCTCGAAAATCCCGCCCTAGGTATATACATTTGAAATAAGGAATCCGCTTTTGAGCTTGATTCCTTATCATTTCGGTAGGCAATAAATATTAATATTTTAAGAAGCGATCATGGAATTTGAATCTAAGAAAACTTATCACTCAATTAAGCTGGTATTAAATCCCCTTAAATTACTCAGTCCTCATTATTTCTCACCAATATTAGATCACCTTCATTCGATATATAACCATCTTTTCCCGTTTTATCGATATATACGTTATAGCCCTTTTTCAGTTCGATCACGATTGGCTTTTTCACTTTTTCGTCGATATCCCATTGAATCGTTTGCAAGCTTTCGGTTTCCGTTTCATCTTTTATATCGACAAACACTCCAATTTTATCGCTTGTTCTTAATAGTACATAATTCCCCGCTGGGATCTCTGTACCGACCACATAATGACCAGGATCTTTCATGATGATTTTTTGATTTTTTTTCACGACTTTTTCAAATTCAGAAGGCTTGAATTCAATCTTCCCTTTAATCGAGAAATTTTCATTCATATATGAAGGCTCTGCATGCAGTACAGCATTTTTGTGCATTTTATTGCCAGCAACTACAGCTTCACTATCGAGAGCTTTAATATCATAATAACCCTGATCGATATCTCCCCCGACAATGATGTTTTGTGATTCCAACACCTTATAGGAAGCAGCATTATTTTCCGTATTTCTATTAGCGGCACTCATCGCTGATGGAACAATGTACACTTTATAGATAAGGAATCCGCTTATCAATACGAGTAAAGTTAACGCGGCTATGCTTTTATTTAGACAAAATATGCAATAATCATGTTTAATAGCAAGCAACCAACCACCACTAAAAAGGAAAATGACATATTTCCCAATAACATCGTTTTATAATAAGAGTATCGCCCTTTTTTGGTCGCTACGATATATCGGTAGCCTGTTTTATAGTCTTGAATATAGCTGTCGGCGCACATGATCAATAGAAAAATGGGCAAAAACCAGATTAGTAGTATTTGCATCATATGACCTAATGAACTTGCCGCTAAAAAAGTGGCTAGATGGGGCATGATCCATGACTCTAAAACATTGCCGATCAAAATAAAAATATCAATAATGACAATCGCCACAATACATAACACGATGAACTTTGCTTTTTTATTATTTGTTAATCGATAATAATAACTATTCATTTTGTCTCCCTTTATAAGGCCACCTTGAATCAACAATCATCCAAGGTGGCTTCACCATATTCATCATTTTTTATTTATTATATTCAGTGGTGTAATAAGTCTTATATTGTCCAGGTAGTATTCTCCCTGTCTCTTCATCCCAATATCCCTCTACAGTATAGGTACTAGAGCTATAATTATTATTCTCAGCCGTTAACCTAACATTAGCGGCATTGGCACCTGCATTGCCTTTAACATAATGGTTGCGCCCACTTTTTTCACCGCTGCTACCTGCTGTAACTTTCACTGCAGGAGATACGTTCGTGCCATCGCTTCTTTCCACCCAATATGTCGTATAAGTATTCGTACCTTCTTGTGAATGATACATTCTCACCTTCCATGTATTCCGTTCTGTAGTCGTTTGGCGATACTTTGTATGTGTATATTCGTTGCCTTGCTCTTTCTTAATCTTAAAGGAATATACCGAATTCTCATTCCCAGCTTCAACTGAAAGCGTTCCTAACCCGATTGAGCAAGCTAAAATAGTACCTAATGCTATTACTCTTTCCTTTCTTCTTTTCATCATATTTTCTCCTGAAATTTATTTTTGAACAGATTAATGATATATGAATGGCAAGTATGTGAAGTTTCATAATTAAAATGGGACATGCCACATCTGACATCATGAAATGAAAATGCAATGATAAATAATTTTCTAGCATCACGGCCCGGAAAAAGGCACGCTCATAGCAAAAACACCGCCGATGAGGAGCAGTATTTTGATTCGTTTTCACACAAAAAAAGGCCGTTTAACATGTAGTTAAACGGCCTTCCCCTGTTGCTATTTAGCTTTCTTTACGGTTACTTTTGCTGCTTTTCCTGTATTGCCCGCTTTGTCTTTTGCTGAGACATATAATGCGGAGCCTGCTTTTTTCTTGCTGATTTTGATGGAGAAGTTCCCCTTACTATCAGCTTTTGCCGTTCCGATGTTTTTATTGCTGTACTTCACGGTAACGGTTGAACCGATTTCCGCTTTACCAGTTACTTTTGTTGCTTTATCGTTTACTTCATTCACTTTCGGTGTACCTGGAGCGGTTTTATCTTTAACCGTTACTTTTGCTGCTTTTCCTGCATTGCCCGCTTTGTCTTTTGCTGAGACATATAATGCGGAGCCTGCTTTTTTCTTGCTGATCTTGACGGAGAAGTTCCCCTTACTATCAGCTTTTGCCGTTCCGATGTTTTTATTGCTGTGCTTTACTGTTACGGTTGAACCGATTTCCGCTTTACCAGTTACTGAAGTAGCTTTATCGCTTACTTCATTCACTTTCGGTGCATCCGGGGCGGTTTTATCGAGAACCGTCACGGTTGCCGCCTTGCTTTCACGTTTCGCTAAGTCTGTAGCTGTGACTGAAAGTTTAGTGCCGGCCTTTTGCTTGCTGATTTTCACTTTGAAATTCCCTTTGCTGTCCGTGTTACCTGAACCAATCACTTTTTTGGCACTATTTTTGATCGAGATTTTCATGTCCGCTTGCGATTGACCCGTTACATACGTATCTTTGTCACTTAAAGCTTTAACAGTTGGCTTGTTAGGGGTTGCACCCTTATTCACGAATACTTTGATTGATGATACTGCTAGTTTTGAAGAGTCAGAGATATTCACAGTAAGTTGCTGCGCAGCTTTTTGAACCGGAATCGTAACGCTGAACGTTCCGTTGGATGACGCCGTTCCTTTACCGAGCGTTTTGCTTCCGCTTTTCACTTCGATTATTGAACCTTTTTTAGCTGAACCAGTCAGTTTTGTTTGCGTATCCATCACAAGATTGACTTTAGCTTGTAAATCCACTGCACTAAGAGCACTGTAAGCATTCAGCCTTCCATATCCGGAGACTAAATCTTTCCCGACAGGAAGTTCTTCTTCCGGTATGATGATTTCTCCATCTTCTGGTTCATAGTCCTCATAAGGGTCTACATTATCTTCTTCTTCAAAAGCGACATATTCCGATGTCTCATGAAGGATTTCCCTTACTTCATTCACTTTCAACCCAGGGTTTCCGGATAATAATAAGGCCGTGGCTGCCGCAACATGGGGAGCTGCCATTGATGTACCATCCATGTAAGTAACATTCCCGTTAGGCACAAGGCTCGGAATGGCTGTTCCCGGAGCGACCATGTCCAACTTCGATCCATAATTGGAATAATCGGAAACTAAATCAAGGGCATTGGTTGCACCGACTGATATGGCATATTTTGATGATGCAGGATAAGAAAGACCTTCCATACCATCATTACCGCTTGCTACGACAACCATTACATTCTTGGCAGCCGCATGTTTCAAGGCATATTCAATCGTCCTGCTATATTCTCCGCCCAAGCTAAGGTTTATGACCTTTGCACCATGATCCACGGCATATTTAATGCCTAGAGCAATTTTCTCATTGTCTCCATAACCTGAAGAGTCCAAGACCTTCACAGGCATGATTTTAGCTACTTGATTGATTCCTTGCATAGAATAACCGTTATCTGCTTTGGCAGCGATGATTCCGGATACATGTGTACCATGACCATTGTCATCGATTGCTTTTTCTTTCTTATCGATGAAATTCTTACCGGACTCCATTTCAACGACACTCTGTAGATCCGCCAGTGAATCATCGACACCTGTGTCGATAACCGCTACCAACGTATCTTTTAAATTACGTTTCTTAATAAGGTTCTGCAGTTTTTCGTTATCAATGTCCGCTCCCTTAATGCCTTCTTCCCCGCCGGCGTTATCTAAAGACCATTGATACGGAGATTGAATGTCGGCAGAAAGTGCTTTGTACGTTTTTACCGCTTCGATATATTCCACTTCTGGAAGTTTTTCGATACCGGATAGAGCTGCTGTGCTCATTTTAGCTTGGTTCTTTAACTCTACAACATACATATCATCATACAGAACCTCTTGTTGCTTAGGCGCCGATAATGTTCCATATCCTTTTCCGCTTATCTTGGATTGGACAGCGCTTAATGACTTCCCAGGTTTAAGTTTGACGATATATTTATTCTTTACATTTTTCGAAGCAGGAAGTTCGATTCCCGCTTTGCTTGCGATATCGACGATTCTCTCACCTGCAAGTTTATCAAGATTGATTTTCTTTGCAATGGCGTCCATATCCTTTTTCAATCCCGCCGGAGCGACGTCTGCCGATTTATTGAATAAGGCCTTAATCGCCTCTTGCTGCTTGTTGCTAATGACTGCAGTACTGCTTGCTCCATTTTCATTAAGATCCTCGATAAGGGGCTTAATCTCGACTAAGTGATTATAAACGGCTTCCCTTGCCGTTTTATTACCAGCCAGATGAAGGGCCAGGAATGGCGAAGCTTTATAGTATAAAGAGGAAAGGGTACGTCCCTCAGACGACTTCGTGAGAACTTCATCTCTAAACACGCGGAGTGTTTTCAACATGGATTCTCCAGTTTTCTTATCATTTACACTCACTTCAACCGGGCAAGATTCTAGCTCCTCTCCTTCGTCCCCGGCAGATGGCGGCAATGTCACTGAATGCGCATTGATGGAGTATTCAGCTACATTTTCCTTATCCGGAATGGGATTTCCCTCATCATCCGTATCGCCGAAATATTCAACTTTAACATAATATGTGCCTTCCCAAGCATATGGGAAATCGACTACAGCTTTTTCATCAGGATAAGAAGAGACAATATAATTGCTCTCATCTTTTTCTGCTTTTCCTTTATCTTGATATACGGAGATATTCAAGATTTTGTCCGAATTGACTTCGAACTCAATATGGGAGAACTTTTGTACTTCTTCTGTTGTGGGACTGATTTGGTACCATTGAACATCCGGTTTTTCAAACTTTCCGTCCAGAGTGTCCCCATTTTTAATCGCTTTTACATTTTCAATGGGTGTTGCAGCTGCTGCTTGAGAATTCAGCGGAACCATCAAGCTGAAAATCAGTGCAAAAATAAGTGCACACGCCGTAATTCGACTCACATTCTTAAATTTCACGGTTTTCCCTCCAATAATTGGTTAAAAAATAACAGTACTATACCAAACTATCACACTGTAAAATTTTATCAACCAATTTTTTCCCTTTTTTATGTCAAATGCTTAATTTATTTGGCCATAGAGCTGAAAAATGATTCGCATGAACCAATTAAGCAAGATATTTACGTTCCGATGTTCCTCTCATGACGATAGTAGCCTAATTGGTAGATTGATCGCTAATAGATTTAAATCGGTGAGTATCCTAACATGACCTAATTCCTATGGTCAGCCAATGCCACGAAAAAAAGCTGTCCCAGCAGAAAAATATGCGGGACAGCTTCCAATCATTTTTATTTAGTTTGCGACGATATTGACTAATTTGCCTGGTACGGCAATCACTTTACGAATGGTTTTCCCATCGATTTGTTCTTTGATGGAATCATCACCCATCGCGATTTCTTCCAGTTTTTCTCTCGTAGTGTCAGTCGGCACCATTAATTTCGCTTTAACTTTTCCGTTGATTTGGATGACGATTTCGACTTCGTTATCCACTAACTTAGCTTCATCGAACGCCGGCCATGTACCGTACGTGATGCTCTCGGAATGGCCCAGTTTAGACCAAAGCTCCTCGGCAATGTGAGGTGCAACTGGTGCAAGCAGCTTTACGAAGCCTTCGATATATACTTTAGGAAGCGAATCCGCTTTATAAGCATCATTAATGAATACCATCAATTGTGATATCGCCGTATTGAATTTCAATTCCTCATAGTTCTCGGTCACTTTTTTAACCGTTTGATGATAGACTTTTTCAAGCTTGCCCGTGTCATCCGTTTCGGTCATCTTATCTGTGATCGTACCGTCATCGTTGACTAATAAACGCCAGATACGGTCAAGGAATCGGCGGGAACCGTCCAATCCGTTTGTGGACCAGGCAATCGAAGCATCCAATGGCCCCATGAACATTTCGTACATGCGAAGTGTATCGGCACCATGGCTTTCAACGATATCATCCGGGTTCACGACATTCCCTTTTGATTTACTCATTTTTTCATTATTCTCGCCAAGGATCATTCCTTGGTTAAATAGGTTTTGGAATGGCTCCTTCGTTGGCACGACACCGATATCGTACAGGAATTTATGCCAGAAACGAGCGTAAAGCAAGTGAAGCACCGCATGCTCAGCGCCGCCAATATAAATGTCGACCTGCATCCATTCTTTTAATTTTTCAGGATCTGCAAGTGCTTCCTTGTTGTCCGGATCGATATAACGAAGGAAGTACCAGCTGCTGCCTGCCCACTGTGGCATCGTGTTTGTCTCACGGCGCCCTTTTCGTCCATTTTCATCCGTTACATTCACCCATTCCGATATGTTTGCAAGTGGTGATTCGCCTGTACCTGAAGGCTTGATGTCCGTAGCTTTCGGTAAAATCAATGGAAGATCTTCTTCCTTCACTGCAGACATCGTGCCGTCTTCCCAATGGATGATCGGAATTGGTTCACCCCAGTAACGCTGACGGCTGAATAACCAGTCGCGAAGACGGTATGTTATTTTCTTCGTACCGATTTCTTTTTCTTCCAGCCATTTGATCATCGTCGAAATGCCTTCTTCTTTATTCAATCCATCAAGGAATTCCGAATTCACATGAAGTCCATCGCCTGTATATGCTTCACTTGTCACATCTCCGCCAGCTACGACTTCCTTGATCGGCAAGTCGAACTTGACTGCAAATTCATAATCACGCTCATCATGGGCAGGAACCGCCATGATCGCACCCGTTCCATAGCTGATCAACACGTAATCGGCTATCCAGATCGGCATTTTTTCGCCGTTTACCGGGTTAATGGCATAAGCCCCCGTGAACACGCCTGATTTATCCTTGGCCAAGTCTGTTCTTTCTAAGTCGCTTTTATGTTTCACTTCATCTAAGTAAGCTTCAACTGCTGCCCTTTGGTCAGCCGTGGTAATTTTATCGACAAACGGATGTTCAGGTGCCAATACGGCATATGTTGCACCAAATAACGTATCCGGACGAGTCGTGAACACCGTGAATGTATCATCAAAGCCATCAATATTGAAAGTAACCTCCGCTCCCTCGGAACGGCCAATCCAGTTACGCTGCATATCCTTGATGTTTTCCGGCCAATCCACATCGTTCAGATCGTCAATCAAGCGGTCTGCATACGCAGTGATACGAAGCATCCACTGTTTCATCGGGCGACGCTCAACCGGATGGCCCCCACGCTCACTTTTCCCATCGATGACTTCTTCATTAGCCAATACCGTGCCAAGTGCCGGACACCAGTTAACTGCAACTTCATCAATATATGCAAGGCCCTTTTCATATAATTTCAAGAAAATCCATTGCGTCCATTTGTAATAGTCGGGATCTGTCGTGTTTATTTCACGATCCCAGTCATAAGAAAAACCTAGGGCTTTGATTTGGCGGCGGAACGTGTTGATGTTGTGCTCCGTGAATTCGGCTGGATCATTTCCCGTATCGATCGCATATTGCTCTGCCGGAAGTCCAAAAGCGTCCCAGCCGATCGGATGCAATACATTATACCCCTGCGCCCGTTTCATCCGTGCCAGGATATCGCTTGCCGTATAACCTTCCGGGTGCCCCACATGAAGACCTGCCCCTGAAGGATATGGGAACATATCCAGCGCGTAGAATTTGCGTTTGCCGCTTTCTTCACCCGTTTTGAATGTCTTATTGCCTTCCCAATACTTTTGCCATTTCGTTTCTATGCTTCTATGGTCAAAACTCATATGATTTCCTCCTAATTTCCGTATAAAAAACAATAAAAAACCCCTCATCCCAAAATAGGGACGAGAGGATTATGTATATCTTCCCGCGGTACCACCCACATTGGCGATAGCTAAAATCCGCCCAGCTTAAAACATCCGTAACATGGATTAAAACGCCAGGCATTACTTATTAATTCACACCCGGGACTCCAAGGCGAGTTCGCGACCGTCCCAGGTTGACTTGCACCACCCGTCAACTCTCTTTACTGGTTTAAACCGCTACTATTCCTCATCATAGTCTTTATGAGAATATTGATTTTATTTCATTCTAGTCAATTTCACCGATAATTGCAATAGCCGTACATAAACATTATCGACAGGTTTTTTATTATATATGCGAATTCAGGAAAATTCGTGCAAAAAAGGGAGCTATTCATTCATAGCTCCCTTGCTTCCATTTAATGTCGCAGTAAAGTCATTTCATTCCTCAATTGATTTAACTGCTGCTTCATCCGCGAAAGCATTTCTCGTTGCTGGTCATTCGAACTGGCATACAATCGTTCCATGTCCGTCAAAGCCTCTTCGATATACCTTTGCGAATTTTGAAATTGTTCATCATCGTAATGCTCCTGCCGTGAAGCCTCGTTAAATTCAAACTCTGCAAAATGGAGAGCACCTTCACATTGCTCTAAAAAATGATCGACGGATTGTCTGGTTGCCATTTCAAACCCTCTCCTTCGCGTCTCATTTGGATGATTCGGAATCATCTTGTCTAGTTTGAGCAAATAACGGGTGGATTATCATTTTTTTTGAGCAATCAACCTTTATCCCAAAACTTCTCACCTTGATGGGAAATGAATTGCTCGATCCATTCGGCAAAACCCATGTGGAGTTTCTCGCCTTCTTCAAAATCATCGATATGGCCTTTTACCATTAAATACTCCTTATCGCCTTTAGCGACGGCTTCCCCATCAATGACGATATTATCTTGATAAATGCAGGCCACTTTATAGCATCCCTCATAGGAATTTTCATATGTGTAATTAATAATATCATCCAGGCTGTATAAATCATTTTCCCCGCCCGATTCCACATTATCGAACAGACGGCATCCATTGGTTATTTTTAAAAACTCCTTATAATCCTCGGGCAGAAGCAGTCCGGTTTTCTTTTCAAAGGAATGAATTTGTTCATCCGAAGCAGGTGAATTGAAGGTGCAAGTGGCTTTGTATATGAATCCATCTTCATTTACTTCGATCACCTGATTATTTTCGGCTAATTTCTTTTTCATTTGATTAATCGCTTCTTCAACTTGACCGGTCATGTCCATCAGCTCCCGATTGGATATAGTCATTCAAAGATATACTCGAAATAGCAGCAAAATGTTTAGCCCTCAAGTATACAGTATACGCTTATTTTTCAAAAAAAGACCTAGCTGCGAGAATGTAGTATAATATATGTTGCGATTTAATTTATTTAGGAGGTTGCTGATTTGAATCAGGCAAACCCGTTTATATATGCAACGGATAACAAACGATATCATACATGGAATTACCACCTGAGGGAACATTTTGGACATAAGGTTTTTAAAGTTGCCCTGGATGGCGGTTTTGACTGCCCGAACCGTGATGGCACCGTCGCGCATGGTGGCTGTACCTTCTGCAGTGCCTCAGGCTCTGGTGACTTTGCGGGCAGCAGGGTTGAACCCCTCGACGTTCAGTTTCAGAAGATCAGCGAACGGATGCATCATAAATGGAAAGATGGAAAATATATGGCCTATTTCCAAGCGTTCACGAATACGCATGCCCCAGTGGAAGAACTTCGCGAGAAATATGAAAGTGTATTGACCCAGGAGGGTGTCGTCGGGCTCTCCATTGCGACACGTCCGGATTGCCTTCCAGATGATGTAGTCGAGTATTTAGCCGAATTGAACGAACGGACCTACCTTTGGGTGGAGTTGGGTCTCCAGACGGTCCATGAAAAGACCGCGACGATGATTAACCGTGCCCATGATTTCGATTGCTACAAAGAAGGCGTCGATAAACTGCGGAAACACGGCATCCGCATATGCTCCCATATCATCAATGGCCTTCCTCAGGAAGATTACGGCATGATGCTGGAAACAGCCCGGGAAGTTGCCAAACTCGATGTGCAGGGGATAAAGATCCATTTGCTTCATTTATTAAAAGGGACACCGATGGTCAAACAATACGAAAAAGGCCTGCTCGAGTTTCTTGACCGTGACGATTATGTCAGCCTGGTATGCGACCAGCTGGAAATAATCCCTCCAGAAATGATCGTTCACCGCATTACGGGTGACGGTCCGATCGATTTGATGATCGGTCCAATGTGGAGCGTCAATAAATGGGATGTCTTGAATGCCATTGATGCCGAATTGAAACGCCGTAACAGCTGGCAGGGAAAAAATCATCATGCGGAGGTACAATAATGAAGCTTGACCGAATTTTGCCATTCGCCAGGATTCTGCTGGAAAAAGCGGTCCATCCCGGGGATATAACCATTGATTGCACTATGGGTAACGGTTTTGATACGGTCTTTCTTGCAGGACTTACAGGTGAAAACGGGCATGTCTATAGTTTTGATATTCAAAAAGAAGCAATTCAAACCACAGCGGCGAAACTAAAGGCCGAGAATTTACAAGAGTGCTGCACCCTCATTCACGATGGGCATCAACATTTGAGCAAATACATCAGGAAAGAGCATTCCGGAAAGGTCACGGGTGCCATATTCAACCTGGGCTACCTTCCTGGCGGTGACAAATCAATCATCACCCAAGCCGATACGACGATATCAGCCATTGAACAGCTATTTGAATTGCTGGCACCTGAAGGCATCATCATCCTTGTCATTTACCATGGTCATCCAGGGGGATCGGCAGAACGGGATGCATTGATGGATTATGTACAGAACTTCCCTCAACAGAAAGCCCATATCCTGAAATACGGGTTCATCAACCAATCAAACAATCCGCCATTCATTGTCGCGATTGAAAAAAGATGAAGACTTTTGACACCGTTCGAACGAACGGTGTTTTTTCAATCCCAACTCGCAGAAGCAGAATTACCAATCACAACATTTTGAATTTTGTGTCTATAATGATTATAATGATAGAAAATAGATAAGAGGGTGCAGAAAATGGAACATTTGCCTACTTCATTACTGACGGATATATTAACTGAAAAAATCAAAAGGGATTCAAGTGAACAATACGGGGAGTTTGTCAGCTCGCTTAACTCGTTGACAGAAAACCAAAAAACCATGGAGGACCTTAAACAATTCGATCACCATTTTGATAGGTTCCTGCCACAACTCGATTTAATGATTTCCACTCAAAACCATGAAGCGATCATGAATATGAAAGCGACGCTTTTGGACCTATTCGCCAATGACTTAACCTTCAAATCCATCTTTCTTCTATCCACAGCATTATCGAATAAAAAAGAACTTACACACTTGAACCAATTTATGTACCCGGTTACTTACTGGGCCCCGGTGATCAAGTCAAACGAATTGCTTAAAAACGCAGGCTGATTCAAATAAAAAACTGCCAAAGGTCTAACCTCGGCAGTTTTTTATTTATCCTTAAGTATGTACTGATCAAACGACATACCCTAATATTTTTAAACGGTTCTCAACAAAACTCAGCGCATATTGAAATACATCATCACGTTCTGGTTCATTGAAGATTTCATGATATAGCTTAGGCCATTCCTTATATTGCTTTTCACTGGCCAAGTTATAATTAAACCACTCACGAACCGCCTTCTTGTTCACGACTCGGTCATCTCCGCCCTGCATGACCAAAAGCGGCACATCCTGGAAATCAGGAATTTCTTCAAAAGCATCCTTCATAGCCTGTGCAAGCTCGCGATACCAGCGAACCGAAACCTTTGTGATATATAATGTATCGTTTCTATCGGATTCACGGATTTCCGCACTTCTCGTCGCCATTTCAGGTGTCAATCCGGATTCAACCCTGAACTTAGGCATCACGATATTCAAACCATGCGAGATGGTTGTCAGGAACTTCGGCGGCTTCGTCACGAGGCCCAAGCATGGAGAAGAAAGAATCACCCCTGCAATGTCCCATTCCTCTTCCTGAAGAAGGCGTATCGAAATCAAACCGCCCATGCTGTGTCCAAGTAAAAAGACCGGCAACGAATATTCGTAAGCCTCTTCTATCCAGCTTTTCACTTCGTCCAAATACTCATCAAAGGAATCGATATGTCCCCGGTAGGCGCGAGTTGTCATACCCTGCCCAGGAAGGTCGCCCATGACGACATGGTATCCAGCCGAAAGCCACATTTGTGTTACCCACTTATAACGTCCGTGATGTTCCATTGCCCCATGAATGATGACAATGACGCCCTTTGCGTCTCCTTCTGTCTCCCATTTCCACATTCGAAATCCCCCTTTCACTTTTCACTTGTTGTGTACGATCCATGATAGTTAAAATAATATATATAAATTATAACCATATTCGTGATTTTCGACAAAAAAGAAATCTAACAAGTTGTACATTGCTATTATAAATAGCCAAGTGTATTTGCATACGGTATATTAAAATAATACATAAAAACATTCACTTCGGAAAGGAAATGATTGAAAATGATTATTTATCCGTATAAAGGCAAAGAACCTGAAATCGCCGAAAGCGCTTATATTGCTGAGAATGCTGTCGTGACAGGTGATGTCAAAATTGGCGACGAAACATCAATTTGGTTCAATTCCGTCATTCGCGGTGATGTATCCCCAACCATCATCGGGAAAAAAGTCAGTATACAGGATAACAGCGTCCTGCACCAAAGCCCAAATAATCCATTGATCATCGAGGATGAAGTAACCATTGGCCATCAGGTCATTTTACATAGCTGTAAAATCCGTAAAGGAGCTCTGATCGGCATGGGATCGATTGTACTTGATGAAGCTGAAATCGGCGAAGGAGCCTTCATCGGTGCCGGCAGCCTCGTTCCACAAGGTAAAGTCATTCCACCGAACATGCTGGCATTCGGACGCCCAGCTAAAGTCATTCGCGAAATCAACGAAGAAGATCGCCAGGATATGGAACGCATCGTTCGCGAATATGCCGAAAAAGGACAATACTATAAAACGGCGGAACGCATAAAGTGAATTGACTGAAAGTTACGAGTATTGTACTCAAACTCACGAGTATTTGCTACAAATTCACGAGTATTTACTCCAAACTCACGAGTATTTACTCCAAACTCACGAGTATTTGCTCTAAACTCATGAGTATATGCTTTAAACTCTCGAGTATACGCTCTAAACTCTCGAGTATACGCTCTAAACTCTCGAGTATATGCTCTAAACTCTCGAGTACTTGCTACAAACTCTAGAGTAACGCTTCAACCTCACGATTTGATGACCCAAACAAACTTGTAAACGACTTTAACTCACGAGTTTTGCACGTATTTTATATTTCTTTGGGATTTCTTGAATTATTCCCGCTGACGGCAAAATTAATCCACAAAAAAAAGGTGTCCCGCAAATTGCGGGACACCTTTTTTATATGATTTACGCTTGTGCTTTTAATGTTTCTGCTTTGTCCGTGCGTTCCCATGGAAGATCGACATCTGTACGGCCAAAGTGTCCGTAAGCAGCTGTTTGTTTGTAGATCGGGCGACGAAGGTCAAGCATTTTGATGATGCCAGCTGGACGAAGGTCGAAGTTAGCACGAACTAGGTCAACAAGGACTTCTTCGCTAACTGTACCAGTTCCGAACGTATCAATTGAAATCGATACAGGCTCTGCCACACCGATTGCGTATGCCAATTGAACTTCCGCTTTGTCGGCAAGGCCGGCTGCCACGATGTTTTTCGCAACATAACGAGCAGCGTATGCAGCAGAACGGTCAACTTTAGTAGCATCCTTACCAGAGAATGCACCGCCGCCGTGACGAGCGTATCCGCCGTAAGTATCAACGATGATTTTACGTCCAGTAAGACCAGCATCCCCTTGAGGTCCGCCAATTACGAAACGGCCAGTCGGGTTGATGAAGTATTTAGTTTGAGCATCGATCAATTCAGCTGGAACGACCGCTTTGATCACATGTTCTTTTAGATCGGCTTGAATTTGTTCAAGCGTAATTTCAGCATCATGCTGTGTAGAGATAACGATCGTATCTACACGTACAGGACTGTTATTCTCATCATATTCCACAGTTACCTGTGTTTTACCATCAGGGCGTAAGTAAGCAAGAGTTTCATCTTTACGAACTTGAGCCAGGCGGAATGAAAGTTTATGCGCCAATGAAATCGGAAGCGGCATAAGCTCTTCTGTTTCATTACAAGCAAATCCGAACATAAGACCTTGGTCCCCTGCACCGATTGCATCGATTTCTTCCTCTGACATGTTTCCTTCACGAGCTTCCAATGCTTTATCGACTCCAGCTGCGATATCGGCAGACTGCTCATCAATGGAACTCAACACTGCACAAGTTTCAGCATCGAAACCGTATTTCGCACGTGTGTAGCCAATTCCTTTAATCGTATCACGAACGATACGCGGAATATCCACGTAAGCGGACGTTGTAATTTCACCAGCAACAAGTACAAGACCTGTTGTTACACTAGTTTCACACGCAACACGTGCATTTGCATCCTTAGCTAGGATAGCATCTAAAATGGAATCTGAAATCTGATCACAAATTTTGTCCGGATGGCCCTCTGTAACAGATTCAGAAGTAAATAGACGTTTCTTTGACATCATATTTCCTCCTTGGAAGTTAGTATGTTGTAGGCATAAGCCTGATTTTTACGGAACTCGTTTCCCTCATTAGTTTCAACTATAGACACAGAATTACTTATGAAAAACACAAAAACCTTCCCTGGCAAATGAGGAAAGGTTTAAAATTCTGTCTTCTATCCTTTCACTCTTATCGTTCAAGGGTTTTTACCTTGCTCAGGTTAGCACCATCACCACTATTCCTTGAAGATCTTCGCTTTATTTTCGGCGATCGATCTTGGAGTCAAGTTCAATATGGCAGGTTGCTGGGTTTCAAAGGGCCTGTCCCTCCACCAACTCGGGATAAGAGAATCCGTACAATTTAAGATATTATCGTATCTGGTTGGAATTTGTCAATGCTTTTCTAAAAAGAACATTTCCGCCCAGTATGGCTTTCTTTTTAAAAAAGTGTTGATACAGCGTCTTAGAAGGGTTTACAATGCAAAATACGAATAGAAATGTTGGAAATTGCCATTAATAATAAGTATTAAGCATACGAAAAACGACTTCACCATTGGAAATATATTGCTTACTTACTTCCTATTAAAATAAAATTGACTTCATTAAAGTATATGTGATAATCCTGACTCGGTTCCTGCCGGAATAAAATGATTAACGCGGCCAGCTGAAAATAATCACAAATTAGAAGAAATAGTATAGACTATTTAAATGAATGTGTTATACTAATTGTAATCTAAAAACTTAAACAAAGGAAGGTACCTCATATATGAATTCTGTAGATGTTTCTAATGAGTTACACCAGTTATTAACAGGAAACAATGTGCAAACTCAACTTTCAGTTCCTCAATTGGTCGAAAAAGTATTAAGCAGAAATGAAGGCGTTTTAACATCAACCGGCGCAGTAAAAGCTGAAACTGGCAAATATACTGGTCGTTCACCTAAAGATAAATTTATCGTGGAAGAAGCATCCGTTAAAGATAAAATCGATTGGGGTTCAGTGAACCAGCCAATTTCCGAAGATGTGTTCAATAAACTATATAATAAAGTAGTTGACTACCTAAAAGCAAAAGAAGAGATTTTTGTTTTTAAAGGTTTCGCTGGTGCAGACGAATCATCTCGTCTTCCAATCCGTGTTGTTAATGAATATGCTTGGCATAACCTTTTCGCCCATACTTTGTTCATCCGTCCAAATGAAGAGGAACTAAGAGGTCACGAAGCTGAATTCACAATCCTTTCTGCACCTAACTTCAAAGCAGACCCAGAAGTGGACGGAACCACTTCCGAAACTTTCATCATCGTTTCATTTGAACGCCGTACCATCCTGATCGGCGGAACGGAATATGCAGGAGAAATGAAAAAATCGATCTTCTCGATCATGAACTACTTACTTCCAGAGGCTGGAATCCTTCCAATGCATTGCTCTGCTAACGTAGGACGTGAAGGGGACGTCGCTTTATTCTTCGGTCTGTCCGGTACAGGCAAAACAACTTTATCAGCAGACACTAGCCGTAAACTGATTGGCGATGACGAGCACGGCTGGTCTTCTAATGGCGTATTCAACATCGAAGGCGGCTGCTATGCGAAAACGATCAATCTTTCACGTGAAAAAGAACCACAAATTTTCGATGCAATCCGTTTCGGTGCCGTATTGGAAAATGTTGTTGTTGATCCGGATACACGTGAAGCGAACTATGATGACAGTTCATTGACTGAAAACACTCGTGCTGCTTACCAAATGCAAGCGATCGATAACATCGTGAATCCAAGTATTGCAGGACATCCAAATACAATCATTTTCTTAACAGCTGATGCTTCAGGCGTTCTGCCTCCAATCAGCAAGCTTTCCAAAGAACAGGCAATGTTCCACTTCCTAAGCGGATACACTAGTAAATTGGCTGGTACTGAAAGAGGCGTAACTTCACCGGAAGCTACATTCTCCACTTGCTTCGGATCTCCATTCTTACCTCTTCCAGCTCAACGCTATGCTGAAATGCTTGGTGATAAAATTGACGAGCACAATGCAAAGGTATACCTTGTCAACACTGGATGGACTGGCGGAGCATACGGAACTGGAAGCCGTATGAAACTTGCTTACACTCGTGCAATGGTACAAGCGGCACTTGAAGGTGAATTAGCGAACATCGAAACGATCAAAGATGATATCTTCGGCTTGGATATCCCGCTTCATGTTCCTGGTGTTCCTGATGAAGTGCTTCAGCCAATCAAGACTTGGGCAGATCCTGCCGCTTATAAAGAAGCAGCAACGGACCTTGCCGCACAATTCCGTGCTAACTTCAAGAAATTCGGCAGCGTTCCAAGTGAAATCGAAGAACTTGGCGGACCGACAGCTTAATAAATTGTACACAAAAGGACCAAGCTCTTGCTTGGTCCTTTCAGTTTGTCGACAAGAAATGTCTCATCCCGAACCATGATTTCAAAACATTTCTTCGCTATCCTTCATTCATTGTTTACTTTTTGAATGGAATCCTCAGAAATTTGCTACACTCCTGCCACTCGCTCTCCAAAACCCCGCTAGATACATCAGCGAGGAGTCTTGGCAGACAGTCGGCGGAAATGAAGCGGATATAATTCGTGGACCTAAAAAAATAAATGCTTCGGAGTCCGAATAGTTAGGTGTAGATCGAATAAATTCGTGGACGGTCGATTTTAGTGCCCTGTAGGTCGATTTTCTGCGATGAACGGTCGATTTTAGTGCCCTGTAGGTCGATTTTCTGCGACAACGGTCGAATATAGTACCCTGTAGGTCGATTTTCTGCGACAACGGTCGATTTTAGTGCCGTGTAGGCCGATTTTCTGCGACAACGGTCGAATAATGTGCACTGTAGGTCGATTTTCTGCGTAACGGTCAAATTTAGTGCCGTGTAGGTCGATTTTCTGCGACAACGGTCGAATAATGTGCACTGTAGGTCGATTTTCTGCGACAACGGTCGAATAATGTGCACTGTAGGTCGATTTTTTGCGGTGAACGGTCGAATAATGTGCCGTGTAGGTCGATTTTCTGCGACAACGGTCGAATAATGTGCACTGTAGGTCGATTTTCTGCGGTGAACGGTCGAATTTAGTGCACTGTAGGTCGATTTTCTGCGACAACGGTCGAATACAGTGCCGTGTAGGTCGATTTTCTGCGACAACGGTCGAATACAGTGCACTGTAGGTCGATTTTCTGCGACAACGGTCGAATAATGTGCCGTGTAGGTCGATTTTCTGCGACAACGGTCGAATACAGTGCCGTGTAGGTCGATTTTCTGCGGTGAACGGTCGAATTTAGTGCCCTGTAGGTCGATTTACTGCGACAACGGTCGAATATAGTGCCCTGTGTCGATTTTCTGCGATGAACGGTCGAATATAGTGCCCTGTACGTCCAATAACGGCGTCATAGGTCAATAAGTACGGTTTAGGCCGAATAATGGCGGCAACGGCCTAATATATGGCTAGCCAAGCCCCCTCCAGATTGTTTGGCGGGGGCTTGGCGGAAAGGGAGCGGATTTAAACTGAAACGTTTCCACAGTTTCTGAAAGGACCAAGCTCTCGCTTGGTCCTTTTCTTCATTGATTTTTTGTCCTCCGTTCTTCCTGCCAGATGATGCTATTCAAAAAGGGCACTGTCATAGTCAGCGCCCCTTAATCCTTATTACAATATCGATATTTGTCCAAGTTTTTAGATGATCGCTTTATTCCTGGCTTTTTTCATGGACATCGTTTTGTATTGATATATATTGCCCAGATTGGCCACCGGGACATCTGTTTTAGTTGCATCAATGCAATTGCGTGTATCCAAAATCAATTTATTTCTCATGAGATTTGATAAATTATCATAATCCATTTGTTTAAATTCATCATGGTCGGTCAGGACAAGTATCAAGTCGGCATCGTTTACAGCGTCTTCCACTGATACGACTGGCATCTTTCCAGATTGGACATGAGGGTCATGCAAGGATACATCCATGTTTTCCATCCCCATCAAGATATTGACGACATCAATGGCGGGACTTTCACGAATATCATCTACATTTCCTTTGTATGCAAGACCGAAAACAGCTACTTTTGGCTTCCGGATCCCCTCTAGCATCATCCTTACGGAATTAACGATATAATAAGGCATCGATACGTTGGTATCGCGGGCCAATTTAATGATTCTCGCTTGCTCTGGTGCCTTTGCAACGACGAAATACGGATCGACCGCTAAACAATGGCCGCCAACTCCTGGTCCTGGTTGGTGAATATTTACACGAGGGTGTTTGTTTGCCATCGATATGACATCCAAAACATTGATATCCAGCTCGAAACAGATTTTCGTCAGCTCATTCGCAAGGGCGATATTGACATCCCTGAAGGTGTTTTCCATTAGTTTGGACATTTCAGCCGTTTTCGCATCCGTCTGAATGATTTCTCCTTGAACGAAGGTTTTATAAACAAGACTTCCTTTATATGAGCATGTTTCCGTGATGCCCCCGACGATACGGTTATTATGAACCAACTCTTCAAGAATCCTTCCAGGTAAAACACGCTCCGGACAATGAACTAGGAAAATGTCTTTTCCGATTGTAAGGCCCGACCTCTCGATCATCGGTCTAATATGATCATCCATGCTTCTTGGCGCAATCGTCGATTCAATAATGATGACATTCCCTTTTTTGATAAAAGGAAGAATGTTTGAGGTTGCATCCATGACATGAGTTAAATCACATGATTGATGCATGTCCTTTTTATTTGGAGTAGGAACTGCGATAATGAAAACATCCGCTTGTTCCGGGCTTAACGCAGCTCGGAACTTATTGGAATTAAGCACTTCTTGCAATACCTCCTCCAATCCAGGTTCTTCGATATGAAGCCTGCCGCTATTCAAATTGGAAATAATCTCAGGATGGATATCCACGCCGACAACATCGACACCGTGTTTCGCAAACATTAAAGAAGTCGGAAGTCCTATATAACCAAGTCCTATTGTACAAAGTTTCATATAAACCACTCCTATCTATTTTTCTGCTACACTCAAATTTGTTAGGCTGTTTGATAGATTTCGATAAAGATTTCCTTCTCTTGTTTCCAATTGTATTTCTGCCGCGCCTTCAGGCAGTTATTGCTCATTTCCGCCCTTTTTTCAGGATGTTTCAATAAGTAATTGACGCCTTCGGCAATTGATTTTGGATCATGTGAATCGACACATACACCGATTTTTTCCGTATCGACAACCTTTTGAATTTCAGGAAAGCTGCAGGCAACCACAGGCACACCGCTCATCATGTATTCAAACAATTTATTTGAAGATGCGGAGTAGTGATTAAAGCAGACATTATTCAATATCTGAAAACCTAAATACGCATTTTTTGTATAATGGAGCAGCTCGTCGACCGGAACCTTCGGTAAGAACTTCACACGATGCTCCAGATTCATGTCGCTTACTTTTTTCACTAAATCATCCTTGATTCTTCCATCTCCGATAAAAACTACCGTCCCGCCCTCAATCATCGGTACAGCATCAACCAATTGCTCTAACCCTCTTCCCATTTGAACGCCGCCTTGGTATAGCAAAATCGGTTCATTCTCTGGCAAATCGAGCAGCTCATGCAAATTCACGGCCGTACTTTCCTCCGGATTGGTTGGAATCGGGTAGTTATGGACCACTTTGGGATACAGACCATATAAGTCTTCGTTATACTTAGCTCTCGTATGGTTTTCGGCAATCATTTCATCCACGAACATTAATAGGAATTTCTCCATCATCCCGTAAATTCGGCTATTATATCCCGTTCTGCTCGTTTGTACTTCATGCGAGTCATAAATCAGCTTTTTCCTTCTCAACCATTTACTGCTGATCGCTCCCTGCATGAGCGTATTCAAGTCATTTGAATGATAAAAATCATATTTCCTTTTCCGGCCATGATAGATCATTTGACCAAAAATGTAGCTCCTCGTTAATAGTGTCGGCAGCTTCGTTTTAGTGATCATCAGGGTGCCCATCGCAAGGAGTGCAAATGAGCCGAACAGTATTGCCGATCCCAACCAGCCGTTGATCAAGTTCAAGTTCCACAACGTATTCCAGACCAATAAGGCCAATAGAACGATTTCAAACTTCTTTTTCTTCAATTTGCCTACGATCCTGAGAATCCTATGAAGCGCATCCCAGCGATTATTCACCCTAGTGACAGTGAAACCATTTTCGTGTTTCTCCTTTTTGGGCAAACCCTCGATTTTCCAGTTATGAATGGCAATTAAATCGACTTCATAACCCGCTTCAGTAAGTGCTGTGCATTCTCTTAGAACCCTCGCATCGTTTGTAAAGTGATTCCACACGAACATACATACATTCTTCGCCATGTTGTCCTCCACTTCCGGATTTTTCAGCCTGACGCTTCCATCACATTGATGAGACCTTTAATATTTTTAGACCATTGAAAATGTTGTTTAGCATACCGATGACCGTTTTCCCCCAGTTCTTCACGAAGGGCTGGATCTGAGGCCATGGTCAAGATATGCTGACAGATTTCATCAACATTTCTGCTCTCTGCCACCAACCCGCATTTCGCCTCTGATAGCATCTTCTTGGCCCTGCCGTCCACATCACCGACAATGGGTATTCCGACACACATATAATCGATGATTTTACCAGGCAGCACCTTATTGAAGACTTCTTTTTCAACCAAGCTCACATAGGCAATATGGGACGTTGAAACTTCATGAAGAGTCACTCTTCGATTCATCGCATTAATCATCTTAATATTTGTCAGCCCTCTAGAGCTTATCTCCTTCTCCACTTCGGATATCCGATATCCATATCCAATCATCGAGAACTCGATTTGTTTATGTTCCCTTAGCTTTTCAGCTACGGCTATCAGCTTTTTCAAGTCCTGGGCCAGTCCGATATTCCCCGCATAAACGACCTTGATTACCTTTTCCGATACAGGTGTAAGCAAGTTCTTTAACGTCAGCTCATCCGCAGTAAGCGAATTGGGGATGTATTGGATGGCCTCTTCCTTGACTCCCTTTGCAACGATATAATCCCTGAAACCAGGACTATTGATGATAATGAAATCTGAAAGCCGATATAGCTTCCTTTCCAGGAAGAAAGCGATTTTCAAAACCCACTTATTATTAAATACTCCCACTCCTATCAACGATTCCGGCCATAAATCCCTGACATCGGTAATGAGTTTCGCCTTCATCTTTTTCTTGGCGATCAACGCCGCCAGTGTCGGGAAGATTGGCGGAGTCGTGGCAAACACGTAATCATATTTTTTTTCGAGACGGATGATTGTATAAATGAAAAGCCACATCGCTTCAAGATAATGAAGCAACCGCTTCCCCATATTGCTTGTATACCTCTTCACTTTGTCCGGTTTGATCCTGATGACATCTTCTTCAATGCTTTCTTCATCCCAAAACTTTGTATCTTGATATAAACTTTGATTAGGATAACTCGGCTTCAATGTGATGACCGTTACCTCAAATCCGTTTCTTTTCAAATGGAGATATATATTTTTCATTCTATTTCCCGCACTTCCGATTTCCGGATAAAAGTTTTGCACGATCATCAGGACGCTTTTCATATTCGCCTATCACCTCTATTCTGCTTTGCTTACTTCCTGCTTTATATTGTAAATGCCAGATATTAACTGGAGGTTAAAGAAATATAAAGTCCCTATTAATATTGTAAAAATTCTGTTAATTATTGTTTCATTTTTATATTTCCCATGAACTTCCCGTTATAATGGGGGAGACATTCAGAAGGGGAGGAAATGAGCATGCCTAAACAACGTATTAAGGTCATGACCGTATTTGGTACAAGACCAGAGGCTATCAAAATGGCACCAGTCGTTTTGGAACTGAAAAAGCATCCAGAAGAAATAGAAACCATCGTGGTGGTCACCGCCCAGCATAGGGAAATGCTCGACCAAGTCTTGCAATGTTTTAAAATAAAGCCAGATCACGATTTGGATATGATGAAGGATAGACAAACATTAGAAGAGATTACAACTCGAGGGCTTGAAAAATTGAGTTCTCTCATGAAAGATATAAAACCGGATATCGTCCTCGTACATGGGGATACAACAACAACTTTCATTGCAAGCTTGGCCGCTTTCTATAATAAGATACAGATTGGTCACGTTGAAGCTGGTCTCCGGACTGGTAATAAGTATTCTCCATATCCTGAAGAAATGAATAGGCAGCTGACAGGTGTCCTGGCTGATTTGCACTTTGCGCCAACAAATCAGGCGGCAGAGAATCTAATTTTGGAAAATAAAAAGAGTGATTGTATTCATATTACTGGAAATACGGCAATCGATGCGTTGAAAACAACAGTACGGAAAGATTATGAACATCCGATTCTATCAGGTTTGAATGGGGATCGCATGTTATTGATGACAGCGCACAGACGAGAAAATATCGGAAAACCAATGGAAGAAATATTCCGTTCCGTCAAACGGCTGCTTGAAGATCACAAGGATATCCAAGTTGTTTTCCCGCTTCATAAAAACCCAGTAGTCCGTGAAATTGCTTACCGGATTTTTGGTGAAACACAAAGACTTCACTTAATAGAGCCGCTTGAGGTGCTTGATTTTCATAATTTTGCGGCGCATGCCCATCTAATATTGACAGATTCCGGAGGTGTGCAAGAAGAAGCTCCCTCACTTGGTGTTCCTGTCCTTGTGTTACGCGATACAACAGAACGTCCGGAAGGAATCGATGCTGGTACCCTTTTATTGGCTGGAATTGAGGAAGAACGAATTTATGAATTAGCCACAAACTTACTTACAAATGAAGAAACCTATAAAAAAATGGCGACAGCCTCCAACCCATATGGAGATGGATTCGCTTCACAACGCATAGTTGAAATCCTATTGAAACATTGCGAAATGAAGTCCCCCCTTCCATTATGAAAGAAAAATATAGTAATGAAAAAATCCTGTCACGTAAGCGGCAGGATTTTTTCATTACAAGGTAGATTCGCTCCAGATTAAGGTGGGGAAATGAACATGACTCACAATCGAAAATGCAGCTAAGCCCCCTTGAATATAAAGGAGGATAAGATCTCCCTGTCGAATTGATAGTCATGACATGAAACAGGAGGATTAGTATGAAAAATCAAGTTACCCCCTATTTAATCTTCAATGGACAAGCAAAAGACGCATTAGCCTTTTATGCAGAAGTATTTCAAGCAGAGATTACCGATATGCAAACCTACGGTGAAGCTGATTTCCCAACACCTGAAGAAGCGAATGAACTTGTTCTGCATGCAAAAATCAAAAAAGGCGATATGTTGATCATGGTATCCGATACTTTTCCAGGCAATCCCTTTGATGCCGGGAATAATGTAGCATTGGTCCTCGAATGTGAAAGCGACTCGGAAATCCAGCATTTATATGAGGTTATGTGTGAACAAGGATTATCCTTAATGGAACTGCAAGATACCTTTTGGGGAGCTAAGTATGGTAAGGTCAAGGATAAATTCGGCATTCACTGGGACTTGAATTTCACAAAATGAATGTAAAAATGGCCGAAAATACGATTTGTATCCCCGGCCATTTTTAATAGAATCATTCACGGAAACGATGCATCAAAACACATGAAAATAATTAAGGACATTTTTTCCAATCAATAAAATCGTGACGCAAATAAATAATATACGTACATAGGAAGCACCTTTTTTAATTGCGAAGTTCGTTCCTACCAGTGCTCCTGCGACCATTGCAAGACCCATCGGAATTCCATAGGCAAAATTAACGGTCCCCATAGATAAGAAAATGATAAGTGCGGCAATATTGCTTCCAAAATTCAATATTCTTGCATTCCCGGCAGCCTGGACAAAATCAAACCCAATGATCAAAAGTGAAAATAATAAAAAGGAACCTGTGCCTGGTCCTAGAAAACCATCATAAAAACCAATCGCAAATATTATGACTATTAAAAGAATCATTTTCTTCCTTGTCAGCCCTTTATACTTTGCATCTTTACCCCAATCCTTTTTTACTAACGTATAAATCGCAACAACGATCAATAAAATCAAAATGAGGGGCTTCAGTATCTCTGCGGAAACGAAATGTACAACGTATGCTCCTAACGCCGCTCCAATCACAGTAATCGGAAACAGCTTGATAACGAATTTGAAATCCACTTTTCCAGCCCGAATGAATGAAATCGTACTCGTTAAAGATCCCATGGTACCCGCCAGCTTGTTAGTGGCAAGTGCCGCTGAAGGCGAAATCCCTGTGAACAATAAAGCCGGAATGGAAATTAAACCGCCCCCGCCCACGACGGAATCGATGAATGCGGCAATAAAACCCGCAAGTACTAAAAATAACAAAGTATAGAGATTGATATCCTCCATGTATTCCCCTTCTTTCAAAAAGCACTATCTAAAATGCCATTACTCTTTTTCATTTAACCCTTCCTCTGAAATGACAGTGAATCCATGCCGCCTAAGCAAAGCCGCGGTCACTCCATTCCCGACCTCTTCTCCCCCTTGAATTCCCCATTATAAATCGTGGCACTCCCACAGGATGGACTATTTTCTTTTAAAACGACTAACGTTGCCCCTACCTCCTGGGCTTTCAATAACGTAAGATTCGCTCCCTTTATGTACAATTCCGTTACATCCCGGCCCGACTTTTCGATGATCTTCGCTTTTCCATCAAGGACATCGCCACCTTCACCGCCGACTATCTCAGCAGGCTCCCTCGGTGTCGAAAAACCGCCAAGCAACTCAGGACAAACCGCTATAGCCTTTTTCTCCATCATTAATTCCATAATTCCATCATCCAGGCTATGTGTACCATTGTATCTTACCTCATGCCCCGCCAAACAAGCACTCACCAATATCATCAAATCACCCCACCTCATGCGCTTTCCACCATTTTACCACGTAGGTTGGATTATTGGTGCAGAGGTCGAATTATGAGCGGTTACGGTCGATTTTGTTGATGCGTGGGTCGATTTAGTGTTTACAGTTGATTTTGTTGATGCGTGAATCGATTTATGGGCGTGTATGGTCGAATTGTTGGTGCGTGGGTCGATTTATGGGCGTGTACGGTCGAATTGTTGGTGCGTGGGTCGATTTATGGGCGTGTACGGTCGAATTGTTGGTGCGTGGGTCGATTTATGAGTGTGTACGGTCGAATTGTTGGTGCATGGGTCGACTTATGGGCGTGCACGGGCGAATTATTGGTGCGTGGGTCGATTTATGAGTGTGTACGGTCGAATCTATTGGTGTGTGGGTCGAATTATATGCGGTTACGGTCGATTTTGTTGGTGCGTGGGTCGATTTATGAGTGTGTACGGTCGAATCTATTGGTGCGTGGGTCGATTTATATGCGGTTACGGTCGAATCTATTGGTGCGTGGGTCGATTTATATGCGGTTACGGTCGAATCTATTGGTGCGTGGGTCGATTTATGGGCGTGCACGGGCGAATTGTTGGTGCGTGGGTCGATTTATGAGTGTATACGGTCGAATCTATTGGTGTGTGGGTCGAATTATATGCGGTTACGGTCGAATCTATTGGTGCGTGGGTCGATTTATATGCGGTTACGGTTGAATTGTTGGTGCGTGGTTCGATTTATGGGCGGTTACGGTTGAATTGTTGGTGCGTGAATGGAATTTTGTGCGTGTATGGTCGAATTGTTGGTGTGCAGCCTGAATTTTTCGCACATCTGGTCGAATTCTGCCACACAATCAAAAAAAGCGCTTGCAGCGAAGACGATTCCCGGCAAGCGCTTGTCTATTTAGTTAGTTGAGTTCAGTGATAGTAGTTGGTACGTAATGATGGTCTTTTCACTGGTCCATTCAATTTTTTGGATAACGGCTGTTCCGCTTGAGTCGGATTGAATGGTTTTACGGACATCGATTGGAATATCGATAGGGTATAACCTGTATCCAGCTTTCGACAGCCGAAAAATGTTTTCTTCTTCACGGGTTTCGTTCCCTTTTGTCACGATCATGGTATTTAGCTCCATAGGCATGCCCATGTGTATCTCCTCCTTGCCAATATACTTAGTATATACTTCATTCTATCATTATTCGGTTTTACTTTTCATCCAAGATGTTAAATCTTCGACTACTTTTCTGTTCACGGCCGGTGGGAAGTAATGTGTGAATTGAGGGAAATACCAGCTTTCGACCTCTTTGTCATGCATTTTCAATCTTTTTTCCAACCGGTACGCGTGTTCTATGGCGACATTGTCATCTTTTTCACCATGAATGATCAGTACGGGTACATTCAAATCTTCAATCACAAACAATGGCGTACGGTATTCATATTGATCGGGGCATTTTTTAGGTGTACCGCCGATGACCCGCTTCATCATCCGACGCATATCGACACGTTCGACATATGTTAAAAACATATCCGACACTCCACCCCATGTGACGATCGACGCTGCATTCCTACAGTATATCCCCGTCCAAAGCGCCATGATGCCCCCACGGGAAAATCCAAGGATATGAATGTGATCCTTATTCACTCGGGGATGCTGTTCAAGAAGATTGAATCCTGATATCGCATCGAATCGATCTTCGCCTCCAAAATCCTCATCTCCCTCTCCGCCTTGATTCCCACGGTAAAAAGGGGCAAAAACGATGAAACCTTCTACGGCATACTGCACGATCCTAGCGGGCCTCACCTTGCCGACATTTTTAATACCGCCGCGTAAATATAAGAAGGCATCATGTATTTCGCCATCAACAGGTTCAGCCAGCAACCCCTTTACCTTCAGGCCTTGTGATATGTACGTAACTGAATAAAGATGGATTCGTGGATGCGGTGATGGAAACCGCCGTTTTGAAATAATTGTTCCGTTCTCCAATTTCCACTCTCCTTTCTCATTAATCTTATTGTAAAACATCCGCTTGTTTTTATCCCCTGCGAGGCATTCACATTTTTTTCTTCAGTTCATACGATAATGTAGGCAAAATACCTATATATCAAGGAGGAAGGAATTTTGAAAAAATGGTGTAAAGCTGGTGTCGTATTTTTACTTCTGTGCATGCTGGTGGTCCCGCTTGGAGCATGCGGCAACAAGGAACAGGAAACAACGAAGGTCAGGGTTGCCGAAGTAACCCGCTCCCTTTTCTATACACCTCAATATGTAGCGATTGAAAAAGGATTTTTTAAAGATGAGGGTCTCAGCATTGATTTGAAAACGACGGCAGGCGGCGACAAGACGATGACCACGCTTCTGTCCGATGGGGCGGATATTGCTCTCGTTGGCTCTGAAACATCGATTTACGTTCAGGCACAAGGTTCGAACGACCCCGTCATCAATTTCGCTCAATTAACACAGACGGATGGAACGTTTCTTGTTTCACGTGAAAAAATTGACAACTTCAATTGGGATATGCTGAAAAACTCTACATTCCTAGGCCAGCGAAAAGGCGGGATGCCGCAAATGGCCGGCGAGTTCGTATTGAAAAAACATAACATAGACCCGAAAAAAGATTTGAACCTCATCCAGAACATTGATTTTGCGAACGTCGCAACTGCCTTCGCTTCAGGAACCGGCGATTTTGTTCAACTGTTCGAACCAACGGCCAGTGTTTTTGAAAAAGAAGGAAAAGGCTATATCGTCGCGTCTTTCGGCACAGAGTCCGGTCATCTTCCCTATACAGTTTATATGGCTAAGGAAAGCTATTTGAAAGAAGACAAAGAGACTGTCGAAAAATTCACGAGGGCATTGAAGAAAGCACAGGATTGGGTTCAGGAAAATGATGCTGCCGAAATTGCCGATGTCATTCAGCCGTATTTTGAAGATACCAATATCGAGACGATGGAAACAGTTATCAACCGCTACAAAGAACAAGGATCCTTTGCCACCGACCCCATTCTTGATGAAGAAGAATGGAACAATCTGCAAAACATCATGGATGAAGCAGGCGAGCTGCCTTCACGCATAAGCCATGAAGAGCTGGTCAATACAGATTTTGCTGAAGAAGTTACAAAATAGCATAGCTAAAGGTAAGGAGGATGTCAGATGAGCTTTTTAAAAATCCAAGACATTCACCATACTTATTTTTCAAATCAGACGGCAGCGACCGCACTAGCGGACATTTCCCTCGACATTGAAAAAGGTGAATTCGTCTCTTTTCTAGGTCCGAGCGGCTGCGGAAAAACCACCCTGCTTTCCATCATCGCCGGGCTATTTCCGCCCACTGCAGGAAAGATCCTGCTCGAAAACAAACCGCTGAAAGCCAACAGTGACCTTTCAATCGGCTATATGCTGCAGCAGGATTATCTCTTTCCATGGAAGACAATTGAAGAAAATATATTATTAGGATTGAAACTGATTAAAAAGGATGAAGGCATTGAGAGAATAAAAACGCTGAAACTTTTAAGTGACGTTGGATTGGGAGGCACCGGAAAATTATATCCGCGCGAACTCTCTGGAGGAATGAGGCAAAGGGCTGCACTGGCACGGACACTGGCGGTCGACCCAAAAATCCTTTTGCTTGATGAACCGTTTTCGGCTCTTGATTACCAAACGAAGTTGAAGCTGGAAGACCTTGTTTTTGAAACTCTTAAATCCTTCGGAAAGACAGCTGTGCTCGTCACCCATGATATCGGTGAAGCCATAGCAATGAGTGACCGCATCTATCTGTTTTCTGCGAACCCGGGAAGCGTGCACAAAACCTTCAAGGTGCCCGATGAACTGCGGGAACTCTCACCTTTCCATGCACGCAACCATCCACAGTATCCGACGCTATTCCAAACGATCTGGAAGGAGCTTGAGAGCCTTGAATATTGAACAGCTTCATAACCAATATAAAACCTCATTAAAAAAAGAAAACAGGCTCATTCGATTTTATCAGATCCTGATTTTCATCGTTTTTTTCAGCAGTTGGGAACTTTTATCCAGAATGGAAGTGATCGACCCGCTAATCTTCAGCTCCCCAACTAAAGTGTGGCATCTTTTCATACAGAAATTGGGTGATGGAACACTTCTATCCCATTCCGGAGTGACCCTATTCGAGACAGTTCTCGGCTTTATCATAGGGACACTGCTTGGAACGATCCTGGCATCCCTGCTATGGTGGTCGCCAAGATTATCCAAAACTCTTGACCCCTATCTCGTCATTTTAAATGCCATGCCGAAAGTGGCACTCGGCCCCATCATCATCGTAGCATTCGGCCCTGGCTTTCCATCCATCATCTCGATGGGGGCGATCATCTCCATCATCATCACCACCATCGTCGTCTACACCGCATTTCGCGAAGTGGACCCGAACTACCTGAAGGTGCTCCAAACTTTTGGCGCCACAAGAACACAAGCTTTTCGGGAAGCCATATTACCCGCCTCCTTCCCAACGATCATCTCAACATTGAAAGTGAATGTCGGCCTCTCCTGGGTCGGCGTCATCGTAGGGGAATTCCTTGTTTCAGCCAAAGGACTCGGCTACCTAATCATTTATGGCTTTCAAGTCTTCAACTTCACCCTCGTAATGCTTTCCTTAATGATCATTGCCGTATTTGCCACAATCATGTATCAACTAGTAGAACTGCTCGAGAGAAAATTAATCAAAGACTAACCAAACTGCCGATAAACCTCGGCAGTTTTTCATTCATGCTTGAGGTGAAAAATGAATTTAGTTCAGTTTCGGATGTTTTACTCGTGAGTTTCGGCGATTTACTCGTGAATTCCTCTAGTTTACTCGTGAATTCCGGCGATTCAATCGTTTCTCAGCAAATTGCCTTCACCCAATCTTGATAGGCTCAACGGTACAATTTCATCTTTCATGATGAAGCTAAACTCCTCACCGAGTACATCCGGCAATGCTTCCAAAAAGACCGGGCCGTCCGTTTCGAGGTAATTTTGTTTCTTTTCTAACCCACGCAATGCAGCATAGTATATCGATTTAACAAATGGCTTGACTGGATGATGTACCTTATATTGTCCCAAAAATTGCAGCTGGCCCACCAAGCCTCCTGTTTCTTCATACACTTCACGTATGGCTGTTTCTTCAATCGATTCCCCTGCTTCCCGTTTACCTCCAGGGAACTCCAATCCCCGTTCTCTGTGTTTGGTCAATACCCACCTGCCCTTATATCTGCTGAGTACAAAAACATGCCAAGATTCTCCAAAGACAGGATTCTCGGAGAATTCGACTTTATATCCGTTCATATCAAGAAAACGTTTCATTTTTCCCCTTCTCTCCGTATAAGAAATAATGCTATGCCCCTTCATTCATTATATGGGTAAAAAAAACTACTATCCAGCAAGAACCCATCAAAAAACGATGGCCCCTCAATATTCGAGGCCATCGTCTGTTGGTTTTGCCTGTAAAATCCCCATGCTTTCTATATGCCTTCTTCCTTCTTCAGTACCCAGGGCATAAATCATCTCATAAATTTTTTGGAGTGTTATATCCTGTTTATCATTTTCACGGTCAAAATGATATTGAAGGTATGGGACATGTGCCCGGTAAAAATTTTCTTCCCCTACTGAATAGTTATAATCAAATAATTCACGTAATTTTATGATTTCATTATCTGTCGCCTCGATCTCGAAATTCCATGGAGAACTTTCCTTATCTTGTGTTATCTGCCCATTTGGAAGCCAAATGTAATATTTTTTCCTGCTTTCAGACACATCCATCCACCCTTTCCATATATCCTACGCTTATTTTTCACGTATTTCCCCACTTCATACAATGGAAAATTTTGTTTACAGAAGAACAAAGATGTTAAATAATAGATTAAAGTATCTTTCAAAGGGTAAAACATATAATAAGCCCAAGCATCCCTTAAGATTTTTATATGCACCCAGAGTTTTTTTTGATAACCTACATATAAAGAGATAACGGATTTCTAATAAATGTGAGGTGAAAGTTTTGAAGTTAATTGAAGAATTATACAATATGTACCGTGATAAGATGACTGGTGATGAAGAAGATATTGATATGCTTACTTTTGCGGTTCTGGAACAGCTTGACCGCAAGGAAATTTTCGAATTGCTTCAAGAGATGGATGATCAAGAACTGACCAATTTGATGGGCCTTTACATTATTGAAACGTTAAAAGGGAAGTTCGCTCAAAATAGTATGAGCGACACGAAACCTACACATTTTCCGCCTAGGAATATTCATTAAATACATACCATGTCAGGTGTCCCTCTTTTGATGGATGCCTTTTTTATTGTTTTAACCAAAAAAAAAGCCCTACCGAAGCAGGGCTTTTCCTAAATCTTAATGTCCTAAATACGCACGCAGCATCCAAGCATGTTTGTTTAAGCTTTTCTTCATGCCTGTCAGCATATCAGCCGTAACCGGATCTTCTTGTTCGGCAACTTCGATGATTTCCAGGAACTCTTCGGAGAGCTTCTCAAAATCACTGATGACGCTTTGAACCATATCTTCTGTATTTTCATTTCCTGTCGCTTCTTCGATCGTCGTTAATTCCATGTACTCTTTAAGGGTAGCAACCGGCTTTTCACCAATGGCCAATAGTCTTTCGGCCAATTCGTCATAGTTGGATGTCACTTCTTTGTATAATTCTTCCAGTTTTTGGTGAAGTTCAAAGAAGTGCGGTCCATTCACGAACCAGTGGTAATTATGAATTTTCGTATAAAGAACACTGAAGTTTGCAATTTCCTTATTCACTAAAGTTCCTAATTTTTTCTGAGCCATAAATATCTACCTCCGTAAGTTGGTTATACCTATATAATTCCCTCTATTCTAAAATTGAAACATTATCTGACTTGGTTCTTATGCTAAAATGAATCTAAATTGTGAACGTTAGGAGCTGTAAAGTATGATTACGGTTTTAGTTATCTCCATTATTGTGATTCTGATTGTATTGGCATTATCGGTCTTAACAATCGGAAAAGGTTATAGCTACAAGCATACAGTGGATCCGGTCGAACCTTTGCCAGAGGATGAGGGAAAAAAAGAAGAACCCGAAAAATGAAAAAAGTTCCTGTCACAAAGGACAGGAACTTTTTTATTAACCGAAAACTTTATGAAGATCTTCTTTATCTTGTGCAAGCCAGAAATTCATTAATTTCTTAGCTCCTTCAAGATCATGCAATTTTGCTTGGCCGCATTGTTTTTCGTTTGCAGCAGGAATTTCAGTAATTGTAACAGCATCCTTGAAAGTATCTTCAAGAACATCGATGATTTCCGTCACTGTCGGCTCGCCGCTGACCACAAGGTAATATCCTGTTTGACATCCCATTGGCGAAATGTCGATGATATCAAAGTGATCGAAGCGCTCGGAATGCTTACGGATATTGAATGCAAGCAAGTGTTCCAGAGTATGGATCGTATCCGGCTTCATCGCTTGTTTATTTGGCTGACAAAAACGGATATCAAATTTATTAACAACACCGTCTGTTCCTACCTTATGGACACCGCAATGTCTAACATATGGGGCTTTAACAGCGTTATGATCTAATTCAAAGCTTTCAACTGAAGGCATTTAATTCACTCCTTAATTGTATGTCATCTCTATTTTACCTTGAATAACAATATATTTCATCCTTTAAAATTAATTCTCATTATATCAATCGGATTACCAATATGCTTATTCCTTTTTTACCCTTATTGGAAATTTAGAAAATATGCTATAATTGAGGGTAGTCAATTTACTCGAAAAGAGATGAAAGCATCGTGTTGAAAAAAATATTAATGGGAATCATCCGTTTTTACCAAGTTGCTCTTTCTCCATTAAAACCGCCCACCTGTCGTTTTTATCCAACTTGTTCCCATTATGGTTTGGAAGCGATCAATCGTTTCGGACCTATAAAAGGAAGCTGGTTATCACTCATCCGGATTCTTAAATGTCATCCGTTTCATCCAGGCGGCATTGACCTTGTTCCCGAAAAAAAAGAAAAAAGTGAGGACCAATAGAAAAAAACCTTGCTTTCTTTTGCAATCTTTTGTATCATACAGAAGTCAAATCGTAATCATTTCGTTTTTACCACATAAAATTCAAATCGTAATCAATACGAATTATAAAGGAGCATTTCATATGAAAATTCGAGCATTGCTCTCGCTTTTCCTTGTTACTGCGGTATTTCTGTCAGCCTGCGGCAACTCGAAGGGAGAATCGAGTAAAGAAGAAACCAAGGATGCCTTGGATATTTATACGACGGTTTACCCTTTACAATACTTCACTGAGGCCATTGGCGGGGAGTACGTAAACGTCGAGACGGTTTATCCTCCCGGAACGGATGAACACTCATTCGAACCCTCTCAAAAGGATATTGTGAAAATGGCTGAATCAGACCTGTTTTTCTATATTGGCTATAATCTTGAAGGCTTTGTAACCAAGGCTGAACCTATTCTAAGCAAAGAAGGCGTCAGCACAATTGCGGTGGGGGAAACGGTTCACCTCGATGAAGATGAGGAACATGCTCATGAAGATGAAGACGAACATGCTCATGAAGAAGACGGTCATGACCATGGGGACGTTAATCCGCATTTGTGGTTAGATCCCATCTATTCCATTGACATGGCTAAAACCATCAAGGACGAATTAACGAAAAAAATGCCGGAACAGGAAGAATATTTCAACAGCCAATTCAATGAGCTTTCCGAAAAGCTTGAAGCACTTGATGAAAAATTCTCGACGACGATCGAGTCAGGCCGTACCAATAAGATCATTGTTTCCCATTCTGCATATGGTTATTGGGAGGAACGCTACGGATTAGAACAAATTGGCGTGACAGGACTTACGTCTTCGAACGAACCTTCTCAAAAGGAACTGGGGAAAATCGTAACCATGGCTGAAAAAGAAGACTTGAACTACGTCATTTTTGAGCAGAATATCAGTTCTAAACTAACCGAAATCATCCAAAAGGAAATGGGAGCGAAATCACTTGAGCTCCATAATCTTTCAGTGTTGACGGATAAAGATATAGAAGCCGGCGAAGATTACTTTAGTTTAATGGAAAAGAACATCAAGACACTGCAAACTGCATTGCAATAGACGAGAAAGAAGCGGATTCCATTGGATCCGCTTCTTTTTGTACATCGGTACTATAAAGAGTTCTTTTCTCTTTGTCAGCTTTCGGCAAAAACACCTGCCCTTATTTGAGTTGGAGTTTCGGTTCTTGACAAAGTAAATTGATTGCTGATAGCCTCCTGTTCTTAAGCAACCTATGATAAGCTTTAATTATTACAATTTATGAAACAATCAAATTTAAGCTTAGAGAGGGAGAATATGAAAAAGATCATAATTGGAAGTTTAATGTTTCTACTCCTATCGATGCTAGTTGCTTGCACAGATGAAAAAGATGATTTCGCTAGAATTCATCCAAATCTTTTGCCTAGTGAGGGTCATAAGTATTCGCTCCAAGCCGTTGGAAAAGAAATTACATTTGATTTACTAGAAGAGAGTAATATAACCAATGTGGGCCCAATTACGAATGAAGTATCTTACAAGTCATTGAATGAGCAATATCCAAAACTTGAATTAAAGAAAGAACCTGCATTCATCGTGTTTGATGAAAATGGTTTGGTTTTAAAAACATATGATTATGAAGAGATGATGGATTTTTTACAAAATCAAGACGAGTAATTCTATCGGGAACTATAAAGAAGAAGGGAACCCCTTTCTATGGGATTCCCTTACGTTAGTTATTCCTTTAAATGCTTCTCACGGATCTTTTCCATTTTCGTCATCAATTCGGTTCCAATCGTTGATTCGAAATCCGGATAAATGACAGTCATCTCATTCATCCATTCTTTCTTTTCTTCAGCTGACAGTGTATAGATGTCTATATTCGATTTTTGCTGGATTTCCCGAAGCTGTTCCTGATTCAATTCATTTGATTTGATCCATAGCCATTTCGTTGTATCATCCATCGCCCTTTGGATTTGCTGCTGAATATCCAAAGGGAGCTTGTTCCAAAACGGCTTGTTTATCATGACGACATACCCTAAATAACCGTGGTCACTGATCGTTAAATAATTTTGCACCTCATATATTTTCTTGGAATAAATATTCGAAATCGTATTTTCCTGGCTGTCCGTTTCTTTAATTTCAAGGCTTTTATATGTTTCATTAAACTGCAGCTCAGCAGTTGTAGCCCCAAAATGCTTGAATTGAGTTTCCAGGACTGCACTTGGCATGATTCTAAAATTCTTTCCTGCAAAATCACTTGGATGCCGTATCGGTTTACTGCTTGTGATCTGTTTATAGTTATTCGACCAAAATGCGAGCCCCTCGATATCGATGGTATTCAGCTGCTTTAGCAGCTCTTCCCCCACTTCCCCATTCAACGCTTCCTGCAAGGCAGCGTCCGTTGGAAAAACGTAAGGGAGGTCCAATAGCATCCACTTCTTTGATATGCTCGTAATTTTAGATGTAGTCGGTGCAATCATCTGCACCTTGTTTTCTTGTAATGCTTCGATTTCTTCATGATCACTATATAATGATTGATTAGGATAAACTTCAATTTTGACACGATGATCGGTATATTCATCGACAAGTTGGGCAAATCGGTTCGCAGCAAGACCTTTAGGTGTATTTTCGGCAACGACATGACTGAACTTGATCACGATTTGATCCTTCATCCCGACCTGCTCCTCATCCTTCGGCAAATTGAAACCGAAGCTTGTAAAGAACGATTGAAACGATATATACACGGCTATCAACAGCCCCAAGCCAATTAATAAGAAGTACCCCCATAACGCACGCATTCCGACAACTCCTCACCGCTCACTTCACATTATCACTATTCTATCACAGCTTTTTGCTGTCGTAATACAATGCGCGAAAAATAGCGAAAAGTGATAGAAATTCTGTTACTATAAAGTATAGAAGTAATGGAGGAAAAACAATGGATAAATCCTTTCATATGCCCATTCAAATTAAAATCACCCTGCTATCATTCGTAATCGTCGCTTTTTCGATACTAATAGGCGGGATTTTTATATTCGGAAATATCGTTTCGGTCAGGGAAGATGAAATTGGCAAACGATCCATGATAACTGCCCATACCATTGCCGAACTCCCTGAAGTACAAAAATTGGTCCGAGAGCCCAAAGGATGGACACAGCTCAATCCGATTATTGAAAACTTAAGGAAAATCCATCAAGCAGATTATATAGTTGTGCTCAACAATCAGCATATACGTTATTCCCATCCGGTGTACAGCCAATTGGGGACCCCTTCGGAAAGCAGTGATGAAAGTGCTGCGTTCGCTGAGCACGAGTATCTTTCAAAGGCGGCTGGCGAACTTGGCATTTCCGTCCGCGCCTTTGTGCCGATCCTTGATAAAGATAGAGAACAAATCGGCGTCGTACTGGTTGGGAATATCTTGCCTACCATACCGGAATTAATCAAGGACTTGAAAGGCGAAATCGCGATTATCCTGGTCCTTACACTTCTATTCGGGGTATGCGGCTCATGGCTCATGGCAAAAAGGATAAAAAAAGAGACCTTCCAACTTGAACCCCATGAAATTTCACGGATGTTGGTTGAAAGGACAGCTGCTTTTAATGCCATGCATGAAGGGGTCATCGCCATAGATAATAATCAGACCATCACGATTTTCAATGAAAAGGCTAAGCAAATTTTCAATATCAATGGTGCGGTCATAGGCAAGAATATCAATGATATTATACACGATACCCGTCTCCCGGAAGTGCTTGACCGGACATCTCCCATCTTTAATCAGGAGATCTCCGTTCAAAACAGGAATATTGTAAGCAACCGGGTACCGATAAAGATTGCGGAAAAAACGATCGGTGCCGTGGCCATTTTTCAGGATCGCACCGATGTGACGAAGCTAGCTGAAGAGTTGACTAGTGTCAAAGCATTCGTTGAGGCTCTGCGCGTTCAAAACCATGAACATATGAACAAACTTCATACGATAGCAGGATTGATCCAGCTAGGCAATCTTGACGAAGCGCTGCATTACATTTTTCAGATTACGGAAGAACAAGAGGAATTGACCAGGTTTTTAACGAAGCACATTCACGATGATAATTTAGTGGGGCTGATATTAAGTAAGATCTCCTTGGGTAGGGAACTCGGAATCAAGCTCATCATGGACCAGCACACGAAATTGGACCGCTTCCCCGCTGATTTGGATCATCACGATTTTGTTTTGATAATCGGAAACCTGATCGAAAACTCATTCGCAGCGTTAAAGCATTGTTCAGAGGAAACAAAACAGGTTTATCTATCCATCTACCAGGATGAACTTCATTGTCAAATCGTGCTTGAGGATAACGGACCCGGCATTCCCAAGGACATTCATAAAGATATATTCGAGTATGGTTTTACAACAAAAGGTGCGGAAGGATCAGGAATTGGTCTTTATCTAATAGACCAAATTGTAAAAAAAGCGAACGGCGAAATGAAATTCACGACACGCCCTGACGAAGGAACAAGCTTTTTTCTTTCTTTTCCGATGCACGATATAGAGGAGAACCAAAATGACTAACAAAATTCGTGTACTTTTAATTGAAGATGACCCAATGGTCCAAGAGGTCAACAAACAGTTCATCGAGCGCCTGCCTGCCTTTAAAGTCGTTGATACAGCTTCAAATGGGCTTGAAGGTCTGGAAAAAATCAGGCAGTCTAAACCCGACCTTGTCATTTTGGACATCTTCATGCCATCTTTAAACGGGGTTGATACACTTTATCAAATCAGAAAAGAGCAAATGGATGTGGATGTCATCATCATTTCAGCGGCAAATGATCAGAAAACAATCAGAAAAATGATACAGAACGGGGCATTTGACTATTTAATCAAGCCATTTAAATTTGATAGGCTAAAACATACGCTGGAGCAATATTTTGCTTTTCGGATGGAGGTTGAACCTGACCATCAAATTTCTCAAAATCAACTCGACCGAATCCTCTTTCAAAATAAAAAACATTCTGTAGCGAGTCCGAAATATGATGTTCCCAAAGGATTGAATGGAGCGACTCTTGAGCAAGTGACGAAGTTCATTAAGACCCAGCCTGGGTCACTATCTGCAGAAGAAGTGGCTGATGGGATTGGAATCGCCAGAGTTACAGCAAGGCGCTATCTTGAATACTTGCATGGCGAAGAAGTCCTTCAGCTTGACGTACAATATGGCAGCATAGGCCGTCCAGTCAATAGATACCGGCTTCAAAAACCTTAAAAACGCATGGGGACCGGCTTGAAATGGTTCCCTTTTTACTTTTATTCTTTACGCACCTGTCTTCCGGTCATATAGGCCCCACTTTCTCTTCAAAAGAAACAGTTCGCACTCTTCCAAAGATGTCACTTCTTTTATGACATAGTCAGGCATGCCCCTTCTTAGTAGAATCTCCGCAATAAGGTACGGTTTTTTCTTCATACACTCTCCCCTCCCTTTCCCTTGGTTGCTATTCTTTTAATTTCATTATACAAAATAATCCAGTAAAGAAAAAATAGACAAAGCCCCATTTTCCAAAAAAATATGATCTATCCGGCCAATTTATCTGATTTTTCTAAAATCTGGACAATAAAAAAAGTTCCTGGTTGATTTCAGTCATTCGTTCCCTTTCCGCAGACTGACTGTCTGCCAAGCCTCATCGAATCAAGCATCCAGCGTGATCTTGGCTAGCCAGTTATTCGACAGAAGTGTCGCAAATTTCTTCAATTTAGTAAGAGTTTTAACAGGAAAAGCAATGAATTGATTTGTTAGTATCCTATTAAAATCATTTCCCAAAGGGGTGGGGTTTCCGTCCAAGGAAATTTTAATTGGGTGAGTTATATAGACAGGGGGAGTGAGAGGAGTTAAAGGATTATCAATATTTGGTCAAAAGAGGTGGGCAATGCACCTCCTTTGATGTTTTCACTTGTACAACTTACTATATGTAGTCAATTCCTTTAGCCGCTTTTCATTGATGGCAAAACCGATTCCAGCTTTATCGGGAACTTGGATCATGCCATTTTCGACAAGTACTTCAGGATATATTATATCTTCATCCCAATAACGGGATGAAGATGATATATCCCCGGGAATCGTGAATCCTTTTAATGTGGCAAGTGCAATATTATGTGCACGTGAAATGCCAAATTCAATCATACCGCCGCACCAAACTGGCACATCATTTCCCAGGCATAAATCATGGATTCTTACAGCTTCCATCCAGCCGCCGACTTTAGCCATCTTAATGTTGATCACTCCACAGCTCTGGAGCGTCAGCGCACTTTTGGCATCATGAAATGAATTTATGCTTTCATCAAGGCAAATGGGTGTCTGCAGCTGTTTCTGCAAAAATGAATGTTCGACAATGTCGTCATGTCCCAGCGGCTGTTCAATCATCATCAGCTTAAACGCATCAAGCTTCTGAAGGTGTGTGATGTCATCAAGAGTGTACGCTGAATTGGCATCTGCCATGAGCGGGATATGAGGATAGGCCCGACGGATTTCCGCTAAAAACTCCAGATCATTTTGAGGATTGATTTTTATTTTATAACGCTGGTAACCAGATCCGGAAAAATCCTCGATCTGGCGCATCGCATCTTCAATATCATTGGATGCAACGACTACACCAGCGGCCACTTCACTTCGTTCGCCGCCAAACAGCCGTCCGAGGTAGACTCCTTTCTGCTTCGCATATAAATCGAGGATTGCCTGCTCTAAAGCTGACTTCGCCATCGCATTCCGCCGGATTCCGCTCCATAAGTTCGGCAGCTCATCAGGATGCTTGATCTGACTGGCCAATGTCAACGGAATTAAGAAGCCATCCAATATATGAAAGCATGTTTTGATCGTTTCCTCGGTATACCAAGGACTTGTAAAAGGGACAGCTTCACCGTATCCAATCAACCCATCCTTATCCATGGCTTCTACAATTATCACTTCCCGATCGCTTACCGTTTCGAGATGCGTCTTGAATGGCCGTTTTAAAGGGGCCTTAATGAGCTTTAGGGAAATGGAGGATAACTTCATTTCCCTTCCCCCATTTCCTTCTTCAGTTCCCGTCTCAGAAGCTTGCTTGCGCCATTACGGGGAAGCTCCTTACAAAGAATCACGTTCCTGGGAATCTTATAGGATGCTAAATATCCCCTGCAATATTCCAGCAGTTCGCTCTCATCAAGCTCTGCACCTTTATGCAAGACGACAAAAGCAAGCGGGACCTGCCCCCACTTTTCATCGTCAGTCCCTGTCACTCCCGCTTCGAAAACATTAGGATGCATACTGAGGACGTTTTCAATCTCGGCCGGATAGACATTTTCACCGCCGGAGATGATTAAATCCGAACGTCGGTCAAGCACATATAAAAAGCCTTCCTCATCAAGATAACCAAGATCCCCGGTATAAAGCCATCCATCGGTAATCGCCTGCTGTGTAGCGTCCATTCGATTAAAATAACCTTTCGTGACATTCGGACCTGAAACCACGATTTCACCCACTACACCCGGTTCACACATAGTGCCGTCTTTCTCTATCCGTAACTGCGAAGGAAACAAAGGCTTCCCAGCTGATCCGATTTTTGACATGCTGTACTCCGGTGCCAGCGTCACAATCTGTGAAGACGTTTCGGTCATCCCATATGATTGATAGACGGGAATCCCTTTCTCCTTACAGGCTTCAAGTAAATGGACGGGTGCAGGGCCGCCGCCCAACAGGAAACAACGAAAGGTTTTTGGATAGCTTGTTCCATTCAATTCCTGAACCATCCTATTCAGCATCGCCGTCACGACCGATACGATCGTCACGCCATTTTCCTGAATGCTCCGGTTCGCCTCCCGTTCATTGAATCGTTCCGCCAAAACGACTTTCATGCCATAAATCACATTTTTCATCAGAATGGATAAACCGCTAATATGAAAGATCGGAACCGCACAATACCAAGAATCCTCCTCATGCAATCCAAGGTTCAGAACCGACCCTACTGCACTCCACCAATGGTTACCGAATGTTTGGATCACACCCTTTGGATTTCCTGTAGTACCTGATGTATACATGATTGTAGCGGTATCCTCAAGGTAAAACTCTTGAAGTATTTCCGCCGTGCCTTCATTCGGCAATTCCTCCATTAAATGAAGGTTCAATTCCGGGAGAACCTCACTAATATCAGAAAGTTTGTCGGAGAAGGCACCCTCTGAAACCAAATAGGCAGTCCCACTATCCTCGATCTGCCAGGACAGCTCTTTTGCCGTTAACTTATTATTCAGCATCACAATCTTCACACCGAGATAAAATAGTGCATGTATAACGACAACACCATCAATATGGTTACGGAGCAAAACCGCGCATGAATCACCGGAGCCCAGACCAATGCTTGCCAGCTTACCAGCCATCTTCTCCGATAATGTATGCAGTTCAAGAAAGCTATACGTATGACCTTCAAACTCAATTGCCGGGCGCCCAGGTGAAAGATGCGCCCGATTTTTCAGCCAGTTCGGCAACTTTTCTTCTGCCATTGCTGCTTACCCTCTTCCATTTTGATATAGAAAACAGCCCGGCGATTTTCCGCCAAGCTGTCAGTCTCATCGATTCACGCGTTTCATTAAGGGAAACGAGGGAATTGTCCAAAGTCCGGATTGCGTTTTTCTTTGAATGCATCGCGGCCTTCTTTTGCTTCTTCTGTTGTATAGTATAAAAGTGTAGCGTCACCAGCCAATTGTTGAAGACCTGCAAGGCCATCAGTATCAGCGTTCATTGCCGCTTTCAAGAAACGAAGTGCCGTTGGGCTCTTCTCAAGCATTTCCTCACACCATTTAACCGTTTCCGCTTCTAATTGGTCTAAAGGTACGACCGTGTTGACCAATCCCATATCCAATGCTTCCTGTGCATTGTATTGACGGCATAGGTACCAGATTTCACGTGCCTTTTTATGACCGACGATACGTGCAAGGTAGCCAGAACCATAACCAGCATCAAAGCTTCCAACATTCGGTCCAGTTTGTCCGAAGACTGCATTGTCAGCAGCAATCGTTAAGTCACAAACCACATTCAAGACATTACCGCCGCCAATTGCATAACCTGCGACCATGGCTACGACTGGTTTTGGAATAACACGGATCAAGCGTTGTAAATCAAGAACGTTTAGACGTGGAATATTATCTTCACCAACATATCCGCCATTCCCACGTACTTTTTGGTCTCCGCCTGAACAGAATGCTTTGCCGCCTACACCCGTCAAAATAATGACACCGATGCTGGAATCATCACGCGCCCTTGCGAATGCATCAATCATTTCAGCAGTCGTTTTTGGTGTGAATGCATTATGTACATGTGGTCGATTGATGGACACTTTCGCAATCCCGTTATATTTTTCATACAAAATCTCATCATACTCACGTATCGTTTCCCATTGAATCGTCATCTTAATTCCTCCTTTTATTTCGCTTTAAAAACTCACTTATTATTTTACCAAACTTTTCTCCAACTTCCACATGAATCGCATGTCCCGCATCATTTATTATTTTCCATTCGGCGCGCTTCAGCTTTTTTTTCATCGAGTCCGCTACTCGACAAAACTTATGGTCGAGTTCACCGGTTATAAGGAGCACCGGGAAATCAAGGGTTTGCAGTTGTTCCCAGTATGAAGCCTGATTGCCGGTCCCCATACCAAGAAGGCTATTGGAAAGGCCGGCAGGGTCATTTGCCAACCGCTGCTCCCGAATGGCTGACCTGGTTTTGGCCGACAACCGTTTTTGACTTTCAAACAGAGGGATGTTTTCCCATTGATTCACAAACGCTTCCATGCCATTTTCAAGAATCCTTTCGGCAAGCTTCCGATCATTTTCCCTTCGGATTTCACGTTCCCCTTCTGTTAAAAGGCCCGGTGAAGCGCTCTCCAATATCAATGTATCAACATACTCAGGAAACAAACAGGCAAAACCCAACCCGAGCCTTCCGCCCATCGAGTAACCAAGGATATGGGCTTTCGGGAAATGCAATACATCCAAAATATACTTAATATCCTCAGCGACACGCTCCATTTCATACCTTCGATGATCGGCTGGTGACGCAGACATACCATGTCCGATGATATCGACCATGATTAACGTATACCTGTCACTCAGTAGCGGAATGAGGAATTTCCATGTATCCCGATTTCCTGTAAATCCATGTAAAAGTACAAGAGGATCTCCATTTCCCGTTATTTCAACAGCATAATTGACATCCTTGCTGACAATATTCATGATATTTCCCCGTCTAACACCATTTTTATTTCCTGGGAAACAAAGCTCCACAAATTTCGATGCTTTTGTAGATTGGACTCTCTTTCTGTCGGAACTTCAATGATTTTGAGTCCTTGGATTTCGAATGACTCTGTAAATACATTCTCTAGCTCATCCCAATTTTGGACCTTGTTGTATTTACCGCCATAAAGCTCGGCAGTATGGGAAAAATCAAGCCCATGAGGCGTACCGAATAGCGTTTCGAAATGTTCCCTCTCATTCGCCTGCGGCAAGAAGGAGAAAATGCCGCCGCCATCATTATTAACCAGCAATATCGTGATATTTTGTTTTTGAAGTTTTGCCGCAAGCAAGCCATTCATATCATGGAAAAAGCTTAAATCCCCGATTGCCAGCACTGTATTTTTTGATACCGTGCTTACGCCAAGCGCAGTGGAAACGACACCATCGATACCATTCGCCCCACGATTTGCAATGGTTTTGATTCCTTTACCATTATTCAAAAAGAAAGTATCCAAATCGCGTATGGGCATACTATTCCCGACAAATAACGTCGATTCCAACGGCATCATATCAGCAAGCAGGGCGAAAAGCTTGCCTTCGCTTAACTCCGCTTCATCTCTGACGGAGGCTAAGGCCTCCTTCGTCGCTCCGTTGACGGTTTGCCATAACCGAAGCCACTCATCATCAGAAGAGGGAGTAATGCTTTCAGCAATTCGCAAACAAAAATCTTTCTCTTCGCTGTAAATCATATTCGTTGCCAATCCGGCTGGTTCGCGCCAGCCTGCTCCGCCATCGACGACCAACGTGATTGCCTGTTTTTGTTTTTTCATGAATAACAATAACGGTTTAGAAACAGGCATTGCCCCGAATCGCAAGATCACTTCCGGTCTGAAAGCCGCTTTTGCCGTTTCATCGCGTAGAAACGTATCATAAGAATCAATAATTACGGCTTTGTCATGACTTCCGCTCCTTAACTGTGAAAGGGGATCAGCCAGTACCGGAAAAGCAAGTTTTTCCGCTAATGCGACGATGGCTTCCTTCATCTCTGGATGAGGTAATTCGCCACATACAATCATACCTTGCTTAGCTTGTGACAATGTAGTTGCAACCGCTTCTATTTGTGATGATGACAGTGACAGTTCTCCACTTTCAATCAACACTGCAGGCGTCATTTTATTTTGCCTGCACTCCTTTGCTTGCTCCAAATCAGGAATCAGTGGTTCGCGAAGTGGGAAATTCAAATGCACAGGCCCTGCAGGTTCAGCTGCAGCTGTTGCCACTGCCCTTGCACCGACCGTTCTGGCATACCGCATCATCCCATCCGTGCTTTCAGGAAGTGCCATTTCGACAAACCATTTTACATGTCTCCCGTAAAGGTGTATCTGATCGATCGCCTGCGGGGCTCCGACATCACGCAATTCATGCGGGCGGTCAGCGGTAAGTACAATAAGCGGCACTCTTGAATAGAAAGCCTCAATGACGGCTGGGTAATAGTTTGCAGCGGCTGTACCTGACGTACAAAGAAGTCCGACTGGTTCTTTTAGGGCCTTAGCCAAACCAAGGGCAAAAAAAGCAGCCGAACGCTCATCCACATTAATATGAATTTCAATATCAGGATGTTCCACCAGCAACAAAGCCAGGGGTGTGGATCGTGAACCAGGGCTCACCACCACATGCTTCACCTTATTTTGTGCCAGCTCATCGACGAATGAAGCAGCATAAGCTGTCAATGCATCTCGGTCATTCATTAAGATTTCCTCCTAAAGCACTTAACATCGGATTGAATTTAATCCCCGTTTCCCGGTATTCACTTTCGGGAGTCGAATCTTCCACTACTCCGCAACCGGCAAAGAGCGATGCCTCATTATTCTGTATTAGTGCAGAACGTATCCCAACAGCGAATTCCCCGTTTCCATACGTATCCACCCAGCCTAAGGGACCCGCATAAAAGCCACGTTCCAGACCTTCCATTTCCCGAATTCGGACAACGGCCTTTTCTTTGGGAAGTCCGCCCATAGCAGGTGTTGGGTGGAGATTCTCGACAAATTCAAAAATCGTGACACCTTCCTTTGATATACCCCGGACGGGTGTGTACAAATGCTGGATATGACGGTTTTTCATAAGTGTCGGTCGTCCCGGGACCACCACCTTTTCGCATACTGAATCAAAGGCATTGGATATCATAGAAACGACATATTGATGTTCTTGTAAATTCTTTTCGTCATGAAGCAATTCTTCACCAAGACAAACATCTTCCTGCTCATCTTTCCCTCGTCCCATCGATCCAGCAAGACAGGTAGAAAAAACTTCATTTCCCTGTTTCTTAATCAAACGTTCAGGGGTGGCACCCACAAAACAGTCACCACCAGCCTCCAAACTGAAAATATAACTCAATGGCTGCTCAGCAATCAATTGTTCAAGCACTTTCCCTGAATCGATGGAACGTTCAAAACCAAGTCGAAGCTCCCTTGCCAAAACGATTTTGTCCAGATCTGTCGTCTTGATTTCCTGAACAGCCTCTGCGACCGTCCGCTTCCATTCCTCAGGTTCGACTTCCCTCTGCATAACTAGGGAATTTGCACCCAATCCATTGCCATCCAAGCTTTCGAAAAGGAAAGCTTCCCGTTCATTTATCATATCTATGAAGAGTTTTTCTGAATCATCAGGCGAACAAAGTAAGTTTGTCGTTAAGTAAGCTTGTTTCCCCACTATTGACAGCATGAAGGCAGGTATATAAAAAAGGTTGTCCCCGAACTGATTCCAAAGGAGCGTACTGTCAGTTTCATAATCAAAAGAAAAGCCCCCAAACAGTAAAGGACCTGTCGCTTCTACATCGGTCACCCCTGTTTTGACAGCATTATTCTGCAGTTTGATCCAGCTCTTTTCGACTTCTCTATAACGTTCGGCATTCGATGCCGCTTTGAGTTTCTTAACATTGCCTAAACCGGTGATGGTTATTTCCTTTGCAGGGTCCTCCCAGAAAAAGCGTTCACCCGCGTACCGTTCTCTTCCAGCTTGATAAAATGAAAGGGGGTTGTTGCATTTAATCTTCTTAATATGACTGAATAGAACTTGATCATTCAAGTCCTTCGCCTTTTGTATAGCTGAAGCCAGTCCCTGAAACTGTTCAGTTTCCTCTGAGATAGCCAAAAAAATCCCCCCAAATGTACATTTTAAAAGCTTTTTAACCTATTTAAAGATACACCTCACTTGAACCCCATGTCAATAAAACGCCCCTTTACCGAACGATTCTTTCCTGCTTTTTTCCTTATTATATGAATCTTAGCGAATGTAGAGAAATACCCTGGATTTTGGAAATGGATCATCCAGGAATTCCAGTTATCGCCCTTACCCACTTTTCCTGCATTTATTAGGATAACCTTTTGTGCAACATTTCAATATTTGTTATAATTTCGAGAGAACCAATAATGATTTTGAGGAGAGAAATAATGCAAACAGAATACGATGGACTTCCCCTTAAACGGACCTGGAAGATTTGGTGGGAGTTAATACGTCCACATACACTAACCGCAGCTTTTGTCCCAGTCTTACTTGGAACTGTGATTGCACTTTTGGAAGATGGAGTGAATTGGTTACTATTCGCTGCCATGATGATTGCCAGTATCCTGATTCAAGCTGCAACCAATTTATTCAATGAATACTACGATTTCAAGAGAGGCTTGGATACGGAGGAATCCGTAGGCATCGGCGGCGGGATCGTCCGTCATGGGATGACCCCCAAACTAATCATGAGCTTGGCCCTATGCATGTATGCCATCGCCTTGATAATTGGAATCTATATCTGTGCCGCATCATCTTGGTGGCTTGCTGCAGTAGGACTGGTTTGCATGCTTGTCGGCTATCTTTATACAGGCGGTCCCCTGCCCATTTCATATACACCATTCGGGGAACTTTTTTCTGGATTGTTCATGGGCTTTTTGATAATCTTGATCGCCTATTTCATTCAAACCGGTGATGTTTCTTCAACAGCCATCTTAATTGCCATTCCAAGTGGGATTTTGGTTGGGCTGATCAACTTATCCAATAACCTACGTGACCATGATGGAGATAAGGCTCATGGGCGCAAAACGATGCCTGTAGTGATGGGCAGGAAAAACGCCCTGACATTCATGGCAATCATGTTCGCCTTCTCTTATCTATGGCTTGTTGGGCTAGTCCTTACCGGAAGCGTAACGGCGTGGATTCTCCTTGCCTTCCTTAGCATACCGAAGGCCATGGCCGCAATCAAAGGCTTCGTAGGCAAAACGCAGCCGATCACGATGGTCCCGGCAATGAAAGCCACGGCCCAAACGAACACCTTCTTTGGCTTACTCATGGCCATTGGATTATTCATCAGCTATCTTATATAATCTCCGAGGACTGAGCTCATCCGCTCAGTCCTTTTTTCTATCTTCCGTTGCACATTGTTTTCCTATACTCCAATTCGGGTAATAGATAATACAACCATCTTACCAATATAAAATGAGATTTGGACTTTAGAAGGAGTGAATCGGATATGGCAACGAAACAACAAACGCAAAAATTAAAAAATGAACTGCTTCAAGAAAAAAATGAGTTAAGTAGAAGAATTCAAAATGATGAACAATCCGTTCTGGATAAAAGCCAGACGGAATCCGTAGGGGAATTATCATCTTATGATAATCATCCTGCTGACCTAGGAACCGAATTATTCGAGATGGAACGGAATCAAGCACTCGATGAGCATGCACAATCAGAAATGGAGAAAATCGAGGAAGCATTAAAAGCATTGGAAGAAGGCTCGTATGGCCAGTGTAAAACCTGCAATAGGGAAATCCCCATCGAGAGGCTTGAAGCGATCCCAAGCACCCTCTACTGTGTCGAGCATGCCCCGGAAGTTCCTAATACACAAGAGCGACCAGTGGAAGAGGATATATTGATTCCATCCAAGGGTGATCATTTTGAAAACCGTCATGGAAATGAAGTAGTGGATAAAGAGGATAGCTTTGGTGAAGTCGCCAAATTCGGTACATCCGAAACGCCATCTGATTACACCGGCGATCATGACAATTATAATGACCTTTATAAAACCGAGGATGAAACGGATGGATTTCCAGAAGATTATGAAGGATTTGCAGCAAATGACATCGAAGGAAAAAACAGGGTGGATATACCGAACAAGAAGCAAAAGGAATATGAAGATACATTAGAAGAAGAAAATATCGATTCCCAGCTTGGGGACATCCCTTATAAACAAAAAGATAGTTATATCAATGAAAAGAAATGAAAAAAAGAAGCATACATGAATGTATGCTTCCTTTTTTGTTATGACCCGTACGGGATTCGAACCCGTGTTACCGCCGTGAAAGGGCGGTGTCTTAACCGCTTGACCAACGGGCCAAATGGCGGAGAAGGAGGGATTTGAACCCTCGCGCCGCTCGCGCGACCTACACCCTTAGCAGGGGCGCCTCTTCAGCCTCTTGAGTACTTCCCCATGGCTCCGCAGGTAGGACTCGAACCTACGACCGTTCGGTTAACAGCCGAATGCTCTACCACTGAGCTACTGCGGAACAATATGAATATGGTGGGCCTAAATGGACTCGAACCATCGACCTCACGCTTATCAGGCGTGCGCTCTAACCAGCTGAGCTATAGGCCCATATTTGGAGCGGGTGAAGGGAATCGAACCCTCATCATCAGCTTGGAAGGCTGAGGTTTTACCACTAAACTACACCCGCGAAATGGGGCGACTGATGGGAATCGAACCCACGAATGCCTGAACCACAATCAGGTGCGTTAACCACTTCGCCACAACCGCCGTAATATGAAAGATATGGTGGCTCAGGACGGAATCGAACCGCCGACACAAGGATTTTCAGTCCTTTGCTCTACCGACTGAGCTACTGAGCCACATTTGTATTAAATTTAAAAAATGGCGGTCCCGACGGGAATCGAACCCGCGATCTCCTGCGTGACAGGCAGGCATGTTAACCGCTACACCACGGGACCTAATAATTGCGGGGACAGGATTTGAACCTGCGACCTTCGGGTTATGAGCCCGACGAGCTACCGGACTGCTCCACCCCGCGACGGTAATAATGAAACTATTTGCATCAAGTTTTCGTGTATATAGTTTTTTCGCTTCCTCTATGTAAGGTTGTTTAAAAACAACTTGCTGCTTTTTAAAAAAATGGAGGAGGTAGAGGGATTCGAACCCCCGCGGGATTTGACTCCCCTGTCGGTTTTCAAGACCGATCCCTTCAGCCGAACTTGGGTATACCTCCACGGCATTAAAAAGTGAATATGGTGGACCTTGTAGGACTCGAACCTACGACCGGACGGTTATGAGCCGTCTGCTCTAACCAGCTGAGCTAAAGGTCCTTATATTTATTGGTAGCGGCGGAGGGGATCGAACCCCCGACCTCACGGGTATGAACCGTACGCTCTAGCCAGCTGAGCTACACCGCCAATATAATATAAGTATCTGATTGAAAAATGGTGGAGCCTAGCGGGATCGAACCGCTGACCTCCTGCGTGCAAGGCAGGCGCTCTCCCAGCTGAGCTAAGGCCCCATTCATTAAAAATCACGTGGTCGGGAAGACAGGATTCGAACCTGCGACCCCTTGGTCCCAAACCAAGTGCTCTACCAAGCTGAGCTACTTCCCGCAATAAACATGGTGCGCCCGGCGGGAGTCGAACCTACAACCTTCTGATTCGTAGTCAGATGCTCTATCCAATTGAGCTACGGGCGCATATTAAGATGGTGCCGAGGACCGGAATCGAACCGGTACGGTAGTCACCTACCGCAGGATTTTAAGTCCTGTGCGTCTGCCAGTTCCGCCACCCCGGCACATACGAAAAGTGGAGCGGAAGACGGGATTCGAACCCGCGACCCCAACCTTGGCAAGGTTGTATTCTACCACTGAACTACTTCCGCATGTAAGATGCGGGTGAAGGGACTTGAACCCCCACGCCTTGCGGCGCCAGATCCTAAGTCTGGTGCGTCTGCCAATTCCGCCACACCCGCATATAAAATGGTGAGCCATGAAGGATTCGAACCTTCGACCCTCTGATTAAAAGTCAGATGCTCTACCAACTGAGCTAATGGCTCGTGCTTGTACTATCTTAAAATGGTGCCGGCAAGAGGACTTGAACCCCCAACCTACTGATTACAAGTCAGTTGCTCTACCAGTTGAGCTACACCGGCAGGTGTAAAAATGGTGGAGGATGACGGGATCGAACCGCCGACCCTCTGCTTGTAAGGCAGATGCTCTCCCAGCTGAGCTAATCCTCCATATGAAACCTGCTTGGCGACGTCCTACTCTCACAGGGGGAAACCCCCAACTACCATCGGCGCTGAAGAGCTTAACTGCCGTGTTCGGAATGGGAACGGGTGTGAC
>NZ_JBNNSB010000009.1:0-137192 GCF_050277335.1 Peribacillus sp. NPDC101480
ACGGCTTAATGGAACGTTCACTTCTGTTGTTGTCGATTTCTAAATGTCCGTCCAATAAAAAAGCTTCAAGATGATTCCATTGATTCAAACAATAAGTGATGGCTTTTCCTAGCGCGCTTTTTGGTAGAACGAGATCTTTTTATTCATAAATCCCAGCTGAAAAAAGGTCCAGAATGGGCCTGCTTTTTTCCAGTCGCTGCTCATATCGTTCTGTAGAGTCGACATGTTTTAGCTTTCTTTCGATAGAATAGAGATGATTACAGAAATACAACCCTTCGCTCGCCTTCACCTTTTTTCCCTGCTGTGAATCAGGTAAAGCCTTTAAGGCTTCATCAAACTTACGTCTGGCATGCGCCCAACATCCCACAAGGGTGACATCCGGTACTTGATTGTAACCACTATATCCATCCACTTGTAAATAACCTTGATAACCCGTTAAAAAACGTTTCGGGTGTTCGCCTGCTCTTGTTGAGAACAATGGGGATATCATCTCGCCCTGTGCGATATAACCACAGATAGGACTTGGTAGTTGCGGCACGACCAGGTTCACGTAAGACTTGGAAGGTTGTTTCATCCGCATGAAGGATGGTTCGAGCAAGTAGATGCTCATGCATCCTTTTATACAATATCACTAACCATTGACTAGCCCCGTATAATAACCAATTTCCCATCGTTTGACGCGATAAGTAGATTCCCATTCGTTCAAAATGCTTTTCCTGACGATAAAGAGGCAATCCTTCTACATATTTTTGAGTCATGATATACGCCATAATGGACGGGGAAGTTATACTTTTGGGAAAGGCAGGAGCTGGCATATTCGCAGTCACGATCGGTGTGGAAACCTCATCTAGTTCACACTTGCGGCAAGTATATATGTATCTCTTATGTTCTGTCACCTTTACTTCTGCAGGAACAATCGTCAGTTCCTTACGGACTTCTACACTCATCTCATGTAGAGCACCACCACAGCACGAACAAACCTGTTCCTCGTCAGCCAAACGATATTCAATCGTTTCGATAGAAAGGTTTTGGACGGACTCATCCCTATGGGACTTTAATTGATACACGTGCCGTTCAAAGAAGTATAAGTTCTGCAGGTACATCAAGATTTCCTGTTGCATCTACCAATGTAAATACTGCTGCTATTACTGGAACCACAACATATGAAATTAGAATCGCATATACAGTAGCATCAAATGTAACCTCATCAAGTGCTATAAATATCGATATTAACGCAATACGTTTTCCTTAATAAAAGTAAGGGTTCGATTCAGTAAATCAGTATGAAACATAAAAAAGAGCATCCTGTAATGATGCTCTTTTTTATAATAGATGAGATTCGTTTTTCTTTTAGTGAACTAACAGGTGCTTTAGCTTAAGATCAGAGCTGTCTTTAAGGCAGCTCTTTCTTTATGCAACTAACGGGGCAGGTTAGTTCAACAAGGATATAAAAAGCATTATGAAGTTCGGAAAATTACTGTCTCCTATATTTAGGTGTTACTTGTCCTACAATATGCAGAGGTATGGTTTTTCAATTTTAAAACCTGATTATTTTATATAGTTGACCCAGTCAACTATATGCATTATACTGTCATTAGTTCAAAGTTTCAGAATATTAAGGAGAATTATCTATGGAATCAAATAATTATGTAGAAAAAATTCGAAAATTCAACAGGTATTATGCAAATGTTCTGGGCAAAATTGATCAAGAAATTTATAATCAACCTTTTCCATTAACAGAGGCACGGGTAATAACAGAAATTAATTACAGAAATGGTTGTACTGCTACTGAAGTTAGAGAAAACCTAGGAATTGACCGAGGCTATATGAGCCGAATTGTCCAACGATTTGAGGATGAAAATATCATCATAAAAAAACAGTCAACAGAGGATAAACGACAGTATTCACTCTATCTCACCGAATTTGGAGAAAATATTTACAAAGACTTAGTTGAAAATGCAAATCGGGGAGTAGATAAAATGATTGATAATTTATCAAATGGTGATCTGTCTAAGCTAGTCACATCCATGGAAAGAATCGAATCCATTTACTCGGAAGAACGTTCCTCCCATTCAGAAGTCTTAATTCGACCATTTCAACCCGGAGATGTAGGATACGTCGCATACCTTCATGGGAATTTATACGATAAGACATATAAGTTCGGACAGATGTTTGAATATTACGTCATGAAAGGTTTAACAGAATTTATGATTAATACCGATGGGGGAGAGCTTTGGATTGCGGAAGTGAATGGCGAAATTGCCGGTTCGATTGCAATTACGAAGTTCAGTGATACAGTAGCACAGCTAAAATGGTTTGTTTTAAATGAAAATTATCAAGGCATGGGAATAGGGAAAAAACTTATGGAGACTGCCCTCAACTTCAGTAAAGAACAAAATTATCAGCATGTCTTCTTATGGACGGTAAGCACGTTAGAAACGGCTCGCCATCTTTATAAAAAATATAATTTTAGACTAACTGAAGAAAAACCGAATGAAGAATGGACTACAACTAAATTAATCGAAGAACGATGGGATCTCATTCTTTCCGATGAAAACCAAACAAAGTAAAGCAAAAAATCAAAATTAGAAACAAGGGATGAAAATTGTAAAGTTTGTGAGTGAGTACACTTAAACTAACGGGTGCGATAGTTCTATAAGAAAAGAAAAAAAGTCGATTCCTTTACGTAGAGGAAATCGACTTTTCAGCTTGGAATTTTCTTAGCGTACAAAATTTCCAAAATGTTGGCTGTACCCCTTTATAACGAAATAGCTCCTGTAAGTACAGCAATAGTAATCATGACTACACATGTTCCCACTGCCCACTTTAAGATGAATTTTTGATGTTCTCCAAAATCTACCTTTGCCATACTTACCAATAAATGAGTTGAAGCAATTAGAGGACTCATTGCATGGATCGGTTGCCCAAGTACCGAAGCTCGTGCTATTTCAACTGGATCTACTCCATAAGCTGCGGCAGTTTTTGCTATGATAGGGACTACTCCAAAATAATAAGGATCATTTGCCATTACGTATGTTAGTGGGAGACTTGTAATTGCAGTAATGAGCGCAAAAGATGAACCTAGTTGCTCAGGAATTATTGAAATTAGACTGTTAGCCATTTCATCAACCATGTGTGTTCCCGAAAGAATACCTGTAAAAACTCCCGAGGCAAAAATTAAAGCCACAACAATTACTACACTGTCAGCATGAGAAGAAAGTACTTTCTTTTGTACTTCTAAATTAGGGTAATTAATTAATAAAGCCAGTGAAAATGCGATGATAAACAATACTGATAGAGGCAGAACGCCTAGGACAAGAGCGACAATAAGTGAAAGCGTTAACAATAGATTGAACCATATTAATTTTGGACGTTTTAAATCTATTTCTATTGCGGAGGCTTGCTCTTGATTTGCTAGAAAATGTTGTGACAAATCAAGATCAAGAATCCCTAATCTTTTCCGTTCTTTTTTGCCCAAAACATATGCTGTGAATAATACCCATAGAAAACCACCTATCATTACTGGTACAAGAGGTAGAAAAACTTCATTAGCATCAAGTTTAAGTGCACTAATTGCTCTTGCAGTAGGTCCTCCCCATGGAAGAATATTCATTACCCCAAAGGCCATCATTGATACACATGTTAAGATGAGTGGGTTCATACCTAAACGGATATAAAGAGGTAACATCGCTGAAACTGTTATTATATAGGTTGTCGTACCATCACCATCTAAAGCAACTAGACTTGAAAGAACTGTTGTACCGATTACTACTTTCAAAGGATCTCCTTTGACAATATAAAGAATTTTAGATATAAGTGGGTCAAACAATCCAGCTTCTATCATTATTCCAAAATACATGACTGCAAACATTAGCATAATTCCTGTAGGAGCTACACCCAACAATCCTTCTAATACCATAGGACCTAAATCTTTTCCAAATCCACCGATTATAGCAAAGAATAGTGGAATAACAATCAATGCAATCAAAGCTGACATCCTTCTTGTCACTATAAAGAAGATAAAACACATCATCATTAAAAAGCCTAATAAAGCAATCACCAAATCCCCCCTGATCAATTGAATTCGCTTACAATTTGATTTATCTACAGTTTGTACAAATACATTTATTGTAAAGAAGGGAGATTCAAGACTAAAATAACTTCTCGAATCTCCATTGAAAAATAAATCTCCAACATTATTTATGAAAGACTTCTGGTTCTAAACTGCCATCTTCTTTTTTTACCAGTTGGCGTATAACAGTTTGCATAATTCCCCCATTATAGTAGTAATCAATATCTATCGAACTATCAAGACGAACAATAACATCAAATTCAAAGGAACTGCTATCTTCACGAATCACTTTTACTTTTATCAATTGACCTGGTTTAATTTTATTACTCAAACCGACAGTCTCAAAAGTTTCATTTCCAATAATGTTAAGTGATGAGGCATTTTGTCCTTTTAGAAATTGTAGAGGGAGAACACCCATTCCAACTAAGTTATTCCGATGAATACGTTCAAAACTTTCTGCAATAACTGCTTTTACCCCAAGAAGATATGGCCCCTTTGCAGCCCAGTCACGAGAGCTTCCAGTACCGTATTCTTTACCAGCCATAATGAATAACGGTGTACCATTTTCCTGATACTTTAAGGAAGCTTCATAAATGGACGTAATTTCATTCGTTTGAAAGCACCTAGTAACGCCTCCCTCAGATCCAGGAACTATTTGATTTCGAATTCTTATATTAGCCAATGCAGCTCGAATCATAACTTCATGATTCCCTCGACGCGATGGATAAGAGTTGAAATCTTTTATAGTTACTCCTTTCTGTTGTAAATAGATTCCTGAGGAACTATCAGGCTTTATGGCTCCAGAAGGAGATAAATGATCAGTAGTTACTGAATCACCAAGCTTCGCAATTAGACGGGCACCTTTAATATCCTTAATATCAGCAGGCTGTACTGGAAGATCTTTAAAGAACGGTGGCTCTTGAATGTATGTTGAAGATTGATCCCACTCATATAACTTCCCTTTAGGAATATTAATCGAATTCCAACTTACATTTCCATCGTATATGCTTTTATATCTTTCTCTGAATAATTCAGGTCGAACAGCATTATTTAACAATTCTCCAATTTCCAGAGAAGACGGCCAAATGTCTCGCAAATATACAGGTTGGTTTGCTTGATCATATCCAATGGGCTGACTTGAAAAATCAATATCAACCGTCCCTGCAAGTGCATATGCAATAACTAATGGAGGTGATGCCAAATAATTTGCTTTAATCTGAGGGTGAACACGGCCTTCAAAGTTTCTATTGCCTGATAGTACACCAGCTACAACTAAATCGTTATCCACAATTGCTTTGCTGACTTCAGGAAGAAGCGGTCCTGAATTTCCTATACAAGTTGCACAACCGTACCCTGCTATATGGAAGCCAAGTGTTTCCAGATGTCTTATAAGCCCCGATTCTGCTAAGTAGTCTGTTACAACACGTGATCCTGGTGTCAACGAGGTTTTCACATAAGCGGGTATTTGTAGCCCCTTTTCCACAGCTTTTTTTGCTACAAGACCTGCCATGATTAATACAGTCGGATTTGATGTATTTGTACAGCTTGTAATAGCAGCCAGAACAACTGACCCATTTTTGATTCCAGATTTTTTGTCAACAGCATGCTCTATTAGGACTTCTTTTGTTAAATCGAGTTCATTCAATCCATAGCCACCTTTATCAATGGGTGAACGGGCGACTTCTTTAAAATTTTGTTTCATCTCAGTTAATTCAACTTGATCCTGAGGGCGCTTAGGTCCTGCAAGGCATGGTTTTATCGTGGATAAATTGAGTTCAACTAAATCTGAATAAACGGGTTCAGAGCTATCTTGGTCCATAAACATACCCTGGGCTTTATAATAAGCCTCAACTAACGCTACTTGCTCTTCACTGCGGCCAATTAGCCTCAAATAGTTTAAAGTTTCCTGATCTATAGGAAAAAAGCCCATTGTCGCACCATACTCTGGTGCCATGTTGGCAACAGTTGCACGGTCAGCTATACTCATTTCCCCTACACCAGGTCCCAAAAATTCTACGAACTTACCTACAACCCCTTTTTTTCTAAGGAGACTTGTAACTGTTAGTGCAACATCCGTTGCAGTTGCACCTTCTGGGAGTGATCCTGTTAATTTGAATCCAACTACTTCTGGAATTACAAAATAGACTGGCTGACCTAACATCGCTGCTTCTGCTTCAATTCCTCCAACTCCCCAAGCCACGACACCTAGTCCATTCACCATCGTTGTATGTGAATCTGTTCCTACAAGTGAATCAGGATACACTACTGTGGTATCACTTTCCTCCTTTGTGGCTGCAACTGAAGATAGATACTCCATATTAATTTGATGCATAATCCCCGTTGCTGGAGGAACTACAGAAAAGTTATTAAAGGAGCCCTGAGCCCAGCGGAGAAAACGAAAACGTTCCATGTTTCTCTCAAAATTAAGCTTTTCATTTAGCTGCATCGCATCAGTTCTACCGAAATAGTCAACAGTTACGGAGTGGTCAACTACAAGGTCTACCGGTATTAATGGATTTATATTTGATACGTTCCCACCGATGCGATTCATAGTCTCACGCATCGCAGCTAAATCAACTATTGCTGGTAATCCAGTTGTATCATGAAGAAGGACACGTGCGGGTTTAAATGGAACCTCCTGATTTGGGTCTCGCTCGATTAACCAATTTGCTAATGCACTTACATGGCCTTCAGTTACACTTACACCGTCAAAATTTCGAATGGCTGCCTCTAATAACACCTTTATTGAGTACGGTAATTGAGAAATATTCCCTAATCCATTTTCCTCTAATATTTTAATTCGATAATAACTATATATCTTTTCATTAATGTAGAGCTCTGACCGAACATTAAATTGTTCTTCAATTCTACTTTTCAAGTTTCGTTCAACCCCTTTACTTAAGTTCTAATTAATTTCATTTTATTTCAAATTTCCTTATGCGAATAATATCAATATTTCATAGGGTAATATGAAACTTTTACATATTAAATCATCGGCTATTTTTCAAATTCTACTCTTTATGTTATTGTTCTAGTGTAATTGCATGAATAGTTACATAATTTGAAAGTAAATATAAAACTTAGGGGAGTTTAAAGCAAATGGATGATCGTGACTGGCTTATATTACATACATTATTTAATGAAAAAAGTATTACAAAAGCTGGACAAAGCCTATTTATTGCCCAACCTACGCTTACAAAACGTCTCAAGCAAATTGAAACAGAATTTGGGGTTAAAATTGTTGATAGGGGAATAAAAGGAGTACGGTTCACTCCAGAAGGGGAGTATTTAGCTAAGCGTGCCGAAGAAATGCTCAATTCCTTCCGCGAAATTAAAGAAGATCTAGAAAATTTTAACCATAGTGTATCTGGGACGTTAAGATTGGGTGTTTCCAATTTTATTAGTAAATATAAGTTACCACTCTTATTAAAGTTGTTTAAAGAACAATATCCAGATGTTGAGTTTCAAGTAGACACAGGCTATAGCAAAGATATTTTCAATTTAGTTTATAATCAAGTTTCTCATGTCGGATTTATCCGCGGAGATTATAGTTGGCCAGATGAAAAGCATTTACTATTTGAAGAAGAGCTTTGTATTGTATCTAGAAATGAAATAAACCTGACTGATCTTCCCAATCTCCCTAGAATTGACTACCGAACAGATCAACTCTATAAGCAAATCATTGAAAATTGGTGGGCGGAACATTATTCTCAGCCTCCATACATCGCTATGTCAGTTGACCAAGGTGATACTTGTAAGGAAATGGTTTTGAACGGATTGGGCTATGCTATTATGCCTTCTCTTTTTTTAGATGGCATTAAAGATATTCATAAAATTGACTTAAAAAATAAGAAAGGAAATCGATTAACTCAAAAAACTTGGATGTTTTATTATAAAGAATCAGTAGATATGAATGTTGTCCGAGCATTTGTAAATTTTGTAAAAACCTTAAATGTATATTCACTTTAAATTTCATTTTAAAAAACATTTGAAAGGATAGAGTATTACCTTCTATTCCTTCAAATGTTTATTTAAAGAAAAGACTATTTATTTGATAAATTCATATAGATATTTTCTTATTTCTTCTCGATTACCTGAAACTTTCTCTGCTCGCTTATTATCATTTTCTAATTTTCCTAATGATTGATCTAAAACCCTTTCTTCTAAAGCTTTAGGAATTACGACTACACCATCAATATCACCAACAACAATATCTCCCGGATGTATAGTTGTCCCACCACAAGAAATTGGGACATTAATTTCACCCATGCCTGCTTTTCCACTCGCAGCAATAGTTGTTCCCTTGCAAAACACTGGATAGTTCAAAGCCTTAATACCTTCAAGGTCGCGAACTACTCCATCTACAATAATTCCATTAATACCCAATGTTTGAGCCATACCAACAATAAAATCACCTGCTATTGCTCGATACGTATCTCCTTTTGCATCAATAACCAATACATCACCTGGTTTAGCCTCACGAATTGCTTTTAGGACAACAAGATTGTCACCTACAGGCATCTTCACTGTAAAAGCTCTTCCTGCAACTCGATAAGTATCCTTTACTGGTTTTATAGTAGGGGATAAGTTGTTAAGTCCTTTCATAGTATCTGATATACATGTTGTAGGAATTTTAGAAAACCTTTCAATAATATACAATTAAGACACCCTCTCTTTCAAATTAATTTAGAATGTTTTAGTATAAGACTTAATTTCATTATATTAATAGAAACAGTAAATATATAATTCAAACTTTTCATATCTATCTATTTAAAATTCGAATAACATTTATTTTAGTTAAAGAATTAAAATAAATAGAAGAACATGTCACGTACTGGTCGTTTCGTTCGTTGCAGGCTAGTTCCATAAACAATTGGTGTATTATGGTATAATTTGAGTGCTATTAAACAAAAATTTGTATTACTAGGAGATGGAATTTTGAGCAATCCTTGGAAAGAAATAAAACTCGAAATTTATGAAAACCACATGAAGTCTGATGCTGTATTTCAATTACAAACTTTAAATCAAATAACAAAAGAGCAATTTGAAAGTTATGGGCACGAAATTGTTGGCATCCTTGGTGTTGCTGGAGGAAATGGACTAGACGAGATTGATTTACATACAACTAAAAAAATATATGGTTTTGACATAAATAAAGATTACATAGATGCCTGTCAAAATAGATATTCTTATATGGGGAATACTCTTGAGCTAGTGCAATGTGATATTAGTGATAGTACATTTACATTACCAAAAACAGATTTACTAATTGCAAATTTAATTATTGAGTATGTTGGAGATTCGACATTTGTTTCCCTAATAAATCAGAACAGAAATCAAGTAGAAGTTGTTTCTTGCACTATTCAAAAAAATCAATCTGACGGCTTTGTAAGTCAATCAAATTACGTATCAGCCTTTGATCCATTACTTTCAATTTCACATGATGTTGATGCAAAAAAATTAATTGAACTATTTTCTAATGAAAAATTTAGTTGTATTAAAACCAAAGAGTACACTCTTCCTAATGGTAAAGAATTCATTAGACTAGATTTTAAAAAATCATAACAGATATTATGCAATTAGTTTTGATCACTAAAAAAGGGATAAGTTATTTAAAAAAGACATCACTTCTTAAAGAGTGATTCCTTATCTATTGAGTCATTAAATGCGTAGAGTTTGGATATGCCTTTAATCTCTTGTCAAAAGTGAATTGAGTTTATTCTTATTTTTATATTGGAAGTAGGTTTATATATCTTCAATGACATAAATGGGAATTGAAATATCACTATTCTATTTTACCTAATGGTTGCGTTAGCTGAAGATCGGAGCTGTCTTTAAGGCAGCTTTTTCTTTATGGAACTATCGGGGCAGGGTTAGTTCCATAACAAATGGATGTTATCCTTTAAAGGTATTATAAAAATTCGATGTACAGTTATTTAATTAAAGTCTAAGAATATGTTAGTGAGGTATTCAAAATAATGATGAAAATAGTATCCCCTAAGCCATTTTTTTATAAAGGTGGAGAGAAAGCCGTTTTACTTTTACATTCTTTTACAAGTAATACGATTGATATGAAAAAGTTAGGAAAGTATTTGCAAAAGAACAATTATTCTTGCTATGCACCATTATACAGTGGCCATGGCTTATCAGCAGAAGAACTTCTCACATATAGACCGTCAGATTGGTGGAAAGATGTATTAAACGGTTACCAGTTGTTAAAGGATGAAGGTTTTAAAAATATAGCTGTGATTGGTCTCTCTCTTGGTGGTGTGTTTGCATTAAAAGTTGGTCAAGAGTTGAAGATAAATGGTGTGGTGACAATGTCAGTGCCAATACATAGAGAAGCTACTTTTCTACAAAAACGTGTCTATCACTATGCAAAAGGATACAAACAACTTGAAGGGAAAAATGAAGAACAAATAAATTTAGAAATGAAATGTCTTAAAAATATATCTATCGATTCATTAGTTGAGTTCCAACAGCTAATTGATATAACGATGGATAAATTAGCACTTTTAACGTCGCCAATTCGTATATTATATGGTGAATTAGATGAACCATTGTATAAAGAGAGTGCAGAGGTAATTCTCCAAAGCGTTGAGACGAATCAAAAAACAATGAAGGGATATCCGAACTCTAAACATTTAATGACATTAGGCTCGGATATTAACGACGTGAACAAAGATATTCTTACCTTCTTAAATGATTTAATTTGGTAGTTTTAATGGATATTCAACTTTATAGTGTGAGCTATGGCTTCCAATGGATTCAATCTACTAAAGAAAAAAATCTTTTCAAATCATCTAATTAGAATCTGACAAAAAATCATCAAAAAGGGGATGGAACATTGATAAACCACTGTGTCCCTGCCTCTTCCTTCCTTTTAAAGTGTCCGATTCTTGACATTGTTATAAGAAATGGTCATGTAACAATTAAAATGCCCCCTCACTGAATGCTTTCATCCTAAAAATATGGTGTGTTGGATATTTCACTTATCTTTTTGGATGAAAGCATAGCATGAAGTATATTACATAATGTTGTAATTCCTTGAGTTAATAATTCCTCATTTAGATAAGAGTAACTAATCCGCAAATGATTATTTTCTTGCCCGGACGTGAAACATGCTGTTCCCGGTAAAAATGTAACCTGTTGTTTTTTTGCTTCAGATAAAAGAAAGTGACTATCTATCCATGATGGTAAACTGATCCATACATTTAATCCTCCCTCTGGTATCGTCCAAGATACACCCTCAGGAGAAAGACTTGTAAGTAAATCAAGAACTAAATCTCTTCGAATCTTTAGAGCTGTCCGCAACTTCTTTGTGTGGTCTATCATTCTTTTAGAGTTAATTAAGGGAATAATTGCCTTTTGCGTGAGCAAAGGACTTCCTAAATCAGCATTTGCCTTTGCTGCTAATAAACGATTGAAAATGGAGCCAGCAGCTGTTAATATTCCTATTCTACAACTTGGTGCAATAGTTTTGCTTAATCCTTTTAAATAAATCACATTCCCGAACTGATCCATACTTTTAAGGGTGACAGGTGGTTTTTTTTTAAAATAAATCTCGCTGCATGGATCGTCCTCTACAATAATACAATGGATGCTCCTGGCTATATCAAGTAACTGCTTACGTCGTTTTAGCGACATAACAACACCTGTTGGATTATGAAATGTAGGAATAGTAAAAATAACTTTTGGTTTATGTTTTTCACACATATTTTGGAGGATATCTATTCGCATACCATCTTTATCAACAGGCACTGTGAGTATGGTAGCACCTCTTCCACGAAAAATATCAATTGCCCCTGGGTAGGTAGGTGCTTCCATTATCACCACATCCCCGGGTCCAACAAATGTACGAGCAATAAGATCTATACCTTGTTGTAGACCACTTGTGACTAAGATGTTTTCGGGTGTAGAGAGAACCCCTGATTTTTTTAAATACGCAGACATTTCACTCCGTAGTTGACTATCACCTTGGATATTTCCGTATATAGACAATAACTCTGGGTTTTCTGAAAGAACCCGTTGAACCTCCTGCCCGAAATATCTATTTGGAAGAAGTTTGGGATCTATCATTGATGATGAAAGATGAACTTTTTGAGGGGCCATATGATAACGAGCAAACTGGGATCTGGGTAAATAATCTTGAAGCGATAATTGCCAATCATATGAAGGAAATGCTTCTTTTTCTCGCTTTTTCTCTCTTATTTTTGTTTTTACAAAAGTACCTTTTCCTTGGATAGAAGTAACAAAACCATCTAGTTCTAATTGCTTGTACGCCTTGACAACAGTAACCAAACTTACTTCCAGTTGTTTGGAAAGGGTGCGTACGGAAGGCAAATTCAATCCTTCTTCCAAAAGTCCTGAACGGATACGGTCAACAATGGATTGATATATTTGTTTAGATAGGGATACTCCTGTATTTCTTTGAATATCAATTTGCACCAAAAATCCTCCTCAGTGTTATACATTTATTTAGTGTTATAGTTCATTCCATATAGTTGATGATAAGATATTTATTTTAACACTTGAACGTATTTTAATCATGCTATTCTTCTATAAGGTAAAAAATGCTGGTAAGTAAATAATACGGGTATTTCTATAGATGAATATAAAAGGTTAAGTGTTATAGAAATGTATTGAGTGTTATATATACGTTAAAGTAAAATTGCACTTAAAGTTGAACATAACATTACACCTGGAGGGAGATTGGCGTAAAAAGTGGAAAAGATAAATTCAGATTGGGAAAACATGGGATTTTCTTATAGAAGGACAGATAAACGATATGTTGCTAATTTTAAGGATGGGAAATGGGATGAGGGAATCTTAACACAGGATAACACCATTGTTTTAAACGAATGTGCAGGTGTACTCCAGTATGCTCAGACTTGCTTTGAAGGGATGAAAGCATATACAACAAAGGACGGTAAAATTGTAATTTTTCGACCTGATCTAAATGCACATCGTTTAGAAGATTCTGCGAAGAGAATACATATGGCTCCATTTCCAAAGGATCGGTTTGTAGATGCCGTTATCCAGACAGTGAAAGCAAATGCTCCATACGTACCGCCATATGGCTCTGGTGGTTCATTATACATTCGACCTTATCTGTTTGGAACCAACCCAGTTATTGGAGTTAGACCTGCTGAGGAATTTCAGTTCAGAATATTCACTACACCAGTTGGTCCTTACTTCAAGAATGGACCAAAGCCCCTTACCCTTTGTGTTAGTGATTTTGACCGTGCTGCTCCTCACGGAACCGGAAATGCTAAGTTAGGACTTAACTATGCCATGAGTCTTCACGCTCTCGTAATAGCAAAGGAAAATGGATTTGATGAAAATATGTATTTGGATTCTGCAACTAGGACGAAAGTAGAAGAAACAAACGGAGCCAATTTTATATTTGTTACAAAGGATAATAAACTTATTACACCAAAATCAAAAACTATTCTTCCTTCCATTACTCGGCGTTCACTGATGGTCATTGCGAAGGATTACCTTGGACTTGAAGTAGAGGAAAGAGAAGTATATTTTGAGGAAGTAAAAGATTTTGCGGAATGTGGTTTGTGTGGAACAGCAGCCGTAATTTCACCTGTAGGTAAAATAAATGATCATGGAAATGAAATATGCTTCCCTAGTGGAATGACAGAAATGGGACCAGTATCCAAAAAATTATACGATACATTTACCGGGATTCTGTTAGGTCGCATCAAAGCCCCTGAAGGATGGGTTAAGGTGATTGAATAATCTAATCCACAGTGAAAGGAGGAGAACTTGTGAATCAAAAACGCTTATTCCTAACTTACGGATTAGTATTTTTTGTTACGGCTATTTGGGGACTAAATATTGTTATTATTAAAGTATTGGTGGAAGATTTACCTCCACAAACAATGACGGCATTTCGAATTATGATGGCTGGGATTACGGCATTAATCATAATTGTTCTTGGGAAATCATTTCGTCGCTTATCGAAAAGGGAATGGATTTATACACTACTCGGAATGTTATTTGGTGTAATTCTACATCACTTGCTTATAGCAGTAGGCCTAACAATGATTAATGCTTCGAATGCTTCTTTAATTCTTGCATTGGTACCACTTACAACAGCAATACTTGCCTTCCTCTTTTTAGGTGAACAATTAACAAGATTGCGAATGATTGGTTTTTTTCTTGCATTAACTGGCGTCTTTTTTATTCAGGGCGGTTCATTTAGTAATATGCAATTATCTCAAGGAGAATTGTTTTTATTTATTGCTATGTTTGTCCAAGCCATTAGTTTTATTTTTGTAAAAAAGGCAACAGCAACACTTGATTCAAAACAAGTAACAACAATAATGTACCTAGTAGGCTCAATTGGTTTGTTGATCATTAGTTTTATAACTGAACCTGGAGGAGTCAGTGAAATGACTTCAGCTTCTTCATTTACTTACTTCTTATTTATCGTATCAGGGATAGTGGCAACAGGAGTGGGGTATATCGTTTTTAATGCAGCTATTCAGCAGATAGGAGCAGGACAAACAGCCATATTTAATAACTTTGTTCCTTTTTTTGGTCTTGTATTCTCCGCACTGTTCTTAAATGAAACCATTACAACTTCACAATTGATTGGATTTGTGTTTATTATAGCTGGTGTTCTATTTGGTACAGGTTATATTGAAAAAATAAGGGATAAAAAGCATAAACAGATTAATCATACTAATAAGATTGTGGGATAAACTGACATCACATAAGTCGTTCAATCGTCACTTCCCGTGTTAATTTAAAAGCAAAGATACCACCTACTGATAATCCAATAAGAGAAATATGCATTTTGTTTTATCTTTGCACCAATCATTTATACTAGATTCATTTCTTTGGGGGTTCTTAATTACGGTGATTTACACAATACACAAAGAAAAGCATCCTTTTCAACAAGGGGCTTTAGATGCCATTCCTATTAGTGTCAGTACGTTTATATTTGGCGCTATTTTTGGTGTAGTATCCATTCAGTCAGGACTAACTGTATTAGAAAGTTCACTCATGTCGTTTGTATCCTTTGCTGGATCGGCACAACTTTCAGTCTTGGAATTATTAGGACATACAGGTTTTTTCACACTTTTTATGACGACATTTTTATTAAATGCAAGACACCTCTTATATGGCTTAACCTTAACACCTCATGTACAACATGAAAAAAAGGCAACAATCAATACCATAGCCTTTCTATTATCCGATTCCATGTTTGTTCTTGCAAATGCGAAACTAAAAAAAGAACCGATACAAAGCAGCTATTTAATTGGAGCAGGAGTTGTTGTGTACTTATCGTGGGGGATTGGTACAGCAATTGGAGCATATTTCACACAATTTATGAACAGTGACAATACATACGGTTTAGAATTTGCCAGTACAGCTTGTTTTATTTTGCTTGTCATCGGTGACCTCGTTTCACTTCGACGAATACTAACGCTGATACTTTGTGCCATTTTTGTACTTGTGTGCTATACATTCTTTCCAACAGGAGTACTATTACTCTTGTCTGGCCTAGTGGCATTTGTCATTGGTTATTTTTCAAGCGAGGACGTTTAATATGGATATGATGATACTGATTATTGTGTTAATGGCACTAGCTACATTTTTAACACGCCGATTAATGCTCATTGTACCAGAAAAGTATTTAACCCTAAGTGTGAAAAGGGGATTACTTTATGTACCCATTGGTGTCTTTGCAGGACTTATTTTTCCAACACTTTTCCTTGAAGAAGGACAGCTGGTATGGAAGATGGACTACTTATTAACTGCAGTTGTTTGTATTCTACTCATGCTATGGAAGAAAGATTTCTTATTTAGTTTTATTGGTGGGTTATTATTTATTGTTGCTTTACAATTTATTATGTAAAAATTAAGTGAATGGACATTTCTCCATTCGCTCTTTCATGCCTTCTACTTTGTATTGTAAACGCAGAACCACCAATCCGTGTCTTGGGAGACGTCCGGATAAACTAGAAACTAAAGATATTGAAATCGCTCATTGAAAATGGTACATCAATTAAAGATGTGGCGGAAAAATGGGCAGGTTAGCAAGATTGTGAATGGATGTACTTAAACTAACGGGTGCGTTAGCTGAAGATCAGAGCTGTCTTTAAGGCAGCTTTTTCTTATGGAACTATAGGGGCAGGTTAGTTGCATAAGACAAGTAGGATTAAATAAATCTATTATTGAAAAGGCTATGTTAAACGATTAGAGAAAGCAATCGGCTCCAAGTTATCTAAATCGAATACCCTTTGTACAGATGCTTGGCGGGCTTTCAAAACCTATGCAAAAGATAAAGGATTGGAGCACTATCCCCTTCAAATCAGATGGGAAGGAACGTGTAAAAGGGCTTTACCATATCCAAAATGTCAATAACTATCACAGCCGTATGAAAGGTTGGATGGACCGTTTTAATGGTGTGGCAACAAAATACCTCGACCATTATTTGAGTTGGTTTCAATTACTGGATTTAATTAGATTCCGTAATGATTCTACAACGGTAAGCAAAATGGTTATTGATAGCTGCTTGTTATCCACCGATGCTACTTATGATAAATTAAGATTATCGACATTTAAGTTATAGCTTGCCTTAAAAATAACCTAAGTAGGAGGGAAGAATTTGAAAAAAGATTATTTCGTTCAGAACTCACACGATAGCATAATAAATGATTTTGCCCTTCCCAAAGATATATTTAAATCAATCGATGTTGGAATTAGAGACATAGAAACTGACTTTCTTTTTACGTTGATTCAAAATATGTTAAGCTTTCCTGTTTTCTTTGTGCTGGAATCTGTGATTTTTGAACACATTGAAAGGATTATTTTAGAAAAGAGAATCCCTTCCTACAAATTTGCTTCTGACGGTTTAATTATCAAAGTTGATTCGGTTGACACACTAGAAGTAATTTGTGATTGTACGATTGATTTAGTTTTAAATGGATTGAGCGTGTTTATTTTCTTTGGACAGGGACTTTCTGAAGGGAATTTAGTTCCAACAAGAAGCTGGGATAAACCTACTGAATTTAAAAACCTTGATTTTGAAAAGGTCGATACATTTATTGATGTACACGAGGTTGGACTTACTATATTTAGTAAGAATGACAAATACAACTCCCCTAGAAAAGTTACACACTATATATCGGAAGCCTACTCGCTTGATTTGGAAAACAGTGACATTTGATGGGCGGATTAGCTTAAATAGGAACAAAATCAAGGACCTGATTTGAGGTCCTCAATTTATATTCTTTTATCAACAATATTATTTAACAGAGTACCTCTTTACGTTGTATATCCGTTTTTTCGGAAAAAAATTTCGCAAAATTAAATTGAAAAATCTCAGACTGATTACCTATTTATTAAAATACTATGCTATATTCAAAGGAAAGTTAGTTACTTAAAGGGGATACATAGTTATGACAGAAGAAAAGGAAGATAAGAAAAAGGTTGCAATACCTATAGAAGGCGAAGAAAAGAAAAAGAAAAAGTGGTATTGGGGCTGTGGTGGTTGCGGTTGTTTAGGTTTCATCTTAATAGTACTCATAGGGGGCTGTGTTGCACTATTTGGTGGTACCGATGAAGATGATTCCGATAAAAAGGTAGATAATAAAGTCGTCAATGTAAAGGAAGAAGAAAAGGACAAAGCTAAGAAAGAACAAGAAGAAAAAGAAAAAGCCGAACAAGCTAAAAAGGAACAAGAAGAAAAGGATAAAGCTGAACAAGCTAAGAAAGAACAAGAGGAACAAGAAAAGGCACAACAGGCAGAACAGGATAAAAAGGAAGCAGATCAGGCGAAAACTGAAAAAGCATGCCTTAATATTAAAGGTAATACATCAAGCTCGGGAGAAAAAATCTACCATGTACCAGGTGGACAATTCTATGACAAGACAAATCCAGAACAGACTTTTTGTACTGAAGGAGAAGCAAAGTCTGCTGGTTATAGAGAATCTAAAAGGTAAGAAAAAAGGGTGCTACTGTTAATTAAGTAGCACCCTTTTTCATTTATCAAGGTTTTGTGCAGTTATAATATAGATGTTTAATTTACAATATAGTTATATAAAAAATAATAAAGTTGTTTACTTCTTATGGAACTAAAGGGGCAGGATAGTTTAAGAGTGCTCTTTGACCTTTATTCAACAATTGGGCCAGTTTGTTGAAGAAGGATATTTTCTGTTTTTAGAGAAATAGAATTTAAGAATACAGGATATTGCAAAATAACAAAAGTTGTTCCGCAAACGGGCGCTATTCTTTAATAAGAATCGCTTTTTTAATGAACTAACGGGTGCGTTAGACGAAGATCGGAGCTGTCTTTAAGGAAGCTCTTTTCTTATCAGATATAAGGGGGGGAATCATTTTGTATCGAAAAGAGCTTTTTGTCTTCGACCAGGAGCAATCTGTCCCGGCCGTAATCCGAAATTATGAAGAAAAAGACTTTCCCGGCTTAATTCGCGTTCAACAGGAAAGTTTTCCACCACCATTCCCGTCTGAATTATGGTGGAATATGGAACAATTGCATAATCATGTTACCTTGTTTTCCGAAGGATCCTTATGCATCGAAATCGATGGTGAAATTGCGGGTTCAATGACTGGATTGTTGGTTGACTTTGATTCCAAGCATCCGGAACATACATGGGAGGAAATTACAGACAATGGGTATATTCGAAACCATAATCCATATGGTAATACGCTCTATGTCGTGGATATTTGCGTAAGTCCCTCCTATCGAAAATTTGGTTTAGGAAAGTGGCTGATGTTCTCGATGTATGACGTTGTTGTTCATAAAGGATTGGAACGGTTACTGGGAGGAGGAAGAATGCCTGGATATCATAAAAAAGTGAATGATCTGACGCCGGAACAATACCTTGAATCTGTCGTAAAAGGCGAACTGAAAGATCCGGTCATCACCTTCCTGCTCCGCTGTGGTCGTACCCCCGTTCAAGTAGTGGCAAACTATTTAGAAGATGAGGAATCACATAATTACGGGACACTGATGGAGTGGAAAAATCCTTTTTGCCCATCAAAGTCAAAACAAGGAGAGAGCTAAAATAAATGGAATATATCAGATGTTGAAGTAGGTCAAGTGGCATCTCTTTATGAATATGCCCCTCATATAAATGAAAATAAATATCCGGATGTAAAATGGGTTAAGTTAAACCAATTACACAAAGTTGTTCTATATCCCAATATACGTACGGAAATTCTTAAATACCACGAGCTAAAGGTAAATATTGAACTAACAGAAGAACATCTATTAGAAGAATATTCTTCTTGCTACAAATACATTTAAAATAAAGAACTAATATTAATTCAATAAAAGCCTACATCCTTATTGGGGATGTAGGCTTTTATCGTTTCTAATTCACTTACTAGTTTCAGAGGATATTGTATGAAACTATGGAAATTAACGATGATGATTGCCCAGGTGTGTGATTTGGTAGTTGGCGAACTTGTACATACTTTTGGGGATGTCCATATCTACTCTAAACACTTTGCAATGCCCCAACTTCACCATTTATAACAATGGTTTTTCGTGAATTTCCCATCCTTAACCTTCGTTTCCTGGTCCGATAAAAGCGACACACCATCTCCTGCAGCGTTAAACTATTAAAAATGTATGGTTTAGATATGAATAATAGCATTAAAATTGCAAGGCACCAAGATACCAGAGGTGTAGACGTACACGAATTGTTCGCATCCGGACATTTCGAATTGTATCAATCCTACCAAGAAAGAAATGAATTTAAAGATTGTGAGTACCTAGTTTCCACTTTAGGTATTGATAATAGCCAGGCCTTATTTATAGAGGTGTACGAGGTTAAAAACATAACTCCGGTAACTGGTTTTCCAGATCACTATGATGTACCTTTCAAGGGGAAAGCAAAGGTTAGAAGCAAATATAGATATGAATTAGAAAAATTAGTTGGATTCGAGGACTTGGAACACAGGCTTGTAATCCAGTGGGAGGGCGTTGCTCAAGGATGGTGTGTCAAAATTAATACATTTAACAATGAAGTTGTCCAATTGATGCCTAAAGGATATGTAAGAGACTTCCCTGGATATTTAGAAATCGATCTATCTTTTCGTGAACTGCAAGGCATAGTGAATGATCCTAACGCTAATGCGATTTGGCATAAAATGCTTTCTTCAGTTGGGGCTGTCTACCTGATTGTCGATACAAAAGAAGGGAAGCAATATGTTGGGTCCGCCTCCGGAAAAGAGGGTTTGCTCGGACGATGGAAAGAATACTCCATTAATGGTCACGGCAATAATAAAAAATTAAAAGAACTCATTGATGCTGACCCTCAACGAATACATTCATTAAAGTATACAATCCTTCAGCCTTTACCTAAACACTTAACGATAAATGAAATCCTTAAAGAAGAAATTAAATACAAGAATAAACTAGGAACAAGAGCATATGGGTTAAATTTAAATTGAATAGAAATAAAGCTGACACTTATCAGTCAACTTTTTCTTTAATATGGGTTGTTAAGAGAGTTTAGAATTTAAAAATACGAAATCAAAGAAATGATTCTGTCTTTTAACATTTACGGTTGTAATAATAGTTTGGTGTTTTGTTGAATATTAAAACGTCCAATAGCTTCTTTAATGATTTTAGCAATAGCTCTTGCAAGCGGTACTGGAATCCCGCTACATCCGTTACTAGAAAATCGATAAATAAAAATAAGAGATGAAACATATGGTAAAAAAGTAGTTCCATTATCCTTAACCTTGAGATAATATCATAACTAACACAATTGAAAATGTAGTAATAAGTATATAGAAATTCAAAAAGGGGATGAATTGCTTGATTATTAGGAAAATAGAACAATCTGAAATAGAAACTGTTCGTAAAAAAAGACTTGAGTGTTATGAAGAATATAAAAATTTGGTTTCAGAAGATCATTGGAATGCACTTAAAGGAACATTATCTTCAGAAAACGATTTAAAGCCGGGTGTAGAAATTTATGTGGCGGATATAGATGATAAAATTATAGGAAGTATTGTCCTGTTCCCAGGGAAAATGGAAGCATATGAATGGACTACGAATGTACCTGACTATCCAGAAATTCGAATGCTTGCTGTTGATAGGGACTATAGAGGAAAGGGAATAGGGAGATATCTAGTTCAACATTGTATTGAGACTTCCTATAAGCAAGGGTATAAATCCGTTGGATTACATACAGCTGAGTTTATGAAAGGTGCTCTTTCTTTATATACTAAAATGAACTTTGAAAGAGTACCGGAGTTAGACTTTGAACCTGCTAATGATGGTATTACTGTGAAAGGTTTTAAATATTCGATTCAGCAATAAATATCATTTCAAAGGTCTGAACAAGGATATCTAGAGATAAGGAACTGTGAACAGCAACATAAAAATTTTGTATTTCTAAATTTCAATTACAATTAAAAGATAAGCACTGTTAAGGATTTTGTTGATTTTCTTAATGAACTAAAGGGGCAGTTTAGTTCAACAAGGATTTGCTTACGAAGTTAAAGAATAACTAATGAAATACATTTTATAAGGAGTAATTTTAAAGCGATTAATGAGGAAGAAATCGTTTCGCTTATTAGAGAAGATAAATGGATGATGGAAATATTAGAATCTGCCAAATCATTGAATTTGCCTGATTGGTGGATATGTGCTGGTTTTATCCGATCAAAGGTCTGGGATGTATTACACGATTTTAGCGTAAGAACAACTATTCCAGATATTGATGTGATCTATTTTGATCCAACAAATATTGATAAATTAGAAGAAAAGAAAATCGAAAAAAAACTAGAATCCCTTATACCCACTATCCCTTGGTCGGTAAAGAATGAAGCGAGAATGCATGTTAAAAGTAATATGCCTCCTTATTCTTCGTCTGTAGATGCTATATCGAAGTTTCCAGAAACAGCGACAGCTTTAGGAGTAAAGTTAGATGAAGATGACAATGTAATATTAACAGCACCTTGTGGAATTCATGATGTTATTAATTTAGAGGTAAAACCAACACCTTATTTTAAAGAGACTAAAGAGCGAGTAGAAATTTACGAAGATCGCATAACAAAAAAGAATTGGAAATCAACCTGGAAAAAGTTAAAAGTTAACCACATCAAAACCTCTTCTTAAGCTAACAAGTGCATTATCTTAAGATCAGAACTGTCTTCAAGGCAGCCTTTTCTTTATGCAACTATCGGGGCAGGTTAGTTGAATAAGGAATTCCATTTTCCACACAAATGAAAAGGTGTTAAATGGTATGATTAAATAAAAATTGTACCAACATAATTTTTAGGGGGAAATATATTCTTGAAGATAGTTAGAATTATCTTAGCAATAATTGTTCTTGCTTTATCAGCCAATCAGCTAATTACTGGTAGTTTTGAGTTGATGCCATATTCTATGTTGTTCGTGGGTGCACTTATGTTAGCGACTGGATTAGCCGAACTTCAAAAAGATAGAATAGGAGGATTTTTGGGGTGTGTTGTTGTCTCATTATTTGTTTTCTTTGTTTCCATACAGGGTTTCTTAATGAACTAACGGGTGCGTTAGCTGAAGATCGGAGCTGTCTTTAAGGCAGCTTTTTCTTATGGAACTATCAGGGCAGGTTAGTTCCATAAGGATTTTGTTATGATTAATACAAACAAGTTATCGGAGGTCATAATGGATAAAGAACAAGAAAAAAGAATTGTAAAAAGGTTCTTTCCAAAAAGACTTCATACTTTGTATAGAAGTCTTTTTGTCTGTTATTATTTAGATTATTGGATAATTCAGCTCGTAACTTGGGTAGCAATAGTATGGTGGTCTCAGTCCTATTTTTGGCATGGGCCAGGAATCCTCCATATAGACCATCTTTACTTTTTCATTTGAATGGTTTACTAGCAATAGCTTTACTTCTGGATTAAATTCATATCTCAAAATGGTAACCCCCTTCCATTAGGAATGTGTTGATTCTCCCCCATCAACATGAAGAACTTGACCAGTAACAAAACGAGAATCATCAGAAGCAAGATAGACAAAGGTTGGTGCGAGTTCAAATGGATGGGCAACTCGTTCCATTGGATTAAATGCTCCATATACAGCAACTTGGTCTGACGAGAAACTTGCTGAAATAAGTGGAGTCCAAATTCGGCCGGGGGCGACGGCATTGACTCGGATCCCTTGTTTCACGACATTTTTAGCCAAGGCACGTGTCCAACCAACTATTGCTCCTTTTGTGGCCGTATAATCAATCATTTGCTGCTCACCTACATACGTCACCACTGAAGAAGTGCCAATGATTGAGCTGCCTGGTTTTAAATGAGGAAGCGCTGCTCTTGTTGTGTAAAAATGAGAGTATATATTAACTTTGAAGGTGTCATCGAATTGCTCATCTGTAATGTCAAGCAGACTTAGTTGTTGGAATTGGATACCAACGTGGTTACAAAGAATATCGAGACGTCCAAACGTATTTACTGTTTGTTCTACAATGGAGATACACTGTTGTTTGTCTCGCAAGTCACCAGGCATTAGAAAACAACGTTGTCCGAGTTGTTCAATCCTCGTTTTTGTTCTATTTGCATCCTCATGTTCATCTAAGTATGAAATAGCAACATCTGCACCTTCTTTAGCAAACGCAATTGCTACTGCTGCACCAATACCACTGTCACCCCCTGTAATAAGTGCTACTTTTCCTGTTAACTTTCCACTCCCTTTATAGTTCGGGTTTTCGATAATTGGAAGGGGTACCATAAATTTTTCCACTCCGGGATGGCGCAGTTGGCGCTGTTCAGGTAAACTTATCGGAATTTCTTCGTAACGTGTGATTTTCCCATAGTTTGGGTACATGGGATAAGGTTGAGTTTTCATGTTCGCTTTAAACATTTGTTGCATTTGCTTTATTTGGTCTAATTGACGACTTTGATCCTTTTGATCCATGGAAACCTCCTATAGAAATAATTTCTCTATAGAATGTTTATGTTGTTCACTACAAATAATGTAAAATAAGTGTGAAAAAAGTTGTTTACTTTCAACACAGAAGCGTATTCTTCCCAAAAGAGACACCTTTTTTCTCGCTGCATCTTTCGAACAAATTCAGGACCTAAACGAGGCACCCCTACTTGTTCGCAAAATTCGGGTAGATTCTCTTCATATTCATCCCATGAAATGAGTTGTTTTCGATTATCCTGAATACTCGGCAAATTATATTCCTTCTCTTTGTAAGAACTTTTTGATAACTTCATTTTATACTAAAATAAAAAACCTATCATCGGAGGTAGGTTAGGTTATCTTTAAATTACTATAATTTCCAGAGTGGCCTCTTAATCAGCGAATCGTTTCCTTACCCCTTAATGAACTAAAGGGGCAGGTTAGTTGAATAACAGTTACAGAAATCAGTATGAAATCCTTACTTCAATGCAGGAAGTAAGGATTTTTTGTTGAACAAATAAAATTAGAATATTATGGAATTTTTATGTGAATAGGAGAGTTTAATATGTCGTTTATGATGGTTAAAAAAGAATTTAAGCTTGTTGGATTAAAAGGTAGTGGGGAGTTTGTTAACTTTGGTAATTTAGTACCCTTGCTTGCAAAGCAACTATTAAGTCGATTAAACGAAATCCTAAATCTAACAGAGAACGAAATTGCATTATTTGAGCCTAAAAAGGATGAGGAGCATAGGATAGGTCATTATTATGTAGGGTTAATTGTGAGTGAGAAATTAAATGAAGTACCAATAGGAATGGATTATATTGAAATAAATAAAAGTTACATAACTACAAGAGGGAATATATCTAATTTGGGGGAACTTCATTTGAATTTATTGAATTGGGCAGAAGAACAAGGTTATCAAAGAGATCTCGATTCTTATATTATCGAGACATATCACCCTATGGGGGAAGGAGATGAAGAAGTACAGATTTATTTACCAATTCAAGCTTAAAAGACAAATCAAAAGCCTTCTTCAACAAACGGGTAGTTTAGTGAAAGAAAATAAGGGTCATTTTTTTATGCACCTCGAGTAGTTTACAATTATGAAAATTTGCCCAATTTGGAATAACAAAAGTTGGTGAAAGAATGTACTTAAGCTAACGGGTGGTTAGTTTTAGAACAGAGCTGTCTTTAAGGCAGCTTTTTCTTATGGAACTATCGGGGCAGGATAGTTCCATAAGTAGATGTTTTTAATGTGGTATTATATGGATATAGAAATAACTTACATAATTTGTAGGGAGATGATTTAATGTCATTTAATATTTTAATACCAATTATCATAATGGGTATCATAACTCTTTGCGGCTTTGGAATTTTCAAGATTGCCAAAATCATAAAAAGGTAATAACTTTCAATAATTTAAATATAGGTGCAATAGTTGAGAATTGAGGCTGGCGGATGTGGCAGCCTTTACTTAATGAATTGAGGGGGCAGGATAGTTGAACAGTTTACGGATTATAGAAAGTCATAAGTTGAGAGGAATATATAGATGTCAAACCATGAAAACGAAGAAATGCTAACTGGAGGGAATGTTTCAAATGTTTATCGTTCGGGAGATACTGTTCGACGAGAATTAAAGCCATATAGTCCCAAAATTCATAAGCTATTAAAGCATTTGGAGAGCAAAGGTTTCAGTTATGCACCAAAGTTTTTAGGTATTGATGAAAAAGGAAGAGAGATATTATCATTTATTGAAGGAGAAGCTGGTAATTATCCTTTAAAGGAATACATGTGGTCTGAAGATGTCTTAATAGAAATAGCGAAAATGCTCCGTCTTTATCATGATTCTGTCAGTGATTTTTCATTTGATGGTAGCTGGGAATCGATAGATAACACCCCCCAACAATTTGAAGTACTATGCCATAATGATTTTGCGATGTACAACATTATTTTTAATAATGAAAGACCAATGGGCATTATTGATTTTGATGTTGCTGGACCTGGTCCAAGACTTTGGGACATAGCTTATTCTCTTTATACTTGCGTCCCCTTAAGTAAATTTTATCTTTCTGAAACAGGTGAGAAAGTTTATTATAATTCATTACAGCATGCTAACTGTATAAAACAAAGAGTTAGATTGTTTTTTGATTCTTACGGTGAGGGAATAGAAGAAAATTATTTGGAAATGGTATTGCTACGATTAGAAGGGTTATGTAAAACCATTACAAGAAAAGCCAGTGAAGGTGATACTGCTTTTCAAAAAATGATTGCTGAAGGGCATCTCGAGCATTATGAAAATGATATCAGATTCATTCGACAACATGGAAAAGAGTGGATTTAAGGGTAGATTTTTGTTGAACTAACCGGTGCTTAACTTCATAAACAGGAGCTGATCAGCAGCTTACTTCTCATGCCACAAACGGGGCAGGTTAGCTTGAAGAGGGAAAAGCGAGTATTTGGGATATTTTTATAATGGACAAAAAAGGGGAGTGGAAAATGGAAAGTGAATCTTCGTTAAAAGAACATTTACGTCAACTGGAAGAGAAGTTGTTAAAACCAGAAATTCGTACATCTAAAAAAGAGCTTAATAATTTACTTGCAGACAATTTTTTTGAATTTGGAAGTTCTGGTAAAGTCTTGTACAAAGATGAGGGGATTGGCGAAGAAGGAATAGGGGAGGTAAAGATGACATTGAGTGATTTTGATATACATCCATTTTCTTTCGTCCCCTTTGATAACGACACTCATTGAATTCTCCTATTACTCAATCAACTCCTTCACATCCGTTAATACATATTTTATATTCTGCTAAATCTCCTGTTTTAAGTTTTTTCACGTTTTTCAGCCAAATAACAAGAGAATACTGATAAGTATGCCTGAATGTTTATCGACTGGACAAGGTTTATTATATATGATTGCTTATATTCTTGGGTTTTCCATACCTTTCTTAACAATGTCATTTTTTATAGGAAAATCAGGATGGATAAAAAAATATAACCACAAAATAGCTCAATTTGGTGGTTATATAACAATTATTATGGGGATTGTCTTATTTTTTGATTGGATGACCAAGATTACATCTTATCTAATAAATAATGTATTTGGTGGCTTTACGGGTTTCTAATGCTAATAGAAACGGGTGCTTTACTTCAATAAGGAAGGTTGCTAGGCAGCCTTTTTCTTAGGCACTAAAGGGGCAGGTTAGTTTAATAAGAATTTCTTCTCTAAAGAATTATTATTGATATTATGAATTACTTGTATACTTTTAATTACTTTTTGTGAAATAATATGTAAATGTGGAAATGTTACTGAAAAAATTTAATCACAGAACAAATAAAAAGAAAAAATAAAATCATAAAACAAAACAAAAAAAGATAACATTTTAAGCCTTTTTTAATTGGTTATCCTCCATACTTTTATTTAAAAAATTACATTTTTAGTAAAATTAAGTTAAGTTAAAAGATAATATTTACAAGGGGAAAAAATGAAAAATTCAAAGTTGGATTACAACCTAATTACACTTTTACTTTTACTATTTATAACAAGTTGTATAGCTATATTAAATGCTCAAGATTTTGGTCAATATGAAGGGAATTTTTTATTTAGACAAATAACCTGGTATATAGTGGGGATCGGAATAATTGCAGGAATTATGTATTTAGATTCTGAACAGATCTTTCGCTTGAATTGGTTTATATACTCATTTAGCATAATTCTATTAATCACGTTAATTTTGGCACCTGAATCAATAGCTCGTGAAATAAATGGAGCCAAAAGCTGGTTTCAACTTCCGGGAATCGGATCTCTACAACCAGCTGAATTCACAAAAATATCTTTAATAATTTGTTTAAGTTTCTTAGTACAAAAACATCATGAAAAATATTTAGATAAAACTTTAAAAACAGATTTGTTACTGTTAATTAAGATGGGAGCTGCTACAGCTCTTCCTATACTTTTAATTATGCTACAACCAGATTTAGGTACGTCTTTAGTATTAATATGTATTTTTACTGGGATTTTTATTATTTCGGGCATTTCATGGAAAATTATTAGTGTTATTTTTATTATTATTTCCTTGATTTCTAGTATTCTTATATACTTAGTCTTTTTCAACCCTGAAATGCTTCAATCAATGGGTTTCGCAACATATCAATTAGGAAGAATTTATGCTTGGATCGATCCAGAATCTTATGCATCAGGTGAAGGCTATAATCTAACCAAAGCATTATTAGCCATTGGTTCAGGAGGGGTATATGGTTATCTGGAAAAGGGTATATATGTTCCTGAAGCACATACGGATTTTATATTTAGCGTTATTTCTTCTAAATATGGTTTCTTTGGAGCTAGTATTTTAGTAACAATTTATTTTCTCCTTATTTCGAGTATAGTGAAGTTAGCTCTAGACGTAAAAAATAGTTTTGAATCTTACATATGTACCGGTGTTACTTCTATGATTTTTTTCCATGTTTTTGAGAATATAGGGATGAATATAGGCCTAGTACCTATAACAGGAATACCATTACCTTTTATAAGTTATGGAGGAAGCTCATTAATTGGTAATATGTTAGCGATGGGGTTAGTCTTTTCAATAAGCTATCGAAAAAAAACCTTTATGTTTGATTAAGATGGCTAAGTATTCCAGGATTAATTCTAGGTATGTTTTTATAAAGAAAGCTATTTATTAGACGGTAAAACCGTCTTTTTTTTATGTCTCAGTCTTTGTCAACTCAATAAAGCCTTATGCAACTAAATGGGCAGGTTAGTTCTATAAGAAATTGGAATATTGTGGTATTATATTTAGGTTATTGTCTTCAACACTCAATGTTAAGGTGGATCATTTAATGGTTTGGAATTCACATCCATTTTTTAGGAGGATAGGCCTTTGTTTACTTTGAAAAAGATCACAGTGGGGCTCCTGCTTTTAGGTAGTCTTGCTGCTTGTGAGACAGAACAAGTCAAACATACTGATAAGGTAGATAACCAAGAAGGAACAACTAAGGAAGAACCCACAAGAACTAACAGCGTTCCATCTTATGAAGTAACCAAGTATCATATTTACGGCGGTTGGATGACAGATAAGTCATACATAGTGATTTCATCTAATGGCGATGAGCTAAAGTACGAAAATATCAAAAAGAAAAACGAAAAAAAGGATATCAGATACTTTAAATTAGCAGAATCCACGGGAAACAAAATGACTGCGGTATTATACAGCAAAGAAAAGACCAATCGGACTTCATTTATAACTTTAGAGTTAAACAAGGATAGAACAGAATTAACTATCACTATGCCGAACGAAAAACCGGTAACCTACACAAAAGCAATGATGGATCCGGAAGAGTTTAATCCTGAATTTGAGTGGTGAAAATTTTTCCGTAAAATGGAATATATAAGTATAAAAGTTAAAAAATAAAGGGTGTTTTTTTGGGGGGAAATATTGGGGATTCAGATGTTTTTAAGCAAGTTGTAAAGAGACTTTGCAAAATCAAAAATATTTCTCCCCGGAAGCCCAAATTTGAAGTTATCGAGAACTTAATGGTTGTTAGTATAAAGAACCATTTAAAAGATGGAGTAGACTTAGATTGTTTTAATATTTTAAATCTGATTTACCAAATAATTGGACCTTTAGGGATAAGATTCAATCAACAAATGTACCACTATCCAAATTCGGAAAGACTGGCTAGAGTAACAGTATCTTTTAAAAAAGAAGATTATGATGATTTAAATATGAAAATGAAAGATATGATGACATAATTTTATATTGCAATCGGGCACGATTTTTGAATAAGGTTCGCTTTTCTTATAGAACAAACGGGTGCGTTAGCTGAAGATTGGAGTTGTCTTTAAGGCAGCGCTTTTTAAAAATTATATTATGTTTTACTGAGAGATAGAGGGAGGGGAATTTTCAATGAGTAAAGCAATTATTTTTGATATGGATGGAACCTTATTTCAAACAAATTTAATTTTAGAACCTGCCCTTGAAGAAACATTTGATGTACTACGAAAAGAAAGTTTATGGGATACAATAACACCGATTGAGCAATATAGGGGAATTATGGGTGTCCCTCTACCAGTTGTATGGGAAACACTTTGCCCAAACCACTCACTAGAAATACGAGTAAAGAGCAATGAGATTTTTCATAAAAAGCTTATTGAACTAATCCAAGCACAAAAAGGTGCATTATATGCTGATGTGGAGAGAACATTAAATGAGTTATGTAAAAAGTATCCCTTATTTATTGCCAGCAATGGACAGATAGAATATTTACAAGCAATTGTAGAAACCTATAATTTGGATAGATTTATTCAAAATACATATAGTATCCAACTGATTAAATCTGGGCATAAGTCTGATTTAGTGCAAATGGTGAAAAGTAAAAATCAAATTGGAAAAGGTTACGTTGTCGGAGATCGTTCTTCAGATATAACTGCTGCTAAGGATAATGAACTTATTGCCGTTGGTGTGAACTTTGACTTTGCTCAAGAAGATGAATTAAAACAAGCTGATTTTGTAGTGAATAATTTCAAAGAAATCTTAGAGTTAGTTTAAACTTCAAAAGGCTGCCAATTGGCGGCCTTTTGAAAATACGATTCTTAGCATTATCATACATTCGCATTAAAGTGAAAAAATACCCTTAATGAACTATCGGGGCAGGTTAGTTGAAGAAGGAACTATTTTGAACTATCTAGAAGTAAAGACTATAAAGAAAAAGGATAATGAGGTGTTTGTATAGAAAAGGTACCTGTTAAAACGATTAAGAAGATAGAAGAGGACATTGAAAAAAATGATTTAGGGAAAGCAAGGGATAGACTACACGGGTTAATTTCCACCTATCCTAATGAGTTAGAACTTCGCAGAAAGTTGGGGGACATTTATTTTGTATTAAAATACCCTTCGATGGCCGGTCGATATTGGTATCTAGAAAAGAATAAGACACCTGAAATGGTAGATGCGTGTATTCAGTTTGAAAATTCTATGGGTAACGATCCTATTAGAATAGCAAGAGTTCTAAAATTTAAAGGAGATAGTGAAATAATAAAAAGACTGCAAGATCAAGCAATTTCTCCTATACAAAATAAAGTTAAAGAAAAATTAACGGAAGAACCTGATGAGACATTGGAGGATAAGTTATTTACTATTGGGTGTATCACGATATTAATATTAATCATTTTCTTTACATTAATCGGAATTTACACTCTCTTTAGCTGGTTTTTTTGATCCCTAGAATCTGCGAGGTATTTATAGTTGTTGTTCTCCCTAACGCGTGCGTTGGCAGGAAATCGGAGCTGTCTTTAAGGCAGCTTTTTCTTTATGCAACTATCGGGGAAGGTTGGGGAGAAGGAAATTTCGGTAAGATAGCGAATTATGCAATAAAATGAAGCTAAAGGTGATTAGCTATGACCACAAATGATGTGCAATATCTACGCTCAGGATTAAGAGTCAGGTGTGAGAAGGATGTAAATCCATCAGTAATACGAACTTGTTTAAGCTTTGCGGTTTGGTTACGTATATACATGGAATTTCCTATAAGGGTTGTTGTATATCTAAAAACGGATTCTCAACTTAAAACCAGAGATACAAGAGAACTGGCAAATGCTACTTTTTTTGCACCTTATGATAAAACTGTTGAACCTTACATAAGAATTGCAACAGGAGATTATGAAGAATTAGTTTCAGAAAGGAAAAAATAATGCTTTATGGGCAATTTTACGCAGCACGGCTCATGAAATAATCCATTATCAACAATGGCTAGAAAATAAGGAAATGGATGAGAAAGAAGCAGAAAACAGAAGCGAAGAATTATTAGATAGTTACTATGAATTTTGTGATTTGATATTATTGTTTGAATAAACAGGTCCATTAGTTGAGATATAGAGTTGCCATGTGGTGGCTTTTTTCTTTATGGAACTAAGGGGGCATGATAGTTGCACGAGGCTTAATTATTTTCGTTGCAGAATATATGCTCATAAATAGTTCAGATTGAGGAGATTAGAACTATAAAAGTTGTGAGTTGAGTTTAGCTGTAATTGCAATTAGTTCAGTAGTAATAGCTTTGAGAATGGGCAATGTAGCTAATTACTTGTATGACTTAGTTATCAGGAAATCGCTAATCTTTTCTCATCCTGCTAGGCCATTTTCTTTTTAACTGACAGGTGCTTTAGTTCGTAAAAAGATAAAAGGAGAGTACATATTATTCATGGTTAATATGTGCTCTCCTTTAATATTAAGGTTTTTATAATTTTGGTCTTGATAATTGAAGTTCAGTTATAAAATCTCCATCTTCGAAGGGTTGCTCTGTTTTGTGTAATAGCGTTGGGAAGATAAACAAAGTTACCATCATAAAAAATTGTCGCACAAAAAATCAATATTCTCTTAGGTAGATAATGTAAAATCAAAGGGAAGGTGTTATTGATTCGAAGCACAAAGGAACAGGTACCAATGGTGGTACCCTAGTGATATAGCTTATTTCATTTAACTTCTTACAATTGTATTTTCTTCTTTGCATGCTTTAATGACTTCTAACCAATGATTCGGCTTTTGTCCTTTAAACTTCTCTTTCAAATTGAATGTAGCTAATCTTTCTAATTTGTTTTTTGCTGCCTTAGACATGACTGAATTAAGATTAGAAGCTTCTAACATTTGGATAGAACCATCTAGTTCAATTGATCTTCTTAATGCATGAATAGACGTTCCCGTTACTAATCGATTCATGGTTTCTTTAAAGCTCTTGCTATCCATAGTTTCACTTATCGAATCTAAAACCAATTCTTCTATATTAAATTCATGGGCGGCCTCTAACAACTCTAAATAAAGCGCGGCTACTCCCTTCATATAAATACTACGGACTAGTTTTATAGCAGAAGCGTCGCCAGGATTCTCACTCACCTTAGTTATATCCATGCCGTATGGAGTCATTAAGGCGATAAGCCGATCTACTCCGTTACCACTTGCTGAAATAGGAACTTTATGTTTATAAACTGGTAAGGGTCCTAACATTGCTGCGTCGACAAAAAATGCTTTTTTTTCTTGTATGTTTTTGTTAATATTTTGTTTTACTACAGGAGTCGAAGCCGATACATCAACGTAAATACAATCTTTCTTCAGATGAAGTTTTAACACTTCGCTAACCTCATAAGCTTTATCAGCTGGTACTGCTACCATGACTACATCAACTTCATTTAATACGCCCTCGGGATCGGAACGAAGCTCCACTTGCGCTTGTATAGCCCGTTCTTTTATTTGCGGACCGAAAGTAGGATGGTCTAACATGACATCATGAGCGAGGATCTTCTCTAAACCTTCTTGTTTTAATCCAACGGATAATTCAAAGGCTGCTTCTCCAAATCCAATAAAACCCAATTTCATTCTAAAGTTCTCCCTTCTTTTTATAGTCCATACGCTTTTATTTGTTCTCTCAACCAAGGAGGTTCAATGCTTCCTTCTGGTTTACCTTGCTTGCGGGTTGTTTCATAAGCTGTAATGGTTTCTATGCGCGTTTTCTCATAATCTAGTTTTTTCTCTGCCTTAGAAAGAGCCACTTCAATCTTGTCTCTTGGAACCACAATAACACCATCATCATCACCAATGATCAAATCTCCTGGAATTACAGATACCCCTCCACAAGAAATAGGTTTATGAAGCTCACCAGGACCATCTTTAAGAGGACCGTTTGGAATAAATCCTTTTGCAAAAATAGGGAATTTTAATTGGCTAAGTGTTTCTTTATCACGAACTAATCCATCAATGATGACTCCTTCAAGTCCAATGGCTTTCGCAGCTCCTGCCATCAATTCTCCAAGGTAGGCGTTTGAAGTATGTCCTTTTCCATCCGCAACTAATACATAACCTTCTTTCCCATCATAGATAGCTTGATGAAGGAACAAATTATCTCCAGGTCTTAAGCTTACTGTTAGAGCAGTACCAACTACTTTCATACCTGGTGCTACAGGCTTTATTTTATAATCCATAGAACCTGTACATCCCATCGCATCTGATATAAGTGTAGTGTTAAGACGTTTTGCTCTTTCGATAATTTCTTCCGACAATAACGGTGCTAAGTTACTCAATGACATGCACTCCTTTTACTTTTTTATGTTTCCAATAACTAAACAATTAGCTACTAAATGTAACTTGTTATCTTTGATGTACTATCAACTAAGATAACGCTTTCAAAAACTACATAATTTTTAGTGTATCTCCTGTCTTTTCAACACTTTGTCACGTTATTTTACTAAGTTTATTGACAAAAAAAGAGTTGTAGGTCATTGGAAAATCCACTATTTTTGTTAACTTCAGTTTCAAAGTAATAAATATTACTAAAACTTGTTTGGGGGTAATATTTATTACTAATAACTTAAATGTATACTAACAGCGTTATTTATTAAAGTAAACCCTTTTTTTTAATGACATTGAAAAGAAACTGAATTTTAAGAAGAAAAAGGGCTTAAGAACAAAGAAAGCGAATTAGATTGTTAACTTGAAAGGTTCAATCACCTTTATTAGCTCATTTATTCCGAAGTTCTAAAAGAAATTAATTTTATTTACTACTTATGAAGTAATCATGCATAACGTTTATGGATACGTTCTAGAAGTTTCAGGTAAGGAAATTATTAATACTCTTATTTAAGGGACTCCTTTTTACATTAATAAATAAAAATGCTAAAATTCAATTAAATATCGTAATAAATACTTTATTGGAATAAAAAAATATAAAATTTACACTATAATATGTTCAATTGGAGCGAATCTTATGGAAAACCCAATAATAAAATTAAAAAACAAGATATCAGAATTAACAGAAACACAACAAAGAGTTGCGGACTATATTATTAAAAATCCTGTGGATGTCGCTTTTTTAACCGTTGATCAGTTGGCTGGAATTGTAGGAACTAGTACTACCACCATTATGAGATTGACTTTTAGTCTGAATTATTCGGGATATACTGAATTTCAAAAAGGACTTCAGGAACTTTTACGTAATAGAGCAGCTCCTCAAATTAGATTAGAGGCAAATTTGAAAGATTTAAATGAAAGTGATTTGTGGATTCGCTCTGCAGAAAGTCAACTCGATAATATTCAATCTACAGTAGAGATGATTTCCACGGAGAGTTTAAATAAAACGATGGAAATGATTGTGTCTGCAGATCGAATATTTTGTACCAGTGTGAGAAGTGGATTACCAGTGGCACAACATTTAACTTTTGGACTTAATCGTCTACTTGGAAACTGTGAATTGATTGTTGCTGATTTAAGCGATTGGGTTGACAAAGGAATTAATTTTACTTCGAAGGATTTAGTCATCGCAACCTCTTTTCCAAGATACGCTAGAAGAATTGTTGAATTCGCGATGGTAGCTAAAGACAATAAGGCACAAATTATTTCTATTACTGATAGTTATTCTTCTCCTCTAGTTAAGTATTCGGATTTAGTATTGCCATGTAATTCTAGTAGTATCGCTTTTCATAATTCACCAATAGCATCTATGCTTGTAGCAGATTATCTTGTAAGCGCAATAGCCATTAATTATCCTGAAAAAACAAAAAATCGTCTTGATGAAATTAATTCAATTCTTACCAAAATGAATTATCACTATAGTGATTAAATTTAAAAGATGATAGGAGCAAGGATTCAATTGAACCCTTGCTCCTATCATCTTTTTATTTCTTCTTAACCAGATATCCTACTCACCATCATCTACTCTCTGCTTGATAAAAAAAGGTTTACTTTCAATAAGCATCCATGATAGTATGCTTTTAATAGTTAAAAATATTACAACATAAACTATAAAGGTAAAAAATATTACTACGAAAAAGGACGTTAATTCTTAGAGATATAGTTAGTTTTCTCCAATTTATGGTTTTGTTAAAAATATCACCAGTATATGCCTGAATTTTTTTACAAAAGAAATTATTATAATATGCTGAATGACTATTGGAATCTAAGAATCATCGAATATTGCTTTATTTTTAAAATTAAAGGTTTTTGAAAACGTTATCTTTTTGAGTTTTTTGTTTACAGATAATAAATGATCTTTATGTTACTTTAACTATTAGAAAAATTTCTTACATGTAATGAGCACTCTTTAATTAAAGTGGTGATTCATAAAAAAATTTTAAATGAAAAAGAGGTGTAATTAAGTGAATAATTTAAAACTGTAAAAATCAGATCAGACTATTAAAAGAGCAAGATACCAGCGTATTGGTAATATTATCTTAACGGATCTAATGTTCAATTGGATGTATAATTACTAGTACTTCAAGATATGGTTCATAGCAACAATTACAGGGGAATTCAATAATGTCAGTTTTGTAAACCCTTACAATGAAGTGGTGTTAAGAGTCCATTAAGCAGTGCTAACTTATATTATTGAAAATTTTCATATATGATTCGATATAACGTATTCAACATGTATTCTAAAAAGTCAGGGAAGATAAAGAGGGGGCATACTATGTTAACATTTCTGGGATTTGCCATGATTGTGGTCTTTATGTATTTAATCATGAGTAAGCGCTTATCAGCATTCAGTGCACTTACGGTTGTTCCAATAATTTTTGCGCTAATTGCAGGATTTACGGATTTAGGACCGATGATGTTAAAAGGTCTAGAGACTATAGCTCCTACTGCTATTATGATTATTTTTGCCATTCTTTATTTTGGTGTATTAATTGATACAGGATTATTTGATCCACTAGTATCAAAAATTTTAAAAATGGTAGGCGGTGACCCATTAAAAATTGTGCTGGGCACTGCGATTTTATCATTGGTAGTTGCTTTAGATGGTGATGGTACTATTACCTACCTTATTGTAGTAACAGCTTTTCTTCCTTTATATAATAAACTGGGTATGAATAAACTCATTTTGGCCTGCATTCCTGCGTTAGCGATGGGGGTTATGAACTTGTTACCGTGGGGTGGACCAGCTGCCCAAGCTACGGCGGCGGTAAAAGTGGATATAATAGACTTGCTTTTGCCAATCATTCCTTCTATGATTGCGGGTGTGTTATGGATTTTAGGAGTGGCATACTTCTTGGGTCGACGTGAGCGTAAGAGATTAGGAGTTATCAATATTGAAGCTAGCTTTAATGAAGAAGAACTTGCTGCTGCACTTGAGGTAGGAATGGACTCATCAATAAAACGACCTAAATTATTTTGGTTTAACCTAGGCCTTACGATTTTAGTATTGGCAGCTTTACTTACGGGCTTCCTACCGTTGCCTGCGTTATTCATGCTCGGCTTTGCCATCGTCATGATTGTAAATTATCCAAACTTGCAGGACCAGAAGGATCGCTTACACGCACATGCAGGTAATATATTAACTGTTGTCTCCATGATATTTGCAGCAGGTGTATTTACTGGGATTATAGATGGTACTGGCATGGTTAGCGCGATGGCAGATACCCTAATAGCAGTTATTCCAGACTCTCTCGGACCAAAATTAACAGTCATTGTTGCACTTATAAGCATGCCATTTACATTTTTCATGGCTAATGCTCCCTTTTATTTCGGGATTATTCCGATTATGGCAGAAACAGCTGCCAACTTCGGTATCCATCCGATGGAAGTTGGACAAGCTTCTTTATTAGGACAACCCTTGCACTTGTTAAGTCCACTCCAAGGTTCTATCTATATATTAATGGGGCTTCTTGGTATAGAAATAGGTGATCATATTCGCTTTACAGCCAAGTATGCGATAGGTACAGCATTAGTTATGATAATTGTTGGTGTTTTGTTCGGAGTACTATCCATTTAATCATATAAACATAATAAATTGCAGAGAGCTAGTAATTCAAAATAGCTCTCTCTTTTATTGGTCTAGAATTACTTATTATTGTAACTATTTTATTTCACTCTTATTTATAAAGTACTAAAGTTGATTTTACTTTTTAATTAACTTCTAATGCACCAGGATTAAGCAGCGTACAAAAGCTTTAAAAGAAGTCCAGGATGCTTAGTAGGCCTTGGTATAGCAATGGGTAATGCAGATGAATAATTAATTTTTTTTGCTGATCTTTACTAAAAAAACAGTGAATACGGTATAGCTTTTATATAGAAAAAGTAATTGAAATTTTGTACTTAAACTAACGGGTGCCTAAGTTCATTAACAGGGGTTGTTTCGGCAGCCTTTTTCTTATGGAACTAACGGGGCAGGTTAGTTGAATTAAAGGGGAAAAAAGAATGCAATAGTTTTCATTTTACTTAAAAGCTGTAAGTTATTATAACTAAGCATTTATATTACATAAATAATGACATGACTGTAGGCTATTTTTCATACAATATTTTTGGGGTGAAAAAAATGACAAGAGCAAACTACCGAAGTTCAGACGTTGACTTAATGGCAAGGATGATGAGAGCAGAAGCCGAAGGTGAAGGACAACTAGGAATGTTATATGTTGGAAATGTAATTGTGAATCGTCTTGTAGCTAATTGTTTAGACTTTAAAGGTTTAAGAACAATTCCACAAGTCATTTATCAAGTACAAGGAGGAAATTATTCTTTTGAAGCTGTTCAAAAAGGGAATGTATTTTATCAAAGAGCGAGAGGTATTGAAAGAAGATTAGCAGAACAGAATTTGAAGCACTGGAGACAGCATCCGGCTAGATATGCGCTTTGGTATTTTAATCCATATGCTCCATGCCCTCCAACATGGTATGATCAGCCACATACTGGTCAATTTAAAGACCATTGTTTTTATGAACCAAAACCTGGAACATGTGATAGTGTTTATAGAGGTTAAGCTTACTCTTTGAGTAAGCTTTTTTACATATTTAAAATATTTATACAATATAAAACTTTTAGTAATAGTTTTTATCTAAAAAAGTAAGATTGTGAATTATTGTACTTCAGCTAACGGGTGCGTTAGCTGAAGATCGGAGTTTACTTAAGGCAGCTCCTTTTCTATGCAATAAACGGGGCAGGTTAGTTCCATAAGCGTTGTGTACTCGAAATACGAAGGCTTAGTTTATTTATTTTTACCCAACTTCTCGTTACCCGTTTAAAGTTACCCGTAATTTTAGCTAACAATAACTGTAGTTCTGTTATTATATTTTCAACTTCATTGATTCTTTCTATTAGACGAAGAGCCTCCCTATCCTTTAAAAATTTAATTTGTTTACCTTTGTAATAGATTACTACTGTTCCTTTTTTCGTTATTCGATAAGTAAATGGTTCTTCACTTAATCTGTTTCGTTTGTCTATATCGCTCACTACACCGTCTCCCTACTTATTATAGTTCAAAGATTATATTCAAAAAAGGCAGTTGATTCTCCTGTTTTCTTTAAATATTTTTATTCACAGTCTGTGTCAAATCTGTGATAAGTCTTATAGAACTAACGGGTGTGTTCGTTAATAGCTGTGGCGATTGGCCTTTTTCTTATGGAGCTAATGTAAGCAGGGTAGTTTTAATTAGCTATAAAAAATGTCATTAATATTTCAAAATAGATGCATATCCGTTTCGGATCTATTCATTAGTTCATATCCTATTAATACTAGGGAGGAGATGAATAGATTGGCATCTAATGATGAATTGATTTGTCAAAAGTTTGCTAGGATTATCGGCGGCCAAGAAGGATTTGCGGGTGGCAAATGTGTGGCAACCATAAATCGAAATGAAATAAAAGTAAAAATTTTAGGGGAACGTTTTAGTGTAACCTCTTCTTTCTCATATGAATCCAGAGATAATCAGACTGGACGAGCATTGTGCCTAGGCAGGGTAGCACTCTTGCAAAAAGAAGTCGGGAATTTTGTTGCTTCCATTCTTAAACAAGGAATAATAGTTTCATCCGTACACAATGAGTGGCTATTCGATAATCCGAATTTGGTTTACGTTAATATCGAAGCTGTTGATGATCCATTAGTTTTTGCAAGGAAAGTCAGAAAAGCGTTAAGGAACTAATGGATTTCCCACTAATGGTAAAACGGAGCTGTCATAAAAGCAGCTATAAACTGATCACGGTAAAAACCGAGTTTTGTTGAACTAAAGGTGCGTTAACTGAAGATCGGAGCTGTCTTTAAGGCAGCTTTTTCTTATGCAACCATCGGGCAGATTAGTGGAAGAAGGTATTTATTGTTCAGCTAAAGAATAGTATTCGGTAAAGGTTGATTTTAAGGAATAAACTAACTTAATATCAGGAGGGGAAAATGGTTGATAATAGTTATGAGAAACAACATCTCAAAAAACTTAGGACTTTTACTTATATCACGATAGCATTAATATTTTCAATGATATTTCTATTTATTAGCATTTTTCTTTTGTATTTTCCTATGATAGGCATTTTAGACCTTGTGTACTTTACACCAAAAATAGCAATTTTCGCATTCTTGATTTCTTGTGTATTTTCTGTTTTAGCTATAAAAAATCTCTTTGGTAAGATATTGTTAGTATTAAACATATTTCTAATGCTATTTATGATTTTTTATGGACCATAACTAGATACAATTAAATGAGGACTACACATTTTAGATATCTAATATGTGTAGTCCTTTTCCTATCAATTGTGGAAAATGTTTGTTTTTTGAAGGTGATTCTCTTATTTTGTTGTATTTTTATTAATTGATGGATTAATAAAAATACAACAAACGGAGGGAAATCAAATGTTTAACAATTGGAAAAAAACACTGATGGCTGGAGTGATCAGCTTATCCTTGCTAGGTACTGGGTACGCCAGTCACGACCTGATCTCCTCGCAAAACGTCTCGGCTGAACCGGCAGCTAAAAATGCACCAGGGCATTTGAAAAAAGTGGAGTCTTCCCAGCTTGATGAAATTATCAAACGTGGATACATCAGGGTAGGAATGACCGGGGACTACAAACCCTTTACCTATTTGAACCCGGAAACAAATGAGTATGAAGGCTTTGACGTGGACGCTGCCAAAGAGCTTGGCAAAGACCTTGGTGTGGAGGTGAAATTTGTCGCTACCACATGGCCTGCGATGATGAAAGACTTGCAAGCGGACAAATTTGATATTGCTGTGGGCGGTGTGACTCGCAACACAGCCAGACAAAAAAGCGCTTATGTATCCCAAGGTTACCTTTCATTCGGTAAGGTGCCTTTGATTCGCAAGGAAAATAAAGACAAGTATCTTACCATTGAAGATATTAACAAGCCTTCTGTACGCATTGGCGTAAATCCAGGCGGAACAAACGAAGAATTTGTCCGTCAGTATCTAAGCAATGCTAACGTAACGGTTGTAGAAAACAATCTTGATATCCCACATCTTGTTGCAGATGGTACGTATGATGTTATGATCACAGACACAGTAGAAGCAATGCTGTATGCAAAAGATGATCCAAGATTGTATGCGGCTCAAACTGACAAGCCTTTCACAAACAGTGAAAAAGGTTATATGATCCCAAGAGGCGATTTCATTTATGCAAGCTACTTGGAAATGTGGATGGATGAAATGAAGCTCCAAGGGAAATTTGATGCTCTCTACAAAAAGTGGATGGAATAGAATCTGCCCTTAAAACTGCCGTGTAGGGAAGCATTTTTTCGCTAACAGGTGCTTTAGTTTGGTTAGAAGTGAATTAGAAGTTTTTTACGGTTTATAAAACTATAAGCTTGTCTCAGTATTACTCTGTGGACATTACGCCCGGTCACCCCAATTTCCATAGCACATTAGAAATAATGTCACAAAAGTCTATTCTTTAATTCCCACCGGTGTTTGTACCTTAAAAAAAGGCCATCATTTGATGGCCTTTTAAATGTAAAAAACATCCTTAATTTACTAAAGGGGCAGGCTAACTCATTAATTTTCAAGCAGAAAAATAAAAATCCACTCAGAGTGTTTTTTAATCGCGCATTGCTCCTGCCTCTCGGGAAGTCATTGCACCTTGTCCTTCGCTTACATCTTTTTGAATTTGTTGTTTTACTTTTTGTGCATCAGATCCGGCAAATTCCGGTTTCATAATTGAACCCAAGTTTCCTTTAGCTGGTTGATTTTGTTGCATACAAGTCCTCCTCAATTTATTGTTTGACAATCTTATTATTTACAAAAAAGTTCAAGAGTACTATTTGAAATTTTTTTAACAATTGGGCCCGATTGTTGAAGAAACTGAAGCAAATTACTTTTGCAAAAATAGCCCTGAAAACGAGTAACATCTCTCGGAAACTCAAGTGATGCTCTACATACTTCATCGTATTATTTTGTGGAATTGAAGGGAATAGCAGTTCCTTTTCTTATGCAGCTAAAGGGGCAGTGACTTCAAACAATTTAAGTTATTCAAATAGGTATTTTTTTGTTGAAAAACAATACTTTTAGTGTAAAATTACACTAAAAAGGAGAATTTAGTATATATGGAAAAAGAAGACTTCATCAATTTAATATCAGAAAAAATGAAACTTGTTCGCACAGAACAAAGTTTTTCTCAGGATAAGATGTCTGAAATTCTAGGGATTTCAAAAAAAACACTAGTTCAAATTGAAAAAAGAAGAACAGAAGCCAATTGGACCACCGTTGTTGCCTTTTGTGCTTTGTTTAATCATAGCCAATTATTGATATCATCAATTGGTGACAATCCAGTTGATTTTGTTCAGTTAATTGCTAGCAAAAATGGTGGTACGCCTAAAGAAAAAACAATGGGTGGTAAGATATGGTGGAAAGAAATCGAGTCTAGAGGGGATTTTCGTTTGCAACAAAATTTGATTAGTAACCATTACCGTATATTGGATCAATATGATTATCGTTGGCATAGTTCTTTTGATAAAGAAGAGAGTTTAAGTCGTTTAAATGAATTACAGGATATGGGGAATATCGAGATAGACAAAGGTATAGGGATATATGAAGAATAAGATTTTGCTTGTTCTATTGATAATAAGTTTAGGTGTGAATTTTTATATATTCGGAAAATGGTTTCTGACTGAACAAAGGTATGAACCTTCCTCTGAAGAAAAGGTTATTTTAAGTGAAATGTTACTGAAAACAATTGAGAGTGAAGAGTATAAAAGGTTAGCAGAAAAAGAGAATATCATTGCTATTGATGCAAACATGGATAAAAATAAAGGTGGAGTATTCCCCTACTATTTTGAGGTAAGTGTTCGTACTGACATACAAACCTATCTGTTTGCTTGCAGTAATGAACAATGCTCAGAAATGGAAAGCGCAGGAACGACTTATTCTCGATATAAAGAAGAAGTACCCAGAATTCCATTTAAAAAATAGAGAAAAGCCAAAAAATAACTGAAATAAAAGAAAGCCTACATCCTTTAATAGCAAGGGTCGTAGGCTTATTTTATTCTTATAGTTGTTTAATTTACAATAAAGTCGTACCGATTTAAAAAAAGTTTAACCGTTTTTCTAATAGGGGCAGGTTAGTTCAAGAAACCAAAAGGGGTTCTACCTAAATTTTAAAACAAACAAGACTAGATTATACTTAATGTTTTTTTTACTATAATCCTTATTGGATTGAAGAAATTTGCGACACTCCTGCCGAATTACTGGCTAGCCGAGACACCGCAGCCGCTCGCGGCGACGAGGCTTGGCAGGCAGTCGGCGGAAAGGGAGCGATTTCTGAAATCAACTGGAACGTTTTTAAAATAAAAAACTTCAGTCATTCTCGCTTTTCTTCGAATTTGTCTACAGTCTGAAACCATTCTATAATGAATGGTTTTTATCTTTATCATAATTTGGTGATGTACTGGAGTGTGTTAATATGCGGTCTAATACTTTTTCAGTAAAATGCATAAAGAAATTAAGTATTAGCCCCCCTAAACAAACGGTTAATAAAGTTCCAACGCCAATAGGTCCATTTGAAATCATTGCCAATATCAAGAATAGGAGGTAAATGAATGTTCTCGAAAGGAATATATTTGTTCTAGTTAATTCTTGTATGATTAATGTTAATCGGTCAACTGGGATCGGTGCAAAATTTGTGTGTAAATATGTTGCAGTTCCTAATCCTATAACAACTAAGCCGATTCCAAAACAAACAACTTTGCTGTACCAAAGTTCAGGTGTTATCAAATTGTGGAATAAAAAAAGCCACATATCAATACCGATACCAGTTATAAATGCTGTTAACAATCCCAATACTTCAGGTCTTTGTCTTTTTAAAAATGAATTACTGCATATCAATATTAAAGCTATTATTATTTCCCAACTTCCCACAGTAAGCCCCACATTTATGGACAGTCCCACCAAAAGTGCATCAAAAGGTGAAGTTCCAAGGTCTGATTGTATAGTGAAAGAAATACCAAGGGTTAATATTATAATTCCCAATACATAAAAAACATATTTCACTTTACTAGGCCCCTCCATCATATTTTTTTGTTGCAAACGCAACAAAGCTGAGTTAAATTAAATATATGGTATTTTTATTGCATTTGCAACAAAAATACACACTAAGGGGTTAATTATGAAGGAAATTCTTCGTGAAATTGGAATGATAGCAAGAGCATTAGATTCCATAAGTAATATTGAATTTAAAGAATATGACCTTACAAAAGGGCAGTATTTGTACCTTGTTCGAATATGTGAAAACCCAGGCGTCATTCAAGAAAAGTTAGCTGAGATGATAAAAGTAGATCGAACAACAGCAGCTCGTGCTATAAAAAAACTTGAAATCAATGATTTATTGTAAAGAAAGAAGATAAACATAACAAAAAAATTAAAAAACTCTTTCCAACAGAGAAAGGGAATAAAGTTTATCCTTTCATAAAAAGCGAAAATGATTATTCCAATATCGTTGCATTAGAGGTATTTTCCAAAAGAGAAGTAGAAACCATTTTCAATCTTCTTTAAAGAGTTAGAAGAAATAAAGGAGCGATATATTTAAATGACTATAAAAAAGTGTACCCTTGAAGATACACGCAAACTTCAAGAAATTAGTTATGAAACATTTAATGAGACGTTTAAGCATCAGAATTCTCCCGAGAATATGAATGCCTATTTGGAAAGGGCATTTAACTTAAAACAATTAGAAAAAGAATTATCCAATATTTCTTCACAATTCTTTTTTGTTTATTTTGATAATGAGGTCGCTGGATATTTAAAGGTCAATACCAATGATGCTCAGACTGAAGGAATGGGTGATGAATCACTTGAAATCGAGCGGATTTATATAAAGAACAAATTTCAAAAACTTGGGCTTGGTAAATATCTGTTAAATAAAGCTATGGAAATCGCAATGGAACGTAATAAAAAGAAAATCTGGCTGGGCGTATGGGAAAAAAATGAAAATGCTATTGGCTTTTATCAGAAAATTGGGTTTGTACAAACTGGAGCCCATTCTTTTTATATGGGTGATGAAGAACAAACGGACTTTATAATGACCAAAACACTCATATAATTTATCTTGAAAGGTACATCATTGATAAATAATGAAGGAAATCCAAATTCAAACAAATGGCAGATCTGATGGAAAAGAGATTTAAAAAATCACATATAGCCCACTTTTATTTAACCCTCAGGTTCAATAATTTTGGATGGTACTGCACGAACGGTTAAAAACAAATTGGAACTCATTACTCACTTTATTATTTACCCGAATTACATGACGGATTCATGCTACTGCCGGTTTTATTCGGAGTATATTTCTTCATTCTGATCTCATACTAAAGTTAAGAAGGAGGGGTATACATGGCAAAACGAACAAAGAAAAATGATGCAGATCAAAAAAACAAACAAGGGTTTGATTCAAGCAAAACTGATTCTGAATTCTCTAAGGAATTCGGCAGTGCAAATGCTAATCAAGCACATAAAAATAAAGTAAAAAAAGAAAAAGCATCTAAAAATCAAGGTGAGTGGAAAGGCATGCATTGATGCCTGCTCGAGTACGCTTATCGTGCTTCAAACTTTTTACTTAACTTTATGTAAAGGAGCTTATTTAGATGACTCAATCCAAGCGACAGCAAGAACGCCAATGGAAAGATCGTAAACAATCTCAGAATCCACATGGTAAGGTCAATTCCTTTGAACAATTAGCTGAAGATACGGGCAAAAATGAATCTGAAACTAAGTAAAACGGTTCTCTTTTCGTTACCTAAAAGGCCATAATCATCGATGATTATGGTCTTTTTAGGTTTATATATACGAGCTGGCTTTTTTTTAGGTAATAGAATGATTCGTATGTCATCCCCTTAAGTAGATACTGTAAAAGACAAAGACTACATAAAAATGCGGATTATTACAAAACCTTTTAGTAAGGAGTTTTTTGGAAGGGGGGAAAGATTAGATATATGTTTTCGTTACGGGGAGATGCTCATAAAATTTATCTTCAATTAAAAAAAGCCTCATACAAAGACCGATCTTTCAAAGGGATGAAGAAACTGATTGAAGTGGAAGAAATTCAAAATTTTTATAGTTCGATTGATAGTGATACGTTAAAAAAAATTTATTATTGTATGATAAAAGAGAAAAACGGATCGGGGATCATTCCTATTATAATATCCTCTGGGCCTTGGCTTTTTCTTCTGTTTTCAAATCAATTGCAAGATTTCCTTTTTAAAGATGGGAGTTTGCTTTGGGTCGTCTTTAGTATAATATATATTTCGATTCTTTCCATAAGTGTGTTTCTTCACTTTCATGAAAGATCATGGTCTTTTGTTCATATTGAAATCATTCAAGAAATTTTACATGATCGAAAAGGGATAAGGGAAAAGGCATGAGGTTCTCTCAATGGGGAGTTTTGCGGGAAAAACATATACTTTCTCACTGTTTTCTGGTGTATTATTAGCACGAAATATTATAGCAAAAATGAGGCATTGAAACCTTTAATGAATAGTGATTATTTTTCTACATATTCAATCTTAATCCCATTTACTCTTTCATCCAACTCGTAAGTTCGGATGTTTTTTTTATACAGTGGCATGTACAATTTGATCGTTGATTGGAACGTAGGGCACCCGCTCCAATCAACTTTGTTTTAACTTTTAGAAAGAACCCTTTTGTCTACAAACTGCGCGATTCTTAAAGAAGAATCGCTTTTCTTATTGAGCTTACGGGGCAATTACTTTAACAAAAGTAATGTAATATATAATAAAAAAGCGTGTAGTAGAGGAGTCAGAAAATAATATGGAATGTCATTGTGAACAAAAAGAAACAAGTGAGTTAAAAGTTGAAGGTGATGTTGGGGCGGACCGTATATGGTGCAATCAATGTGGTTGTAACTTGGAAATAGAGGATATTCCGATTTCAAATAAGTTAAGTAGAGAATTGATTGAATGGGTAAATATGTATGGTGAATGGATTGATTGGGATGAAGATAAATTGCTTCATAATGGGATTGAACTTGAAGAAGAACACAATAAACAAGGATTAAATTTAACAGAGAAAGTTAAGAAAGAACTTGAAGGGAAATATAGAATTAAATTTTCACCTTTGACAATGGCAAGAATGTATGCCAATAAAAATCATTAATCCTCATTCCACTAACAGGTGAGTTAGATGAATATCGGAGCTGTCTTAAGGCAGCTTTTTTATATGCAACTATCGCGGGAGGTTAGTTCATGAAGGACAAATGAAACTTTATATCGAAATTAATTAAGTAAGAGATTAAGTAAATGTAAAAGAGGTAGAACAATGGCTGTTTCAATCAACCCCATTTCCAAAGATGAAAAGCATATTCTTCAGAATTTATATTCCCTTTATTTACATGACCTTTCGGAGTTTACCGACGGTTTAGACATATCAACAGATGGTTCATTTGAATTTGATTCATTTGAATTAATTTGGAAGAGGGAAGGATTAACACCATATTTTTTGAAAAAAGATATGAAAATTGTCGGTTTTTTATTACTGTTAGAAAGGCCGTTTTTAAATAAGGACTATGATTACAGCATTAATGATATTTTTATTTTGAAAAAATATAGAAGAAAAGGTGCTGCAATTTCATTATTAAAGGAATTGTTTAAACAAAAAAAAGGTAGTTACTTTGTTGTTCAATTAGCCAAGAATATCCCTGCTGTTATATTTTGGAGAAAGATTTTTAGTGAGCTAAATATAGATTTTGAAGAAAAAAAGCAAATTGTCGATAATGAAGAATGTTTGGTTCAATCCTTTCAAATTTAAACAGATATTAAACAACGGGTGCATTAGCTGAAAATCGGAGCTGTCTTTAAAGAAGCCTTTTCTTTAGGATCTAAGATTAAAAAGCGATCTTAAGATCTTAATATATTCAATTGATTATAAAAAAGGTTCAGGTTAGCACAACCTGAACCCAAAATATTATTGAGGCGTATTTAGATTTTGTGCCCTTAAGTAACTTACAACTACCTCTCCAATTTGTCTGCCAAACCTTAAGCCTTCATTGTTATCCACGTTAAAATGTACGCCAGCGTACAAACGAGATTGAGCACTTTCTTCCATTATTTTTTTTATTTCTGAAGACTCTTGATGGAAGAAATAACTTAATACTGTCTCTGCACATCCCGCCACAGTTGCGTGTGCAGAAGGGTAAGCGGGAAAACGAGGGGTAAACAACACAGTAGACAGATTTCTGCCATATTGATTTGGACGTGCAACATCCCAATGATATTTAAGAAACCACGTGATAACAAAGGTATCATTCATAGCCGCGTGGAAATAACTCTGAACCCTTGCAACACTCGGTGATCCCAGCATATACTTTTCAGATAAATTGAAAATTAGAGTGGTAATTTTCGCCGTTAATTCACCTGTTCCCCAATATTGTGCGATGCTTATTTGCTGGGAAGTCAATGACTTTAATGTATCTTCTACAATGAATAACTCTGTTACCCAATCAATATCTAGAGGATTTTTAATTCGCCAAATGATTCGTTGATGAAAGGGGTCCAGGAACTCATTGTCTCTTCCCCTTGAAATAAAAAACATTGGCCAATTTCCTGCTTCTGGAGAACCTTTAGGGGGGTTACTTTCCCCTGGGTAAGGAAATTCTGTCCATCTTCTATAACTTGTTCTCATAAAGACCACCCCCTAATAAATGTTCTCCTTGTTCCTTATGATTAAGAGTAATGAAATATGACCATATAACTTTTTGATCCCTTATCAGAGAGAAAGATCAGGGGGTTGAGCCAATTTATGCCTTTATAGCTGATTCTCCCAGCTTTACAACATAAATTAACATTTCAAAGTTTTATTTGAAAAACTTCCAAATATTCTAAGGTATTTTAATGATCATATCCTGAAATAATAAAAAAAAAGCAGGAGAAATAATATGAACAGCAAAAAAAGTTATAAAGGATTTATCGCTATTTTTATATCTGTCTTAATGTTGAGTCACTCGGTCTATGCGAATGAATGGGAAGATAAAGAAGTACCTATAAACTTTAAAACTGAGATATTACCTTGGGAGATAGTAAACAACACTATTCCTAATAAAACGACTTTCACCATTATAGACATTGAAACGGGATTATCATTTAAGGTTCAACGAAGAGCAGGTAGTCATCATGTCGATGCTCAGCCAATAACCAAGGATGATACTCAGATTATGAAGAAAATTTATCATAATCAATGGAGCTGGAAAAGAAGAGCGATTATTGTATTAATTAATAATCAAATGATCGCTGCCTCTATGAATGGAATGCCACATGGTGCCGGTTCTCTTCAAAATGGTTTTCCAGGCCACTTCTGTATTCATTTCTATGGAAGTTTAACGCATCGTTTAAAAAACGAAGATTCCGCGCATAAATTGATGATACTGAAAGCGGCCGGTAAGCTTGATGAATATTTAGGCACGATAAGTCCCTACGAACTTATCCATATTTTTACCATTGCCATAAATCAAGGAGATCGAAAATTATTATCAATGACCTTATCAAATTCGGATCATTCCAAACGTTTCATTAAACTTGCTGAAAATATTACATACTTTGGGGTTGGAGATTTTTCAAGACAACCACTTGAAGACGCAAACAGGTTAATATTCGTGGATGTACCGGTTCAAGTGAAGGTTTATAAAGAGAGAAAAGGGAGTGAAAGCAAAATCATCCATTTTATGATCCGTAGGGAGAGTTTGACTGATTGTTGGTTCATTGATCAAGAGGCGATCTATGAAGCCTTAAAATAAGATTTGTGAAGATACCGAAAAATAAATTCCAATCCATTGTGGGGGTGCATTCTATGCGATTAACATGGATTGCCGGACTTTTACTATTCGTTCAACCTGTGAATATTTCTGAAAGCTTATCGGTAACCCACCAAGGACAAACGATTGCCAGTGTCAACCATGCTGATATTACTTTGCCCTTACTGGATGTTCCTATCATGGACGTGGATAAATACAATCAATTTGTCGAAAAAATAGATCGACAAGTGTACCAAAAACCTGTAGATGCCACAATAGACAAACAAGGTAATATTCTTCCAGGGCGGGTAGGTTACAAGCTATACCATCAAGCATTTAAAGAGCAATTTTATTCCTTTTTGTACAGTGGTAAAGCATATAAACTAGAAGTACCTTTGCTTGCTATTCATCCAAAAGTTGACAGCGAATTACTTGCAGAGATTCGTGAAAAAAAGATAGGTGAATATAGAACTTATTTTAATGTGAACAACAAAAATCGTACAAATAATATCTCGCTTGCTACAGAAGCCATTAATAATTATGTCGTGTTTCCTGGAGAGGTATTTTCTTTTAATCAAGCCGTTGGCAAGAGATCACTAAATAAAGGATATATGCTCGCTCGAGTTATCGTTAAAGGAGAGTTTTCTGAAGGGATTGGTGGAGGGATATGTCAGGTGTCATCCACCCTGTTTAATGCTATCGACAATGCAGGATTGAAAACTATTCAACGCTATTCCCATACTAGGAGCGTTCCGTATGTTCCATCTGGCCGCGATGCTACAGTAAGCTGGTATGGTCCTGATTTTAGTTTTAAAAACACATACAATCAACCTATTCTAATCCGAGCTACAACCCAAGGAGGAATGGTAAGTATCATGGTTTACTCTTCAGATATGATAAATTATAAGACACGAAAAGTTCCCGCTGCTTCAAATCAGAAATCAAAAGAACAGATTTACCGTTCCTAAAAGTACACTTTTACGAACGGTTACTTTTTTATAAAATCATCTACTAAAATATTTCTGAAAAATTTCATTTTCAATCCAACAATATGGACGGGATACGCAATAGCCTTTCGTTGTATAATTTCTGAGCCTTCCCCTTGCAGCTAATCTTCGGAGCTATAAATGAATTTCACCAACAATTATATCCTGATACTAGCTATAGAATTGTTTCCTGTCTGCAGGAGTGACAAACTCCATTATGCCGGCTGGCTTTATCCGGTTATTTTCTTCAATTCCTAGAAGCAAACCAATTTTGTCTATTCTTAATCCGGTTATTAATGCATTGGTATATTGAAAATTAATAACCGTATCAAGACCTAAATTATAAAAAAACTTAATAAATAAAGGAGAGCACATATTAGCCATGTATAATATGTACTCTCCTTTTCTTTTTATTTAACTAACGCAACTGTTAGTTTAAGTAGCTTTTGTAGAGTTGACACAATATGTACGGTGAACATTAATACTCCTTAAGAATAGTAATAAAATAAATGAATGTGGTATCCTATTGACTAGTAATATTATCCAAATGAGGATTAAAGAGGATGAACGACGACCAATGCCCTAACTGTAACTCAAACAATATTAAGAAAGAAGCTCTTGGAACCGGGTTTAAATTTGTTCAAATGTTTTCCTATGATAATTTAAGGAATAAACCTTCCAAGATTATTTCTCATCGGTAACTAGAGAGTGGAGGCCCGTTCATATGGGTGAATTATTATCGTTAGTATTAGATTTTTTATTCGTTGCATCAATGTCATTGCTTAATAGTAAGAAACATACGGACAAACACATTAAATTTTAAAAGAATACGATTGGTTTACGGCTTTGTATTACAATCCTAAATACACTAGGCTTTTTAATTACGACAAACAAATTAGAGGTAAATAACAACCAAGGGAGAGATAAGTATTTTTTTATACGTTTATGAAGCAGGAATAATTCTAGCAATGATTGTATTCGGACTCGCTTATGTATTTGTAAAAGGGATAGAGGATAGAACGCAACTCTTACTTCAATTTTCGCTAGGCATATTGATTTTAGTGTTTTCCTTATCTGTGATTGGTGGGTTTGAGGGAATGCCGTATGCTGTGTTGAGCCTTGGAGTATTCACACTGGCGATTCTATACTTTTTCTTAAAGAAATATGTTATAGGAAAGAAAATACTCTTTATAGGGGTTCCACTCATCGTCGTTATTCATATATTCATTGGGTTCATCAATCAAGTGGACTACTGGGTAGTGGATAAAGAAAGACTGACGGATGATGAAACCGGGGATTATATTGAAAAAATCGAGAAAGATACATCGATTGTCGGTTACAAAAAGTTTAATGGAGGTGAAGGGGAGGACTTTTTACTAATATCATTGGGTGGTGAAAGAAAGGGAAATACCATTGAAGTGTTGGAAGTGAAAGACGATAGTGAGAAGACTATCATTCGCATTCGGACATCTTATAATAAAAATCCTGAGCTAATCCGTATATAGCTGTAGCACTTACTCGTATTAAATCAAAGGTAGTCATTTTGGATACGGATGGAACAAATTATGGGGATGGTATATTTGATTAAACCTTTATAATTTGTTCATACTTGGATGGTTCCTTTTTCTTATGGAACTAACGGGGCAGGTTAGTTGTATAAAGAAAATTAAAATTTGGTGGTAAAATTAGTTGATTATGTAGATTAGGGAGAATATTGAATAAATGAGTGATTGGTTATACATTCTTTATGCTGTAATTTTAGGAATAGTATCTTGGTTTACTGAGGAAATAGTAACCTTTGTTATGTTGGGGGTTATTCTAATTGCATTGAATAATATAAATTCAACTCTTAAAAAGATCTATCTTCAAAATAATGAGAGAAGTAATAACGAAGATAAATAGATGTGAAAATAATTTGATTTAAAACTAAACGGTGCTTTACTTCAATAACAGAAACTGATTAGATTAGAAGCTCTTTTCCTTATGGAACTAACGGGGCAGGTTAGTGCAATAAAGCGTCCAGGGGTTATAATTAAGGATGCAGTTTTATTAAAAAACTAGCAAGTTATTATGTTAGAGAAGAGGTTAACAATGAAAAATAGAGAGGGAGCTATCGGTTACTGTTTGGGAATGGGTAATACATATGAAGATTATCCATTTCGTGATAAGAATTGGACGTTAATGCGACATATAGATAACAAGAAAGTGTTTGCGTGGATATTTGAAAAAGATGGACATATTTGGATTAATGTGAAATGTGAACCTGGTTTTTTAGATTATTGGCGTCAGATTTACCATTCGGTAGTTCCGGCATTTCATCTTAATAAGGACCATTGGAATTCGATAATTCTTGACGGTACTGTTCCAAAGGAAGACATTTACGAAATGATAAAACAAAGCTATATGATAACTAAAAAAAATAATAGTAAAGTTAATTTCAAAAAGTGAAGGCATTGATTCAGCAGGAAGGATTTATGCCTTTTTCTGTGGAACTTACTATGATTGTGAAATAATCTACTTAAAGTAATGGGTGCGTTAGCTGAAGATCGGAGCTGTCTTTAAGGCAGCTTTTTCTTATGGAACTATCCGGGCAGTTTAGTTGAATAAGAAATTTTGGATAATTATAGTAAATGTATACAAGAATAAGTATCCAAAATTAAGGAGGATTTCTTATGATATTTGATAATCTAAATAAAACAATTACCTCTAAAAGGCTAGTACTAAGACTGTTTCAAAAATCTGATGCAGTAGCTGTTACTAAACTTTGTAATAATTATAATATTTATAAAAATACATTGTACCTACCTTATCCATACTCTATAGAGGATGCTTTATCATGGATTGAGCATCATCTTGATAATTTTAATGCAAATATATCATATGAATTTGCTATAACAGATAAGGAAAGTGGAGAATTATATGGAGCTATAGCGTTATCTAACAACCAAAAGTTTAATAATGGTGAAATAGCCTATTGGATTGGTGAAAAATTTTGGGGAAATGGATATGCTACAGAGGCAGCGCAAGCTATATTACATTTTGCATTTGAAGAAAAGCAATACCATAAAGTATTTGCTCGTTACTTTAATTCAAATCCAGCTTCAGGAAGAGTGATGCAAAAATTAGGCTTGAAAAAAGAAGGGATATTAATTGACCATGTGAGGAAAGAAAATCGATTTGAAGATCTAGTATATTATGGAATTATTAACTCAGTAGGATTATAGATTATACTGCTTATTTGTAATCGGTTCCGTTTTTGGGTGGAGATATGCTGAATTATTCGCCAAATGGTGGGCCGACGGTGAATTAATGGGTTCAACCAGAAATATCTGGCTGCACTTATTCTACTAAAGGAAGGTTGGGTGAGGCAGCCTATTTCTTATGGCACTAACGGGGCAGGTTAGTTGAAGAAGGATTTTGTTTTTACGTTAAAACAGTTTAACGGTTTTAGGAGGTGAAAATGATGAAACGTGCGATAGGAATATTTCTTACTCTTTCATCTTTACTAACATACTTAATTGTGGACATGCTTTATGATCCTCTTGAGAATAAAATAATAACAACCGATATGAATTCAGTTACAACAGCAACAGTACTATATCAATATCCTTTGATGTATTGGGTAATTTGTGTCATTTTAATAATTACTTTTATTCTTGGGATTTACTTTATTTCTAGCAAAGGAAAAGCAATATGAGGAATGTCCACTCTGTGATACTCCAGAATATACTAGAAATAATTGAATCGAACTAATGGGTGCTTTACTTCAATAAGGGAGTTGCTTGCGCAGCTCTTTTTCTTATGGAACTAACGGGGCAGGTTTGTTGAAGAAGGATTGAAACTTTATTAATTTAGGAATCGTATAAAAGAGAGTAATACGGGTAGGAAACGATAACGATAAGGAATGATAAATAATGGAAACTTGTAGCAAATGCGGCAACGAACTTACTAGAGCCTATATTTCTGGAATTCAAGGTGAATTTCAGATAAACAAAGAACCAAGAGGTTTTTTCACGGATAGTCCGATTTACAGCAAAGTATCTACTTATGTTTGTTCTAAATGTGGGTATTTAGAGTTCTATGTAGAACAACCTGACAAATTCAAATAATGAAAGGAATTTCTACTTCTTGTAAAAGACTCAAGGTTGCCGAGGCAGCCTTTTTTTTATGGCACTAACGGGGCAGGTTAGTAGAATAAGACAAGTAGGATTAAATAAATCTATTATTGAAAAAAAGAGTGATTAACAGAGAAAATTTTATTAAGCTAACTTGTGCTATAGTTCAAGATGTGTGGCTGCCACCACCATTATCAAATGAATTGAGGATGGAAATTGAAATGAAGAAAAATATGTTTAGTTTTACGTCAGCCATAGTTGGAGTTATGGCTCCATTACTTTTATTTGCTGCAATTGAAATAATTAAGTTTAGTGATATATTACTAATTAGTAGTTTGAGCCTGTATGGTGTTTCTATTATATGTACGATTATCGCTGTGATAAGGAAAGAACAACATAAGATGAAGTACATCCCATTCCTTACACTAATCCCCTTTACTCTTTATCAATTATTAATTTTATTGGTTTATTCATTAGGGAAATTCATAAATGGGTAAACTAACGGGGCAGCATTCCTGTCCTGTATTAAATGAAATACTAAAAAGTTTGTGAAGAAATAAACTTAAACTAACGGGGCAGATTAGTTGTATAAAACATGTGTTTATCTTTAATTGGTAATATATTTGAAGCACATTTGCCTGTAAAAAATTTAGATGTTTCATTGGAGTTTTATAAAAAGCTGGGTTTGGAACTTGCATGGCGTGATGAAGAAACTGCTTTTTTTGGGATTGAAAAAGGAAAAAGTTGGTTAGGTTTGTGGGAGGGAAATGAGTATCAAACGCCATACCATCCTTCCTTACGACATATTGCTTTTCGAGTTTCATATGAAAATTTAAAAGATTCTTTAAAATGGTTAGATTCTATTCAAGTTAAAGTCTTGCCATTTGGTAGTAGAAAATCCATTGAGCCATTTATTCGACCATATCAAGAAAATGCTTCCGTTTACTTTGAAGACCCTGATGGTAACAGTTTGGAAATGATGTGTTCTGTTGAAGTTCCTAATGCTTTAAAACATATTACTGATAAGCTGTCCTTTGAAGATTGGGAGGAATTAGCTAAAAGTAAATTAAAAAAAGTGAAGGCATAATTATTTATTTTGCTTAATGAACTAACGGGTGCTTTAGATGAAAATCGGAGCTGTCTTTAAGGCAGCTCTTTTCTTATGGAACTAAAGGGGCAGATTAGTGAAAGAAGGAATTTCCATCTTTCACACAAATGAAAAGGTGTCAAATGGTATGATTGAAAAAGAAATTGTACAGAACTTAATTTTTAGGGGGAAATATATTCTTGAAAATGGTTAGAATTATCTTAATAATAGTGGTTATTGTTCTATCAGGTTATAGTCTAATAACTCAAACCTTGGAGTTAATGCCTTATTATATGTTTTTCCTTGGGGCACTAATATTGGTGACAGGATTAGCCGAAATTCAAAAAGACAGAAAAGGATTTTGGGGGTATATTAATATTGCTATCTCTTTATTTGTTTTCTTTGCTTCCATACAGGCTTTCTTAATGAATTAACGGGTTCGAGCTTGATGTAATAGCGATTCTTCGCTATTGGTGATACCGGTGGCCGGGGTCGAACCGGCACTCCAGAGGAACACGATTTTGAGTCGGGCTAAAAAATGTTAAATTCCCCATTTGCGGAAACCGATATCCCTTAAAAACCATCATATTTCTCCCTCTTTTTGAACCGCGCAATGGGGAAACAAGCAAAAATTAGTCTCAGAACTATGAAAAACCACCAAAAAAACAGTAAATTCCTAATCAAATGGCAACCCCAAGAGAACCACAAGCATAGAATTTCCAGATTCAGTGCCACTATGGTTTGATACTTATATCTTTCCGCTAAACTCCCACAGCCCAAGCTGCCCTTTTGCAGGAATATATTCATCGAGCATCCGCATGTCCTCAATTTCCCAGGCATAGCCGCCAACTCTGTAATCCCCTAAAAACAAGTCGTTCCCTGAAATAACCCGACTATCTTCTAAGACCGCCCAGTTTCCATTGTTTTCTTCTATTTTCAAACAGTTTTTCAGCTTGCAGACTCCAATTATCATTCCGGTCGGCAGATTATCTTCTGTATACCCATGCTTAGCCAGCAGCTCGGCAACTCCATCCAGTCTACAGGCGGGCTTATCTACTTTTTTGCTCGTATGAATAGCAAGAGGACCCCGATAATGCGTTCTCCAAGTCCTTGTTTCATATTCGGCTTCCCTAAGGACAAATAAGCTTGCCCAAGGCTGGATCATCGACAGTACTTTCATTATTAATCCCCCTGCTCCTGACATCATTAAGTTAATTGGTTATATAGTTCCCTTGAATAAGGATAATATAGACTGTATCTAGATTTAATGTTCTCTTTTGCCATAAAAAAGACAGCTAACCAAAATGTACGCTGTCCTCGTGGTCCTAACTATATTTTGTTGCAACACTAAGTGCATGTGGACATAATAGATGCTAGTGCATTATTTTGGCAGTTCTACAGTAAACGGTTCTAACTTTTCACTGTCCATAAAGCTAGAAAAATCGAATTGTAGAACAGTTTTCTCCTGCTTAAAATCAGCTATTTTTTCCTTTGTTTTGTCTATTAACTTGTGCTTAACGGCAGCTCACAAGGGAATACCCTAAAAAAGGCAATACTAAAGACACCTTGCAACATCGAATTTTTTTCCATACTATAGGGGTAAGGAAATTCCATATTTAGTTTTATAGGATTATTGATTTAAAATGTTTGGAGGCAGGGTATTGCGAGTACCTTGTCTTTTTTTTTTCATTCGACTTAATTTCGTACCCTTTTTTTATTTATATTTTCAATCGGTGAAAACTCTTTGTGCTTTCTGATAACGTCTTAAGAAAACAAATTTACATAGTGCTTTACCATTTCCATTGATGTATGTCCTAAAATTGCTTGAAGTTCAAAGATACCAGCAGATGCTTCTACAGATAATCGAGCAAAAGTATGTCTGAATTTATGACAAGTAGCTTGGATATTTATCGCTTTACCGTATCTGGATATTTGCGATTGCATCTGTCTTTTAGTTAATGGATCATTGTCGATATTTACAAATAGAAAATCATGTTCTAATACTCTCTAATCGAGAGGTATCGTTGGAGTTGTTCTTTCATCCTGTCTTGAATCGGTACGAAGCGTTGTTTGTATCCCTTTGTGTTTTGAATCAGTATTCTTGAGCGCGAGTAATCAATGTCTTTTATATTGATTCCTATACATTCAGATGCCCTTATACCTGTTTCAAGCAGCATCATAATTGTTAAGTCTCTGATGCCTGTAAATTTTCTGTGATTAGGTTGTTTAAAGAGAAGGTCAAGTTCATCATTTGTATATGTTGGAACAGCGCACTTCCTATCTTTTAACAGCTTTATTTCACTCATTGGATTTTGTTTCTTCGTTATTAGCCGCTCTCTAACGAGGAAATTAAAGAAAGCTCTTATCTCCCTTAAACGCGTGTTAATAGTTACGGTCTTACAATTCTTGCTTTTCATATAACGAATGTCGCTTCGATTCAATGGTTCGAATGAGGCAGGTAATTTTGTAGTAAGTGTAGAATTAACTGAGGAAGAAATTAAAGAACCTCGGGTTCAATGAGAAGGAGGAAGAAGAGTAATGAATAAAGACAACCTATTTATATATATTCATCCTGCTTCTACAAAGACTGATGTTGATTTCTTTGGATATGATCATGAGGACACCAAATTTGAAGCACCTACACTGGCTAAATTAGAAAAATTTGATGATCTTTCTAGTTGGCTTCATAAAATGCCTGAGGTCTCAAAAGTTCATTTAGCTGATATTACTTTAACTGTTTCAAATAACACTATTGAACTTAAGGATGAAGAATACACAAAAAAAGGCACAGAGATTTAGGAGTAACAAATAAAGATTCAAATTGAGGTTCAATTGTTTGCGAACGGTGCTAATTTCTTACAGTCTGGTAGTTGTTCAGTAATAACAACTGACTTTAGAAAAGAACCGGAATGGACTGCTGCTGTATCAGCATATGAGTGGATACAAAAGATAAAAAACACTGTTCGCTATCCAGACGACTTTCAAATTGTTAGAGTTGTTTACAACGGAGAAAATGACATTACAGATTTAGTAAGAAAAGTACGCCATATAATCAACTAATATTTTGGATTGGACAACCCTTAAACCAAAGAATTTAGAGGGCTTTTTTTTTATTTGTATCAATTTCTATTCTTTTTTTACATGCGATAATAAGGAAAAAAAGCTAATTTCGGGGGAGAGATATGTTTTTAATCGGAGCAGCAGTTCAAAGTTCAGGGTTACCACCCAGTTTTTATGGTTCATTAATCGGTTCATTTATATCAGGTTCGGTAGCAGTAGGCATATTGATTTACAACAACTGGCAAAAGAACAAGGAATTTAATTTTCGTTGCTATGGCACAATGAAAGTTATTAATGATCATTTGGTTTATCTATCTCAATGGGAACAATTGACATTGAAAGTATTAAGAGAAATGATAGATAAAGAAGGTTATGAAACGAAGGACTTTTAAAAATTCTTAAAAACAGCAAAGGTTTTTTCGAAGAACAACATACATTATTAGAAAAAGAGCGAGCAAATATTCCTTATGACTTTACAACCAGATACTTCACAATCGTAAGTGCCATCCATTCGGTCACTGTTGCATATGATCAGCTCATCGAGGAACCCGGCGATCCTGATAGATATGAAACTCTTGTTAATCAGATGAGTTATTGTAACAAGATTATAAAAGTATTTAATAAGAATACCACTCAATACCTGAAAAACGTGGAAAAGAAATATAAAATAAAGGATTTTTATTAATACACTAACCGGGAGGATGTAAATGAAAAATTTACTTAAATTATCTTTGATTCTTGCCTGTGCCTATTTTTTGATTCCGGCATCCGAAGATTGGATGACTTGGAAACCATCCCTTTACCTTTTCGATGAAAATGGAAAATTAGTGGATAAATTAGAAGATATACCTAAACATCCTCCAATTAATTTGGCAGATTTTTTTCCTTAATTCAAATAGATAAATTAGTAGATACACCTTAATGAATCTCTTTAGAGGTTCTTTTTTTATTCACCTTTCAATTGTGTAATTGTGGTTTTGTGTTATGAAAGCATTAAATGACTCTAGTGTGCATTTTTACATGTTCAACTAACGGGGCAGATTAGTTCAGGAAGCATAGTTTATTCGAACTGTGCAACATAATCATTTTAAATTACTTCAGAATATTTTTTGATCTACTACGAATCCTAATTTTAGGAGGCGACAAAAATGAAAAAACAAGAAAAATCAAAAAATCTTGGCCAAAAATCCGATTCAATGAATGCCTTGGATCAAGGGTTAAACTTGTTTCCACAAATAGTTAATAACGCTACTGGTATTGACAAGGGGAACGACGGTAAAATAAATAAAGATGATTAAATTGAACGCCTTTTTTGTGGCGTTTTTCTATCTTTTCTAATGATCCTCTCCATCCTACTCCCTCCTTCACTTGTCAACTCAACAATAAGTCTTATAGAACTATCGGGTGCGTTAGCTGAAGATCAGAGCTGTCTTTAAGGCAGCTTTTTCTTATGGCACTAACGGGGCAGGATAGTTCATTAAGAAACGCAATAAAATCTTGGTTTTATTGGTGATAATCAACGAACAGAATTAAATTCCAACAAAGGTATAATTTATGGTAAAATAAGGGTTTGTTTGAGCTGGAAGGAAGGGTTGATGGAGTGTATTTGATTAATGGTAGTTTACTTATTGGAATTGGAGTTATATGTTATTTGGCTGGAAGAGGTATTTTAATAGGGTTTAAATTAAAAAAACAAAAACAAGTATATTGGTTAAGGGAAGTTATTAATTTTCTTTTTGTTTTATACATACTTATGGTTGTTTCCGTTACACTGTTTCCATTAGCTTTATGGATTGATTTTAATATGCAAAATATTAAGTTTGGCTTAAATCTCATTCCATTTGTTGGAATTATAAACGATATTAAACAAATAGGTATTGCATATGACGGTGATACCGTGTTTATGATTAGTCTAATTATTAGAAATGTGGGTGGAAATATATTATTATTGATGCCTTTGGGTGTATTATCACCGATAATATGGAATAAATTTAAGGGTTTTAAAAATATTGTACTATTCGGTTTTGTTATATCAATTAGTATAGAATCTATACAATTTATTGAACTAATAGCAGGTGGTCGGGGAAGAACAGTTGATATTGATGACGTAATTTGTAATGTATTAGGTGTTATTCTTGGATACTTCATTTATAAATTTACGTTTAAAATAGCCGATAAATTTCAGATCGAAATATTACAAAATTTAAACTCTGGGAATTCAAGTTTGTTTGATAACGATAAAGGAACTAAAATATAAATTTTATTTAATAAACAGGTGCTTTAGCTGACGATCAGAGTTGTCTTTAAGGCAGCTTTTTCTTTATGGAACTATCGGGGCAGGTTAGTTCTAGAAGCGTAGCTTATTCGAACCTTGTTCATTGACTATTTATGTAATAACACCTAAAATTTAGTTAATGAAATTAATTGGGCGGTGTAAATTTGTTAACTACTATAAATATTCCAGGATTAATTCTATCTTCTCTTTTCGCAATATTAGTTTTGTTTTTACTTAGAAAACTAGTGCAATCTATTAGACGGTAAAGCCGTCTTTTTTTATGTAACAGTATATGTCACCTCTACAATAAGTATTATGGAACTAAAGGGGCAGGATAATAAAGGAGTGTTTTTTTGAAAAAGGTGTTAATAGGTATTATTAGTATTGTGGTTTTATTTATAGGTTTTTTCTTATATCTGAAATTAAACCAACCCTTAGTAGCTTATCCAAGTGCTTCAGCGAATGATAAACAGATACAATTGGTTTCGGTAGGAAATAAAAGTCCATTTGGGGATATTCAAATTGAAGAAGTTCTTGTCAATGATAAAGTTGTACCCTCCAAAGTGAAATTACAAGTGAGTTATCATCCAAAAGGGTTTATTATCTCTGACCATTTTAATGGCGAAGAAGAAAGTGAATATACCTTCAAAGGATTAGATTCTATAACTCTTAAACCAAAGACAGACCCACAAAAGCAACTCGATAAAGTAAATGCTGGTACTGCAACAGAATATGATACTATTTATGCTCTTTCGTTAGGGCATGAACATAGTATTGACAGAGTCATAATTAAATACCACCATCTTGGCATGTCACATGAATTGGTTGTGTCAATAGTTGGATTGTGAAATCCTATACTTAAACTAACGGGTGCGTTAGCTGAAGATCAGAGCTGTCTTTAAAGGCAGCTTTTTCTTAAGGAACTATCGGGGCAGGTTAGTTGAAGAAGGAAGGATTTTGTTTTTACGTTAAACTGTATACAGTTTAACGGTTTTAGGAGGTGAAAATGATGAAACGTGCGATAGGAATATTTCTTACTCTTTCATCTTTACTAACATACTTAAATGTGGACATGCTTTATGATCCTCTTGAGAATAAAATAACAACAACCGATACGAATTCAGGAGTTACAACAGCAACAGTACTATATCAATATCCTTTGATGTATTGGGTAATTTGTGTCATTTTAATAATTACTTTTATTCTTGGGATTTACTTTATTTCTAGCAAAGGAAAAGCAATATGAGGAATGTCCACTCTGTGATACTCCAGAATGTACTAGAAATAAGTGATTCGAACTAATGGCTGCTTTACTTCAATAAGGGAGTTGCTTCCGCAGCTCTTTTTCTTATGGCACTAATGGGGCAGGATAGTTGTATAAAGAAAATTAAAATTTTGTGGTAAAATTAGTTAATTGCGTAGATTATGGAGGAAATTGAATAAATGAGTAATTGGTTATACATTCTTTATGCTGTAATTTTAGGAATAGTAGCTATGTTTACTGGGGAAATAGTAACCTTTTTTATGTTGGGGGTTATTCTAATTGCATTGAATAATATAAATTCAACTCTTAAAAAGATTTATCTTCAAAATAATGAGAGAAGTAATAACGAAGATAAATAGATGTAAAAATAATTTGATTTAAAACTAACCGGTGCTTTACTTCAATAACAGGAGCTGATTAGAAGCTCTTTTTCTTATAGAATAATGATTACCTAATTTTAAGGTAGCAACAGTGACCCCTGCACTTTTTAATTTAACCCAAGCAGTATACAATCTAGCTCCATATTTTTTATCTTCATGACGATATGGTCCCATTTAAAAAAAAGCAAAAATAAAAGCCTAACCAAGACTTTTAGTCTCGAATAGGCTTTTATTTTTTGGCTTTTATTTGATTCATTTCTGCCAGAATTTCTTTAGCACGCTCCTCAGCACGTTCATAATTTCTTTCCTCAACTTCGATGAGCTTTCCATCAATTATAAAATTATAATGGTATTTCATTGAACAATTCCTCCTTCTTTGTTGTTCCATAATATAACATATTTTTATATGTTTTTTCCTTTGAAAATGTAAAGATTAGATTTTTAAAGTTCACGGTCAAACCGCGTTTTGGGTCCTGTAGTGTGAACGACACTTCACACGTTATTATAGGTAAAAAAGTGATTTTTTATGAAAGTGTTAGGGCGTACCTTTAAGTCTTTCCTCGAACTCATTTGGATCCCTGCGGATTTGTAACTGAATCTTCTATCAACGGAGGGTAAACATTGTTTACCTTGACCTGCTTGATATGCTTCTCTTCTTGTGCACTTTTACGAACTTTTTTGATTGAGATTATTTATATAATATTTACATAATTGATAATGAAAATCGTTTTCAATTGTGTTATTATATCTCCTAGTCATTATTTTTTAATTATAGGGAGGAAAAGTATGTTTATTGATCTTTTAAAGCTTAACAAAAATGTCTCCATTCTTTTGGCTGTGTTACGTGTGTATCTCGGATATACGTGGGTTATGGCTGGCTGGGGGAAGTTAACAGGCGGACAATTTGATGCTTCTGGTTTCTTACAGGGTGCGTTGGCAAATTCGACTGGAGATCATCCGGCTGTTCAGGGATGGTGGGTTGCATTCCTTGAAAATGTAGCCATTCCTAATGTCGAGATATTCAATACGTTAGTACCTTGGGGAGAATTCCTCGTCGGGATAGGTTTATTGCTGGGTTGTTTCACTAAAACAGCTGTCTTTTTTGGTCTGATTATGAACTTCTCTTATTTGTTTAGTGGCACGACAAGTACCAATCCACAACTTGTTCTATTATCCATGTTTATCCTTGTTTCTGCTATGAATGCAGGAAGATATGGAGTAGATGGTATGATTATACCTACACTTAAAGAAAAACTATTTGCTAACAGAACAAGAGAGGTAAAAAATGTAGCTTAACAAAGAGTAGAGTATTAAAAAAAGAGGTCGGGATAGTGGTCCTGACCTCTTTTTTGCCGATATAGCGCACAGTATGTGCCAACTCTACAATAAGCCTTAATGATCTAATGGGTGCTTTAGGCATTACCAGGAGCTGATTATCAGCAATTAATTTTTAAGGGGCGGTTTCGAATTGAAAAACAGTAACATTTGGATATTAAGCTTCGTTAGTTTTTTTACAGATATGGGCACTTATATGGTGACGCCTTTAATCCCAATTCTTCTTGCTTCGTCAGGCCCTTTAATTATTGGGATTGTAGATGGTTTATCAGAAACCTTGGCAAGTTTTTTGAAATTTTTCTCTGGTCGTCGTTCGGATCGTCGGAAAAATAGAAAAGGGTTTGCTTTGTTTGGTTATGGCTTATCAGGTTTAGGAAGAATATCTTTGATTATTTCAAGTTCCTGGGTCGGCGTTTTCATATGGAAACTGATAGATCGTACGGGAAAAGGGATACGGACGGCTCCAAGAGATGCTCTTATATCCGAGTCTGGAGGAAAAAATAAACAAGGAAGAGTTTTCGGATTACATCAAATGATGGATATGTTAGGTGCTTCCATCGGGATTGGAGCTGCTTATTTCATATTACAGATGAATGGAAATCAAAACTTTCATGATGTTTTCCTGTATTCTTTAATCCCTGTAATTATTGGTTGGTTACTGTTATTGGGCATAAAGGAAAGAAAGTATGAACCAATAGTTAAAGAAATGCCGCCTGCCACGAAATCTAAACTTGACGTGAAACTTCTAAATCCGAATGTGAAAAAATTATTATTTATTGTATTTCTCTTTACTATTGTTAATTCATCAAATTCGTTTCTTTTACTAAGAGCAGCAGATTTGGGAGTTTCTACTGCCAATGTTCTATTATTATATCTACTCTTTCACCTTACTGCGTCTTTATTTTCATATATTTCCGGAGCGTTCTCAGATCGATACGGACGAAGAGGTATACTAACTGTAGGATATGCGTTATATGGATTTGTATATATTGGTTTTGCGGAAGTAAATACAACGATTGGTTTAATAGGTCTATTTACATTATATGGGCTGTATTCAGCCTTTACTAAAGGGGTTGAAAAGGCGCTGGTTGCTGATATATCCAATCCAGAAAGTAAAGGAACTGCACTTGGTTTCTATGCTATGATTACGGGGATTGGTCTATTTCCGGCTTCTTTGCTTACAGGTTTGTTATGGCAGATATTTGGCGCTGAAGTTTCATTCCTTATTAATGGGATTATCGCTTTGATTGCATCTATTTTGTTATTTAGAATGCTCTCTATTAACGTAAGAAAAGCAACATAGAATTTAAATGATTGATAGCATGCTTACATATCGAGGCTGCTCTTATATAGCACATAAGTAGTTAGGCAGATTATGAACAAAAAATGAATATGCTTCCATTAAAGGGCCCGATTCTTTAATAAGAATCGCCTTTCTTAATGGGTGCGTTAGCTGAAGATCGGAGCTGTCTTAAGGCAGCTTTTTCTTTATGCATCTAACGGGGCAGGTTAGTTGCATAAGGATATACTTGTAAAACTTAAGAATTCTTAAGTTTTTTGTCGAGTTTTTCTTCAGGTTTGTTTTTTATGATTTGATTATGAATCACAAACCTAGAGGAGTAAGTACATGAAAAAATTTGATTTTTCTTTTATATATCAATACATTGTCAATCCTAAAACTGTCGGAGCAATCCTACCTAGTTCAAGATACCTTAGCAATAAAATGATAAAAGAAATTAACTTTAAGGATGCAAAATACATTGTGGAATATGGCCCAGGTACTGGAGTGTTTACAGAAAAGATCCTTGTACTAAGAAACCAAAGTACAATTGTTGTTTTAATTGAAAACAATAGGGAATTCTATTATTTACTGAAAAAAAAATTCTGGAATGAAAAGAACTTTATTGTTATACATGGTTCAGCTGAACATGTTCAACACTATTTAAATGAATATAAAATTCCTTATGCAGACTATATTATTTCTGGTTTGCCGTTTGCGAGTTTACCTCAGAATGTATCAAACAAGATATTATCAAGCACTTTGAACGTATTAAAAACAGGCGGGGAGTTTGTAACATTCCAATACACCAAGGTTAAAATACCATTATTGAAAAAGTACTTTTCAAAAATCACTTTAAAAAGAGAATATAGAAATATCCCTCCAGCTTATATTCTTAGGTGTGAACCACGAGAAAAAAACAAGGAGACATTAGATGCAATCTAACATACTTATAATTGATGATGATAAAGAGATAAGGAACCTTATTGGAATTTATTTAGAAAATGAAGGTATGGTAACGGAAAAATTTGAAGACGCAATTGAAGCCATGAAATTTCTACAAAAAAATGAAGTTGATTTGATCATTTTAGACATTATGCTGCCTAAAATGGATGGAATACAAGCTTGTATGAAAATTAGAGAAGAAAGAAACATGCCTATTATTATGCTTTCGGCAAAGTCTGAAGATATGGATAAAATACAAGGTCTTATGTCAGGAGCTGATGATTATTTATCAAAACCCTTTAATCCTTTGGAATTAATCGCCAGAGTAAAGTCTCAACTAAGAAGAACGAAAAAATATAATACTGATTTAAGCGCTAGTAAAAATGTTATTGAAATAGGAGAACTAAAAATAAATGTGGATACGAGACAAGTTTATGTGCAAAACCAAGAGGTTAGGCTGACTCCTATGGAATTTGACATATTAGAGTTGCTTGCACGAAACAAAGGGATTGTACTTAGCGTACAAAAGATATACGAAGCCGTCTGGAAGGAGGAATTTCTAAAATCGGATAATAATGTGATGGTCCATATTACGAAAATAAGGGATAAAATTGAACAGGACCCTAAACGACCCATATATGTCAAAACAGTTTGGGGAGTAGGTTATAAAATATGAAGATCGTTAAGTTTTCAAATAAATTATCCTTTCAATTACTTGGTGCATTTACACTAAGTCTACTTGTAGCTATACTCGTTTTTATTCCTTTTGCGCGTTTTATAGGCTATTTTTTGGAAAATAAGGCCCCTAATAATCTTAGTATTTCTGTATATTACTCATTAGCCATCTTCATTTTTTTATTTTTAATTTTAACGTTTATAGGAACCTTTATAATTTTAATAAGAAAAAAATTAGGTTATCTTAAATTGATCTCACTAAGTATTCAAAAAATCGCAAATGGAGAAATGGGGCTAACAATCGAATTGAGAGGCAAAAATGAATTGACTCAGCTTGCGGATAACATAAATTACATGTCTAAAGAGTTACATGACAAGTTTGAAAAAGAGAGACAATTAGAGCAAGAAAAGAACGAACTCATAACTAATGTATCTCATGATTTACGGACACCATTAACCTCCATTATTGGTTATTTAGATCTGTTAAAAAGGAAACAATACACAAACCAAAAGCAGTTACAGGAATACTTAGAAATAACATACCAAAAATCACATAGACTTAAATTATTAATTGATGAGTTATTTGAATATACTCGACTATCCAATCAGGAATTTAAGTTAAATAAAACTGTTGTTGATATTCGAGATTTAATAGAACAAGTAATAGGTGAATATATTCCCATTTTAGAGAGAGAACAGTTAAGCGTTAATAAAACAATCGAAGATAAAAATATTCCAGTATTAATGGACGCAGAGAGATTGGTTCGGGTATTCGACAATCTTATTAGTAACGCCATAAAATATAGTGATAAACCTTCAGAAGTATATATTAGCCTTCACAAGGAAGAAAAATCTGTCTATTTTGAAATCTTGAATAAAGTGGAAAATCCTCCGAGTCATGACATAAACAAGGTATTTGATCGGTTTTTTATGGGGGATAAAGCAAGAATGGGTAATAATGGGGCTGGACTGGGACTTTCCATATCCAAAAGAATCGTTGAATTACATGATGGGATAATATCTGTCGACTACAAAGATCACACGATTGTCTTTAAAGTGGAATTACCTTTATGTTTTAACATTTAATACAGTATCATCTTAAGAAATCTTAATATTTTTATGAAGTGTTTCTTTATTATTTTCTCTTACAATTACCCTAGTTAACATTTAGGGGAGTGAGGAAAACTGAAAATAAAATATGCTATTATTGCCATTTGGCTATTATCCTTTTTTGCTTTAGCATACTTTGATTTATTACCAACTGATATAAATACAATTAAACACTTTTTTTCTGAAAATCAAAAATATGCACTGGTTATATTTATTGGGTTATGGATACTTCGATTATTATTTCTTATACCTGGGACACCTTTAATGATTCTTGGTGGGGTATACTTCGGTCCAATAGAAGGGGCAATATTATCTACAATTGGATTAGTAATGAGTGCAACCCTGATATATTTCTTTTCAAGTGAAGTTTCTGTAAAAAAAGTAAAAAACTTAATGGAGAATAGGCATAAAGATTTAAGCATTCTTATAAAAACTTATAATTATAAGCTTCTGGCTTTGGGAATGATTTGTCCGATAGTTCCAGCAGACATGTTATGTTTCTTATCGGCTGCTAATGGAATTAAATATTCTACTTACATTTTAACTATAGTAATTGCAAATGCACCGATGAGACTTTTATATAGTTATATTGGTGTTAGTTTTACAAAATCTACTGTTGGGTTAATTTTAACTTTTGTATCAATAGCATTGATATTTATTATATCAATAAAAATGTGGAACACATTAAAAAAAACAAATACAGGCCTACCATTAAAATAAAAACTATTTTTTAAACAGTTGCTTTATAGGCAGCTGTTTTCTATGTTACTAACGGAGGAGCTTCATTGTAATATTTGAGCTGAAAATAATCAGTTTGTGAAGATATGTACTTAAACTAACGGGTGCGTTAGTTCATTAACAGGGGTTGTTTCGGCAGCCTTTTTCTTATGGACTAACGGGGCAGGTTAGTTCATTAAGCGTAGTGTATTCGTACTGTTCATCCAACATATGATATCTTCACCATTAAATCGTTACTGCATATACTAAAATTAGGTAGGATTGGCCTCCTATTTAGTAAGCGAAATTCAAAGTCCCATTATTTTGGAGTAATTATTCTTGACGGGAATAGTTACTTTTTTGTTGGACTGTAACAATCTTCGACCTCTCCTCTATTTCTACAAAATAATGAAGTACCCAACAAAAGTCAGGTACTCATTTCTTTAACTATATCCTTTCTGCGTAATTCATTAATAATCTACTCAAACCTGCAATCTCAGCACGGTCTTTATTAATAGAGAGATTAAATGAATACAAATTACCATGTTTCGCTATTACTAACCATTTGTTATTTCTAACACCTTCCACTTTTAAATTTATCACTCCTTTGATTTATCATTTGTTAAACACAACCTATAAGGCGCTAACCTTGATATATAAGGTTCTTAAAGCCTTTTTTTTTATTAGTTATAATACTCGAAAACAATTTAAACGCCTGTAAAAGCCGTTTAAGTTGTTCTAACTTTATAAAATCGTACTAAGAGATTTAAAACACGCAAAAAATATGTACTGGTGGCTTATTATTGAAATTTATTAATTACTGGTTGAAAAAACATCTAAAGGAAAATCAGAATAGGTCCGATCCATGAGTCTCTTAAAAGTACCTGTGAAATAACGAACAAGATTGTTTTTTCCTTTTCCTCGTTAATAGCTTCTTTTTGTAGTCCTACTTCAGCCCCGAGGTCTAAGAATTGCTTTGTGGTCTGCCGGCGAAGATCCCCGACGCGCAGTCCGGGTTCACAACTTTCAGCTCCCTTAGATACTTGTCCAATCCAATCCTGAAAAATCCCATATTCATAAGATATAGTAATGTTTTGAAAAGGAGGATATAAAAAAATTGGGTAAGGATGAAAAAGATAAAAAATGTAAAGATTGCGGCCATAGTAATTGTAAATGCAAATCTAAGCAAAAACATAGTAAATGTGCTCAGGGACCACCAGGGCCACCAGGACCTAAAGGTGTTCAGGGACCACCAGGACCACCAGGTGCTACTGGCGCTCAAGGACCACCAGGACCTGGATGCATAGAACCTTTACCAATAGCCACTCAAATAATTTTTGTAAATAAAGCTGGTAATGATGTGACTGCTGACGGTTCTGAATGTGAGCCATTCTTGACAGTCACTGCAGCAATGGCATCTATCACAGATGCTTCACCTACTAAACGGTATGCTATTTCTATTGGACCAGGTAACTACACAGAACCATTAATTCATTTAAAAGCAAATGTTCAATTGATTGGAACCAGTACTTTATTGACCAGACTAGCGATACCTTTCGATATTAATGATCCATCATGGTCTGAAACTGGATTTCAAAATGATAATCGATCTGGATTTGTGGATTTGACTTTGTTATCTGCACCTCTTGATTTTAACTTTGTGACAGCTAGTAGTTTTAGTGGTAAGTTATTCTTTGTCAGTATTAATCTAACCCCTGCTCCAACCTTCACTGCTTTAACCACTTCTGTTAATCAAGTCAATATTCGTGACTCGATGCTATCTTCTGGTTACACCCAAAATGGAATTAATATGGTGATGTTTGCATCATTTGTCTCTAGTGGAAATATTACGATTAATTCGCAAGCTACTACGGATACCCAAGTTAATTTAGTAGGTGGAGGAATAAATGGAAATATCATCATTAATGTTCAATCTGGTCATATTCCAATCGATCCTTTGAATTTAACCAGTTTTACTATTACGGAAAACATTTTCAATCCTTTTCCTAATTCGGGACGTTTAGTTGTTAATGGTGTTAATAATGTAATTACAAGGGTAAGAGCAACCGTTGATTCAATACCTATTCGTTCTCGAGTAACACTTGTAGGAACTAATACATTTTTGGTTAGGGTCGATGACGCTTTCGGGTTAGCTTATACACCTGCTAATCCAGGGGATTGGGTAGCTTCTCCACCAACAACAGTACAAGAAGCGTTAGATAGAATAGCAGCCAGTATTGGCCCCATTCCATAATTATGTTTGGAATCAACTCTACAATAAGTCTTATTCAACTACCAAAGGCTTAGCGCCATAGAAAGGCCGTCAATTGGCGGCCTTTTGAATGTGCGATCATTTCAATTATCATACATTCGAATTAAAAGAAAAAAGTATCCCTGATTCAACTATCGGGTCAGGATAGTTCCGATATTTCAAGAAGGAGGTCGCCTTTTTTCTTTTTTGCACAAGAAAGAATGTGAAATGGTGTACTTAAACTATAGGGTGCTTTAGTTCATTAACAGGGGTTGTTTCGGCAGCCTTTTTCTTATGGCACTAACGGGGCAGGTTAGTTCAACAATGAAAATGGTAATATAAGTTACTTCTTGGTATATGTTTCAATACATTGTTTGTTTCTTCTTCCGTAATGCCGATTTATCGCAGGGTAACGTTTGGCTTTTTCAGAGCCGATAATCAGGTTGGAGGTATTCCCTCCCTTATTTTTTGATGTGTGTAAGTAGAATGGATTTGCTCCCTAATTTTATAACAAAAGGTGGACAGACTATATGTACACACATAGAAAAAAGGGGGAGAAGATTGGCGCGTCGTCTTTTAACAAGAATTATGAAAGTTTATATGAGCTTTGCATGGTTAGCTGGTTTTTTATTTAGTTTTCACCTTGTTTTTTATCCAAATGGAGGGGGCATTTCTGTTGCTGAGGATTGGAAGAATATTATTTTTTATTTTAGCCAGGGATTAATATTACAGTATTGTATATTGCATTTTTTTAATATACAAGAACAAGATCAAGAAGGTAACTAAACTTATATAAAATTCCACCTGCAACCTTTAGCTGTAAAAGGGCTCCCTTCCTGGACGGAAATAAATAGGGACTAGGCGTACCCAAAGACCTCTACGAAGCAAATCGCGATAAACATGTCGCGGATTTTTTGCGTTTTGCCTTCCTTGCCCCGGAGAATCTTGCTTTGTTTGCTTTTAAGGTCCAGGATCTGCTTCGTGGTGATCTCGAGTAGGTCCCCGACCCGCAGACTGGTCTCGCAGCCTATAACAAACAGGATGTAATCACGTTCCGAACAATGGCGCTGAAGCGCCCATTTCATATCTTTTAACTGCTGTTGATCCCGGATCGGCTGCGCATCTTTTGGTTACGTATCTTCATCGACCTTTCCCTATTCAAACCTTTAGTACCAACGATTTGAATGTGCGATAATTCCCATTATCATCCATTCGGAAAATGAAGTGCAAAATCCTTATGAACTAAAGGGGGAGGTTATTTTCAAACATTAAAAATTAACGATACTTCCCCTCTAAGATGTATTCGTCTCGATTTGCTTTCTCAATATTGCACCTAACAGAACAATAGTATATTCTTCTGTTAGGTTCAATGGTTCATTAAATTAAACGATTAAACTGATTACTGGAGGTATTTTACTGGATGAATAAACAGGACCAATTAAATATTATCAAAGAGGATTTTATTAATTGTCAAAAAGTACTATTGGCAATTGGTGATGAAACACGTCAATCGATCTTGTTAGTTCTAATGGGGACGGATTGTCAAACAGGATTACGTGTGGGTGAAATCACTAAACAAACACATCTTTCTCGACCTGCTGTGTCCCATCATCTTAAGGTTTTACGAGATGCCGGTGTTATTTTAATGCGTAAAGAAGGGACCAAAAACTTTTATTATATTAATGTACGTACAGAATTAGGTTTATTAAAAACGCTTGTGTTGGATATTGATCAGTTCATGCAGAATTTTTAATGATGGAATATAAACATACATTAGTTGGAGGTATAGGTATGAGAGCAATGGTTATTGATAGGTATGGGAAAGTTCCAATGCGTTTGGTAGAAATGTCCACACCTGAAATTGGTGAATATGAGGTACTCGCAGAAATTCATGCAGCTAGTATTAATCCTGTTGATTTTAAGATACGTGATGGGAAAGTGAAATTGTTAGTTAAATATAAAATGCCTCTTATCTTAGGAAATGACTTTTCTGGTGTCGTTGCAAAGGTTGGCGCAAAAGTGACTCGTTTTAAAGTTGGTGATGAAATATATGCACGTCCACGTAAGAGTAAAATCGGTACTTTTGCTGAATATATCGCCATTCATGAAGATGACATCGCTTTAAAACCTAAAAATTTAAGCTTTGAAGAAGCAGCATCGATCCCACTGGTTGGGTTAACCGCCTATCAAGCCCTAACTGACATTTTGCAATTACAAAAGGGACAAAAGATTTTAATTCAAGCTGGGGCTGGTGGTGTCGGTACCTTTGCTATTCAACTGGCCAAATTAATGGGTGGCACTGTTGCAACGACTGCCAGTGAAGCTGGTACGAATTTAGTAAAATCTCTTGGTGCAGATGAAATTATCAATTACAAGACAGAAAAATTTGAAGAGATACTGAAAAATTATGATGCTGTATTTGATACACTTGGGGGCGAGATACTTGAAAAATCATTTGAAGTGATAAAAAGCGGAGGGAAAATTGTTTCCGTTTCGGGATTACCGAATGCTCGTTTTGGTAAAGAATATGGTTCCGGATTTTTTAAAACGTTGTTGTTTTCAGCAGCAAGTAATAAACTTACTGCGCTTGAAAAAAAGCATAATGTTCAATATACGTTTTTGTTTATGAAGCCGAGTGGAGAGCAATTACGTATAATCGCAAACTTTATTGAGACTGGTAAAATCAAACCTATAATTGATAGAGTTTTTCCTTTTGAAGATGCTCAAAAGGCGATGGAATATGCGGAGTCAGGAAGGGCGAAAGGGAAAATAATATTAAAAATCAGATAGTTCTCAAACGAAGTAAAAAAATTTCCCAACTTTCCTTTTTTTCTTTTTAATAACTCTATAAAGTCACTCCCTTTTAATCAATCTTTTTTCAGGATGGAGTCTTTTGTATGGATGTTAAATAAAGGGTAAAGGTAACTTTTCGACCATCCACAAATGATCTCAACGAACAGGCGCTTCAATGAAGTAAGCAAAGCCTAAATTCACACTTATAACACCGGGAATCTAGCCTTTATGTATTGTGGTTTCCTTAACGTTGTAAATACTTTCCTGACGCTACCTCTTAATGAACTATTGGGACAGATTAGTTCAATAAGAAAACAGTAATGGTTGAAGCTCAAATCTTATTATCCAATCCAATTTTACCGGATCGTTGATCTAAGGATTTTCGTCCATAATTAAATTCCCGTAACTAAACCCGAAACTGTTTTAAATGATGGTCAAGATGCTTATAAATTCCATGTCCCCATTGCTCGGAAGAAAGTTTTCCGAAAAAAGGATGTGGGTGACTTGTACAAGCCCCTGGTCCATTCTTTTGGAAGGTTGTAATTTTTTCTTTCAATCTTTCTCTTTCTATTTCAAAATCTTTTTTATCGGTTATTAAAATGCTTGGAATAGTAGACATATTATGTGGTAGGGGCTTGTCATTATAAAACATGGTTTTTGCAAACCGACCTACTAATAGCCCTAACCAACCTCTTGGAGGCATAGAATAGCCCATAGCAATGTCTTGGAAGGATGAGCAATGAGCTAACATTTGTGCGACATCCATTTTTCCCCATGATGGTTTTGAATTTGCGCTTAAGTTGTCGATACGTTTTAAAATTTCTTCTGTAAACAAGACCTCAAAAATATTATTCATTAGAATAACTCCTCTAATTTTGTTGATTTAAAAAAGTAATTGATTATTTAATGTATATTCAACGTCAACATTATTTTATCCTTCTAAGCCAAAGGGGGACTGTTCCAGGAGGGATTGAAGTCCTGTGGTTGGGCTAATATGAAGAGGCAGCATTCCTATAATAAAAGAAATAAGAAAAGACAAGTTTGTGAAATAATGTACTTAAACTAACGGGTGCGTTAGTTCATTAACTTGGGTTGCTTCGGCAGCCTTATTCTTTATGCAACTATCGGGGCAGGTTAATTCAGTATCGTGGCATAAGGCATATATTAAACGAAAAAAAGAGACAGTGTACCACGCTGCCTCTTTTTGTATTTTTCAAATCTCATCTGGTGAAATGATTCTATGTTTTAATTCTGAATTCATATCTAAAACACCTATCACAATTTGATTATCTTCCGTCAATGTTATGTATCTGAAATAATCATCATCAGAAATCAACAAATCGGTTTCATTCGTCGTTTTTTCCATTTTGGCAAATACATCTACTGTGTACTCAAGGTGAAAAAAATCATCCAATCCCTTGCTTGAGCTACCTACCCAGGTATATAGAAAATCTTTCAGTGTGATTTGTTCAATAACCGATAATTGTTTCTTAAATTTTAACTTATCTACTGTTACGCTTATCATCTTTCATCACTCCTTAACGAGTCTTAATTATATATATTGAAGTCTCCTCCAACAATGCTATTAGCGTAACAATCCGTTTACAGTTTAGTTACTATACTAAAGGGGCAGGTTTGTTGAAGAAGAATGTCCATATTCTACCTAAAGGCTAAATGATTGTTTTCTGATAAAATGATGTGAATTACAGCCTTTTAGGAGGAGAAAGATTGGATGCTTTGGTTAAACGGGAACAAAAGTCGAAGATCCAGCTGCCATAAATGGTGGCTTTTTTATTGACTAAGGTGCAGATTTGGTCTTTATATAGAGGGGGGAATCGAGGATTAAATATTTTGCCCCCTTAATACTAAGGTTCAATTCGAATTAATATAAATGGACTGTGTAATGGACTTAAAAAAATGAAATTTTCTATACACGCTTTGATATATATCTTTTTAGGCTGTATCTATGGTATTCATGAAAAATTTTAGATGGTACACAAAGGTATTTTTCAAAAATAGTAGGAACGCTATCCAGCATTTATCAACATGGGTATTTGCTTCATGTATAACGTCTTTGAAAGACAAAGCTGGTCGATAATTGCATTCTTATTCAGTATAAATTTTAAGACTATTCGCTTCAAATAAGTAGACGTGTTTCCCTACTTAAGACAATCAGAAGTTGTTCTCGAAAGGGGGATCTAATTTGAAGAAATTTATTGTTTGTTATACCTTGGATAATGATATTAAACGAGAAAAAATAATAAAAGGGCCAGATGTAAAGAAGGAAGACGTTCTAAAAGATGTATTAGATAAGATAGTACGAAGTAATTACTTTATTGCGAAAACCGACCAAGGAGAGTATAGGATAAATTCTTCCTTAATACGTTATATACAGGTTTTGAATGAAATGCATTGTTTTAAATACCATACTGATCATCAATGACTAGTGAGTAAATAAAAGGTTATTTGCATAGTTTTCTTCAATTTTATTGAGTAACTTGAATATGGGAGAGAAGATTAATGTCAGAAACGTATCGTTCTCGTCAGGAACGAAAACAAGTGGAAAAAACAAAACAAGATCAAAAAAAAGGTAAAACACCCCCTAAAAGAAGGTCTTTCTTGAAAAAAGTTTTACTTTGGTGTTTATTATTAGGTGTTGTTTCAATTGGAATAGGGGCAGTTACGGTTGCAGCAATGATTAAGGATGCACCTGAAATAGATGCTTCAAAACTAGTCGACCCGCTTTCTACCAAATTATACGATAAAAACGGGAATTTCATTTACGAATATGGTAAAGAAAAGCGGACAAAAATTAAATATTCTCAAGTTCCAAAAATGTTGGAACATGCTTTCATTGCCACGGAGGATGCACATTTTTATGAACACAATGGCATTGATATAAAAGGAACTTCGAGAGCAATCTTCAAGAACCTAAAAGGGGATTTCGGATCTCAAGGCGGAAGTACGATTACACAGCAGGTCATTAAAAACTCCTTTTTGTCACCTCAGAAAACAATAAAGCGAAAGGTACAGGAATGGAGCTTGGCCTATCAGCTTGAGCAAAAGTATTCCAAACATCAAATCTTAATGATGTATTTAAATAAGATCTACCTTGGAGACGGGGCATATGGTGTAGCAGCTGCCGCCAAAAATTACTACGGAATCGATGCCGATCATCTAAATAAATTAACGCTTCCGGAGGCCGCTATGCTGGCGGGGCTCCCACAGAGTCCAAGTTATTACGATCCCACTGAACCCGAACATGTGAAAGCTGCAACAAATCGTCGTAATATTGTTTTAGAAGCTATGTATAAACAAGGGTATATTACGAAACAGCAATTGGAGGATGCAAAGAAGGTTCCAGTTACAGCAGGACTTGTTCCAAAAACGAAACAACAAGGAATGCCGTACGAGGCGTTTTTGGACGCTGTTGTAAAAGAAGTTGAAAGAAAGCTGAAAAATGTAGATATCAATTCGGATGGATTATCTATTTATACGACGCTAGATCCAAAAGCTCAGACCTTTGCGGACAAAATAATGAACACCGATACGATTATTTCTTATCCAAATGACAATTTTCAAGGAGCCTTCGTATTTTTAGATACAAAAACAGGAGAAGTTCGAGCTATTGGAAGCGGTCGAAACCAATATAAAGCTTCCTTCCGAGGCAACAACTTTGCGGTTGATATTAAACGTCAACCAGGATCTACTTTCAAGCCAGTCTTTGATTATGGTCCGGCTATTGAAAATTCAAAATGGTCTACAGCACACCAAATTAATGATCATGAGATAACCTACTCAAATGGTCAATCTATTTCTAACTGGGATCATCAATATCACGGAATGTTGTCTATTAGAACAGCACTTCAATGGTCATACAATATTCCAGCACTCCTTACCCTTCAAGAAGTAGGGATGGATAAAGCACAAAACTTTGCAGAAAATCTGGGTATTACTTTTAGTAATAATAAGGTGTACGAATCATATGCGATTGGAAGTAATACGGTTAATCCATTAGAGTTGGCAGGGGCATATAGTGCTTTTGGAAATAACGGTGAATACAATACACCACATTTTGTTCGTAAAGTTGTCTATCCTGATGGCAGAGTAGTTAATTTAACTCCAAAGCCAAAACGAGCTATGCATGATTACACAGCTTATTTGGTGACGGATATGTTACGGACAGTCGTAAAATCTGGTACAGGAAAAACAGCAAATGTCCTTGGACTAGATGTGGCTGGAAAAACTGGCACAACTAATTTTGACAGTAAAACCAGAGCACAATATGGATATCCATCCGGTTCGGTAAATGATAGTTGGTTCGCTGGTTATACACCGCAATACACTATGGCGGTTTGGACTGGATATACTAAAAATGGTCCAGGTAATTATATGGATGGAAATACAACTAAAATCTCGCACCAAATGTTTAAGGTCATGCTGGAAGCGTTTGGAACAGACCAAAGTAGCTTCCAGCAGCCTAGTGATGTATACCAGGTGAATAATGAACTGTTCATTAAAGGTGCAAATCCTGAAGAAGGTCCACCAGTTACAAAAAATAATAAAGATAAACCATTTTATATTGGTGGAAATAAAGAGGATAAAAAACATACACAACAAGAGGAAAAGAAATACCAACAAGAGGAAGAGAAGCATAAACAACAAGAGGAAAAGAAACACAAACAAAAGGAAGAGAAGCATAAACAACAAGAGGAAAAGAAACACGAACAATGAAGATTTTTAGGATGGGATCGCATTGGTTCCATCCTTTTTTATGATACACATAAGAGAATGTGAAGGTTTCTACTTAAACTATAGGGTGCGTTAGCTGAAGATCTGAGCTGTCTTTAAGGCAGCTTTTTCTTATGGAACTAAAGGGGCAGGTTAGTTGAACAAGTAAAAGGTTTTTGTGGTGGTTATCTCGAAACTAAATGAGTAGGAAAATCATTTTAACATCAGGGAGGATGGCTGTTGTACTTAATTTAGGGATCCATATTCTAATTAGAATTGAGGAGTGAATAGAATGACCAACGTAAAAGATATTATTTCTGACCAGTTCTTAGCGAATGCTAATGACCCTAGTTGGTACAAACCATTTTCAGAATCAGTTGAAAATTTGACGGAAGAACAGGCTTTATGGAAGCCAAGCAAAGATAGTAACAGTATAGCTGAAATTGCACAACATCTGATTTATTGGAATCAAACTTGGCAAACCAGGTACGAAAAATCCAACGTAGACGCTGTATCTTCAATCGGAGATAATAATCGGAGCTTTTTAAGTACTGAATATATGTGCTTTAACGATTTGAAAAAAATCTTATTAGAAGTCCTTTTAAAGTGGGAAGGGTTATTAACTAATGAAAAAATAGAAAGTGATGTTATAGGTTTTCCTGAAAAAGTTAAGTGGTGGCAAATTCTTGGAAATGCAACTACCCATAATGCATATCATATCGGTCAAATTATTTATATAAGGAAACTGCAAAACAGTTGGAAGGCGAATGCATGAGAAGTTGACTTAGCTGCTAATTGGAACTTTTCGCTAGAATGGATTGCTGCGGCAATCCTTTTTTCTTCATCAACTAAAGGGGCAGCATTCCTGTAATGAACGAATCGGTTTATTTATGCAAAGCCAACTAAGTTTGTGAATAAGTACACTTAAACTAACGGGTGCGTTAGCTGAAGTTCGGAACTGTCTTTAAGGCAGTTTTTTCTTTATGCAACTAAAGGGCAGGTTAGTTCAATAAGAAGGGCTATTATAAGACCTAACCAAACCTATTTTAAGGAGGCAAACATGAGCTTGGATCATGAGTTTTATCTTATTTCTAAGACAACTGGCATAAAGGATTTTTGGATGTACAGAGAAAGAAATAGCAGTGTAATCGATAGTATTGTTATACATGATGATTTGATTCAATATATTATGGACTCATTGGAATGGATTCCAAGTAAAAACCCATCATTGCAAGGAACTCCAAGTGGCAGGGGTATTAACTATCATGGAGAAACCCTTTTTGATAATCACTCTTCTGAAACTTTAATAAGTATTTTTTCGTCATGGAAGAGTCTTATTAAAAATGCACCTGATAAATTTGAACTCACTGGAAAATTCGTTTACGGCGAAGCTGACAATCAGGAGGGGGACTATAAAAAATCAGTCTTCAACCGGGATGAAGTAATTACAAAATTTGAAAAAATGATTTTAATGTCAGAAGCTTTGGCTAAAGGTGAATTTTATTTGTACCATTGTGGAATATGATTGGTTTAAAAAAACTATTCAACTAATAGGTGCTTTACTGTAATGCAGAGGTTGCTACCGCAGCCTTTTTCTAATGGAACTAACGGGGCATATAAGTTGAACAAGCAAATCAATGTCTATGCTACAATTATTACAAGCGTAGCCATTAATATAAGTTGATGTTTGGGAGTTCACTATGGGAAAAATAAAAATAGCTTTATTACACCTATTGCCTATCGCTGGTGATGTGGAGTATAACCAAAAACTAATTGAACAAGCCATTCATATAGCATCAAATAATAATGCCGAATGGATTATAACACCCGAACTATGTGTTAGCGGACTTCAATTCAATCATAAGATTGGGACTGGATGGATTAACCGGCAACCTGATGCTTGGATGGGTAATTTGAGCCGTAAACTAAAGAGTTTGAAAAGCACTGTATTTTTGGGTTGCCCTGAAAAAGGCAGTAACGGAGAGTTGTATAATTCTGTGTTTGTCATAGATAAACAAGGTCATTTATTAGGCAAACAGAGAAAAATAAGTGTTATTGATGATTAGTCAGCATCAGGGGATGTAATAGAGACAATAAAAACAGACAATGTTGAGGTTGGTATTATGATTTGTGCAGACGCCTATCCCAAAGATATTGCTTACAGCTTTTTTGAAAAGGGAGCAGAAATATTAATTGCACCGTCTTCCTGGGGTCCCGGATTACACGGTCCAGAGGGAGAATGGGAACAAAGGTCATTAGAAACAGGACTGCCCGTATTTGTCTGTAATCGTACTGGAGAAGACGAAACTGTCCGTTTTTGGGATGCAGAAAGCATGATCATAAAAAATGGAGTACGCCTTTTGACACATAAATCAAAACAATCAGCCATCCTTACTTTTGAATGGGATTTACAAATCATGGAATTAATATCCCCTCATTTCGATATCGATTACATATAATGAGTACATACTAATATACTACACTCTTGTTGAATTAAAGGGTGCTTAGCTAAAGATCGAAGCTGCCTTTAAGGCAGCTTTTCTTTATGTAATTATAGGGGCAATTTTTATTGCCGAAATTATCTTCAGAATATAGTACAGGCTACTGGAATCAATCTAATCACCTCCTTATTTGCATGAGGGTAATTGATAAAATTCGATATAATATTATGGATTTTATATCTTTTGAATAGTTTCACATGTATCCAGATAATTAACATGAGAAATTTGAGTGAAACAAATGAGGGGCTTAAATGAACCAAGCTAGTGTTAATAACTTCGGAAAAAAAACTTTAGGACTATGATTGTCCAATATTCATATTGGACAAATTACGAGCTTACCAGAATATTTCAGTAAGATGCTTTTACTGACGGAACGATTATATAATCTAGATGGCTAAAAACCGATTGACATTGATAATCATTATCATTATTATATAAAGTAATATTTGATATTGATAATCATTTTCAATTAATACCTTGCAAATTCCTATTCCCTGTCAATAAATATTAAAAGGCGTCAACATATTGAGTAAACAGTTTTGGATCAGGAAGAAAAATGAAAATAGTTCAACCTTAAAAGAATAGAAAGGTAAGTCTGACAAAAAACAGTCAACTGACTAAGTTAGCGATAACAAATAAAATTCAATAAATATTGAATATGGGTGGAGGAGGAAAATCTGTGGATAAAAAATTTATAATATTGGAACAATTTCAGCATCAAGTAAGCTGCTGCTGTCCTGGGCAAAAGCACCAACATATGATTGAGTTCCTTCAAGGTGATGTTTGGACAATTACAAACGAGCGGAAGTATGTTGATTGCTTAGGATGGCACTTTTTAATAGATATCAATAACGAGTTTCAGTTTTTTATGCATGTGGAAGATATTGAGGAACTGTATTTCAAGGGAAGCATTTGCTCCATTTTGGATTTGAATCTAAAAATTAACCATTTAAGCTTTAAAATAAACGAAGCCCTCGATGCACATGATAGGCAGTCGTTTCTTTCATTTGCCGATGAACTGAGTAACATACAGAAAATAAAGAATAAAATCAACACTGGAGATTTACATGCTTTTTGGGAAAACACGACAATTTTATGAACATATTCAATAAAGATGTAATTGACTTTTATATTTTAAAAACAACGATACCTATCTTTTTTGCTAATAGGTCTGGAAATTCAATTTCACCAAAGTTTAATTAAAGGTGATAATGCTGCTGAGTAGTTTGAATTTTTACTAATAATCATCAGTGTTGGAAGGGGAACTTATCATGTCTAAAATCATTATGATTTTTGCCAGTATGAGTGGAAATACAGAAGAAATGGCGGATATCATTATAGAAGGAATCACAGAAATCAGTGATGTGAATATCGAAAGGATAGATATAATGGAAGGTCCTGAAGCCTCCATACTTGGAGAGTACGATGGTATCTTATTAGGTGCATATACGTGGGGAGACGGAGAATTACCGGATGATTTTTTAGACTTTTATGAGGAAATGGATCATATTGATTTAACTGGCAAGAAAGCTGCGGTGTTTGGATCCTGCGATTCATCGTACTCACAATATGGTGCAGCCGTAGATATTTTGACCGAAAAATTAAGGGAACAGGGTGCTGATATCGTCCTGGAAGGGTTAAAAGTAGAATTAAACCCAGATGATGAGGATATCAAAAACTGCCGAAATTTCGGGAGGGATTTTATAAAGAATAGTCTTGTCTCTTCAATATAGAATTAGCTATTTTATGAGGAAAGAGAGGTGAGGGGAATGATGGGTAAGGAACATCGGATTTCCATTGCTACTTTAACTGATTACCATTTACAAGATTTTATAAGATGTCCTTATCAATTTTACTTTCATCATATAGAAGGAAAAATCACAACTCGATTGGATTGGAGGAAAATGGTTCAAGCTGTGGTTAATCAAGTTGTAAGCCGCTATTATAAACTGCCTCCAATATGTCAGACATCTAAGAAAGTTATGGAGTTAATAGATGATCATTGGAGTGCCATTGATGTACGTCAGTTCGAGTCAAGGAGTCATTATTATATGGCTCTTGCTAATATAACTGACCATTTACTCCAATTTTTAACTTCCAAAAAAATTCAAAATCCACCTTTATTTTTATATGAAAAGTTTAACATCAATATTGAGGAGTTGGGGACCGAACTCTCCTTGACTTTTGAAGTAGCAGAATGGTCCAGCGGCTCATACATCATAAAAAAATATGTAGTTGATACACACGAAGAAATGAACTTATTATTTACTAATATGATTTCTGTGTTTTGTGAAAGGGCATTTGGTCAATTACCGGCAAGAATAGAGATTTTCTCGCTTATGGAAGGCAAAATAGAAACTTATATTCCAACCATGAATGATGTTTCGGATGGATTGGAATACCTCAACATAATCAAGAATCTTTTACAAGAACCAAAAAAGTATTTGAAAACAAATTCTTTACTGGTTTGCAAAAGCTGCTCTTATCAAAAAAGGTGTTATGACGGTAATAATAAAAACCAAGAAATGGCTAATTTTCAATAATTTTATATATGTTCAGAAAACCTCGGATTATATCAGGTTATGGACAAAAGTATACATACAGATCAAGGTTGTTCCAATACTTACTCTTAGTATATAAAAGGTGTGTATAAGGATGGATTACAAGATTGGTGCCAATAAGATTCTAATTGTGCTTACTAAGGGAGGTTGCTGAGGCAGCCTTTTTCTTTTTGGCTCTTTCTAGGCAGGATAGTTGAATAAAGATATCAAATATAAGTATTGGGGAGTTGAAAGAAAATGAATGACGAAAATATCGGCTCGGCTAGCGGAGTAGTAATAGCTGTAAGTAAAAGTGATAAACACACATTCAGCAAGGAAAATTGCAATAGTATAAAACTGTTGAAGGGTTTGGGCGTTGAAGGAGATGCCCATTCGGGTAAAACTGTTAAGCATCGTTCACGTGTAGCGCAGAACCCAAATCAACCTAACCTGCGGCAAGTGCACCTAATCCACTCAGAATTATTAGATGAATTGAAAGACAGGTTTAATGTTTCAACTGGACAAATGGGTGAAAATATTACCACAAAAGGTATCGATCTGCTTGAATTACCGAAGGATTCGTTACTATTTATTGGGGAAACAGCAGTTATTAAAGTAACAGGCCTACGAAATCCATGTGCCCAGATTGATCAATTTAAATCAGGACTTATGAACGCTGTTTTGGACCGGGATCTGCATGGGAACTTGATACGTAAAGCAGGAATCATGAGCATAGTTTTGGAAAGTGGTGTGGTTCACCCCGGGGACCTGGTTAGAATTCAATTACCACCGTTACCTCATACACCACTTGAGAGGGTATAGTGTTTTCAATAGAACTGTTTTTATTTTCTTTAAAACAATTAGGGGGTTGCTGAGGCAGCCTTTTTCATATGCATTTAAAAGAAATTCGTTTGAAATATAGGTAAATTATGGTAATCTAAAATTAGAGGTGATTACTTGAGGAGATGCTTTGTTTTTATAAGCCTATTTTTTGTTTTATTCTTTTTATCAGCTTGTTCATCAAATCCTTCTCTGGAACTAGTGGATGCGAAAGTTGATATTGTTAAAGATAAGGATTTGCTCGGTGCAATTGTGATAACTGAAGGGGAAAGAAAGGGAGATGAGCTGATCCCGACAGCTTTATTTTACGAATTCACCATTAAAAATACAGGTAATAAAACAGCAGATATTGAAGAAGTTGATAAAGGAATTGAACTTAAGATTGAGCCCAAAGACAAATTAAAAGCCGTGTCGGAAGACGTAATAGGCTTCAATATTTATGATCCTGAAGATTATAACGGGAGTGGTGTAGGGTTCGGTCATTCATTTTTACCGGTTCTTAATCCTGATCAAAAGGGTGAGTATACTCTTAACTACGATTTAGGTGTAAGCGAAGAAAATTCCCAAGTTCCACTGCGGGTACCTTCAAAAGAAAAATTAGCTAAACTTAAAGAGTATGCATTTGATGCTTTTTTAGTTGTGACAATTGATAATCAAGAAATAGCAAGATTTGACCTGAGTAAACTTAAAAACTAACGGGTGCTTTTTGAAGGTGGATTTAAAAGGTAAATTAAACTTGGTTCTGATATAAATTTGTTTGAAGGAAGGTTGCTGAGGCAGCCTTTTTCTTATGGCACTAAAGGAGCGGGATAGCGGAAGCAAGCAATGGAATGATATGGTATATAGATAAGCAAACTGCTGAATAAGGAGGTTATTATATGAGTTATAAGAACACACTTATTACCATTTCAGAGGATTCAAAAGTTACTTCAGCAAAGGTACCTGTCATAAAAAACGAAAAACCCACAATTGCTTATATTGAACATGATTTAATTAACAATAACCCATATAAATTTACACAAGAAGACGTCCAATTTAAAACTTTTTTAATCAAGAGTCAAATAGAAGAGGAAAATACAGCTGAACTTCGAGAACAGTTCTTTTCAAAACCCAAGGCATGCTTCAGAGCTTCTCCTTTGGTGAAAAATTATGGTTGGGGAATTCATTATGATAATCAAGGGAAAATTGCCATATATGATGTTAACAGTAAAATGTATAACCAATTGCTTAAGCAAGCTGACATTACAAAACTTAAAGGTATGCGTTCTAAAAGAAAATAAATACAAAATTACTTTTATATACGGGGCAGGTTAGAATGCGTAAGAGATTGTATTATAAATACAAGGGGGGATATATAGAAATGATGAAAAAAAGTAAACAAAATGCTGAACATTACATATGGGGAGATAATTGTGATGGGAGTTTAGCGTAAGAAGGTATAGAATAACAGAATATTTCCAACAGAACCTATTCATAGGGGGTGCTTAGTCTGAATAATCACAATGAAACGCCTGAAGAGAAAAGAGAGAGATTAAGACAAGAAGAACTTAAAAAAAATCCAATAGGTACATTAAAAGATGGATTTAATGGAAATGGCAATTTAGCAGACTTAGTTGGTGGTTTAGGTTGGAAAGGAATGGGGATATTAATTGTTGTTTTAATAGTTGGATATGTTTTATATAAACTGTTTTTTTAAAGATGTTACTTAACCTTCTTCAACTACTTACTTCATATCACGAGCTGATCAGCATCTCCTTTTCTTATTAGTAACATAAGTACCTTTCAGAAATAATGAAAATATAAAAAAACTTGGCGTGATCAACAATATTTAAATGATTAAGGGAGGAAGAATTATGTCAATTAACGTAAGACCAAGAAGAATGATTTTAGATTTAGCAGTTACTTTAGATGGTTTTATAGAAGGGGAAAATGGGGAAGTTGATTGGTGCATCATGGACCCTGAGATGGGGTTTATTAATTTCTTAAATCAAATTGATACTATTTTATATGGAAGAAAAAGCTATGATTTATGGGGACAATTCACTCCAGGAATTGAAGATGCCGATACTGAAAAAGAACTTTGGGAAATGGTTCATAGTAAAGAAAAATACGTGTTTTCCAGAACGCAAAAAGGGACTGATAATAAAGCGATCTATATAAATGATAATATTGTTGAAGAAGTAAATAAATTAAAGAATAAACCTGGTAAAGACATCTGGCTATATGGCGGAGCAAGTCTTATTACAACATTTATCAATTTAGGGCTTGTTGATGAATTTAGATTATCTGTTCATCCTGTTATTTTGGGAAAAGGAAAACCTTTGTTTATTGATATAAAGCAGAGGTTGAATCTAAAATTGGTTAATACAAGAACGTTCTCCTCTGGCGTTGTGCAACTAATATATCATTTGAATGAAAATTAATTATAGTGTTCATTCGTAAATATGCGATAGTTATTGTTGTCATTTCCCTTCAACAATCGGGCGCTTTAATGGTGCAATGAAAAAGCTTAATTTCTTAATGCTCAGAAATTAGGCTTTTTAATATTGTGAGCATGATTTAATTAAATAACCTATATAAATAAGAAGAAACCGAAATTATAGATGAACTTTAATTAAGCAAGGTTGATGAAGATGACGCAACAAAAGATGATTGAATTTAAGAAACTATAGTCATTTTTAATCATTTTAATAGTCAGTTTATTCTGATATTATGAAAGGGATAAAGATTGGAGGAGGAAATAACATAAAAAGCTTATTTTTAATCTTAAGTACCTTTGTGTTAGTTCTGGTAAGTGGAATCGTATTTGGTACTTCTGCTGCTCAAGCAAGTGTTCCTCAGTATTCTTTTCAAACAGAAGATGGAAAATGGGATGGTGAAATTGGAAATCCTAACAAAGGTAGTGACTTAGAGGTAGAACTGGTTTCCCCAATCTATTTAAAGACCTCTTCTGGAAGTAAGTTATTGACTAATTATAGTAACATATGGTCTCGTCTCTGCAATGCTAGTACTGGAAAGTGCACAGGCTATCATAGTTTAGCAGGTGGAAAGTCATTATTCACAGATATGAAAATAGGTAAATTTTATGTTGATGTGAAAGATGGATACTCTTCTGGTAAAGTATCTGGAAAACTACAGATTGTTTTCAAATAACTTGTATTACTTGCTACCCACACTTGATGGGTAGCTTTTTTTATATGAAAAGTTTCTGAAATAAATTAATTCTAAGTAATTTTGTATAATTTTTTACGAAGATTGAGCTTTACCACTGCCTTTTACGGAAAAGAAGTGAAGTTTACTGACATGACTAGTACGTTACAAACGCTACAAAGGGTGTCGAGCTAAATGGTGTTTGTGTAGACATGAACTAAAGTTTGATATTTTGTTAATGAACTTATGGGGCAGGTTAGTTGAACAAGGATTGAAGCTTTATTAATTTAGGAATCGTTTAAAAGAGAGTGGCGGGTAGGAAACGATTATGGGTGGTGGTAATTGAAACTTTTAGTAAATGCGGCAACGAACTTACGAGAGCCTATATTTCCGGATTTCAAGGAGAATTTCTGATAAACAAAAAACCAAGAGGTCTTTTCACGGATAGTCCGATTTACAGCAAGTATCTTCTTATGTTTGTTCTAAATGTGGGTATTTAGAGTTCTATGTAGAACAAGCTGTGAAAAGGATTTCTACATCTTGAAACGACTCAAGGTTGCTGAGGTAACCTTTTTCATATGTTATTAACGGGTGCGTTAGCTGAAAATCGGAGCGTCTTTAAGGCAGCTCTTTTCTTATGAAACTAAAGGAGCAGGTTAGTTGAATAACAATTGTTGAATTTTATTAAGAAAAATAAATAAAAATTGACTAGAGAAAAAGTTAATGCTAAATTTAACTAACGAACGGTCGGAAGGCTGGGAAATTGACTGCAGAGCGAATTAAAGAAGTTGCCTTAAAGTATTTCGCACAAAATGGATATTGGCGTGGACTTTCTAATGATTAATGGTCTTGGAGGGGATTTTATGAAACGAAATTGGGCATATGTTATCATTGCCGGTATTATTGCTTGGTATTTGCATTGGCGTGGACTTTCTAATGATTAATGATCTTGGAGGGAATTTTATGAATCGAAATTGGGCATATGTTATTATTGCCGGTATTATTGAGGTAATGTGGGCAATGGGGTTGAAGTATTCAAATAATTTGATTACTTGGGCCGGTACATTTTTTCTTATATATGTATCCTTTGTTGTATTGATGAAAGCTACAAAAAAACTACCCGTTGCTACTGTCTATGCTGTCTTTACAGGAATAGGAACAGCGGGAACAGTCTTGGTGGAAATGGTGGTTTTTGGAGAACCTTTCAGTTGGACAAAAATATTGTTTATTCTCCTGCTTCTGTCTGGTGTAGTAGGATTAAAACTTGTCACAACTGAATCAAGCAAGAAAGAAGGTGCAGTATAAATGGCTTGGTTATATCTTATCTTGGCTGGAACTTTTGAAGTAGTTGGGGTTACGGGTATGAATAAAGTTGTTAAAGATAAAAACTTACAGTCGTATATAGTATTGTTTATGGGATTTATAATTAGTTTTGGTTTTCTAAGTCTGGCTATGAAAACTCTCCCTATGGGAATCTCCTATGCGGTATGGACAGGGATTGGAACTGTGGGAGGAGTAATTATTGGAATGTTGTTTTATGGAGAATCAAAAGATTGGAAACGAATTTTATTTATAGGGGCAATTTTAGTAGCGGTAGTGGGGTTGAAATTGACATCATAAATAATATACGTTATTGAACTAACGGGTGCTTTAGCTTATGATCGGAGCTGTCTTTAAGACAGCTTTTTCCTTATGCAATTAACGGGGCAGGATAGTTGAAGAAGAACTGATAAATAAAAACAGCCAGGTTCTGGCTGTTTTTATATGAAAAATCCAAATGCTTGAAATAAAAACTAAAATTCAAGCAGACTTATGGGATCATTATATTAATTCCAGTTTTTCTCTATAAATTGAACTGCGGGTTGTAAATTTGTTTTGTTAGCAATTGAAATGACAGCTGGAACCACAGAAGGGTCCGTTTTGGAGAAATTAGGGATCCGTGGATTTAACCGAAAAAAACGATTTCCTAGAAGCTGAGAACTGACTATGGATTCATAGTAACCGGATCCACTAGCGACAATCTGTAGAAATGGCAGTAAGGGTTCATTGGGCGATCGGTCCAAAAGAACTCCCCAATTTGGGGGAAGGTTCTTCATATTTTCGGGACGTATGTTATCTGCACTTACCATCCCCCACCCCTTCGTATCTCTTCTTAATCGAGTCGGCTCTTCACCTGTTCCAATGGATAATACCGCAATTTGATCCAACGGCTGTTTGGCTTTCCCCACTGCAAACGCGATACTGGCTGTACTGGGGTTAGTTGCTACTGTATACCCATCCACGTAGTTTTGATAGGCTCGTTGCGTCGCGGGAGCACCACTGCTCCGTAGTATTACATCACTCGCTTTCTCATTTAAATAGGGAGATCCAGGAAAGTTGTGGAATAACACAGGAGTCCAACGATTCAGCTCCGGTGAGAATAAATGAAATGCAGGGACAACAATTCGTCTTTTTAAGTTTTTGAGGAGAAGATCTGATGGAAAAAATGTTTGTACCGCTTTAATGAAACCAGAATATGGCAATTGTTGGTTGAAAACAGGTCCACCTGGTCGGGAAACGCTGAAAGCCGGCAGGATTTTATCCTTAAAAAACTGAAGTGTCTCCTTCGGCGATCTTCCACTTGCTAACGCAAGGGCAGTGAATGAACCGATTGAATTTCCCGAAAAAACATTGGTTCGACTAATTAATTTTGGGTTTTGCTGAGCCAGTCTGTTCAAAAGTTGTAAACTTAAAGCACCTAAGGTGCCGCCTCCATCAAAGGACATGATCCGATATTTTGTCAAAGCTGATTTCTCCCTTCTAATCAGGTCACAAGTATCATTCAGTATATGTTTATTTTTCAGGGGCAGGATTATGTAGCTAAACATCCAAGAAAAGACTTCATCGAGTATAAAAAAAAACTACGACGAGGATAGAGGAGACTACGTTTGAGTGGCAGTACGGGCAAGCCGAACAGGAATTATGCACGTACTTTGTTTGTAATGGGTGATGAGAAAGTCAGAAAGTACAACCAAAAAAACTTGAAAGAAAATAAAAAAGCCATAGCGTCCTCAAACAGGCTATTTTGCAACCTTATACACAAAAGGTTATTGATGAAATATCTTGCGATCCTTTAAGATGGAGATCGCTTTTTCCAACAACAGGATTGTGAACAATTAAATTAATTAATTGTCTTTTTGCTCTGTTATTACTGTCATAAATGCACACGGTGCTTCGGCATCTCTTTTTCTTATTCAACAAACGAAGCAGTAGAGTTGAATAAGAAATAACTTTACAAGGCTCTGTTAAATAACTGTGTCGATTTGCAGCTGAAATAATAGCTTGGAAAAAAACGCCAAGCTATTATTATTTGTTTGGTTAGTACGTTGGTTTGACTATATTTCATATCTTCCATAGTCATTACCCTATATTTATATCCCCTATTAAGTAGAGTGTTGCTTTTCCAGCCATCTTTACCCGTGTGTCCTCGTGCTTACAAAAAAGTGTACCGCCTCTATTGGATAACTGTCTTGCTACCATTTCACGTTTCTTTAGTTTCTCTGCCCACAAGGGCACTAAACCGCAGTGTGCAGAACCGCATACTGGGTCCTCATTTACCTTTAACTTTGGGAAAAATGCTCTTGAAACAAAATCATAATCATTTCCTTTGGCAGAAACAATAACTCCAAGACCCTCTGGCAACTGTTCTAGTTTTGAAAAGTCAGGACTTAGATTTTTCACTGCTTCTTCTGACTCTACTACAAATAACAAATCTCTATTTAGATATGCTTCTATCGGTGTGGTTCCCAAAGCATCAATCATTTGTTCAGTAATAGGTATCTCCTTTGAAGGGACAGTTGGGAAATCAAGTTCATACAAATCATCTTTTCTATTTACTGTAAGTACCCCACTCATCGTGTCGAATTGAATGGTTTTCAATTGCTTTTCAACATAGTTCATAATGATAAAAGCAGTTGCTAAAGTTGCGTGACCACAAAGGTTGATTTCTCCTCCAGGCGTAAACCATCTAAGTTTATAGTTTTCCGCACCTTTTACTGCAAATGCCGTTTCAGAAAGGTTATTTTCGATAGCAACCTTTTGCATAATATCATCAGAAATCCATTCATTCATAACACAAACCCCAGCAGGATTTCCTTCAAAGACTTTTTCTGCAAATGCATCAACCACATAATACTTCATAATTTTTTCCTCCTAGATTAATCAAATTGTACGTAAAATGTTCAGGTGTTATACTTGAATATCCTTATATTAATGGGTATATATGTATAACAGTCAACTTGATCATATAACACTTAACTTTCAACACAGTGCTGATGGAGGCTTTATTATGAAGATTGAAATAAACAGGAACTCCAATATCCCGATTAATCAACAAATTTATGAGAATATAGCGGATAGAATAAGGTCAGGGGGGTTATCGGAAGATGAACGTTTGCCTTCCGTTAGAGCGTTAGCAAAACAATTAGGGGTAAGTGTACTTACGGTTGTAAGAGTGTATGCATTGTTAGAAAAAAATGAGTTAATTGAACGGATACAAGGGAAGGGGACATTTGTTAAAGCTAATATTACATCAGAAGATAAAGATAATAATAAAAAGAACAATTTCGAGTGGCAATTATCCGTTTTAGATTATCTTCCCCGGACTCAATTTGGTACACATTATGGTTCATTTGAAAACTGTATTCAGTTTTCTGTTGCAGCGATTTGTCCATCCTTACTTCCGAATCATTATCTGGAGAAAGAAATCCATTCAAATTTAGAAAAGAATCCCAGTATTTTATCAAGTTATGGACCTGCTCAAGGGGATGAGGAACTTAGAAAAGCTATGAGCGAGTATCTTCGCAAACAAGATTTAAATATTGACCATAAAGATATATTGGTAACTAATGGCACTCAACAAGGAATAGATTTGGTGGCGAAAACTTTTATAGGACCAGGAGATGTGGTGGTTACAGAAGCACCCACTTATCCTAATGCAATTGATACATTTCGTGCTCGTGGGGCTACTATTATTCCTGTTCCATTAGATAAAGAAGGAATGAGAATGGACCTGTTACAAAGAGTTTGCGAAATATATAAACCCAAAATGATATATACCATCCCTAACTTTCAGAATCCAACTGGAAGGGTTTTAAGTCGAAAAAGAAGGGAGCAATTATTAATATTTGCCCAAGAACATCAAATAATCATTGTAGAAGACGAACCCTGGAGTGAGATATTTTTTGACAAGAAACCTCCATCACCTATAAAAAGTCTTGATACAAATGGTTTCGTCATTTATTTAAAGGGGCTAAGCAAGACATTGGTTCCTGGTTGCCGGATAGGACTGCTGGCCGCAAATGGCACTCTGTTTAATCGTTTAGTGGCATCTAAAGTGAATACGGACCTTGGTAGTCCATTATTAACACAAAAGGCAATTCTCCCATTTTTTCATTCGAAAAGGATGGAGGACCATATGGAAAAGCTGAGATTTGCTTTGAAATTAAGAAGGGATAAAGTTATAGAGCTCTTCAATTCCCATATGCCGAATGAAGTTCAATGGATAGAACCAACAGGTGGATTAAATATATGGGTATCCATTCCATCAGAGTGGAACACGAACCATTTATTAATCGAATGTCAAAAAGAGAATATTTACTTTCTTCCTGGTTCAGCCTGTTTCGCTGGAGAACCCGAAAACCATCATTTAAGGTTAAACTTTTCTTATTTATCGGATAGTGAATTAGAAAATGGAATTTTAAAATTTTGCAATATCACAAGAAAATTTTTATCTTCAAATCAACTATTTAGACAATCCCCCATTATGTAAGGAAGGCTGCAATAAAAATACTTTCAGAATAAAGTTTGATGGTTGTAAATTTTTTCGGTTCATCTCATAGAAATTATATAAAGACCCCGTTTTCCTGCTTACATAAGGAGATCAGGGTTTTGACGTATCAGCACCCTGAATTTATAGAGTTATCTTTACAGAAGCAATATATAACCCTGCAATAACATACTATATGCTATTAAAGTTAGGATGTACAATTACATGAGGATATCTCGAAAGGAGTTTACCTCATGAATATTACATCTTTTGTATTTTACTGTTTTATTGTTACATTTACACCAGGACCCACTAATATCGTCATATTATCCACCGTGCATAACTCTGGGACAAAAAAGGCAATGGAATATACGTATGGAGCAACGATTGCTTTTGGTTTCTTACTTGCTATTTCTGCTATGTTAAATACGATACTTGCAACGATCATACCAAAAATTTTAATTGTTATGCAGATAATCGGAAGCTTTTATATGTTGTATCTTGCTTATCAAGTTTACAAAATGGATTCATCAAAACCAACTGTAAACCAAACGGGTACCTTTATGTCTGGATTTCTTACGCAGTTTTTAAATCCAAAGGTAGTACTATTTACAATGACTGTCATTCCCACCTATATTATGCCCTATTATGTCTCAATGCCTGCGGTTACAATAAGCGTTATCGCTATAACTGTTATAGGATTCTTAGCATTTATTACATGGGTACTTTTTGGTGCAATCTTCAAGGAGTTTTTACTGAAGCATAAAAAGATTGTTAATATATTGATGGCAGTGTTTTTAGTTTATGCTGCAATCATGATCTGGATGTAGGTAGCTACTTAAGAGGTGAATGAAATGGATAAATTTATCTATAAAAAATCGGCGGGTATTACGGCTTTGTCAGCAAGTATTACTGATTTCACATATAAGAAGCACTCTCATAAAGAGTATGCAATAGGAGTCACATTGCGTGGCATTCAACACTATAACTTGGATGGCAGTTTACACTTGTCTTATCAAAATGGCGTTATGCTTTTTAATCCGGAACAGGCACATGACGGAATGGCACATGATGAGACAGGACTAGATTATGTGATGCTATATATTGAGCCACAATTGCTTCTGGAGGTTATTGAGCAGAAGGATATCATACGCTTTTCAACCCCCATTGTGTATGATTATAGGCTTAAGCAAGGAATACTAAGTCTTTCTAATGCAATATTAAGCGAAAAAGACGAGGCATTGTGCAGTGAATTACTGTTATCCCTCACAGATAACCTTATTCAAACTGATCTTTCTACAGACTATAAGAAAGATAACACTCTAATTAGAAAAGCGAAGGATATGCTTCACACCAACTTGGAAACTATACCCAAACTTGACGAGATATGTAAAGAGCTTGATTTATCGAAATTTAAGTTTATCCGGTTATTCAAGACTCATACTGGCATTTCACCATATCAATACTTTCTTAACTGCAAGATAGAATATGCAAAGCAGTTAATAGAAAAAAATAGAGATATTCATTCAGCTGTAGCTGAATGTGGTTTTGTTGATTTAACCCATTTAAATAAACACTTTAAAAGCGTATACGGAACAACAGCCTTTGAATATATTTCACATTTAAATTGATTAGTAGTTTGTTCGATTATTATTGGTTAGTCTATTTGAATTTAAGGAGGAATGGCTTATTAAAAAATCCAGTATTATTTTCTTTGAAAGAAAATTCCCAAGTGCAAACATGATCCTTATTAAGGATCAGTTCCCGGTCCTTATTGATACTGGTTTTGGAAGTGATGTGAAAGATACAGAGCAATTAATTAAAGAAGTAGGCATTTCACCAGAAGAATTACACCTTATTGTGAACACGCACTATCATAGTGACCATGTAGGAGGCAATTTTCATTTTCAAAAAAATTTTGGAGTAAGGATTGGTGCTCATAAATGGGAAGCAGAATTAATTAATTCTTGCGACTCGGAAGCCTGTAGTTCAGAATGGTTAGATCAGCCTGTAGAACCTTATCGAGTCGATCTAAAGTTCTCTGATAACGATGATATTAATACAGGAAGCAGAACGTTGAAAATCTTGCACACACCAGGACATACGTTAGGACATATTTCTTTATATGAACCGGAAGAAGAATTATTAATTTGCGGGGATCTCTTCCACAAAGGTGATATCGGATGGTTAAATATCTTTCGAGAGGGTGTTTCATCTATCCAACGATCGATAGAAAGTTTGGATCGGTTGTCCATGCTTCGAATTCAACAGGCATATTCAGGACATGGACCGCAAATAGAGAATCCTCTGACTGCCATTGATGCAGCAAGGAAACGGTTTGAAAAGTGGCTCAGAATGCCAGAAAAAGTTGCATGGCATGCCTGCAAAAGGATTTTTTCATTCACATTAATCATTAAAAACGGATTGACAAAAGAAGAACTCGATAACTACCTACTAAAGTGTGGTTGGTTCCAAGATTTTGCACACTACTCTTTCCAACTTCAGCCAGAAGAATTTATCCCAATCCTGCTCGATGAAATGATTCGTTCCGGAGCAGCAAGCTGGCACAATAATCATTTAATTGCCTCCACCCCATACCAAGCACCACAAAAGAAATGGATGAATAAGAACATAAAGCCGAAAGATTGGAACCCTCAAGATTTTCTTACATAAGGATATCTGAAAAACGTTTCTGGTTTCTATGCAGCGTAATTATCTTCCTTTCCTCAGATAATTATCTTATATCCAAAATCCGAAAACAAATTACCAAAACAATACTTCAACGACGCTGTTAGTTATTAAGATATAAATTCGCGTTTTGTCCGCGGGTATTAATCAACTTTATAAAACCTTCAGGGGGGATTTTATATGTCATTAAAAGTAGGAGATATCATTACGTTTGAACGGACTTTTACAGTAAGGGATGTTGAATTATTTACAGAGATTTCAGGTGATGAAGGGAATCATCATATAACCCCAGATGAACAGGGAAGACTTGTAATTCAAGGGTTATTAACGGCAACTCTACCAACAAAAATAGGTGGAGATCATCACGTAATGGCTCGTACTATGAATTTTGAGTTTTTAAGACCTGTGTTTACCGGGGATACAATAATATGTGAAGTTAAAATTGAAAAATATGAAAGGCAAGAAAATAATAGAACAGCTATTATTGCATTCTTTTTATGTAAAAATCAGTATGAAAAAGAAGTATTAAAAGGGGATTTTTCAGGTGTAATACTTTAAATTTTGGGGTTAATATGTGTCTTAATGAACTAACGGGTGCGTTAGCTGAAGATCGGAGCTGTCTTTAAGGCAGCTTTTTTTTTATGGAACTAACGGGCAGGTTAGATACATAAAGAATATCTAAATATTAGATCTAATAGCATCGTTGGGAATGATGGTATCCATAAAAGACAATTTTTTTGGACAGGATAAAAAGAAAAAGGAATGAAAGAGGTCCGGTCTATGGTTTCTTTTTTCAAACAAAAAGGACAAATGAAGAAATGTGAGAAGCGAAGGATTGATGAAAAGGACCAATCTAAAGGTATAACAACTGAACTTATTGACAGCTCCATTTCAGCCAATCTGGAAAAGGTGAGGCAGAAAACAGGTAACAGCCCCGACATTATTATCCGAAATTTGAAAATCAGTCAAAATCCTGAGATTAAAACGGCTATTTTGTATGTGCAGGGTCTGATTGATAATCCAAGCGTTACTGACTTTTTAATTGAATCCATCATGAAAAATCCTCATCTTAAAGAAAAACTACTTCCACAAGAAGCGTTGGAGGTGATCTCTAAAGACGTGGTTTCTCTCGGTGGTGTAGAATCCGTAACGGACTGGAAACAAATGGTTTTGTCATTATTATCAGGAGATAGCATCATTTTTGTTGACGGAATAAACATAGCCCTGGTTGCAAGTACAAAAGGGGGAGAAAGGCGTTCCGTTCAGGAACCTAGCACAAATTCGGTAGTTCGCGGTTCAAGAGAGGGATTTACGGAATCGAATGTAACAAACATAGCACTGGTACGCCGCATCATTAATAGTACGGATTTATGGATAGAGTCGATGAAAATTGGGACGGTGACAAAGACGGATGTTTCCATCATGTATATAAATGGGATTGCCAAAGAAGGAATCGTCGAGGAGGTTAAAAAGCGCTTAAAAGGAATAAATATTGATAGTATTCTTGAATCCGGATATATTGAACAATTGATAGAAGATCAGGTCATGACCCCATTCCCCACCCTGGATCATACAGAAAGACCGGATAAGGTCGCAGGCAATCTACTTGAAGGAAGGGTAGCCATTTTTGTTAACGGAACACCTTTTGTCTTGGTGGCACCTGCGTTATTTATTCAGTTCTTTCAATCTGTCGAGGACTACTTTGCTCGCTTTGATATAGCCTCATCTATACGTTTTTTACGTATTTTTATTTTCTTTATTTCGCTAATTGCCCCATCTGTATATGTGCTACAACGTATCATCAAGAAATGATTCCAACAAAGCTGCTCGTCATTCTTGCAGCCCAACGGGATTCCGTTCCTTTTCCGGCAGTTGTCGAAGCATTCATAATGGAAATAATATTTGAACTCTTACGAGAAGCAAGCCTAAGGATGCCCAAAGCCATTGGCGCGACTATGTCCATTGTTGGTGCTCTGGTGATTGGGCAGGCGGCAGTCCAAGCTGGAATTGTATCACCGGCAATGGTCATCATCGTATCGATAACGGCCATTGCAAGTTTTGCCACCCCTTCCTACGCCATGGCAATTTCGGCTCGCTTGCTGCGGTTCGTATTTATCATTTGCGCAGGCACAATGGGTTTATATGGTATGATTTTAGTATTTTTTGTCGTCGTAGTTCATTTATGTAGCCTACGTTCATTCGGAGTTCCTTATATGTCACCACTTGCTCCACTTAACCCGGAAGGACTAGGTGATACATTCTTTAGGAGACCAATGTGGGCGTTAAAATACAGACCCGAATTTTTAAGCTCCGATAATAATTTGAAAAGGGAAGGCGATAATCAAAGGCCACTACCTCCTACATCACGTGGGATGAAGACTTTTAACATGAAGAAGGGTGACGGCACTGAATCGTGACATGCTTTTTTCAAAACGGGTGCGTTAACTTAAGATCAGAACTGTCTTTAAGACAGCTTTTTCTTATGGAACTAACGGGGCAGGATAGTTGAAAAAGGAATATTAATTTTATTGGGTTATGGAAAGAACAAAATATAATAAAAAACTCGCCAAAAACTGAACGAGTTTTAAATACCTATTTTTATTGCTGGTTGAAATAATAATGCGCTCAACATAAAACGATTATACGATAGGGTGTGGTTTGAGCAGGGATACTTCTTGTGGCAGGTCCATAGAAAACAATTAAATCTCGGTTCGCTGGATATCTTGAAAAGAGTTGCCCATTTGTTAATAATATTTGGGTATAGGGAGATAATTTTAATAGTAATTGTCCATCACTACTCACCAATTGGTTATTAAAATAATCAACTTTTACATTCTGATTTGGGTTATCTTTTACCATGACAAGCGCTTGATATTGTGGAGGGTAAATAAGAATAGCAGGTAAATCTCCATCATAATATCCTGTCACGCGATCTCCTACTATGACCATTTCATGGTCAACGAAGTAAGTTGAGGGTGAAACCACGAAATTTACTATTGAACCCAATTCATTTTCTATTGTAAATAATTTATAACAACCTTCTCTTTCACCATTTTGACCTGTAAAAAAATCACTAATCACCGTGACAGTTCCATGAAATGAATAAAAAGTTGTCATACAATACCTCCAAAATTAAAAGATAAGGGCGATCTTTTATTTTGAGACTATTCGAGATAAGGCTTTTTTAGGATTTTAGTATAATGTAGGGATAGGAGGACAGGTAACAGCATCTATAAGTCTTGGGTCAATACCGTAGAATTGCCAGAAAGCACCGTTCCATCTATATCCAGATACTTCTCCATATTCCACACGAGTAGGGTAAAACCAAAATTGTCTGCCATTTATAAGCCATACATAAGTGTTTTGATATAGACAGTCGACGATATAGGACACAGAAGGTTTTGGTGGAATGAATGTTGGAGGAGGGGATTGTGGACTCATTGTCCCCTGGCGTGGGAAATATCTCATGTGATTTCACTCCTTTTAGTTAGGTTCTCAACATTATATGTTGAGAAGAAGTAAAAGGATTATTTAACGCGAAAACTAAAGATTGTGAAGAATTGTACTTAAACTAGCGGGTGCATTACTTGAATATCCTACTGGATTGAAAGCAATTCTCAATAAGGAGAATTGCTTTATTTTGGTATTATTCTATCCAATATCCATTTCAATTTCTCTTCTTAAGATACTTATCTCAATTCATCCCAATATAAAAAGACATACTCTGGTTCATGCTCTTTTTTCAACTCATCAACACTTGCTATTATATCCAAAGTTTTCTGTTTATTCGTACGTAAAGTATTACTAGCGTTCTGTTTTAAACCCTTTTCATCCATAATATACACTCTCCTTTTTAGCATAGTTTGTGTCCTGCCCCTCTTCTTATTCTTGTTTTTGCAAGGAATGTAATCAGTTGAAATATTCAAAATAAAAGAAGAAAAATGGAATGTAGGATAGTTAGTCTAGTATGAGGGCTGATTATCCTTTTTTATTTATATAATTGAACGAATAAATAATGATTGAAAATATGGTTAAAAATGTATCCCTTGGACAGATGATTGGCAAAAGGAATTTTTATCAGAGAAAGAGAAAATTCACGAGGTAATTGGTCAGCATATATTAGCAATTCATCATATTGGAAGTACAGCAGTAAAACATTTAAGTGCAAAACCCATTATTGATATTGCCGTCGAAATCAAAGCATTCCAGGAGGGTGAAAAGTGTGTCAAACCTTTAGAGTCACTGGGTTACTCATATAAGGGGACAGATATTTTGCCAGATAGACATTATTTCAACAAAGGTGAACCAAGAACTCACCAAATTCATATATACCAAAGTGGAAATAAATATCTTCTTGAACAGTTGAATTTTAGAGATTATATAAGGACTAATGAAGCAGCCAGAATTTAATATGAACAACTTAAATTGGAACTATCAAAAATAAATAAAGATAATAAACATAAGTATGCGAATGATAAAACTAATTTTGTGAAATCAATATTGGATAAAATTATAAAGTGATTTCAAATAGATACTCAACTAACAGGTGCGTTAGTTTAAATACAAGTTAATTAAAGAACGCACATATTAGATAAATCGTTGACATTGTTTTTTATCCATGATAGGGTTTAACCATCAATTATATGCATACGCATGCATTTAAATATTTGAGTGAGGGATTCACTTCCCTGTCACTTATATCATTTATATATTCATTAATGTTATCAAGTAATAGCACTTTTTCTCCAATGTCAAGTCAGTATCTTTGTGAAATTTCTTCATCATTTAAACAGGTATTCAAAAAATTACCACAAGAGATTCACTGTTGTCCTAAGTATACAGTTTCATTCTAAACCTGTTATTGACTATAGTGATGTATTTTGATTTAGAAAGGGAGCCAATGAAATGACAAATATAAAAATACCGGTTTCTGTCTTAAACCTTTCCCCGATTCGTCAAGGACAGGAACCTAAGGATGCAATTGATGCGATGGTTGATTTAGCAAAAGCTACGGAGGAACTGGGATATAATCGCTATTGGATTGCAGAACATCATAATACTCCTACACTTGTAAGTTCAGCTACCTCCATTTTAATTAAGCATACATTGGAGCATACGAAAACCATCCGTGTTGGATCTGGCGGGGTTATGCTGCCTAATCATTCTCCATTAGTCGTTGCCGAACAATTTGGAACGATGGCAACCATCTATCCAAACCGTTTGGACTTAGGACTTGGAAGAGCACCTGGTACTGATATGATGACGGCAAGTGCGTTAAGACGTTCACAGAAAGATTCAGTTTATACATTTCCTAATGACGTAAATTCCTTGCTTACATACTTTGGACCTGAAGAAAAACAGGGTTATGTCAAAGCGTATCCAGGTGTTGGTACTAAAATCCCATTATATATTTTGGGGTCATCGACAGATTCGGCGTATTTAGCTGCTCAATTAGGGTTGCCGTATGTGTTTGCCTCACACTTTGCACCTAGGCATATGGAGGAAGCCATCTCGATTTATCGAAATCGATTCCAACCTTCTGACTATCTTGATTCTCCATACATGATGGTTTGTTTAAATGTGATTGCAACTGAAACAGATGAGGAAGCGAAAAGAGAATCAACAACGATGCAACAATTTTTCCTAAATGTAGTACGAGGTACACAATTTCCATTGCAGCCACCAGTAGATAGCATGGATAACCTATGGAGCGAACCTGAGAAAGAAATGGCTTCCTCGATGACCAGTGTAGCGTTATTGGGAAGTAAAGAGACAGTAAGAGAACAATTAACAAATTTTCAAGAGAAGTATAATGTAGATGAAATAATGGCTGTTTCCTATATCTTTAATCCTGAGAAACAAAAGCGGTCATATCAAATCTTTAAGGAAATTGTTGAAGGTAAATAAATAGCAGGAAAACACCTTTGTTATGGAGTTAAGGGGGGATGGTATCGCGTTATCTTATAAATTAAATTGTATTTTTTATATAACAGACGTTAAAGCCGTGGTTTAGTAAATGTGATCACGGCTTTTTCTGTTTGCCTTAATTTACTTAATATGTGACGAAATACGCTTGAACGATAACGTTCTTTAATCCATAAAGGATTAAGGCTAATATTGAAGAAGTCTTTATTGAACTACCATGAAAATAAGTTTCTTTAAAAATGAAAAATAACAATACTTAAGAAGACCCTGCTCAATCGTTTTAAAAAAAGAGGAGAGCGTTAATTAATTAGTCTATGGATTAGGGTTGACTGGATTAAGGTCAGTATCAGTATTGACACTTCCTAACCATTTTCATTCTTTGTGGTGAATCGCCGATTTTTGCGATTCATGGATGGCTAACGGGTGCGTTAGCTGAACCCATCGGAGCTGTCTTTAAGACAGCTTTTTCTTATGGAACTAATGGGCAGGATAATTCAGTAACCGTCAAATAAGACATATAGTGAACAAATAAAAAAAGACAGTGTACCACGCTGTGCTAGATGGTGACTTATCACCAATTTTAGACCATCCAACAATCCGAAGTGTAGGCTTTATGAATAAGAGACATTACAATATTAAAGATGATAAGATGGATGCTTTGTTAAATGATAAAAATGGTGGAGAAGAATTTAAAACTGTTATCAAGTATGGAAAATATGAGACTTTTAGATATATTTATTAACTCAATTGTTAATGAACTAACGGTTGCTTTACTTCATTACCAGGAGCTGATCAGCAGATCCTTTTCTTATGCAACTATCGGGGCAGGTTAGCTCCATAATAAACAAGTGATTTATCTATTAATCATATATGTTAATATACAAAATAAACCAATACAAAAATTTAGGGGGATGAGTATGTTCATACATAAGATTGATGAGGAGTTATCATTGAAACTGTTAGAATTAAAGGATGCAGAAAGAGTTTTCGAAATAACAAATCAATCCAGGGAATACCTACAAGAATGGCTTCCTTGGCTGGATAATACAACAAAACTTGAAGATACAAAAGGGTTTATTAATATGTCTTTAAAAGGTTTTGCTGAAAACAAGAGTGTCAATACAGTTATTATGTATAAGGGACAAATTGTTGGTGTAGCAGGTTATAATCAAATTAATTGGTCAAATAAAACTGCATATATTGGTTATTGGCTCGGAGAAGAATATCAAGGAAATGGAATTATGACAAGAGTAGCTAAGGCATTGACTGATTATGCATTTATTGAATTGAAACTAGATAAAGTGGAAATAAGGGTTGCTGAGGAGAATAAGAAAAGTAGAGGAATTCCCGAAAGATTGGGTTTTGTTAATGAAGGTTGTATAAGACAAGCAGAATGGTTGTATGACCATTATGTTGACCATATTGTTTACGGTATGTTAGCTAAGGATTGGAATAAGTAGTAATACCTTATAGAACTAACGGGTGCGTTAGCTGAAGATCGGAGCTGTCTTTAAGGCAGCTCTTTTCTTATGGCACTAACGGGGCAGGATAGTTGAAAAGTGCCGTTTGATCTTTGTTCAACAATTGGGCCAGATTCTTGAGGATTTCTTTCAAAGGGGGGCGTTTATTTATGTTAAAATATTGCAAGTGAAAAACAGAGACAAGAAGGGAAGGTGCAAACATGGATAACGAATCAAATGTAGATAAATTGGAATTAATAAAGTCCTTTAAATCGACAATTAGAAAACTTGAAAACTCCTTGGATACGATGACTAAAAAAGGCGCAAATACTACGTTAGTAAAGAAACGACTTAAAGCTAATTATATCGGCTTGGCCATACTAGAAAACGTTTGGAATCAAAGACCCCATCAATACACCCAGGAAGATTTAGTAGGATCTCGCAATGTTCTTACTGGTTTACTTCCATCAATTGAGAGCAGTTATGCCAAGTTAAAGGCGGGTAGTAGTCCCCAAAGAACGCTTTTGGAACGAAGAATTAAAGCGTTGGAACTGGCTGTTCAAGCGATTGACGAACTTTTCAATGAATAACTGATCTAGCTAAAAGAAACTATCAACTTTAGTTGTAAAGATTAAGTTATTTTAGGATTGAAAGCACAATTTTGTTATTCAAGATAAGGGCGCGATTCTTTAATAAAAATCGATTTTCTTAATGAACTAACGGGTGCTTTACTTCAATAAGGGAGTTGCTTTGGCAGCTCTTTTTCTTATGGAACTATCGGGGGAGTATAGTTCAATAAGGTTTCATTACTTTATATGGGTTATTTTAGAAATAAATGAATTGAAACATCATTGATTCGGAAAACGTATAAGAGGAAACTCTAAAAAAGGAATTGAAGAATTTTGGCACAGTATTTCTCTTTACTAATCTTATCATTTGTAATGCTTGTGGGAATGTCAGCTTACTTTTGGCATTTTTATAAATTGAAAAAGAAAAACGGAGATTCGTATAAGATACCGATCAAGGACATTCTTGGAGTCGCCTCTTTATTTCTCCTATCAGGGTCCCTATTTGTTTATTCTTTGTTAGACCTGCCTAACGTTTTAGCTGATAAGACTAAACAATACAATGGGAACTGTGAGATCGTTATATTCAGTAACGTAAGAGGAGGACATCAGGAAGCCAACTTTGGAAACCATAGCATATCGTTTCCTAAGAATTATCAGGGTGCAAAAGAAGGCAGCTACTACTGCGAAGTGGAGTATTATTCACGAACTGAACTGGGAAAGTCCTTGAAACTTTATCAATCAAAGGGCGGAAAACTAATAAATAATAAATAGTGTTTCACCTTCAACTAACAGGTGCTTTTGTTGAATATCCAGCAGCTATCGATTTCAGCTCTTTTTATACAACTAACGAATCAGGTTACTTAAAGAAGTAGGAGAAAAATGAAAATATAGATGGTATAAAAGGAGAGCTTATTATCAGATGGACTTTATATTAGGTGAAACTTTAAAGTTTGAAGAAATCTGGGTCAAAGTAATTGAAATTAAAGATGAGTCAATTGTATTTGAAGTCTTATTTACAGGTCACGAGGAAGATGAAGGGGACTTGATGGAAGTTCCAATGTGGTATCTAAAAGCAAATAAAGACCAAGTAAAAAGATAGAAGACCTTATTCAACTAACGGTTGCTTTACTTCATTATCAGGAGCTGATCAGCAGCTCCTTTCTTATGCAACTATAGGGGCAGAATTGTGCAATAAGGATTACAAAATAGATAAAGACAAGCTCATTTAATCTTCGTTTATTTTGGCTTAGATTTTTTTTTAGAAAAAATAAAAAAATCTAAGCCAAATGAAACTCTAGTTTGTCTAATGAGTGTAAGACTTAAAAGGGAGAGGGTGAATGATAATTATTAAATTAGTGAAAAAAGCTCAAAAAGGTGATGATACAGCCTTTTTAAAACTTTTCCAACAATATGAAGAAGATATTTATCGGATGGCTTATGTATATGTCAAAAATGAAAGTGATGCCTTAGATGTGGTTCAAGAGGTGGCATATCGCTCATTCAAAAAAATAGAAACATTGAAAAATCCAGAGTATTTCAAGACGTGGTTAATAAAAATAGCAATCACTTGTTCCATTGATTTAGTTAGAAAGAATAAAAATGTGGTCCAACTTAAACCAGAGTATGATGAGTGCATTAGCTTTGAGGATGAAGATATTCCTCTTTCAATAACACTTCAAGAATTACTAGATCAGTTAAATGAAGATGAAAAAAGTATCGTTATTTTAAAGTTCTATGAGGGTTATTCATTTAAAGAAATAGCAGACTTGTTAAATATGCCTATAGGATCAGCAAAATCGGTGTTATATCGTGCGTTAGGTAAACTTCGAAAACAATTTAAGGAGGCTGATCTTTCGTGAGTAATATAAAGCAAGAGTTAGAAAAAATTAAGATTCCAAAAGAATTACACGAAAGAACAAAACTTGGCTTAGAAAAAGCAAAATTAGAGCAACGAAGCAACAAGAAAAGAACACTTTACAAAAGTTTTTCAATAGCTGCAGCAGTTTGCTTGATTGTTGTTTCGACATTAACTTTTACACCCGTATTAGCAGCTATTCAAGAGGTATATGATAAAATATTTTCGAGTAAGCATATTGATGATACAGGTGTAAGAACTGCAATTAATCTAGGACATGGTCAAGCTGTTGATCAAACATTTTATGATGAAAAGCATGACATAACCGTGCATTTTGAGAGTGTGATGATGGATGATAAGGAGACAAAACTCTTATTAACCTATCAAAGTAAAAAAACAAATTTAAAAAACTTTTATATCGACCTTTTTGAGGGTGTAAGTTCAATCTACTTGATTGTTGGAGATGAACGAAAGAAGTTAGACAATGTGGGATGGGGAAGTAGTTATTACGATAGTAAAGAAAACAAGATGGCTGAAGCCTTATCCTTTGAATCAATCAAAAAATATGAAGGCCAAGACATTCGTTTAGAAATCGAAAATTTGACAATTTGGAATGACAGTGGGATGGACAGCGTACAAACAACATGGCCACTCGATTTCAAGCTCGATAAATCTGCCATCTCAGAAAGAGAAACAGTAGCAGTAAATAAAGATTTTGTTTTTGAAAAAGTAACATACAAGATTAAGCAGGTAGAGTTTTCAGCACTAGAAACAAGAGTTGTTGTTACAGGAAATGATACTAAGCCTATGAAGGATGAAACCGGAATGAAATATAGAGTGATGAGTAAATTGGAACATCAATTCCTTAATGCAAGGAGAGTAGATGAAGAAGACGGTTATGTCGTGAATCATAAGAAATCCGGTGTATTTCTAAGATCAGCTGGTGAAAAAATTGAACCGGTTTTTAGTAAAGGGGAAGTAGAAGGCGAAGACGATGAATATATTATGATTTTTGCTCCGGTTAAGGATCCCCAAGCCTGTATTCTTGAAGTTGGAGATGAAATTAAAATACCATTAACTAAGTAGGCGCGTGTTTCCTGATTGGTTAGTGAAAAGCTTCATTTTTACTAACTGTTCAACTAATGGGTAGCTTTACTAATAAGGGAGGTTGCTGAGGCAGCCTTTTTCTTATGGCACTAACGGGGCAGGGTAGTTGAGGAAGGTGTGAATTTTTAAGATATATAACAATATGAGTCAGTATATGTTAAAGTGTGATTCTTTCTTTTCTAAAAGGTGGAAAATTATGATGGTGTAAATAGATTTATGGATTAGAATTGATTGAGGAGATAAAGTGAATCTAATGGTGCAATTGGGCTAAAGAGGAGAAAATCTATTATGAAAAAACCTGATTTTTCAATGCAATCATTTTGGGCTGCATGCATTGCATCAGCATTATGTAACCTGGGATTTGAAACTGGAATAGTGGATATACAATCAAACGGTCCACGACTAATAATAAGCATTTTGGTGAGCATGGTAGTTTTCTTCGGCTATTGGTGGTATCGACTCTCCAAAGTGATGGAGGAGCCGAGTTTTAAAGGGATGGATGTGTTTTCCATTTTTTAGGGCTCGGTCGTAGCACAGTGGGCAGGAGTCGTAATCATTTTTTTATCTCCGTTGTTTGGTGGAGGGGTAGAACCTGTAGATGGAATCGACAGGGAGGAGCCTGTATTTTACCAAAACTGTGATGAAGCAAGAGATTATGGAGCTGCCTCTGTATACGAAGATGACCCAGGCTACCATTCAGGACTTGACCGAGATGGGGATGGAGTAGCTTGTGAACCATTGTACGGAGATTGAAGCGAGTGCGAAGCAAACAGATTCTCATATTGTGCTAACGGAGTGCTTTAATTTAATAACAATTTTCCACAATCGGGCGCGATTCTTGAAGAAGGTTAGCTTTTCTTATAGAACAAACGGGTGCGTTAGCTGAAGATCGGAGCTGTCTTTAAGGCAGCTTTTTCTTTATGCAACTAAAGGGGCAGTTTGGTTGAGTAAGGACTCAGATGTTTTTTTTCTAATTGCTGTTTCTTGTTTATTTGGTATGAGTGCATCTGTAAAAGAGTTTGATCCATTAATTGTATAGTGGAAGAAAACAATCCTGAAGAAACTAAACGAATAAAGAAATGCTTGGCGGTACCCCTAGGTGAAAGTTAAAGGATAACATTGTGATATGTAGCAAATGTGTTGGGGATTATTGGGTAGTTATAATTCTTTACTAATCGTTCTAAAAAGGGTATTATTTAATCATGGTTTGAAATTCATGTGTTTGTTTTAGAACGTTCATTCTACAATGGATTATGACGTTTGTTTTTGTTAGTATTGGTTCATGGATTTTTTTTAAGGAGAAATAAAATGGCTAGAAGTAAAGAGTTTGACGAAAAAGCAGTATTAAGAAAAGCAATGGAGCTTTTCTGGGCACAGGGTTATGAAAAAACATCCATGCAAGATTTGGTGGATCATATGGGGATACACCGCAGGAGTATATATGATACATTTGGTGATAAGCGTTCATTGTTTTTAGCTTCCCTTAATCACTATGAAGAGCTCATCGTCAATGAGATGGAAAGCATAATTAGTAGCACTTCATCCATTAAACAGACGATACGTGATGTTTTTATTTTCGTACTGAATTCCATTGAACAATACCCAAAAGGTTGTCTATCAGTAAATGCAGCCATAGAATTATCTTTGCTGGACAAAGAAATCGGACGCATAGTTACTAAAATGTTTAACCGTACTGAAGATATGTTTAATAACCTTATAAAACGGGGCCAGACTAGTGGAGAGCTATCAAAAGAAATCGATTCTGATAACACATCTCGTTTCTTACACAACAATTTGGTAGGTATAAGGGTACTAATAAAAACTAATTACAATAAAAAAGAATTAGAAGGCATCATCACTCTAGCACTTTCAGTGTTGGACTAGCTTTCTTTTTTTACCCTTTTTAGAACGTTCATTCTAAAATTAGCATGAAACAAACCATCATAATGATACTTATAAAATCGTTTTTTAATTTCTAAGGAGGAACACAAAAATGACAAACTTTAAAATACCAACAGAATCAGAATTTATTGAAGCAGATGGAACTCGTTACGCATATAGAAAATTTGGTACACAAGATGGTATACCAGTAGTATTTCTTGTTCACTTTAGAGGAACGATGGAAAACTGGGATCCAAACATGCTTGAACCTATTGCAAATACACGCCCAGTAATCTTATTTGACAATAAAGGGGTTGGTGAGACCGATGGACTAACGCCTACTACAATTGCTGATATGGCAAAAGATACAGCAACATTTATAAAAACTCTTGGATTAGAACAAGTTGACATTCTTGGTTTTTCCATTGGTGGCATGGTTGCACAAGAGCTAGCTCTACAAGAAGGAGATTTAGTAAGAAAAATTATTATGGCAGGTACTTCGCCTGAATCTGGTATTAATCCAAATCCAGAGATTTTTGAAAGAATGAATCGTCACGGCGGAACGGAAGAAGATGGAATAAATGATTTTATGTTCTTTTTCTACGGACAAACCGAAACAAGTAAATCTGCAGGAATGGCTTCACTACAAAGAATTTTTAATCAGAAAAAAGTTAACAGTTCAGAACAAGTAAAAGAGGCACAATTACAAGCCATTGCAAAATGGGCTAAACAAAGATCCAATCATGATTATGAATGGTTACAAAACATCAAACACCCTGTACTTGTTACTAATGGTGTTAATGATGTGATGGTACCGACTAAAAACAGTTATATCTTAACAGAGAAATTACCCAAAGCACAGCTGATTATATATCCTGATTCTGGTCACGGGCACCTGTTTCAATTTCCAGAAATATTTGCAGAACACGTAAATTCATTCCTTGATTCTAATTCTTATTAAAAAGGAGATTCATATGAGCAGATTATTTGAAAAAGTTCGTATCGGAAACATTGACCTAAAAAATCGTATAGGAATGGCTCCGATGACTAGAAGTAGAGCTTAACCAGATGGTACGCCGAGCGATTTAGTAGCAGAGTACTATGGTCAGCGTGCTTCAGTCGGTTTAATTATAAGCGAAGGAACCCAACCTTCAGATGATGGGCAAGGTTACACTAATACACCTGGTATTTATAAAGAAAATCATATTAAAGGGTGGAAAAAAGTAACTTCTAAAGTTCATAGTGAAGGCGGTCATATTTTTGTTCAGCTTATGCATGTGGGACGTGTATCACACCCTGATAACACACCTCACCCCCGCCAAGCAGTTGCACCGTCAGCTATTGCACCTGGTGTAGAAATTTTCACGGCAGAAGGAGTGAAAGATATTCCAACACCAAGAGAATTGAGTGGGCTTGAGATAAAGGATGTATCAATGAGTTTCGTTTAGCAGCACGTTCAGCAATTGAAGCTGGTGCAGACGGAGTTGAAATTCACGGAGCGAATGGTTATCTGATCCAACAATTCCTTAGTGAAAACTCCAATCATCGTCAAGATGCATACGGTGGTACGATTGAGGGGCGTTCTCGATTCGCTATTGAAGTAGCTAAAGCAGTTGTTGATGAAATAGGAGCAGAAAGAACAGGCATCCGTTTTTCTCCTCAAGGAACACTGCAAGGCATTGATGAGGGGGAAAATAGCCTTGAGATGTATCGTTATTTAATAAGTGAATTAAATAAGCTTAACCTTGCATATCTGCATTTAATGCACTTTGGAAACGAGCAATTCCTAAAAGATGTGCGTCAACTTTGGGATCAATCACTTCTTGTTAACCGTCCAGGTCGTCCTCTAGATCAACTTTCGTCTGATGTAGATAATAATCTTGCAGATGTAGTCACAGTAGGCACTTGGGTACTAGCTAATCCAGACTTTGTAGAACGGATTCAATCAGGGGCTCCCCTAAACGAACCTGATAAAAACACGCTCTATGCAGGAGGAAAAGAAGGTTATACAGATTATCCTTTCTTAAAATAATTTATTTAATATGAATATCCCATCTAGGGATATTCATAATCTTTTTTCTTAGGTTCGTTATGAAAAGATACATGTGCGTTAAATAAAAATGTGGAGGATTGTAATGAAAGCTTTAGCAATTGAAACCTACGGTAAAAATCCAAATTTTTTAGACTTCCCTATGCCCAAAATAAATAATGACGAGGTCTTAGTTGAGATATATGCGGCAAGTATAAATCCTCTTGATACAAAAATTCGAAAAGGTGAATTAAAATTAATATTGAAATACAAGATGCCGTTAATTTTAGGAAACGATTTTTCTGGAAAAATTGTCGAAGTAGGTACTAGTGTCACGAAGTTTAAAGTCGGTGATGAGGTATATGGTCGACCTAGAGCAAATAAAATGGGAACTTTTACTGAATATATCTCTGTCAGCCAAGAAGATATTGCATTAAAACCTAAAAATTTAAGTTTTGAAGAATCCGCCTCCATCCCTCTAGTCGGATTGACATCCTACCAAGCTTTACATGATATTCTGCGAATTGAAAAAGGACATAAAATATTAATACATGCAGGATCAGGGGGAGTAGGAACATTTGCTATCCAACTTGCAAAACATATGGGGGCTTTTGTCGCAACTACAGCTAGTGATGGTAGTGATTTGGTAAAATCTCTTGGCGCTGACGAAGTTATTAATTACAAGACAGAAAAGTTCGAACATTCTATTCGTGACTACAACGCAGTTCTTGATACCATTGGGGGGGCGACGTTAGAGAAATCATTTGTAACATTAAAAAAAGGAGGAAAGATTGTTTCTATATCTGGAATCCCGAATGGTCGCTTTGCTAAAGAAAACGGATTTAGCTCATTAAAAAAAACCTTATTTTCCATTGCAAGTTATAAACTTACGAAGCTAGAAAAAAAACATAATGTCCAATACACGTTTCTTTTTATGAAGCATAGTGGGGAGCAGTTGAAAATTTTAACAGAAATGTTAGAGTCAGAAGTAATTAAGCCTACACTTGATAAAGTTATTATTTTCGAAGATGCCCAAAAAGCATTGGAGTATGCAGAGACTGGAAGAGCAAAGGGAAAAATAATACTTAAATTGAAATAATCAGTCTTATCTAACAAACCTGTAGAAAGTGTTTGTTTTTTTAACTTATCGAGGTTGCTAATAGAACTAACGGGGCAGGTTAGTTTAAGATAAACCATGCAAACATCATTAAAAAGAAAAAGCTAAAGATCAGTATAGGCTTTAGCTTTTTCTTAATTCCTTATATTTTTTCCCCCACTCGCCCATACTCTCTAGTATAGGAATAAAACTTTTCCCTAAAGATGTTAGCGAATATTCTACCTTTGGAGGAACTTCTTTATATACTTCTCTGTGAACCATTTGGTCTTCTTCCAATTCTCTCAACTGACGTGTCAGTATTCCTTTTGAAATATCAGGTAAAAGCCTTTGTAGTTCATTTAATCTTCTTGTCTGTCTGCTTAAATGCCATAAGATAATTATTTTCCATTTTCCTGCAATTATGTCTTGAGTTTCTGTAACTGGACAAACCTCTATTTGGTCCTCTGGAGGTTCACCGAACCTACTTCGTGCCATAATCAATACCTCTCTTTCTTGATGGTACTATTTTTGTGACTATGTTATAAAAAAGTGACTACTTTTAAAAAAACGTCTAACACTATAATATTAGATTACGATTAGTAATCAAATAAAAGGTTATTAAATATTTGGAGGTTATTTTAAATGAAACATCTTGTTGTTTATGCACATCCAAACCCTGAAAGCTTAAATCATTCTATCTTGGGAACAACAGTCAATACATTAAAGAAAAATGGTCACGAAGTTGTTGTCCGTGATTTATATGCACTTGATTTTCAACCTGTACTTAAACCAGAAGATACAGCAGCTATGAAAGTAGGAAAAACTCCTGATGATATTAAAATTGAACAAGAATTTATTGCTGAAGCAGACGTAATAACATTTATTTACCCTATTTGGTGGACAGGTCTTCCAGCTATTCTTAAAGGATATGTAGACAGAGTATTTGCATTTGGGTTTGCTTATTCTGCTGGACCAGAAGGTGTAATTAAGTTATTAGAAGGTAAAAAAGGTTTTATCATCAATACACATGGTACTCCTAATGAGCTTTACGATGAAATCGGTATGACAGCAGGTTTGAAAGTAACTTCTGATATTGGAATATGGGATTTTACTGGAATTGAACCTGTGGACCATTTACTGTTCGGAAGTATTGGATACCTTGATGAAGAAGCATATAAAGGTATGTTAAAGAAAGTTGAAGATACAATTAATTCCCATTTTGCATAAACACATACAAAAATAACAAAAGACTACTCATAATTGGGTAGTCTTTTATTATTTTTGAAAGGGTCCTTATTTCACTTATGGGTGCGTTAGTTCTTTAAGAGCTGTGACGATCACTCTTTTTCTTGTGGAGCTAACGGGGTAATATTTAATATAATAAGAATTATAGATAGTATAAAGGACCGGAAATTCACTATATTAAAGGTGGGAAAGGACATTGCAAGAAAGTACCGATTATATTAAATTGATTCATTTACGAAAGAAAAGTTATCGGGTAATCCTGCTGGCGTAATTGCAAATGCAGAAGGTCTATCTTCGGGTGAGATGCATAGGATTGCTAGAGAGCTTAACTATTCGGAAACGGCATTTATATTTAAATCAGACAATAGCGAATCTGATGTACATATTCGTTTTTTACGCCAACTCATGAGGTGCCCATCTGTGGACATGCGACTATTGCTGCCCACTATGCTCGTGCAGTTGAAAATAGTTTAAATACAGGTAAAGTTTATCATAAAACTGGTGCCGGCATTTTACCAGTCGATGTGATTAATGAAGATAATGATTACAAAATTATAATGACGCAGGGTAGTATAAGTTTTGGTGCGGTGATTGACGGTCTAGCTTTAGAAAACATATTTACACCTTTCAATATTGCGGGAAATGCTGTAATCGTATTTAAGTCCGAGTTCAGTATCAATCAATATTTTAGGAGGGATTCAAATGGATAAAAGAGTTCAATTTGACTTTGAAATAGAGTTTACTAATGGCGGTGGGCTTCAAGGGCAGGAATTCCGCCTTGATATTGATGGAGATGACATTACTGACCAAGAGTTAGCCAAGTATATTGTAGAGGATATGAGGTTACTAATGGTTGGGGAAGTTAAGATATTTAATAAAAAAATAATTAATGAAAAACATAAACGAAAACCTGTTGATGAGAACTCTGAAAAGTAATCGACTTCTTCAGCTAACAAGTGCGTTAGCTAAGATTGGAGCTGCCTTTAAGGCAGCTTTTTCTTATGCAATAAACGAGGTTGTTGAACAAACCTACATATATATTGTTGCAGTGTTTATTGAAAACGAAGAATTAAATTTGAAACCATAGAATAAGTATTAGATGGTAAAAGGGATTTCCTTAGTTATTTTTTCTTCTTTTGAATTTCTTTCCTGCTTATAAAACTACCCTAAGGTGAGTGAACATGAAAAATAGAATAAAAACAAAAATGATAAAAATACTCAGCGGAAACAGGGAAACTAGATTAACCGTTCAAGTTGCAGATACTCAAAGAAAAAGAGATAAGGGCTTAATGTTTGTTGGGAAATTACCCGAAAACGAGGGGATGTTATTTGTGTTTCCAGTAAAAATATATGGTGGCTTTTGGATGAAAAACACATTAATTCCTTTATCTATTGCTTTTCTTGATTCAGATGGGGAAATTCTAAAAATACTACATATGGAGCCTTGTAAAGAAGATATATGTCCTACCTATGATCCAGAAATTTCTTATCACTATGCAATTGAAGTGAATCTTGGCTGGTTTGAAAAGAATCAAATTAAAGAAGGGGATTATGTAAGATTTTATTGAAATTCATCTCACCTTACCTCTAGTTTTAGTGGTGAGGTGATTTTTTAGGTAAAATTACTGAAAAAAGGGTGCATTGGCTGAAGGTAGGAGCTGTCTTTATGGCAGCTCTTTCTTATGCAGCTATTGGTCAGTTTATAGGAGTTACATTTGATCTTTGTTCAAAGCTCTTTTCATAATGCTTATTGATTTTAAGTAACATGAGGGGTAATTTACTTTTTATGGTATTGTAAATACAGGGACTTATTCAGCTAAAGAGCAGTTATTACAAACGTTTATCTGAAACGATTGAATTGTGCTTTCTTAAGGGGGGATTAGCATAAATCGCTCACGGACCAATATGTTTCTCTTATTTTTGGCAATCCTATTTTTCGCAGGTATTATTCTTTTTTCATATAGGTTGTTTGTTTGGGGATTATTGCCACTCATATTCTTGCTTATTCTCTACATCTCACCTAATAAATACCGTTCATCAGTTTCTCTGTTCATTTTCTTCTTATTAGGTACATTGGTGTATCAACTCGGAAGCAGCTATATCAATGAATGGAACATATCCAAAGAAATGAAAATCATAATAAACAGATGTTTACTTATGTTCATTATGATTGGAACAATGATTTCACTATTGTTGTCTAAGCAGAAGATATTTTTCTACACACTATTACCAGATTGGCACAGGCGTATCACAATGCCGTTTCATACAATTAAATTACCGTATTTTTTACTTATTGGGCTAATGGTATCGAGCACATTACTTATACCATTATTTAGTCAAGAAATGAGCGATTTAAAAACAGTATTACTTTTCGGTATATTGTTTGCCATCATAAACGCTACACTTGAAGAAGTAATTTGGAGAGGTATTATGTTATCTAGTTTAAAAAGAAATGTTTCCACCTTTTATGCTGTCGTAATAACCAGTATCGGGTTCGGGCTACTACATATATCAATTGGAATTCCTGTATTAATAAGCTTACTTTTTTCTTTTGGGGGGCTTTTTTATGCAATAGTAGTTTTAAAGAGCGATAGTATATATCCATCCATAGTTTTTCACATTGTTATCAACTTGGGTATGGTTTTCAATGGCTGGATAATTTGAACTTATACCATACCGGGTGCTTTAGCTGAAAAATCGGAGCTGTCTTTAAGGCAGCTTTTCCTTTTTGCAACTTCGGGGCAGATTAAGATATATCCATCTGTTTAATTGAGTGCCAGCTCATGTTATAATGAATAGCTTACGATAATTACTGTTTCTGAACGGATGCCAGAAAAGCCTCCGCATAGCGATAAAATATGGAGGTGTAAGAGAATGAATAAACAATGGACGATTGGTAAAATTAAAGAATTTGTTGAGAACAATTCGGAAAGTAAGTTGCTGACGACGGAATATCACGGTTTTTCTCAAAAGTTACTATTTAAATGTACATGTGGCAGCAACTTTGAAAAAACATTCAAGAAATTCAAAAATAATAACCAACGTAAATGTGATGTGTGCCAACCGCCTAAAGCGGCACGATAACATATAGTGAATAAACCGAAGTGCTAATTTCTATTAAAGAGAAGTTGGCACTATTTTTATTTTGAGAAATAAAAGTGGATTTCACTAAAGGGGAGTTTAGACGAATAATCCTTCTGGAACTACCGGGTGCTTTAACGGAAGATCGGAGCTGAAGCTTTTTCTTTGTGCAACTAAATACCCAGGAAAGTTGAGTAGCATGTTACAATAAAAGACGGTTTGCGGAAATTTTTTCTAATAATAATTTTAAAGAAGCGGGATCAGCTAATAGTGAGGTGCGGAATGAAAAGTTCGAAAAAGAGAAAAAAACAATCCGAAAAAATATTAAAGACCCTAAAGGTACCAATAAATAAACATTTACCCTTAACGGAAAATGAAGAAGAAGTTTCCCTTAGAACAAAGGAAGAAATTATAAACAGAATTATTTCATTAGCAATAGTCTCAGCAAAAGCCATGGAGGCTCCGCCAGAAAAAATTGAGGAATTTATTGAAAGGTATAATGCTAATGAATTATTCACAGAAGAGGAACAAAATTTTTTAAAGAAAAAACAACCTAATCAGAACGAGCTGATCCAATACTCTTGGAAGTTAGAATGTATTTGGCTGCTGCTTTGGTCTGTAAATCTAATATCCGATATAGATGTCCCAGCCGATACGTGCAATGCTGAATATGTTTTTGAGAAGGTTTTTTCTCTTCATTCTAAACAAGAGCTGCTTGGTGAATCCACTTTAAAACCAACCAGTGATATATTAGATAGTCTTGATTTCATTTATAGGGCACATTGGGCGGTACGAGAAGCCCAAATAAATCATTTGGAAGTTCCATCATCTCTAGATGAAGGCGTTGTATATGAAAGGCACTACACTCTTAATTGGCTAGTGAATTATATGGATCAAGAATGGGAGGAAATAAGTACAGATACATAAAAGCTGCAATACATACTTTTTTGCTCCTATATCAGGGTTATATGTGAAGTTATCCACTTAATCTAACAGGTAGGAAGGTTGCTCAGGCAGCCTTTTTCTTATGGCACTACGGAGGCAGGTTAGCTGAATAAGGGACGAATTACCAGTACAAAAGTTTTGATATTTTGAGATAATCAATAAGCACCAAGACTTTGATTTGTGCTTGGTTTTAGGTATGTATAAAATTAAGTGAACATTTCATGGGGAATGTATACTAGGTCTATCAATCGGAATATTGATTGCGGCCTAAGGCAATACACAGATAAAATTACATATAAATGGTAGGTTCCATAAAATAAATAGTTAAATAACTTAAGCTTAATTAACTATAGGTCGGTTTAGTTGAAGAGTGAGTCGCGACGAGAGCTCTTTTTTCACGTAAAAGAACAGGCATGTTATAGTATAGGAGAACCGGATTTTATATGATCTGTGGTAATCTTAATCATCAAAGGAGTTTATTCATAATGCATGTGCTACAAAAAACACAAAAAATAGTTCGCTATCAGAATCAACAGGGCAAAATACATTACGGTATTGTTGAGGATGACATGATATTACAACTGTCTAGCAGTTTTGCTGAACTTGTCAACAAGGAAATAAAGTATGACGGGGTCGAGCTGAAATATAGTGACGTGAAAATCTTGGAACCTGTAAAACCATCGAAAGTGGTTAATTTCGGCTGGACATATGCTGGTCATGCGAAGGAAACGGGTGGAGAGGCAAACCTTGTTGAACCATTTTTATTTTTAAAGCCATTATCTTCGCTTATTGCAGACAAGGAGAATATTATCCTTCCTCCAAACGAGCTATCCAACCAAGTGGAACTTGAAGGGGAAGTGGCCCTTGTCATTGGAAAGCGCGGAAAAAACATCAAAGAAGAAGATGCGCTTGATTATGTATTTGGTTGCACGATATTTAATGATGTCACAGCAAGAGATCTAACAAAAAAAGATCCGCAGTTTACGCGGGGCAAAGGATTTGATACATTCGGACCTTTGGGACCGTGCATCGTTACCGGGGTGGATCCTACAAATTTAAGGATTGTGACCACTTTAAACGGCCGTGTTGTCCAAGACGGAAATACCAATGAAATGTCACTAAGCATTCCGTTTCTAATCAGCTGGCTTTCACAGGTAATGACACTGGAGCCCGGTGACATTTTGGCTACGGGTTCACCATCTGGCAGCTGCACGATCAAGTCGGGGGATGAAGTCGTTGTTGAAGTCGAGAATATCGGTCGGTTATGTAATGGTGTCCAGTAAGATTTGCTGGAATTCCTAATAAGTTAACAAAGATCAGAGCTGCCTTTAAGGCAGCTTTTTCTTATGCATCGGGGCAGGTTAGTTGAAGAAGAAAGTTTGTTGCAAGGGAGAAAAAATTGATGAAAATAAAGAAAAAAACCGTTCAGTTTTCTGAACGTAAACACATTTTAGGTTTGTTAGAAAAATTAATATAAATTAAGGTTTTTATACCAAAACCCACTAAAAATAAGCCAGTTAATTTTGGAAAATCTTCTGGGGTTTTTTTACCCATTTTTTACGTACTCTATTAGATATACAAGAGTTAGTAACCATGATGCAGAGAGTAAAGGTTTAGTTGCATTTTATAAATGATTTATTAACTTTCTGCATTTAGCCCCCTATGGTGAAGCAAAGAGAATTGTTTCGCTAGAAAAGTTGGTGTATATGGCATATCATTTTGGAGCCACGAAACGATTGTACCTATTAAAGCTGAAGTTTCATACCATATCAATATATCTTCTTTTACGATTTCAGTTACATGGGATCGTCTCCCGCTTTCATCTATCCTAGTAACTAGGAACTAATTGAATTTTTCTTGAAGTATAGATCAGTGGAATGTTGAACTAGTGGATGTTTTACGGTAATAAAAAATAAAAGCAGACGAAACAGAGAGATCTATAGAAATTCTCTCTGTACCTCTGCTTTTGAATGAACATTAAAATAAAATCACCAATTATTTCTCAAAACAATTTTTCCCATCGCCTTGCCTGACTCCAAGTACTCATGGGCTTTTGAAACTTCTTCAAACGTAAACTTGTTTGGATCCACAAGCGGGCGCAGCTTACCTTCCTCAACCACACTGGCAACCTTCTTCAAAATTTCTCCATATTGCTTATGCATGTCCTTGTTTAATATCTTCAACAACATAAAGGTAACATGTAGGGAGAGCCCTTTTGAATGCACGGGGGAGAGGTCATGAGTCGAACGGGCAGCAATGGCTGCTACTGTTCCATGTACCGCGGCTGCCTCAAAAGAGCGATCAAGGTTTTCTCCGCCTACCGTGTCAAAAACAACGTCAAAACCTTTTCCGTCTGTATATTTTTGTACATAATCGTGAACGCTTTCTTCTCGATAATTAATAGTTACATCTGCACCAAGACGCGTGCCAATCTCCAGTTTCTCTTGCGAAGAGGCAGTTGTATAGACTGTTGCGCCTCCCCATTTGGCTAGCTGAATGGCAATGTGTCCTACACCCCCGGTAGCTGCATGGATCAGTATATTTTGTCCAGGGACAAGATTTGCCCGATTAAATAAAGCTTCCCATGCTGTAATGGAAACTAGTGGTAAAGCAGCGGCTTCTTCCATCGTCAAGTTTTTCGGCTTGTGAGCAAGTAAATCAGCATCTGCAAGCATGAACTCTGCAAGTGCACCGCCAGTCCCTTTAAAACCACCCGCGCATCCAAACACTTCATCGCCAACTTTAAACTCAGTCACTCCTTCACCCACTGCAGATACCAAACCTGCGACATCACCATGTAAAACGGCTGGGAACTCGGGGGAAACGGCTGGAACTGCACCAGCACGGACTTTCGTATCAATAGGATTTACACTTGAAGCCTTGACTTGAATAAGTACATGTCCAGGTTTTAGTTCGGGTTTTGAAATCTCTTCAAGCTGAAATACGGATGGATCACCAAAAGATTGAATAATTTGTGCTTTCACTTTAGTCACTCCTATTTATTTTTATGGGGAATGTTTCATTAATGCATAATGAAAAGTAAGAATATTTAGTCTTTGTTTGTAAAATCAATGATACTGTATCTACTATAAAATTAACAGTTACACACATTATTGTTTAATAGAATAAAATTTGTAATATAGTATACTGACTTTATAATTTGAACAGGTGCTATAAGGGAGTTGCATTGGCAACTCTTTTTTTTTGCAATTTAAAGGGGCAGGATAGTTGAAGAGTGCTCTTTGACCTTTAATTAGGCCAGATAATTGATAAAGGAATTCTGGAATGATTGTAGAATCTTAGAACAAAGAGGTAGCTGTATAGTGGAGGTGTATTAATGGAGATAAGACCAGTAGAAAAAGAGGAATATAGTTTTATTGAAGACTTTGTATATGAGATATTCAAAAATACCACTTATTCAAATGGATTAGCTGAAAAAGCTTTGGTGAGAGAGATCCGGCAAAAACACTATTATATTCCACAGCTTGATTTAGTTGTTGAGGAAGAAGGGGTAATTATAGGTCACTTTATCCTTTCAAAACTTCCAATTAGTAATAGGTATGAAAATGAAATGTTGATGTTATCACCAGTTTCGGTGGCAATTAATAAACAAGGTCAGGGTATTGGTACGTATATGTTGCAGGAAGGTATTAAATTAGCTGCTAAAATGGGGTATAAGGGAATTATTGTTGAAGGAGATGATCGATACTATCAACGCTTTGGATTTAGAACATCAACTGAATTCGGAATCTATGCGTCCAAGAAAAATCCTCCACCTTCTATTGAGAATTTAATGGCTATGGAGTTGTGTGAAAATGGGTTGGAAAATATCTCAGGTGAAGTAGATTATTCGATATATACTGCATTGACACATTGACAGTCATATCGATCCTATACAAATTCAAGATTTTGAGGAAGTTAAGCCATGAATCGTGGGTTAATCAATCTTTCACTAAAGGGCGATTCTTTAATAAGAATCGTTTTTCTTTATGAACTAACAAATGCTTTACTTCATTACCAGGAGCTGATCAGCAGCTCCTTTTTTGATGCAATAATATGGTAAAATGAGTAAAAAAGGAGGGGCAATATGAAAGTGGTTCTTCAAGCAATTATAGGTTCAATTTTCATTCATATAATCTATGTAGTCGTTATGATGTTAGTCGGTTATATAAAAACAAAAAACTATAAACCGGATCTTGAGAATGCATGGGGGAAAGTAGAAAACCTTCAAAACGAGGTAGAGTTTGTGAGTGTTACGCCGCCTCATTTTTATGTTTTATCATTTTTAGGAGTTTCAGTAATATGTGGAATTGTAATTTTATCATATGAAAAGTTAATGAACTAACGGGGTATGTTAATTTTTGAATGAATTTAGTGAAAAAGGACTTAATCATTAAAGGGGGAGAAGGATGGAAATTCGTTCAGTGAAAGGGTCAGATTACTATGCCATATCGCCGCTGATCAATGAATGGTGGGGAGGAAGGCAAATGTCTGATATGCTACCGAAATTATTCTTTGATCATTTTACAAATACAAGTTTCATAGCCGAAAAGGAAGGGGAAATAGTCGGTTTCCTAATAGGGATTTTATCTCAATCTCAGCCTGATGAGGCATATATTCACTTTGTCGGAGTGCATCCCAAATACAGAAAAAATGATATCGGCAGAAAGTTATATAATCAATTTTTCGATGTCGTTAATCAAAATGGCGTAATGTTGTCCGTTGTGTAACGTCTCCGGTCAACAAATCTTCAATCGCCTATCATACCAAGATGGGATTTGAAATGGAAGAGGGAGATACATTCATTGATGATGTTTCAGTCCACTCTGACTATGACGGACATAAACAAGATAGAGTTTTATTCTTGAAAAAGTTATCAATGAACTAAGGTGGACCAGTAAAAATCCGGTCGGCCTTTTTTTATAGAATCCACTAAGGCAGGACTGTCAGCTAAAGCGTTTTTTATTCATTCCTAATGCTGCCTGGAATAGCACGTACAATACCCGTTCTTGTAATATTTCTCTGAAGAACCTCATAATTATCTAATCTGCTCATTGTATGCCCCCTTCATGATTGACTGGTTTTTTTTGTGATTTTCTGCTTCTTAGGCAGCTCTTCTTTTATGGTCCTATAGGGACAGGTTAGTTAAACGAAGATAAGATATAATTTGGATTAATATACAAAATTTTAATGAAAAAGAAGGGAAGCATGAAAATGACAGAAATGGTACCACTGACGTCGGAAAATTTGGAGCTATGTATCGATCTCTACATGAACGTATTTAATCGTGAACCATGGAATGAAAGGTGGACATATGAAACGGCTAAAGAGAGACTTTCCGACTTATTGCATACGCCTAAATTTCTTGGCTTTTTATTTCATATTGATCACAATCCAGTTGGTTTCATTGCTGGAAATAGTAAGGTGTCTTATCAAGGTTTAATTTATTATTTGGCAGAGCTTTGTGTGAATAATGAAATGCAAGGCAAAGGGCATGGCTCAAAAATGCTTCGTTCTTTAGAAGCTGAACTGCAGAAGAGAGAGATTAAAAGTCTATATTTATTAACGGCTAATGACGGTCTTGCAGAAGCATTTTATCTGAAAAATGATTATGTTGTAAATGAAGATAGGGTGGTTATGAAGAAAATTTTATTTTGATGATAAGTAGTCAAGGGGTGATGGAATTGTCGAAATCTGTAAAATTGTATCAATTAAGCCGAAAAATACATAAATGGACTGGTTTGGTTTTATCTGTTTTTTTTATGTTCATCGCAGTCACAGGCCTAGTACTTGTTTATATGATACCACTCGGAGTGGCTGATGAGTTAAGGACGGGGAAAGAGGCGAGTCCAGATCAAGCGATACCTATGGAGAAGGCCGTGTCCATTGCTACGTCTCAGGATCTTCCAGGTGCGGACTCGGTTGAAGATATATTTAGAATTGAATATAGACCAAGTGCAAATGTGTACCAGGTTCGCTTTAATAACGGACAAGGTGTTCAAATAGATGTAAGTACAGGAAAAGTGTTATCCACTAATCCAGATTACTCGACTTTCCTGATTACATTGCATGATGGAACCTTCTTTGGTGATTGGTATAGATACAGTATCCTCACATTGACGGGTTTATCCTTAATCCTGCTCTCGTTTTCCGGGTATTACATGTTCGGGTATCCTCTCTATAAGCGTTTAATGGCGAATAAAAGGAAATCTTAATATGAGGTGGTAATGTGTCTATAAAAGGTTTGAATCACTTTTTATTTTCAGTTTCTGATTTAGACAGTTCCATAGAATTTTATCAAAAGGTTTTTGATGCGAAATTATTAGTTAAGGGCCGAACCACAGCCTATTTTGATTTGAATGGAATGTGGATTGCCCTGAATGCAGAAAAAGATATTCCCCGTAATGAAATAAGCCAATCATACACACATATCGCCTTTTCCATAGATGAAGCCGATTTCATGAACATGTACGAGAAATTAATCGGATTGAATGTAAACATCCTGTCAGGACGTCCAAGAGATGAAAAAGATAAGAAGTCCATTTATTTCACTGATCCAGATGGTCATAAGTTTGAGTTTCATACAGGGACTTTACAAAATAGAATAGATTACTACAAACAAGAAAAAGCCCATATGGAGTTTTTCGACTGATAAGTAAGCCATCTTCAAATGAAAAGGGGAATGTTCATGAAAACTATTGGCCTTATTGGCGGCATGAGCTGGGAGTCATCATTGGAATATTATCGAATCATCAATGAAGAGGTAAAAGCCAAATTAGGAGGATTGCATTCAGCCAAGTGCATTTTATATAGCGTGGACTTTGAGGAAATCGAACGCTGCCAAGCTGAAGGGGATTGGGAAAGCTCCGGTAAATTATTAGGCGATGCAGCTCTGTCTTTGGAAAAGGCAGGTGCCGAAATGATTCTAATTTGTACAAATACGATGCATAAAGTGATTGGATATATTGAAGAAAAAGTCAGTTTACCGATTTTGCACATTGCTGATTCAACGGCAAAACAAATTCAAAAGTCCAAAATCAGTACGGTTGGTTTACTTGGCACTAAATATACGATGGAGCAAGACTTTTATAAAACACGAATTGAGACTAATGGTATCAAGGTCCTGATACCAAGTGAAGAGGATAGAAAAGTCATCAATAAAGTGATTTATGAAGAATTATGTTTAGGGGAAATTCAACAATCATCAAGGGATTATTACAAAAAGGTTATCAAGGGGTTAGTTGATGATGGAGCGGAAGGAATAATACTAGGCTGCACAGAAATTGGATTACTAGTAAAACCCGAGGATTCCAAAGTGCCATTATTCGATACAGCTGTCATACATGCCATCGAATCCGTTAATATGGCATTAGAAAAATGTTAGACACGGTAATAAGGAAGGTTGCAGCAGCCTTTTTGTTTTGCAACTAAAGGGGCAGAGTATGTAAATATTAGGCAAAAAGACGTTTGGAAATTCTTCCAAACGTCTTTTATTTAATTAGCATTAACTCTAAAGGTAAGAAACGACTCTCCTTTAAGTTCAGATGATTAAATGGTGGTTGCCATCAGCTCTCGTTCGTTTTCTTGTATGCAGACATGGAAGCATACGCAGATTCATTGAACCCTTTAACGATGAGCCAAACTGCTAAAATCATTTCATTAGCTGCTACTGGCAGTGCCAAAATAGCACCCCAAACAGAAATTTGTTGAATTACACCGAACATTACTAACAGGGCACAAATAAAAACAAGAGTTGCCCCGGTCATACCTAAGATCGGGATAAACCTGGGTACGAGCTTGGTTTTATAAAATATATAACTGTACATCATCGTGTTTATACCCAACAGGAAGAGGGGACCAAGCATAAATGTCCAGTCATGTACTGCTTTTAATACTATACCTGAAGTTTGAAAAGATACGGTATCCGGGGCACCTGCTGCTACAAATTCGCGGCTTAAGGTCAACAGGGATAGTACGCTGATTACACCAATAATGATGACAATCGCTTCAAGAAACCTGAAGCAAACATGCCAAAGAGCTATAGTTTCATTATACCTTCTTAAAATTGGAAACATTGTAGTTGCAGTACCAATCGCTGAAGCGACAAGAATTAATTCCATAAGCGCTCCAAGTGTCACCAGGTTGGCATGGTCAGACCCATTAATCAGATAATCCGGACCATTTAGGATAGGCTTGTATAAAATTAGACCTAATATTGCTGTAACTGCTGCAAGTATGAACAGAACCCCTACAATTATTGCGCTCTTTTTGGTAGTATTCATTTGTTCATCTCCCTTTTTAATGTATGGCGATAAGACTAATAACCGTTGGGTTACAAACAAATTTAATACTTCACTACTTGTTATTTATCATATTACTGAGCTTATTCCAATTATTACTCTATTAGAAAAATAGGCAGCTAATCGTAGCATTTCTGTCTTTAACGTCATTACTGTTGTCAAAGTTATCATTTACAAAACCCTTATCTCAACTGTCGGCTACAGCTTAACTCCCAAAAGAAAGTCAATAACATTTGTATGTACATTCTTTAGAAGTGAAAGGAAAAGAAACGCTAATCAAAGTCCCCTTATCGAATAAGGGGTTCTGTTTTCATCAGACAAATGGGAATGAACGATTTTTTTATCTACAAGATGAACCATATTTGTATTTGAGGATTGAAATACATTCATTCTGAAAGTTGATGATGGACTTTCTGTCTGAAAGATGTAAAATATAGGTTTAATTGAAGTTCATCTTATTTACATAATGGATCTTAATAAAGGTTAAAGTGAAAAAACAATCAGGAGGAATTTTTTAATGGCTTTGTCCGAAATGAATAGTAAATTGTTTAGAATGATTAATGATCTAGGTAAACAATACCCCGATTTAAATCCATTTTTTGTATTCATAGCTGAATACATGATTTTTATCTTAGTATTGGCAGTCCTAATGTTTTTGTTTTCTCGAAAAAATAAAAATAGAATCATGGTAATCTGTGCATTTATTACACTAGTTATCTCGGAAATATTGGCGAAAATAGCAGGGCAGTTCCACTCGAATTATCAACCATTTGCTGAGTTGCCCAACGTTAATAAGTTAGTTGAAAAAGCAGTCAATAATTCCTTTCCAAGTGACCATACGATTATATTTTTTTCATTTTGTATAACCTTCTGGTTGTTCAAAAAGGGTTGGGGGTTTTTATGGGGAATTTTGGCTGTCCTTGTAGGTATTTCGCGAATTTGGGTAGGTGTCCATTATCCAGCAGATGTTCTTGTCGGAGCTATCATCAGTATCATTTCAGCCACGATCGTTTACAAAATTGTTCTTAAGTTAAGTCTTACTAAGAAATTTTTAGGAAATCAAGTAGAGGGCGAACAGTCCATTCTATCTGCCCTTTCCAAACAAAAGAAAGGTAAGTCAAAGGACTTTTAAAAAAGAGTTACCTAATATACTATTAAAATCATTGCCTCATTACAATTGTTGATATAAATATTATTTCAAGAACCAAACGGAGCAGGGCAGAAAATGATGCATTTATCAAAAGAAAAACATTTTGATGTTCTTCTTGAAATGTATGAATTATTAGACATTAAGTTTTAAATTAACCATTCTTCGACTGATCCGGATAGTATAACAAAGGGTTGCTGCGGCAACCTTTTTCTTTGGAACTAAAGGGGCAGGTTAATGGAATAAAAAGTTAATTAATCCATTGTTATCTGTATTATGTTAACTGCATAAATCAGTTGTACAGAGATAATAAAGTTGTTTAATTTGCAATTATTTTGCGGTAATGAAATTAAATATCAAATAAAGGAAATATCTTCCTTGTAGTCGAATATTAGCCTAGAACCATAATTAACTATTCCGATGAGGAGGATTCTTGTGCGTCCACGACCATTATCTATTGAAAATCCAGAGTATGATAGGTATGTTAGTCTTGTGCCAGATGGAGATATTGAAGAAATACTTAGTAAGCAACGAACTAAGACCATTACCTTCTTGAGCAGCATATCAGAGGAGTCAGCAAGGAAGGCGTACGCACCAGGGAAATGGACTTTAAAAGAAGTGATTGGGCATTTGGCCGACGTGGAACGTGTGATGTCGTATCGAATGCTTGCCATTGCACGAAATGAAAGTGCACCACTCCCAGCAATGGATCAGGATCAATACGTTTCTGCGGCAAACTTCAACAAATTATCCTGGGAGCAGCTACTAGCAGGTTTAGACATGGTACGCTCCAACACGTTAAGTCTTATTTCAACCATTGATGATGCAGCGTGGGATCGTTATGGAACTGTAATGAACAGCCCAGTTTCGATAGGTACCTTTGCATATGGCATTGTCGGGCACGAGTTACACCATATGAAAGTGATTAGTGATAAATACTTATAAGTCTTTTTCTATTAATGAAAAAACCTAATTTCTCATTTAATGCTGAGAAATTAGGTTTTTTAATATTGAAACTTCCTTAACGTTGTAAATCCGCATTTTCCTGACGCTACTGTACAGAGATAATAAAGTTGTTTAATTTACAATAAAGTCATTAAAAAATAATAATGTTGTTTAAAAACCCTTATGTCATTAACGGGGCAGGTTAGTTGTATACGAACTGTGCATATTCATATTTATTAACTTATCGATTTCCTCTCTTTCAAAAGCTGAATAAAAAGCACTTTCTATTTAACTTTTCTAAAAATATAATGAAACGGAAAGGAGGCAATAAGAATGAAACATAATTCTATGCACCAATGGCATAAAGAGCATAATAAACGGGTAGCAGAATTTCACAAAAAACACGCTGCTCAAGTAGCTAATGGAGAAAACGGAAACGGTTGGTTAGCCAAGCTCGAAACGTGTTTTTTTAATAAAGTACTTGTTCCTCTTAAAGTTGTGAAATAACATCTTTTTTTCTGCTCCTGCTTTTTGAGGAGCAGTTATTTTTTGATTTTATATAAATACTTTATGACACAGTATGTGTCATCTCTGCAATAAGTCTTATAGAACTAACAGGTGCTTTAGCTGAAGATCGGAGCTGTCTTTAAAGGCAGCTTTTTCTTTATGGAACTATCGGGACCTAATTGTTCTTATCCACCGAAAATATACGAAATACCTATTTTTTGTAAATAAGCAAGATAAGCATCAGAGACTAGCTCTGTAAGAACTTCTACTATATGATCTTCTGTCCTATTCTCACTCCATTCTGAAATGTAGTTTTTTGTCCATCCTAATTTCCCAGAAGCGTCTACTGCAATTGCATACGTTTTAGCATCTGTAGTTGCTACATAATCAGTTCTTGGTATTGACGGAATGTTTTCATGTGTTAAATCTAATTTATGTCCAAAGGTAAAGTTTTCCTCCATGGTAATCCTGCCACACATCCATGCTTTGCATCCGTAACGTTCATGAATTTTTTCATACTCGTCAATAAAATATTGGGTGCGTTCTTCTTCCAAATAATCCCCAATTTTTCCCCATCCAATGATGTCAGCATGTGGCATATTATATATGGCCTTTCCAAAGTATTCCTCCTTTCTATAAGAACACATCATAATCCTAGGATTGATATAAAAAATGCCCTGAATAACAGGGCATTTTTTATCCTCAACTATTATTTTACTTTACTGTATTCCTCATCTGTTACTGGTTCCAACCATTCCGGTGTACCTGCAGTGATTGCAATGTGTTCAAACCAGCTATCTTTTGTAGCACCATGCCAGTGTTTTACACCATCGTGGGTGACAATAACATCTCCAGCTTTTAAGAATTGAGCAGGTTTACCTTCTTCTTGGTACCAACCTTCGCCACCAGTTACTAATAAAAGTTGGAATCCATCACGATGAATATGCCAGTTATTTCTGCATCCTGGTTCAAAGGTCACATTCCCTACACCAACACTCACTTTAGGGTCAGCAATTAATGATTTAAGATAACTTTGTCCCACGAAATATTCTGCATATGCTTCATTTTTCTCACCCACTGGGAAAATGACGCCATTTTTTACTTCTTCATGTTTTGCCATTTTAACTCCTCCATGAAACTATATTTTTTATTATTAACCTACTTGAACTGTGGGGCGTATAATCATTTCATTAATTCCTACATCAGATGGTTGTTCAATGGCAAAGGCTATTGCACGAGCGATACGGTCAGAATCGATGGCAGCTTTGTAAAATTCATCTAATCCTGCTTTCATTGCTGGGTCTGTTGTAGTTTCTAACAATTCGCTTGTAACAGCTCCAGGAGAGATATTTGTTACACGGATATCCGTGCCACTCATTGCTTCTTCTTGGCGTAAACCTTCAGAAATGGCTTTTACAGCAAATTTAGTACCACAATATACCGTTCCACCAGGGTAGATGTTATGTCCAGCTACAGAAGAAAGATTAATAACGTGACCTGATTTGCGTTCTCTCATAGATGGAACGATAGCAGCGATAGCATACAATACACCTTTGACGTTAACATCAATCATCATATCCCATTCATCAACTTTATTTTCTGCAAGAAAAGCTTGTGGCATGATTCCAGCATTGTTGACTAGCACATCAATTTTTCCAAACTCATTAAGAGCATATGCAGCGAGTTCTTCCATCTGTTGACGAGAAGTAACATCTGTTACTTTATAAATAGCTTTTCCACCATTGTTTTTAATTTCATCTTGTAATTTCTTTAAACGATCTTCACGACGAGCTGCAAGTACCAACTTTGCACCTTTAGAGGCAAGTTCTTTTGCAGTAGCTTCTCCAATCCCAGAAGAAGCACCTGTAATAATGACAACTTTATCTTGAATATTTGACATAATAAATAACACCCTTTCTTAATTTTCAGGAATAATTTCGTTCACACATGTTAATGCATTCAATGTCCTTGGAAAACCTATATATGGAAGGCAGTGGGTGATTGCGGTGATTAAAATTTCCTTATCATTGTCCACATTTTTGTTACCCTGCACATGTGCTTTTACTTGACCTTCAGCACCGCCTAAAGCAGTTATGATACAGAGTGTTAACAACTCTCGTGTTTTCAAATCAAGTCCGCTCCGGGTGTAGAAGTCTCCGAAGCAAAAAGAGGAGAGATAATCCTGTATGTGCTTTTGATTTTCTGGTGCGCCTTCTCTCACTTTTGCAGTGACATCACCAAAAATCTCTACCTGTACTGAAAGTCCCTTGTCAAAACGATTATCTTCAACAACATTCTTTTGGCTTTCAATTGGTAACGCAATATTCTTGGATTTGAAAACCTCATTGACTTCATTGATAGCATTTAACGTTTTCGGGAATCCAATGTACGGAGCACATTGGTAAACAGCCTCTTTGATCTCTACAGCTGTTAGCCCCACATTCAGTGCAGCACTAACATGTGCTTTTAGTTGGGGCAATGTTTGATTGGTCGCAAGAACCACCAGGGTAATCAACTCACGCATTTTATCGTCAAGGTTACCTTGATAAAATACTTCCCCGAAAATGAAATGGCTTAGAATGTCCTGAAAATCAGGATCAGTAGCATGTGCGGCAGTTACTCCCTCACCAAATAGCTGTTTGAACTTTTCCTGGCTCTTTTCAACACGGTCCATAACTAAACCCCCTCTTTGGAATTAATTAACTCTTCTATTATTCCAAGGTAGTAAAATTTGATGTGTTAGTAAATCATATATTGATGCGGTATCGCACATCTGTATATAATGTAAAATGAAAAGAGGATGTCTGCAACAATCAAAACGCCAGGATTTGTGCGTTATTGCACAAGTTAATTGAAATTTTGCGATAATTTTTAAGAAAGTTTGGTGAAAACTACAATGTCAAGGGTAGATAGAAGAGTACAAAAATCCCAAGAAGCAATAAAAAATGCTTTTATTGAACTAATGTCTGAAAAAAGCTTTGATCATATTACGATACAGGATATTTCCGACAGAGCAAATGTCGGTCGCAGAACGATTTATGACCATTACATGGATAAATTTGATTTACTGGATAAGCTTATTGAAGAACATATTAACGAACTAAGGATACTGTGCGAATCGGCATCTGAATTGAATTTTGTCGAGGGAAATCTGATTTGGTTTGAATACTTTGAACTTAATAGTTCATTCTTTTCAACAATGTTAGGGAGTAAAGGAGCCCCTGCTTTTCGTAGTCATTTCCTGGAATTTGTAATCCAAGAGTTAGAGGGTGAAGTAGATGTAACTGAAGGGAAAAATCAAGGTTTAAGTAAGGATTTAATTCTTAAATTCTTTGGAGCAGCTATAGTAGAAATAGTAGAAGCGTGGTTCACTAATGGATTATCAGAACCGACTCAAGTCGTGGCAGAACAAGTGGGGCTTTTGTTAGATAGGAATTTATAGTTAAAGGATAGTTTCTCAGCAGCGTCGATTTAAAGTAGAAGTGTAAAATTAAAAGGCTGACAGTTTTTAAAAAATCACTGCTTGAATAGGTGCGGTGAACCGTATCATAAATAAATGACAATGCCATTTGGTACCAAGGTTTTATATTCGTTCTTCAGTAATCGGGCGCGATTCTTGAATAGACTTTATAGTGGGTAATTAAAGATGCACAACTGACTGGGAAAACAATCTTTACTAATGACTTCTTATTTTCTTCAAGTAATTTTATTCATTTTGATGTACCAAGAATTTTGCTGAATGTTTTTTATAAAAATAATTTGGACCAAATACAAATGTTTACTAGATCCCGAAGGGTGGACTGACTATTTTTCTTAAAGTAATGTGTTTAATTGTTTTGCGATTTGAGCCATAGTTAATAATTATTTTTCCAATTTGTAACCCTCCTATCTAGGGAATGGAATATTATATTAACTTCTCCGGCAGTTCTGCAATAACCTACCACCCTTTTTTTTCTTGGATTAACTTTCTTTGGATTAGGGAATGCGATTGCGGTGAATGTTCAATCCTTGGGGCTGCATCCTTGGGAGGTTTTAAACGTCGCCCTGTTCGAGCGGTTCGGGTTCACAATTGGTACGTGGAGTGTCATGTGTGGTTTAGTACTTGTGTTGATCACCTTTGTCGTGGATAGGAAGTATATTAATATTGGTACCTTTCTAAATGCCTTGTCAATCGGCCCGATCATGGATTTCTTTTTGCATCTTGACATTCTTCCTCATGAAACGGAGCATTGGTGGTTGAATATACTCATCTTGTTGATGGGTATCATCATAACCGGAATTGGCGGAGGAATTTATGTGGCTGCGGGAATTGGGGCTGGTCCTAGGGATGGTTTCATGCTTTCCGTTTCGGAAAAAACCGGGTTATCGGTCAGTTGGGCAAGAATCGTTGTCGAGAGCCTCATCTTGATTATCGGGTTCATCCTTGGAGGTCCAGTGTTTATTATGACGTTTGCATATACCTTTATTCAAAGCCCGATCTTTCAGTTTTCCATGAAGCTGATGCGTTCCTTTATCGTTAGTTTGGAGCAGAAGCGAAAGGGACAATTTGAGATTCCGTTATAATTGGAAGGCGGATGTCCTTTGGTCACCTCCTTGCGTGCTCTTATTCCACTAACGGGTGCTTTACTTCATTATCAGGAGCTGATCAGCAGCTCCTTTTCTTATGCAACTATCGGGTCAGGTTAGTAATAAGAGATATAATTTTATAAAAGCTCACAGGTGGTGGGAAGATGACTTTAAAAGAGTTTATTGAGTTCCAAGAAGGTATAGCAATCGGGGAAGAATACTCATTTATATATCAAAATGAAGAATATTGGATAAGCCAAAATCCAGGTGCATATTATCTTACGCGAGTCAGAGGTGCCTATACTCAAGAGTTTGAAACTTCTGAGGCTCTTTTTAAATACGGAACAATCGAAGAAAAACTACTTTCAGAAATTTATATGGATTTTGAGTGGTAAAATAAATGTTGATATATTCTTGTTGAACCAACGGGTGCGTTAGCTGAAGATCGGAGCTGTCTTTAAGGCAGCTTTTTCTTATGGAACTAACGGGGCAGTTTAACTCTATAAAAAATTGGAAGGTAAATCCAATTAATAGTATAGTCATATGTAACAGCTCCTTTTTGTGGTCTTTTTCTTGATCGAAGAAAAATTCAGCTGAGGGGTATTGTACCAAATAATTTACATTGCTTTTATTTTTTGAGAAAGTAAAGGTACAATTAGTACTTATATAGTTTTATGATGATAAAAGATAATGAGGTAGGTAAAAAAATGATTGCAAAAACAGAAGAAGATTTTAACGGTTTGAAGGAAATTGGCAAAATTATTGCCTCAATTAGAGATGAATTGGTACAAAGAACAATTCCTGGCATAACGACCAAAGAACTTGATGATATAGCCGGAGAACTTTTAGAAAAAGCAGGTGCAGTTTCAGCTCCAAAAGGTGAATATGATTTTCCTGGCTACACTTGCATTAGTCTTAATGAAGAAGTGGCACATGGTATTCCGGGTCATCGGGTTATTCATGAAGGGGATCTAGTAAATATAGATGTATCTGCTTCAAAGAACGGTTATTTCGCAGATACAGGAATCTCATTTGTAGTAGGAGAAGGAGAAGAAGTATTAACGAGATTATGCGACGTTGCTAAAAAGGCATTTGAAGCAGGTCTTAAGAAAGCAAAACCCGGTTCAAAAAAAAGCAGAATCGGAAAAGCAGTATTCGAAACAGCGAGACAGCATGGATTCACTGTTATCAAAAACCTTACAGGACATGGTGTTGGTCGTAGAATACACGAAGCACCTGACCATATTTTAAATTATAATGATCCATGGGATAATGAAATATTAAAGGAAGGGATGGTTATCGCATTCGAACCATTCATCTCAACCTTTGAAGAAGAAGTATTCCAAAAAGAAGACGATTGGACCTATGCTACAGAAAAAAGCTATGTAGCTCAATTAGAACATACGATTATTCTTACTAAAAATGGTCCGATTATTGTCACACTTTAATTTAAACAATGAAGTATCTAAAATTATAAGCCTTATTTAGACTTTATGATTGTAAATAAATGTACTTAAACTAACGGGTGCGTTAGCTGAAGATCGGAGCTGTCATTAAGGCAGCTTTTTCTTATGGAACTGAAGGGGCAGGTTAGTTGAAGAATTATGTTTAACTATATAAAAGAAAAACAAACAACTAAGAGGTGATTGTATGAAATATACTTGTCCTTGCTGTGGATATAAAACATTAGATGAGGAACCTCCAGGAACGTATGATATTCGTGAAATCTGTTTTTTGGAAGATGATGGTTACCAATATGAACATCCAGATGAGGATGGTGCAAATAAAATTTCTTTTAGAGAGTCACAACAAAACTTTATAAAATTTGGCGTTAGCGATTTAGATTTTTCGGAAAACGTAAGAAAACCAAATAATTCCGATATAAAGGATCCAAACTGGAAACCGATATGAGTTTATATGTAAGCGTCAAATATTCCCCACCTACTACTTGTAAATAGCTCATGAGATAATCTCCTTACATCATACATGTGGAGGTTTTTTTATGAAAAAACGCCTTATAAAGAAAGAATGGGAAGCTCACATCCAAGATTTTAAAGAAAGTGGATTATCAAAAGCTGCTTGGTGTCAAAAACAGAACCTGCCGGTTCATCGGCTATATTATTGGCTCAAGAAATTATCTCCTCAAGCTGATAGTCCAACTGAAAGTAAACGTACAAAATGGGTATCTGTGAATATCCCTCCAATAGAAGAAAAAATACATACCACCATCCGCATTCATTTTAAAGAAGCTACAGTTGAAATAGATGCACCTTTTACTCCACAAGTGCTTTTACAAGTGATGCAGACGGTAAAACAGCTATGATACCAGAAACAGCCATTGAAAGGGTATGTATCGCACAAGGAGCTACAGACTTAAGTAAATCTATTGATGGACTGGCAGCCATTGTAAAGGAAGAGTTTGATTTAGATCCCTTTTCTTCTTGTTTATTTGTCTTTTGCAATCGCTTACGCGATAAACTAAAGATTCTCGTGTGGGAACATAATGGTTTTTGGTTGCATTATCGCAGATTGGAAAAAGGAAAGTTTGACTGGCCAACTCAACATCCAAATGTGCCACTTACCATATCAAGAAGGCAACTGAGATGGCTTCTTGATGGATTTCCATTTGAACAAAAACAAGGGCATCAAGCTATATATGCGAGAACAATCGTGTGAAAAATTCATATATTTAGAAGGGATTTGATTCATTTTGTCGAATGGATTCATCTATGAAAACAACATCCTCTCATCAAAATCAACCTACAATTGAATCTCTTCAAGCTCAAGTAGAAGAACTCACGGTAAAAGTGAGATGGTATGAAGAACAATTTCGTCTTAGCCACAAAAACGGTTTGGTACGTCTAGCGAAAAAACAACGGAAAATCAACTCGCTCTAGAACTGTTTAATGAAGCTGAGAAAGAAAGTGACACCGAAGTACCCGAACCAGCTGTTGAAACCATCACCTATCGTCGTAAAAAGAAACGCGGTCATAGGGATGAGTCCGTCCAAAACCTTCCTATCGAAACGATTGAATATCGTTTGGCTGACGAGGAACAGGTTTGTTCGTGCTGTGGTGGTGCTCTACATGAGATGAGTGTAGAAGTCCGTAAGGAACTGACGATTGTTCCTGCAGAAGTAAAGGTGACAGAACATAAGAGATACGTATATGCTTGCCGCAAGTGTGAACTAGATGAGGTTTCCACACCGATCGTGACTGCGAATATGCCAGCTCCTGCCTTTTCCAAAAGTATAGCTTCCCCGTCCATTATGGCGTATATCATGACTCAAAAATATGTAGAAGGATTGCCTCTTTATCGTCAGGAAAAGCATTTTGAACGAATGGGAATCTACTTATAGCGTCAAACGATGGGAAATTGGTTATTATACGGGGCTGATCAATGGTTAGTGATATTGTATAAAAGGATGCATGAGCATCTACTTGCTCGAACCATCCTTCATGCGGATGAAACAACCTTCCAAGTCTTACGTGAACCTGGTCGTGCCGCAACTACCAAGTCCTATCTGTGGTTATATCGCACAGGGCGAGATGATATCCCCATTGTTCTCTATGACTATCAACCAACAAGAGCAGGCGAACACCCGAAACGTTTTTTAACGGGTTATCAAGGTTATTTACAAGTGGATGGATATAGTGGTTACAATCAAGTACCGGATGTCACCCTTGTGGGATGTTGGGCGCATGCCAGACGTAAGTTTGATGAATCCTTAAAGGCTTTACCTGATTCACAGCAGGGAAAAAAGGTGAAGGCGAGCGAAGGGTTGTATTTCTGTAATCAACTGTATTCTATCGAAAGAAAGCTAAAACATGTCGACTCTACAGAACGATATGAGCAGCGACTGGAAAAAAGCAGGCCCATTCTGGACCATTTTTCAGCATGGCTTTATGAACAAAAAGATCTCGTTCTACCAAAAAGCGCGCTAGGAAAAGCCATCATTTATTGTTTGAATCAATGGAATCATCTTGAAGCTTTTTTATTGGACGGACATTTAGAAATCGACAACAACAGAAGTGAACGTTCCATTAAGCCGT
>NZ_JBNNSB010000010.1:0-84704 GCF_050277335.1 Peribacillus sp. NPDC101480
AGAGGTGGAAGCGTGGCGACATGTGGAGCTGACTGATACTAATAGATCGAGGACTTAACCAACGCTTTTTAAAAAATGAAATACCTTCTTATTATTATCTAGTTTTGAAGGAATGAAAATTTCTTCTTGCATTTTGATTTCATACATGGTATGATAATAAACGTGCTAAAAGATTAAATGTTTGGTGGCGATAGCGAAGAGGTCACACCCGTTCCCATTCCGAACACGGCAGTTAAGCTCTTCAGCGCCAATGGTAGTTGGGGGTTTCCCCCTGTGAGAGTAGGACGCCGCCAAGCTATAATCATTGTATTATTTTTAAATAAATGGGAATACTATATTTATAAAAGTAACATTCATACCGTCGCGGGGTGGAGCAGTCCGGTAGCTCGTCGGGCTCATAACCCGAAGGTCGCAGGTTCAAATCCTGTCCCCGCAATCATGAAAAAAACGAAACTTAGGTTTCGTTTTTTTGTTTTATCTGAAATTCGAATAATTATGTCCTTAACTTATTTGTTTCTTCTTTTGAAACAAGGTAAACTACATATAGAATGGTTTTTGTTCCATAATATTGCGTTTATGGTTATAGACATGAACTATAGGACGTTTCCTAATAATGATAAAGGTGATTGATATATGCAACATGTTGAATGGATTTCTCAGAGTGAGGAAGAAACTGCGCAATTTGCGCATAGATTGGCACAAAAGCTTTCCAGTGGAGATGTTCTGGCATTAGAAGGTGACTTGGGTGCAGGGAAGACGGCATTCACAAAAGGGCTGGCTAAAGGACTAGGTGTTACCAGAATGGTGAATAGCCCTACCTTTACGATAATAAAGGAATACATGGGTCGCTTGCCTTTGTATCATATGGATGTATATCGGGTAAGTGAATCGGAAGAAGATCTAGGCTTTGATGAATATTTTGATGGTGATGGTGTGACTGTCGTTGAATGGGCCCATTTAATAAAGGATCACCTTCCAGAGGAAATCTTGACCATTTATATCTATCGTCTGGGCGATACCAGCCGGCGTATTGTTTTGGAAGCCAAAGGCGAACGATATGTAAAGTTATGTAAGGAGATTATTTGATGAAGGTTTTAGCTATAGATACATCGAATTTTACATTAGGGATTGCACTGGTAAACGAGAATCAAGTAATTGGTGAGTATACGACGAACCTAAAGAAAAATCATTCGGTGCGGGTAATGCCGGCAATTGAGACACTGCTGAGGGATTGTGATACTAAACCGAAGGAATTGACTAAGATTGTGGTCGCTCAAGGTCCAGGCTCATATACAGGGGTCAGGATTGGAGTGACGATAGCGAAAAGCTTGGCCTGGACGCTTCAGATTCCCTTATCAGGTGTTTCCAGCTTAGAGGTTTTAGCAGCTAATGGACGATATTTTAACGGGGTGATCTCTCCCTTGTTCGATGCAAGAAGAGGGCAGATTTATACTGGATTATATGAAATGGAAAAGGACTCTTTAAAGACAGTCATAGAAGATTGTAATATTCTATCCTCTGAGTGGGCGAGTCAATTGAAGGAATTAAATCGTCCTGTTTTATTTGTTGGTCAAGATGTGGACATCCATCGGGATGCAATTACGGATGCATTAGGGGAATTGGCGGTATTTGCTCCGGTACAGTCATATAATTCAAGGCCAAGCGAACTGGCCTTCATTGGTCTTGATAAGACTGAAGTGGATGTTCACCAGTTTGTACCGAATTATATCCGCATGGCTGAAGCAGAAGCAAAGTGGCTTGAACAGCAGGGGAAATAAACAAGGAAAGCGACCGATTATTATGAGTAAAACATTGACGTTCCGAAAGATGAATACGGAAGATATCGACCAAGTGCTAAACGTGGAAAAGCAGTCCTTTACTTTGCCTTGGAGCCGGGAAGCTTTTTTTAATGAATTGAATCATAATCAATATGCTGTATACATGGTGATAGAGGATGAAGGTAAAATCGCCGGTTATTGCGGTGCCTGGATTGTCATTGATGAATCGCACATTACCAATATAGCGATATTGCCAGAATACCGAGGGCAAAAGCTAGGAGAAGCTTTGCTCAGGAAGATGATTGAAATCTCCATTTCGATGGGTGTGGTGAGGATGACGCTAGAGGTCCGTGTCAGTAATGCAGTAGCCATTTCGCTCTATGAAAAACTAGGTTTCCAAAAGGGCGGAATCCGAAAAAATTATTATACAGACAATCAAGAAGATGCTTATGTTATGTGGGTGAATTTTTCATGAAACAAGATCAATTTATATTAGGTATTGAAACGAGCTGCGATGAAACTGCGGCAGCTGTCATAAAAAATGGTACGGAGATACTGAGTAATGTCGTGGCTTCACAAATTGAAAGCCATAAACGTTTTGGCGGTGTCGTCCCTGAAATAGCTTCCCGTCATCATGTAGAACAAATTACGATTGTTCTTGAAGAAGCACTGCTGCAAGCCGGTGTGACATATGAAGACTTGGATGCCATTGCCGTTACAGAAGGCCCCGGCCTTGTTGGGGCACTATTAATAGGCGTGAATGCGGCGAAGGCTGTAGCTTTCGCACATGGAATACCAATTGTCGGTACGCATCATATCGCTGGTCATATCTATGCAAATCGGCTTATTCAGGAGATCGAATATCCTGCGCTTTCTTTAGTCGTTTCGGGAGGTCATACAGAATTGGTGCTTTTAGAAGAGCCAGGTTCTTTCAAGGTGATAGGGGAGACTCGGGATGATGCAGCAGGAGAGGCGTATGATAAAGTGGCTCGAACATTGGGGCTCCCTTATCCTGGCGGTCCACATATCGATAGGCTTGCGCAAGAAGGCTCACCAACTTTAAAACTGCCTAGGGCATGGTTGGATGGCAGCTATGATTTTTCCTTCAGCGGGTTGAAATCGGCGGTGATCAACACTTTGCATAATGCAGAACAGCGCGGGGAAAAAATCGAACCTAAAGATTTAGCGGCAAGTTTCCAAGCAAGTGTGATAGAAGTGCTTGTAATGAAAGCTGTAAAAGCTGCAAAGGAATATAATGTGAAGCAGGTATTGCTTGCTGGAGGAGTTGCGGCAAATAAAGGCCTTAGGGAAGCATTAACGGAAGCTTTTAAGGATTTACCTATGGATATATCCATTCCGCCCCTCTATCTTTGTACAGACAATGCCGCCATGATCGGTGCTGCTGGCAGTGTCATGTTTGAAAAAGGAAAACGATCTGGTTTGGATTTGAACGGAAATCCTGGATTGGATATAGAAGCATTTTAATTGACGAGAAGACAGGATTCCACACTTCGGCATCCTGTCTTTTTATCGTGTTAATAAAATAATAGAATATTCTGTGGATAAAGTTTTTTTGATCAACCTACTGCATGTGTATAAAGTGGTGTTTTTGTGGATAAGTGGATATGTTTCTGTGGATAATGTGTATAACCCAAATTATTGGCTAATAAACGGTAAGTGAATTGTTAACAAGTTTGTGGATAACTTTTTAATTTGAAGTGAAAAAGACCGAGTCGATTGACCCGGTCTTTTGTCATTCTTCCAGTTCGGCCCATTCTTCGAGCAGCTGGTCCAATTTTTCCTGTGCATTATCAAGCTTTGTTTGGACTTCCATCACTTTTTCGTGGTCCTGAAAAACATTTGGATCGCAAAGGAGGTCATTATATTCGCTTATTTCGGTTTCAAGACGCTCCATGGCTGCCTCGATTTCCTCAATGCGCCGTTTTCGCTGGCGTTCTGCTTTTTTTGCTTCTTTATCAATTTTGTAATTTGTTTTTTCTACAGCTGCATCTAAAGTTTTAGCCTGATCCTGCTGTTCAAGTGCTTTGATTTCCGCTTGCTCCTGTTTCTTCTCTAAATAGTAATCATAATCACCGAGGAATTCTTCGTTGCCGTCTTTGGAGAGCTCTATCACTTTCGTTGCTATCCGATTTATGAAATAACGGTCATGTGAGACGAAAAGAATAGTTCCTGGATAATCGATCAAAGCGTTTTCAAGCACCAATTTACTATCGAGGTCCAAATGGTTCGTTGGTTCATCAAGAATTAAAAAATTACCTTTTTGCATCATCATTTTCGCAAGAGCAAGCCGAGCCTTTTCGCCCCCGCTTAGTGTGGAAACGGTTTTCAAAACATCGTCCCCGCTAAATAGGAAATTACCGAGTACGGTTCGGATGTCCTTTTCCGGTTTAAGGGGATAGTCGTCCCATAATTCATTGAGTACGCGTTTATTGGAAACAAGGTTAGCCTGTTCTTGATCGTAGTAGCTGACTTCTACGTTCGTTCCAAAACGGAATTCCCCAGAAAGTGCAGGCAGCTTAGAAATCATCGTTTTCAATAAAGTTGATTTTCCAACTCCATTTGGGCCAACAAGAGCTATGCTCTCTCCCTTTGTCATCCGGGAATTAATATTCCTTGATACCGTTTCCCCTTCGTATCCGATAGCCAAGTCCTGGAGGTGGAGTACTTCATTTCCGCTTTGCCTTTCAATCTGGAAAGAAAAATTCGCGGATTTTTCATCCCCTTGCGGCTTGTCCAAAACATCCATCTTTTCGAGCTGCTTGCGTCTGCTTTGTGCTCTTTTCGTGGTCGAAGCCCTTGTGATATTACGTTGGACAAAGTCGCGAAGCTTTTCGATTTCCCCTTGCTGCTTCTCGAACAGTTTCATGTCCCGCTCATAATCTTCCGCTTTTCCCTCTAGGTAAGAACTATAATTACCATAGTATTTTTTCATGTTATTCCGGGAAATCTCATATACCAGGTTCACTACTTTATCTAAAAAATAGCGGTCATGGGAAACAATGAGCACAGCTCCCTGGTACCCTTGTAAATATTGTTCAAGCCAAGATAGGGTTTCAATATCCAAATGGTTCGTCGGCTCATCCAGAATCAATATATCCGGTTTCCTTAAAAGCAGCTTTCCTAATGCAAGCCTTGTTTTTTGCCCGCCGCTTAATGTGGAAATTGGGGTAGAATAGTCAAAGTCAGCAAACTGAAGCCCATGCAATACGGAACGGATATCCGCTTCATATTGATAACCGCCCTTCTCTTTGAATGCGACCATCAAAGTGTCGTATTCATTCAGCACTTTTTGGTAAATCGTTTCGTTTTCAAAGATTTCGGGTCTGGCCATATCCGCCTCAAGGCGACGCAGTTCCTTTTCCTGCTCTATAAGGTCCGTGAATACCGTCAGCATCTCATCCCAAATGGTCAGTTCGGATTCCAATCCCGTATCCTGGGCCATATAGCCGATTGTGACGCCTTTTGGTTTGATAATTTCACCGCCATCATGGGAAATCTTCCCGGCTATGATTTTTAGCAGAGTCGATTTTCCGGCGCCATTACGGCCGACAAGTGCAATTCGATCTTTATTTTGAACTTCGAGCTTCATATTTGATAAAATAAGTTCAGCTCCATAATATTTCGATAGTTGATTGATTTGTAATAAAATCATAGATTTCACCTCAATTGATTATAGATAGTGTAACGTATTTTAGTTATTATCGGCAACAGCTTGGTTCCATGGTAAAACAAAAGCTGTTACATAAAGTGGAATAATAGTGTATGATTTAGGAGGGGTTACTTAAATGGGAGACTTAACGCATTTTAATGAACAGGGCAGGGCCAAAATGGTCGATGTGAGTGCTAAGCCTGAAACAACCCGGACGGCAGTAGCTCAATCGAGCATTTTATTGAATGATGAAATATATGAATTGGTCACGAACCAGAAAATGAAAAAAGGTGATGTACTGGCTGTTGCACAGGTTGCAGGAATAATGGCCAGCAAAAATACATCCAATATCATTCCGATGTGCCATCCCATTGCACTGCAAGGGGTCAATATAGCCTTTGAGTGGGAAAAAGAGGAACAAGGATACAGACTTAGGATTGAAACGGAAGCTAAGACAAAAGGGAGTACAGGTGTGGAAATGGAAGCGTTAACAGCTGCATCCGTGACTGCCTTGACCGTTTATGACATGTGTAAGGCCATTGACAAGGGAATGGTGATCGGGCCTACATTCTTAGTGGAGAAAACAGGCGGAGTTTCCAGTAACGATTATAAAAGACAAGTAAAACAAACAGATAGAGAATTAAGTTGAAAAGCATGTGTGAAGGCGGGGAAGAACAATGAACCATGACCCAAAGATACCGCAGGCAACAGCCAAAAGGTTACCATTGTATTATCGATTTTTAAAGAACTTACATTCCTCAGGCAAACAAAGAGTTTCCTCGGCAGAGCTAAGCGAAGCTGTAAAAGTGGATTCTGCCACCATACGCCGTGATTTTTCCTACTTTGGCGCGCTTGGGAAAAAAGGCTACGGCTACAATGTCAATTATTTATTATCCTTCTTTAGAAAAACACTAGATCAAGATGAATTGACCAAAGTCGCTTTAATAGGGGTAGGAAATTTAGGAACCGCTTTTTTAAATTACAATTTCATGAAAAATAATAATACAAAAATTGAAATGGCTTTCGAAGTTTCTGAAGAAAAAGTCGGCAAGCGGATAGCTGATGTGCCCATCTATCATATGGATCAAATCGATACGTTATTGCAGGAAAATAATATCACTGCAGCTATATTGACCGTGCCTGCACAGGTAGCCCAGACGATAACCGATCGTCTAGTCAAAGCTGATATAAAAGGAATATTGAATTTTACACCTGCAAGGCTGACCGTGCCTCCATCCATAAGGGTTCACCATATTGACCTGGCCGTGGAGCTTCAGTCGCTCATCTACTTCCTGAAACATTATCCGGTAGTGGAAGAAGCCGCCTTGGAGGAATGAAAAAACGCTGCATCTTTGCAGCGTTTTTTTATTTTTTCTTATTTTTTTGTGCGGCTTTAATCTTAAAGTGCAGCATGATCATGCGTAAGCCCGATCCAAAGTCAAGAGTCGCAATGAGGACAAGTATGTAGGCGAAGAGTCCCCATCCAGAAGAATTGACGGTTTGAATCGCGATAGCGGTAAAAAGAGCTCCTAAGCCTGCATAGATGATGCCCATGAATAAGGGTGATTGACGTTTCATAATAAACCTCCGATGAAGGCCTGTGCAGTATCCATCATCTTCTCTATATCCTCCCGATATACCACTTGAAGGATGATAACAAGCGTATTCATCGCAATATGAGCGCTCATTGATACGAGAATGCGGCCTGTTTTTGCATAAAGGAAAGCAAAAGTGAAGCCCATTGCCGTATATAAAAGAAGATGTTCAAATTCACCATGCGCCAAGCCGAAAATAACTGAGCTGATTAAAGCTGAAATAAAGAAGTTAAAGCGTTTATGAAGTGATCCGAAAATGATTTTCCGGAAAATTAATTCTTCCAATATAGGTCCAATTACTGAAGTGACGAAAATGACCATGGGGACTTTGTAAATGAGTGAAATGAGTTGCTGCGTATTTTCAGATTCAGACTCCACCCCAAGCATTTGTTCAATGCTGCCGGCAATGCTTTGCGCAAAAAGAGCCATGAACACTCCTGCAATTGCCCATAATATGGACATGGAAACGGAAGTTTGATTTCTCGTGTCCAACTTTTCCCTCATATCTTTTCTCATTAAAAAAAGAATCAAGAATAAAGCAGCGAGAAAACTGAAAACTATCCAGTATGCTGCAGATTTCACTTGGAGTTCATCAGCCGGCATTCCGGTATAAGACCCGATCAGCATGAAAATGGGTACCCCAACAATACTGGATAATTGCATGGCAATATAAGTGATGATGACGAACCAATATTCCTTTTTCAAAAATGAAAACTCCTTTTATAGTCACCTATTCCGCTCGGAACGTTCCTGATATGGGGACAAGCTATAAACGCATACTCCAAAATGGTATCAAAAATTGAGGCAGAACACCACTTAAAGGTACCCCTAACGAAACATTTAAATAACTTTGTTAAGGAAATCATTATGCTAAAGTAGTTTACCCGTAATTTATCAGAAATTAATAAAAAATTTTCAATAAGATACTTGCAAAAAAGGCTCGGTTTATTTAATATTATAAATGTGTTAGCACTCGATGATGAAGAGTGCTAATAATCATGTAACAAATTATCAAGAGAATATGAGGAGGTTGTTTCACTTGTTAAAACCATTAGGTGATCGCGTTATTATTGAACTAGTTCAAACTGAAGAAAAAACTGCAAGCGGTATTGTTCTTCCTGATACTGCTAAAGAAAAGCCACAAGAAGGTAAGGTAGTAGCAGTTGGTACTGGCCGTGTCCTTGAAAATGGCGAACGTGTTGCTTTAGAGGTTGCCCAAGGCGATCTAATTATCTTCTCAAAATATGCAGGTACTGAAGTTAAATACGAAAACACTGAATACTTAATTTTACGTGAAAGCGACATTCTAGCTGTTATCGGCTAATTATACATCATACTTAACTGAACGAAAATTTTCTTAAAATTTTAGGGAGGTACTTATAAATGGCTAAAGAAATTAAATTTAGTGAAGAAGCTCGCCGCTCCATGCTTCGTGGTGTGGACGCACTTGCAGATGCAGTTAAAGTAACGCTTGGACCAAAAGGTCGTAACGTGGTTCTTGAGAAAAAATTCGGTTCACCGCTTATCACTAATGACGGTGTGACGATCGCTAAAGAAATCGAATTGGAAGATGCATTCGAAAACATGGGTGCGAAATTGGTTGCTGAAGTAGCAAGCAAAACAAACGACGTAGCTGGTGACGGTACAACGACTGCAACGGTTCTTGCACAAGCGATGATCCGCGAAGGTCTTAAAAACGTAACAGCTGGTGCTAACCCAATGGGTATCCGTAAAGGAATCGAGAAAGCGGTCAATACTGCAATCGCAGAATTGAAAGCCATTTCCCAACCTGTTGAAAACAAAGAATCTATCGCACAAGTTGCTGCCATCTCTTCAGCTGATGAAGAAGTCGGCCAACTGATTGCGGAAGCAATGGAGCGCGTTGGTAACGACGGCGTCATCACAATCGAAGAGTCTAAAGGTTTCACAACTGAATTGGACGTAGTAGAAGGTATGCAGTTCGATCGCGGATATGCATCTCCATACATGGTTACTGATTCAGATAAAATGGAAGCTGTACTAGAAAATCCATATATCTTGATCACAGATAAAAAAATCACGAATATCCAAGAAATCCTTCCTGTACTTGAGCAAGTTGTACAACAAGGTAAACCGCTATTATTGATTGCTGAAGATGTAGAAGGCGAAGCGCTTGCAACTCTTGTTGTGAACAAACTTCGTGGAACATTCAACGCTGTTGCGGTTAAAGCTCCTGGATTCGGTGACCGTCGTAAAGCAATGCTTGAAGACATCGCAGCTCTTACAGGCGGCGAAGTAATCACTGAAGAAATCGGTCTTGACCTTAAATCTGCAACAATCGATTCATTAGGCCGTGCGTCTAAAGTGGTTGTTACAAAAGAAAATACAACGATCGTTGAAGGAGCTGGAGATACAGCTCAAATTCAAGCTCGTGTAAACCAAATCCGTGTTCAATTAGAAGAAACAACTTCTGAATTCGACCGTGAAAAATTACAAGAACGCCTTGCTAAATTAGCTGGTGGCGTAGCGGTAATTAAAGTCGGTGCAGCTACTGAAACAGAATTAAAAGAACGTAAACTTCGTATTGAAGATGCATTGAACTCCACTCGTGCCGCTGTTGAAGAAGGTATCGTAGCCGGTGGTGGTACAGCACTTCTTAACGTATACAATAAAATCGCTGAAATTCAAGCTGAAGGCGACGTAGCAACAGGCGTGAAAATCGTTCTTCGTGCCATCGAAGAGCCTGTTCGTCAAATCGCTCACAATGCTGGACTTGAAGGCTCTGTAATCGTAGAGCGCCTTAAAGGCGAAGCAGTAGGCACTGGCTTCAACGCAGCTACTGGACAATGGGTGAACATGATCGAATCCGGTATCGTCGATCCTACTAAAGTAACTCGTTCAGCTCTACAAAACGCTGGTTCTGTAGCAGCTATGTTCTTAACAACAGAAGCTGTTGTTGCTGACAAACCAGAACCTGCTGGCGCTGGCGGCATGGGCATGCCTGACATGGGCGGAATGGGCGGAATGGGCGGCATGATGTAATCATCGCCTAGAACCCTTGGTATATAGGGGTTTGTAAGGTGGAGATTAGTGAAATGCTAACTTTTTGCTAACTTTCAGTTTTTAAACAACTTTACTTCAACCAATTAGAGGAGACCTTTCGTAAGTTCACTGAACTTATGGGAGGTCTTTTCTTCGATATTTTTTGTCATATGAGCGTAAATGTTCATCGTCGTATTTATATCTGAATGCCCTAATCTTTCTTGAATCTCTTTTACGCCTGCCCCAGCTTCAATGAGAAGGGATGTATGAGTATGTCTAAAGCTGTGGGGGGTAATATGCTTGTCTACATCAAATGCTTCATTAAACGCTGTAAACGCAATACCATTTGTTTCATAACCCTTGGATGACCGGTGTTTTCTGCAAAAATGAAATCTTGATCCTCATATACTAACCGTTTTTTCATTTTTAATTCCATCTGCTCACGCTTGTGTGCTTTGAATAATGCGACAAGTCCATCGTCAATCATGATTGTGCGGATTGACTTTTTTGTTTTTGGGGTTAGGAGTTGATAACCTGTACTTTTGTTATTTGGATTATAGTATGTTTTGGTGATTCTTATAGTTTTCTTAGTAAGGTCCAGGTCTGTCCATTTTAATGCTAACATTTCGCCTAAGCGCATACCGGTATATGCCAAAGTAGCAAAACATAGATAGTCTAGATATAATCCTTGTTCTTTTGTGATACGTAGAAGGGTTTTCAGTTCATTTAACTCAAGAAACTTTCCCTTAACCTCGTCTTCCTCGATATCCTAAAACAGTCACATGCTTTTTGGGCATGACAAAACCATAGGTTGGATTTGTCTTTATCAAGTCTTGCCTGATAGCATGCTTGAAGATCATGTTTCCCGTCGTATGGATACTGTCAATATAGTTATGGCTAAATTCCTTATTTAGTTCGTTGATTCGAGATTGATACATATGTTTTGTAATCTTACGAAGCGGAAGGTGCCACCATGTTGATACAAGATGCTTCATAGCTATCCTACGGGCTCTAACGCTACTCACTTTTACTTGAGTTCCATAGTATTCTAGCCACTCATTTGCAAAAGTTTCGAAAGTGTTGGTTGACTCCCGAATTACTCCACCGTTTAAAATTGATTCTTCAAGTTTGTTCGCTGCTAGTTGTGCTTCCTTTTTTGTCCTAAATTTGAATTGATTGAAAAAGGGGAGTCCCCCGTGTCTTCCTCAATTGCACAGGTTGCAGATTCTGTCGCTCTTGAAAAATGAGGAAATGACAACGGGAGAGTACGATGAATTTGAATGGACAGTACTTCAGCAGTCCAAAGATCAAGGCTTCAACAGCTTCGAAATTTCGATAGGGTTGCGTGAGGACTGTTTTAAAAGCGGCAAGGGTGTTTATGGTATTTGAGGTGCTTGAAAAGTCAGGTGAAGTAATCAAGACGCAACCACCCGTAGAACTTTTGGAAGAAGAGCAGTTCGATCAGCAATTTACAGTCACCATGGTAACAACAGAATCGAGTGAAGAGATAAAGAAAAAAACATGAAGGTTTCCGAAGTGGATCAGGTTGTTGTAAATGCCCTTGATTTTGAAGGCTTGAGGCATGCTTATTTTTTATCAGTCACTAAGTTTTTCCATTCCTTATATAAGGATGGGCGAAGCTTTTTCACATGTTCCAAAAACTCTTCCAAAAATCCAATCTTTTTTAAATCAGTCAACAATTTAGTAGGGACAGATCTGACCGTATTAAATGCCCTCTTAAGGTCAATTATTTTTATTTCCCCTAGTTCATTGAAAAAAATGTGGCGAACTTCAATATCTAGTCTCGTAAAACCCACAGTTTTCATTTCATCCAGCATCGATAATATTTTCCCCACAATTGCCTCTGAGAGTTTTTTCTCTTTTTTTAAATAATGCTTAAGATTATAACCTTTCACAAACTCCATCACTATATAGTTAGAACCATATTCATATAATTTAGGAATAATTGGAGACGATTGTCCTTTTTGCAGTGCATTTAATTCCTTTTTTTGTGTGTCTTCATTAACAAAAATTTTGACGCACTTCTGAGGGGGCAATTGAAAGACGGATCCATCTGCCCCCTTTCCAAGCATTGTGTAACCACTCAGGTCTTGAACGGTTACAACGCCTTTTTTCATGGCTGCTATTTTTTCAAAATCATTCATTTCTGATCTCCTTTTTTTCGATATTTCTTCAAATGCGCCTAAAATTTTAAAAACCTTTATAATACTTTAAAGTTTCATTTAATCCAGCTTTCAAATCATAAGCCGGATTCCAGTCCAAAAGATAAGAAGCTTTGGTATTATCTAATCGGCTATAGCGAATATCTCCCTTACGTTCGGGCATGGAGAGGGAGTGAATATTTATAGAGGTAAGTGATGTAATCATCTGATAAAGTTCATTAATACTTATCTTCGAATCACAACCAATATTGAAGATTTCATTTGTTCCTTTTTCAATGGCCAGCACGTTGGCCAAAGCAACATCTTTCACATACACAAAATCCCTTGTCTGCTCTCCATCTCCAAAAAAAATGGGAGATTCCCCATTAAGGATTTTCTTAAAAAATAGAAATCACTCCCCCTTCTCCTTTTGAAGTTTGGCGGGGACCATAAACATTGGCATATCTTAGAATGGTAAAAGGTACGTTATGAAGTATGTTAAATATTTGAATATACATTTCTAATACCATAATAGGATTGAAGTTGAATGGAAAATGTTCCCATTATACTGCAATCGTCTTTTTCTCCGTATACTGCACAAGATGAGGAAAGTATGAATTTTTTCACATCGTACTTTTTGCAGCATTCAAGCAAACGAATCGTTCCAAGAATATTTTGATTAGCATCCTCAACTGGATTTTGTATCGAGTAGGCAACATCCACTTGTGCCGCTAAATGGATCACTACATCCGGTTTTTCTCGAGCAAAAGCATCTTCTATTTGTGGTGAAGAAATGTCCAGGTCAATGAAACAAACGTGAGAAGGCACATTTTCTCGTTTACCTGAACGTAAATTATCCACTACTAGCGGTTCATAGCCTGATTGAATTAATAATTCGACAACATGTGAACCAATAAATCCAGTCTCGCCTGTAACGAGTACCCTTCATCCGGACTCACAACTATCATTTCTATATATATGAGAAGACCGTATAATATTTTGCATGCATAAAACTCCTTTATAGTATTATGAATTCGTGCGATGCACTAATATAACCCAAGTTCTTTTCCCCAAACCTCAATTTTTTCAAGGTATCTCTTGAGAAGAGTGCTTTTTCCTCCATCCAACACCTTTTGCAAATGGCTAGAAAGCTTTTTTTCTAGGGTTCTTTGTAAATACGCCTTTTTAAGAAGATTCAGTGGATCCTCACTGAAGGTTATCCCATATTTTAGCATTTCTTGGCAATAAACTTGCACACATTGACTTCGAATCTCCTCTTCGCTTTGTTGCCAATCCCAGCGAAAATCTATTAATAATTCGACTAGAACGACCAAATCATACCAGCAAGGATAATGCTTCGCTGACTCCCAATCAATCAAAGAGACTTTCCAGTTCTCCTCATCATCATTCGCATTTTCACAGCAAATATTGTGGACATGGAGGTCGCCATGGATCAGACACTGGCCAGATTTAGTAATTTCGGGGAAAAAAACCGGACCTTTTTTTAATATTCTTTTGATAATTTTATACCTTGGTTCCACCAATTCTTTTAAGTTAGGATCTTTCATTGCCAAATCTAGGTTTTCCATTGCTTTTTTGACCCCTTTAGTCCTTTCCTTTACCTTCTCCTCAGAATCAAAATGGGGAAGAGAGGCGTCGAAAAGATCTGCATGCCTCACAAATTGATTATCAAAGGTTTTGGCATGAAACTTTGCCACCGTGGGGATAATTCGTTCCAAATGATTTGGAGCTAATTTTATTTGTCCTCGTAACGGCTTCAAACATTCGGTAAACATCCATGTTTCATTCCCATTTACATTCGGTTCAAGCCAATACAAACGCGGCATAATCTCGTGATAAATGTAATAAGCTTTTTGATACATATTAATTTCCAACCTATGATTTTCTTTCAGTGGAAGTTTGTATATTTTAAGCACGATGGGAATGAACTCCGTGCCATCAGTTAGAACCAACTTCCAAATACTTGTCCTTTCACGTGAATTTTTGAGGCATTCTATTCTTTCTTCCACTAATTTCACTTTTTTACCAAGGACATTTTTAAGCTTTTTTTCCCAATCAAATTGTTTCCAACGGCTAAGAATTTCTTCTATACTATTCAAATAGAAAGTTCCCTCCCTCTTTTATCATTTTTACTGTCTCCCCCATAAATTTCGCAAATGGGAAACAAAACTCCGAACAAATGGAAGAGGGTCATTCCAAGCAAAGAGAGCCTCAACCTTTTTTCCATATAAGCTCTTTATCCACTCAACGAACCTCATTTCCCCATTTTTTTGTTTTTGGCGAAAGGAAAGAAAATCACGGACGAAGTAAACCCATTTGACCCCTTCTTTCTGCTCTGTCACTGGTGATGGATTTTGCCCGGTAAGGGATAAATAATACAAGTAAGCCAAATTAACCCCACAAGCAATCGATAATGCTTGAGTTAAACCTATTCTTGAATTGATTTCGATAAATTTCAGTTTCCCATCTCTTGGATCCCGTTTAAATTCGGCAATAGCCAAGCCTTTGAATTGAATATCTTTTAGAAAGGTAGTAGCAAGTTGAATGACTTCTTCATCCCTAACACTTAGGGCAAGAGCAGTGGATCCAAAATGTGGGGGAAATTGATGTAATTTTTGGTTCATCCACAAGCCAATTAAATTCATTTGTTCGTCAAAAAAAGTCTTGACGGAATAAATACAATCCTCCGCACCAGGAATGACTTCCTGGATCATTAGTTCACCGTATGGGCGATAAAAAAGGTATTCTTCTCTCAATTGGGAAGGACGTTCTACTACAATGGCTTTCTTATAAAGACGATGATCGATATTTGAGCGGAAATGAGAAGAATAAACTGGTTTTAATATACAAGGGAAGGTAATTTGATTGATAATTTGCTCAAATTGTTCTTCATTATTTATAGCGTAAGTTTTGGGGCATGGCACATTTGATTTCATGGCCAATTCATACGTTAATCTTTTATCTAATACAGCTTCGACCAGTGTGAGATTAGGTAATAGAAACCGATAGTAGTGTGAAAGGACAAATCTGTTTTTTGAAATAAACTGAACAAAGTCATCAGAACCCGCATACAGGACTGGCTTTTGTCCAAACTTTTGCGACAGTCTAGTAAGAAATAGTATTAATGCTGGTCCCTCACTAACTGGATTCGGACAAATTCCGCAAGTGGCAAACCAAGTTTTACCGATTTCATATTTTCCGCTCGTATCAAACGCATATACCTTTATTCCTTCTTTCGCTAAACTCCTCACAATCCCTATACCGGTTGCACTTAGATCAAGAACAACGGCTGGAACATCATGTAGCATGCTCTTTCCTCCTTCAAAATAATGATTGATAGATTTTTTCAATCTTTTTGACCATGTTACTAGTGGTTAAATGTTTTAGTGCAAATGCCTGTGCATTGCGTGCTAATTCTTTTCTAATTGATTTTTTTCGTAATAAGAGCGATAACTTTTTTGCAAGCTTCTTTGGGTTAGCTGGTTCAACAATAAATCCTGAATAATTATTTTTAATAATTTCCGGGATTCCGCCACAATTGGTAGTAAGAATTGCTTGTTTGGTAAACATTGCCTCAATAATTGAGATTGGCAGCGTATCGCTTGTGGTTGGCAGAATAAATATGTCTGATTCACTTAGCAATTTAGGTATGTCTTCTCTGCTGCCTAAAAAGGAAACGTTTTTCAACTCCAACTCATTAACCTGCTTCTCGAGCTGCTTTCTCATCTCACCATCGCCTACTATCCGGACTTCTACATCTCTCAGCTTGTCTTTAATAAGCGCAAGGGCTTCAAATAGGTACATATGACCTTTACGTGGTCGAAGGCGTGCGACACAAGTTATCACCATTTTAGATTGGCTTTTTTTCCTTTTCTTCTGAATATTCCATCCACCAAAATCAATTCCAGTATAAACAGTGGTCATTTTAGATTCCTCCGCACCTAAATTTATTAGAATTGGGCGAAAGACATCACAAACGATGATTAATTGATTAGCATTTTTAATGGCTTGTCTGTCAATGGCCGAAAAATAGGTTTCCTCAACCGACCCTTTTTCCATCAAGTTAAACTTTAATCTGTTGTGGGTCATAAATCCATGAGGTGTAAAAAGAAGAGGTTTTTGAAGGGATCGGTTTAGTATCCCTATTACATTAGCTGTATATCGATCTTGTGCGTGGATAATATCATATTGCTCCAGGTCAATATCCTTTAACATCGTATAGTAACTATATAGTTTGCTAATGTTGTGTAGAATTTTTCCATTACAGCTGCCATACCGATTGATAAAAAAATGTGTAAATTCCTCAGAATATCTAGTTCGTAATACCTCCATTTCTTTAGATGGAAAATGATTTGGTGCTATTACATGGACACTATGACCTAATTTTTCCAAGCCGTTTTTAAGTGTTGTGATATAGTTTTGCAGTCCACCGATACTTGGATACTCCCAAAACGTTGTGATTAATATTTTCATTTTTTTGTTTTGAATTTCTGCTGAATGGATTCGCTGCCTTTCTACCACTTGTTCTTCTTCAAATATTTCATTAATCTCATAATATTGATCCATAGCTGAGATTAGGTAAGGAAAAAGAGTCGGCACAAAATGCTGGTCCTTTTGATGTTTTCCTGTCACTTCCACACCCTCCTTATGATTTCAAAAGCTTCTGCGAATTCGACCCCAACCGTCATTCCCCTGACCCGCGCTAAATATTTCACTCCGTCATATGAACGTGGATGAGGGAATGGTCTCATTTCTATATCATAATGGTGAAGAGATTGTAGCTTGTCATCGATGGTATCTGTAATATCCACAAAATAATTGGGTTTGAATTCCTTATCATTCGTATGCTGGCTCCATTCACTGGAAGAAACCGTTTCAAAACAAAGGATCTCAATCGGTTGTTTTCCAGGCAACGGCCGGGCTGCTGTGATGACTGCTTGAAACAAAATTTGATGGTCTTTGTTTGTATCTCCATAATGATGAGTGAAAATTATAGAAGGTTTATACTTATCCAATAGAGCTTCAATCGCTTTGGCGATTTTGTGAAGAGGAATTGTTTCCAACAATAGATTGGGGAATTCCAAAAATAGGACCTCGTCTACCCCTAAGTGTTTGTTAGCTTGCTGCATTAATGGCTGAATGTGCTGCTCCTCTTCCTTACGTCCCTTGGCGGCAATCACTGTGATTACCTTATAGCCATGATTAATTAATTTCTTTATCGTTCCGCCGCTTCCAAGAATTTCATCATCGGGATGAGCGGCAATCACTAGAACATTCATACTCATTCAGATCCCTCAACTCCATTTAATATTAGTACTCTAATAATTATATGAAATTGATCCGAAGTGGATATGGACAATGGTAAAAAAACTTCGACACACCCATGTCGAAGCAGAAAGGTTACTTGATCGTTTGTTTCAACGCCCTCAGCGATGACTTGAAGTTTTAATAACTGTGCCATTAGAATAATAGTCTTGATGATGGTTTGATCATTTAAGTCATGAGTACCTTCAGACATAAAGGATTGATCAATTTTCAGGCTTATCAACTGGGAATCGTTTAAGCTAATTAAGCGAACTATATCCCGTTCGAAAATCATCGATACTAATCATAACACCAATTTTTTTAAGCTCAATCAGTGTTGAAATAGCGGATTCAACATCCAAACTCATACTTTCAGTAATCTCAATCTCTAAATATTTGGGTTCAAGTCCCGTTTCATTTAATACTTTTCGAACCACTTCAGGCAGCCTCGATTGAAAAAATTGTTTTGCTGATATGTTGACCGCTACCGTTATTGGCGGAAAGCCATCGTCCTGCCACTTCTTATTTTGCATACAGGCCGTACGTAATGCCCACTCACCTATAGGGATAATCAAACTGGTTTCATCTGCTTTGGGGATAAAATCAGCTGGGGCAATCATTCCTCTCTCAGGATGATTCCATCGAATTAATGCTTCAGCCCCAATTATTTCATTTGTTTCAAGGTTCATTTGCGGCTGATAAAATGGTATGAATTCGTTTCTTTCTAAGGCTTTACGCAGGTTGATTTACATTTCAAATTCATGTTGAGATTTTTCTTGTAAATCATCCGTATAAATTTGATAATTATTACTCCCGAGACTCTTGGCTAAGTACATGGCTAAATCAGCGTTTTTTATGAGCGCATCAAAACTGTCACCGTGCTCAGGGAAAATACTAATTCCGATACTCGGTATCACTAATATCTCATTATGACATTTATAAAACGGATCAGATAAATTTGTTTATATTCGTTGAGCCACCTCGTGAGCTCTGTTTACGTTTGAGTTGGATAGCAGAATAGTAAATTCGTCACCGCCATACCTTGATTTGTAGATTGATAATATTGTTAACGCTTACATTTTTGCAGATTGAAGTTGCAAAAAGATGTACTAAACTATTTGAATATGTCCATTTATAATCAAATTATGAAAGGGGTTACTATCATGAAAGAACGGTCTCAACGAGTACTTACCAGATTTTTGAAAGTAAATACCTTTTTGACTTGTGAGGATTTAAGTAAAGAGTTCAATATTAGTGAGCGTACTTTTCGAAACGAATTGGTCCTGATTAATAAATATCTGTCTGAAAATAACTATCCATCCATTACGACGATAAGGGGAAAGGGGTTGAAGTTAGATCTGTCTGATGTGGACCGCGGAAAGCTCCAATTGAAAATTGGTGATGATAGGGAAACGGATTATTATAGGCCCAATGAACGTTTTCTTGCCTTACTTTTAGATATTGCCGATACCACAAAAAGGACAATGCTTTTTGAAATGGAAGAAAAACTGCAGGTATCGAAAAGTACATTGGATGAGGATATGAGAAGGCTTCGTCAGTTTTTAAAGGAATATGGCATTTCTGTAGTGAGTTTAACGAAGCAAGGGATTGTATTAAAAGGAGATGAACGATCAATACGCACTATGTTGTACGACGTAATTAATAGTGTTACGGATATTTCCAAACTATTAGGGTACCGAGATAGAGATACAGTGAATACCTTTGCAGATCAATTTGTCCTTGATTATTTGGATACAAGTGCATTGAGGGTCATTGGAGAACATTATGACGAAGTCTTTGAAAAGTCTAGAGTGGAGATTAATCATGTATATCGAAATCAAAGCATTCTATTTTTAGGTATATGGGTAAGGCGGTTGCAAGAGGGAAATAACCTTAGGGAATTAGCCAAAGTTAGAGCCGAGATAAAAGAAGATCCTGTCAGAAATTTTGTGGATTTCATCTGTATGGAGTTTGGTTTATATCCATCATTAAATGAAATAAAATATACTACCTTTACAATCGAATCTTTTAATCCAAAAGATATGAATAATTCATTCGATTGGGTTACCGCACAATTATTAGCTATTCAATTAATTGAGCATGTAGAAAAAGTAACCAGAATCCCCTTTTCTCAGAGAGAAGAAGATTTGTATGAAGGTTTGTATAAGCATATCACAGGGTTATTAAGCAGGGCGAAGAACGATTTACAGGTATTTAATCCGTTGAAAGAAACTATTAAGGAGTCCTTTGCCGAGATTTATCAGGCAGTCACATGCTTTGGTAAGCAAATAGAGGACTATATAAAAAAACCATTATCAGAAGATGAAATCGGGTTTTTGACCGTTTATTTCTCAACTTCTGCCAGCCAAATAAAACAGAAAGAACAATATGTTTATCAGGCTGTTGTGCTTTGTAATCATGGGATTTCAACTGGAAAGCTATTGGCTGCGAATTTGAAAGAGCAATTCAATATCGAGATAGTAGCAGTATTGAGTTCGTTTGAATTAGCCTTTATAGACAAGCTTGATGTTGATTTAGTTTTTACGACCATTTCAATTGATTATCCAAGAAAACCCGTATTATTGCTTAATCCAATATTAAGAGAAAGTGATAAGAAGGAAATTAAAGATTTTTTACTCAAAAATAAGAATAAGAGAAGGATCGTTTCCAATAAGTTAGATGCCACATTGCTAATGCAGGATATTCTTATGTTAATTGTAGAAAGCGGCGGTACGGTAACACAGGAAAGCTATCAGAAAGTAGAAGAGACTTTTAAAGAGCATCATTTAAAAATTAATACAAGGGAGATACAGCCGATGTTGCAGGATATTTTGAGGGATTCCAACATTCTACTAAAGCAAGAATGTAAAGACTGGAAAGAAGCGATTACGAAATCTGCCCAGATATTGTTAACAGAAGAGGTCATTGAAGAGCGATATATAAACGCCATGATTAAATCTGTTGAAGAGTATGGGCCTTATATAGTAGTAGGGAAGCATTTAGCGTTAGCACACGCAAGGCCAGAAGATGGAGTAAATAAATTAGGTATTAGTGTCATGACGTTAAAGGAACCGGTGAATTTCGGTAATCCGGATAATGATCCGGTGAAAATTGTTTTTTGTCTAGCCGCAGTGGATTCTTATTCGCATCTAAATGTGATGAAAAATCTGATTGAGTTAATTAATGATGAAGAGAAATTAGACCAGTTAATTACAGCACAAGATGTAACCATGTTTAATCAGGTGTTATATGGAAGTGAAGTAATGGAATGAGGAAAGCTGTGGTCATTACAATTGGTGTAGATGCAAGTAGGAGAAGATGAATTAAATAAAACAAAAAATGAAAGAGGAGAGTGTGACATGAAAAAAGTAAATATCTTATTTGTATGTGGAGCAGGTTTAGGAAGCAGTTTTGCTTGTCAAATGGCGGCAGAGGATGTATTAAGCAAGTTGGGTATTAATGCCAAGCTAGATCATAGTGATATCTCGTCTGCTGTTTCAGTAAAACCCGATATTATTATTACGGCACAGAATTTCAAATCCCAATTTGAGAAATTTTCAGTTGATCCAAAACAAACGACAATTGTTTATTTGAGAAATATTGTATCTAAACTAGAGATTGAAGAAAAAATCACCCCGGTATTAAGGGAAAAAGGCGTTTTAGCTTAAAAATAAATAGAGATAGCTAGAGATGGGGGGAGAAAATGGGTGTAGTCAACTTTATTATAGAGAATATTTTGACACAGGCATCAGTCACAATCGCGTTGATTGCTATGTTGGGGTTAATTTTGCAAAAGAAATCAACGGGGCAAGTTATTTCTGGTTCGTTAAAGACGATGTTAGGATTTATGGTATTGTCAGCCGGATCTAGCATTATAGTTGGTAGTTTAATATATTTCGGTAAAATTTTTGCAGAAGGTTTCCATATGCAAGGGATTATTCCTTCGATTGAAGCCATTAATGGCCAAGCAATGAATGAGTTAGGCTTGGGTCGTGATATCGCACTAACTTTCTTAGCTATCTTTGTTTTTAATATTTTAATTGCCCGGTTTACTAAATGGAAATACATCTTTTTAACTGGTCAGGCAATTCTTTGGATGGCTACTATGACAACAGTATTTGGTTACTTTGCAGGTCTACGTGGTGTTGCATTGATTTTAATAGGCGGTTTCATTGGGGGCGTCTTTGCGGTAGCGATGCCTGCGATTGCACAACCATTTGTTCGTAAGATTACTGGTATGGATGATATTGCATTAGGACACTTTTGTACGGTTGGGTATGTGTTTGAAGCAGGTGTAGCGAAACTAGTTGGGGGAAAAGGCGAAAAGAAAAAATCTGTTGAAGATTTGAAATTACCAGCTCAATTTGAATTCTTACAAGATACCTATCTATCTTTGATGGTGGTAATGACTCCTCTCTATATTATTACAGCAGCGTTCGCAGGTAATGAGTTCGCTTCTGAATTATCAGAAAATACAAACTACTTAATGTTTGCTTTCTTACAATCTATCCAATTCGTAGTTGGAGTGTATGTATTACTAGCAGGGGTTCGCTTATTACTAGGTGAAATTGTTCCGGCATTTAGAGGGATTGCCATGCGGTTGGTTCCAAATGCAAAGCCTGCATTAGATTGTCCAGTCCTATTTCCATTTAGCCCTAATGCAGTCATTGTAGGGTTTATAACAACTACTATAGGTTCAATTATTGCGATGTTTGTATTACCAGTCTTTGGGTTGGCAATGATCTTACCAGGTATTTTGACAGCCTTCTTCGCGGGTGGGACTGCCGGTATCTTCGGTAACTTAACAGGTGGTATTCGCGGTGCAATTATTGGTGGTATTGTACATGGTTTCTTCATTACATTATTACCAGCACTGTTAGTAACGACTTTCAATTCTATGGGATTTGTCAATGCAACAGCTACAGATGTTGATACAGTAACAGCTGCTTTACTATATGCATGGCTCATTGGTCCACTTTTAAAAGCTTTCTAGGATGTTGAAAGAGAAAAGGAGGTTCAAGTAATGTTTGGATTTGGTAAGAAAAAAACTAAAGAACCGAAAAAAGAAACAACCGAAAAGGTAGTGTTAACAGTAGAACGAAAAGAAGAGTTAGTACGTATTATCTCCACTAAAAAAGAAGAAGTAAATCAAACAGTTGGAGAAGAACAAGCAAAAATTCATGAGGAGATTGGCCTAGCATTTAATGAACTTGGTGAAGAAAATAATGCTATAGATTCGTTAGAAAAAAGTATTCAGACTAAAAAGTCATTAGGCGAAGGTTACAAAACTTTATTAAAACTTTATAACAAGAAGCGTGCAGAAGCAGCAAAAGTGAATGATGAAGAATTATTACAGATATATCTAAAGAAAATGGATCAAATGATGCAAGTTTCTAAAGAGGTTACGCGTGGTGTTCGATAAGGAAGAAAATAAAAGAAGTATAAAGGGAGAGTAATTGATTATGTATATAACACTAAAAGAAGTAACACTTAGGGCTGAAGAATTGAATTATACAGTTGGTTCATTTAATGCACATAATTTAGAGATGTTACCTGATATGATACGTGCAGCAAAAGAGCAAGGAGCACCAATTATTATTCAAACAAGTATAGATACTGCGAAATACATCGGTTATGAAAATTTTGTTGCTGTATGTAAAACTATGGCCACAAATGAAATGGTAGATGTGGTATTGCATTTAGACCATGCAAGGGATTTTGATGAAATTAAAGAGGCAATCAATAAAGGTTATACATCAGTGATGTTTGATGGTTCTCATTTACCATTCAAAGAGAACATTATGAAAACAAGAGCAGTAGTAGAATATGCACACAAATATGGTGTTTCAGTAGAGGGCGAACTAGGGACAATTGGTGGTACTGAAGAAGGGATTCATGTAGATGAAGATGATAAGGTTTATACTGACCCAAAAGATGCAGAAGAGTTTGTTAAAGCAACAGGGGTTGATGCTTTGGCCATTGCAATCGGTACTAATCATGGCCAATATAAATCTAAAACAGAAGTAAATCTACCGCTTTTAAAAGAAATCAATGCTGTAGTAGATATACCTTTAGTTATTCATGGAGGTACAGGTGTTAATGAAATGGATATTCATGAATTAATAAATAATGGGATTCGTAAATTTAATGTTGGTACTGAGTTGTTAGTAGCATGGACGAAAACAGCGAAAGAAACATTCGGAGAAACAAAAGTAACTAAATCATTACGACATAATATCATTCCATGTAATAAGGCAGTAAAAGAAATTGTCAAACATAAAATTGGAATCTTCATGAATAAAGAAGATCGTAAGCTTCAGGTAAAATAGTAAAAAAAGTTCATTGGGCATTTCGTAGGAGTTGGAGAAGATGGATAATAAAGAGAGTACGGGGTATTCCTAGTACTCTTTCTTTATTCGTTAGATTATGAGGTGGTTAGATGGATAAAGCCTTAATCTTATTAGCAGGTTTACCAGGAACAGGGAAAACCTACTTGAGTAATATCATCAATAGTAAATTAGGGTCATTTTATAATCTTTCTCAGGATGACTTGAAAGAATATTATTGTGATATATATGGTTATCGTAATTTAGAAGAAAAGCAGAAAATAGAAAAGATAGCATGGGCGAAGTACTATGAAATAATGGAACAGCAAATGCAAGTAGGCGACAATATTATGTCTGATTATCCTTTTAGTCAGAAACAAAAGCCTCATATTCAGCAATTAGTAGATAGATATGGTTATGAGGTCGTTACTATTCGGTTAATTGCAGATTTAGATATTTTGTTTGAACGGCAAAAAAAACGAGATTTGGATCCGACAAGGCATTTGAGTCATATCGTGACTTCCTATAAAAAAGGGGATCATATAGCTAATAGAAGTAATGCAGATAATTTATTGATCTATGAGGAATTTATAAATAGATGTACAACAAGAGGATATGACACGTTTGAATTAGGGAAATTATATGAAGTGGATGTATCAGATTATACAAAAGTGAATTATTCTAGGTTGTTGGAAGATATAGAACGGGGATACATTAAAAGGTACATTTCTGAAACTAGCAAAGAATTGTGAAATCCAAAACTTAGAGGCTTTTTTAATTACATTATATTATTCATCTCTAAGGGCTTGAAGGAATACGATTTTACTGTAGAGAATGTCGTGACAAAGTAAGAGAATTATTGAAGTTCTTCACTTATAAAATAAAAGAGTTTTTTTAAGACGGAGGAATAAAATGGTTGGGAAAATATATACAATTATTAGTGATTCTGGAATTCATGAAAACCTACGAACTTTTTAGTTAATATGGTTACGCCATTTTCTTCAGATGTGATACTTGAATATAAAGGAAGACAGGTAGATTTAAAATCAATTTTGGGTTTAATGTCAATCGTTTTACGCATGGAACGAATACCGAAGATATATTGAGTGAATGTCAGTTTAACTAAAATAACTGGATCAATACTGCGGCATCCTACCTCTGAATACATATCTTTCACTAAGTCGTAAATGAAAGTGAAGTCAATGGAAGCCTCAATTTCGAACCAATTGGTTCGCCGGCACCAGTTGATCTAAAGTAATTATTTCAAGTTGATCTTGCTGAATAGAATTAAGTTTCGAAAGTATCCTCATCACCTCGGGTTTTAATAGATCTATTTTAAAACAAAAAAGACTATAGGCAAAAGGAGTTCTATCTAAATTTTTACATAGTTGATTGGAACGGGTGTGCGAGACTCCTGCGGGAATAGCGAGTCCAAGGGAGGCCCCACAGGTGCAAGTGCGCCGAGGAAGCTCCCGGACCGCCCGCGGAAAGCGAGTGCCTGAAGTGGAAATCAACGTCCAAATTTGTACAAGCAACAAAACTGTAGATAAACTCGATGAAAATCGAGTTTGTCTACAGTCTGAGGCCTCCCACAATTTACTGTGGGAGGCCTTTTCTTTATATTTGAATTCTATATGACCTAATCGTTGTTGGATTTTATTAATTCCTACTACAGCTTCAATCAATAGTGAAGTGTAGGTATGCCTAAATAAGTGTGGAGTGATGTTCTTTTCCATTTTTCGGAAGCCGTTTAAGCTGGGTATCAACTATTCGGTGTTTCTATAACAGTTAACAGCATTTCATCAATCTTAATCGTACGTACAGAACCCTTTGTTTTTGGTATTAAAATTTAATGTTTCCCAATATGGTTATATAGTGTTTTTGTCACACGAATAGTGCCTGTTCTCGGTAAAACTGACCATTTTAAGGAAAATGATTCACCGATTCTTGAACCGGTATAAGGAATACATGATTTCTACCAGGGAAGCATCGCTGAAAAATAAGGGAATTATTAAATGTAAATTATATCGTTTCATTTTTGGAACGAGAGGATTTACTAAATATATTAGAATAAAGTAAGAAGTGAGGAAACACTTACCCTAATCCCATTGTTAAAAGGAGTTTGACCACAATGAAAATTATTAGAGTTAGAGATATTGGTGTTAAGAGAATTATAGTTCCAGCTGTTACAAGTATTTTTCTACTTTCAGCTTTTGCTCCATTTTCAAAAGCTTCTGCTTCTGAAATAAATGAATCAACAATTCGAACAAATACTGAAGTTGGTTCTATAATAGTAACCGAGCAAACCCCAATCAGCCTAGAAGAAATAGAAAGTGTCATTGCTTACCAATCAACTCCAACAAGTGTGTTAATGCAACAGGCCAACCCCGTCAATCCTTATGATGGTACTCAAATGTCATCTGAAATTATTCAACAATTAGAAATTGAGTCCAGAAAAAGGGGATTTAAAAAGACAGTTGTAGTGTATGCACTAAAGTATGGTGGTACAGCAATGAGCAAAATTGTTGGTAGCTTATCACCTGCCAATGGTAAGCTTTTGAAAAAACATGCTTTTGAAATTGGTGATGCATTAGACAGAATGTCTAATAAAATTGAAGCAAGATTAGTTGATTTCATGATACATGAATTAGGCTTTGCACCAAGTGCTGCTAGATCTATTGCTTGGGCAATTGCACTTTGGGTATTATAATAGTAGGAGTTGAATTTAATGGATGAGTTAATAGATGAATTTAAAAAGATGAAATATCATCAAAAGTTATTACTTACAATTGCTTTGGATAAAAATCCTGAACAATATACTTTTTTTCATTTCATTTTGAATAATGATTTGAGTGAAAAGGATTCAAAGGTAATTTTTGATATACTTCATGCTTTAGAAGATAAAAAGGAAGGTACTTACCAAAAGGGTAAATATGAAGCAGTCATTGCATCATTATTAGGAGATAATCCTTCAGTGTCCATGGATACCTTTGAAAAGGCATTGTTACATGTAAATATTGATGTGAACCCTATTTATCTAATTAAATCCTTGAGAAATCAATATTTTCAAGTTGATTTATGTAATTACCTCTTGGAACAATAAAGTATGATAATCTCAACAAGCATCAGTATGTAATATTAATTCGGCAAACTAACTAAATATCCAAAAGCTAAAGAAAGAAAACCCCTTTTTCTATAGTTACACTGACCTGAAAAATGAGAAAAGTAAAAACACCTTTCGTTGAAAAGTAGATATTAAATATCAACCAATCAATGTGGCGGTGTTTTTTCTATGGAAAAAACAATGTAGTGTAGGTAAATAATTCCAGAATGATTTGACGTTATAATAATTAATTTTTTGTCTATAGGGTAGCTTTTCTCCATAGAGGGTGGCTCATCCACGGACCCACTTTTTTATAATTTTCACAATTACTATGAATTGCGTATAATGAGATTATGCAAGGGTGTACATAAATTTAAAATAAATACGAAATGAAAGAATGGTTATCATTCTATTCTATAGGCAATTAGTCTATTAAAGGTGAAATGATTATGATATCTAGTCTTATGAAGTCTTGGACAATATGGATGAAAATCGGAGTGATTTTATTCGGGGTATTCTTACTATCGTGGTTGGGTCCTGACGAAATTGGTCTTACTGATTTGCTTATTTCATTAAGAGAAGGTGAAGAAACAGGAAATAAGTTAATGCTTGCCGTTTTTTTGTTAATTTCTTTAAATACAGTTTTAGCTTTGTTTCATTATATCGGTGCATTGCTGTTGGGAGACGAAATCGGTGATCGTTTAAACCGTCCATGGTTAAAAATTATCATTCCTCTTATTGTTATTCCTCTCGACTATATCGTGATAAATGCTTATTATTCTTTAACATACTCATTTAGCGCATATGCATTGTTATTGTTGTTAGCCATCTTATTATTGCAAGCCTTTGAAAAGGATAGGCTAAAGCCAATTATTAAAACGATTATTTGTTCCCAATTAATCTTTGGGATTGAATGGCTGAATGAGATTCCTTCTTTATCTAAATATGGATTTGGCCAAGGGTCGATTTCAAAGGAATTAAAAGATATAGCGGTTCAAATCGGATTTGAGCAATCATTAACATTGTACAGTTTAACTTTGTGTTTAATTTTTGTTATTAATGCTGTTATTTTAGCTGTGTATTTTTCATTAGCTGAACAAAAGTGGCGGATAAAGCAAGAGCTTCATTATGCGCAGTTGGAAGCAATGCAGTCAAGATCAGGACGAGAAGCACTATATCTGGTCCATGATTTAAAAACACCTCTCACAGCAATTGAGGGGCTAAATTCTTTAATTAGTTTGAAAGTGGACGATTCTAAAATTAAAGAATATTGTCAAAAGGTTTCATCATCGATTCATTCCGTTAGCGACATGATTTCCGAGATTTTATATGATGATAAAAAACATTGGTGCCGTATAAAAGATTTAGTTGAATACGTCGAAGCAAGCAGACTGAGCGGGACAAATCTTAATCTGAAGGTAGAGTTTCAAACAGATCCTGAAATTAAAATTTTAATTAATAAAATCCGAATGACGAGGGCATTAGTGAATTTAATTGACAATGCTTACGATGCAGTGAATGGAATAGAGGATGGCAAGATTTTGCTTAAGGTGAAAACCTATAGAAATGAACTTTGGTTGGGCGTATCAGATAATGGGAAAGGGATTTCACCTAAAGAGCAGCTGAAAATATGGAAAGCTGGGTTTAGTACGAAATCGCATCCAGGGATGGGGTTAGCTTTCGTACGACAAGTTGCTGAAGGACATGGTGCATCTTTAGAAATTGACAGCAAGCTTGGGCACGGGACAATAATTTGGATTAAACTAGCTGAGAGGAGTGTGTCAAGATGAACATTTTAGTCATTGATGATGATGCATCAATTCAATATATGCTAAGAGAAATTTGTGAATTTGCCGGCTGGAATGTAGATACGGCTAACAACGGAAAAGAAGGGTTAAATGTGTTTGCAGAAAAAGGAGCAGATGTTGTTTTAGTTGATTATCATATGCCGGAAATGGACGGAATAAAAACAGTGGGTGAGCTTCGTAAACTTAATGCTGATGTTCCGATTCTTGTATTAACAGTCGATGAACGACAGGAAATTGCTGATCGCTTTCTTGAAGCAGGCGCAACGGATTTTGCGTTAAAGCCTGTAAAAGCGCCTGATTTGATTTCAAGAATTCAACTGCATGCTCGCCTTGCAAAATTAACTCAATCAGCTCCGCAGCAAAAGCCCAGTGAAGAAAAGGATGTATTTGTAACAAAGGGAATTAGTAAGAAAACACTTTGTCACGTTAGTGGTTTTCTGAATTCTAATCGTGAACCTTTTTCTGTTGATACAATTTCTAAAGAAGTTGGTTTGGCTTATCCGACCGTCTATCGCTATATTATGCATTTACTTGATGAAGGAAAAGTGGAAACTATTGTGAGTTATCAAAAAATAGGAAGACCGAAAAATTTATATCAATGGATTGTTGAGTAAAAAACTGCCTTAATACAAGGCAGTTTGAGTTTGTAAACAAAAGGGGTTCATCTGAATTTTTAAACAAAGTTGATTGGAACGGAAGGTACGAGACTCCTGCGGGAAAAGCGGGACCCCACAGGCGCCAAGAGCGCCGAGGAGGCTCTCGGACCGCCCGCGGAAAGCGAGTGCCTGGAGAGAAATCAACGTTCATATTTTAAACTTCCTCAAAAATAATGTAGGCAATCTTAATTAAAATCGAGTTTGTCAACAGTCTGAAACTGCCTTAAAACAAGGCAGTTTTTTTTATTATAATGGGGGTCTCCGTTGCTGCACAGGCCGCTAATGCAGTAGGACTTTTTTTCTTTTTTTTCTGTATTTTTATATTTTCTGATAATATAAAATTATTTTACAACACTAAATATTCTTTGAAATTTAAATGTCTTCATTGAATGTCTTCGAGTAAAATGAATGAATTTTATTAGTTAATGTTCATGTAGATTTTGCTATCTGATTTCTTTTGCACCAGAGTCAAGTTTAGAAATGTAAACGCTTACTGATGGTGGGGTGGATGGCATGCGTCGGCATCATCGTATTAGGCGTAGGTGGAACGTGGAACGAAATCAATAATTTATATATTAAAATAAAAACCATGCAATTATTTTGTGAAAGTAACGATTGGTGGATGGTTTAATATTTAACCATATTTAGGGGGACTTTATTATGCAAGCACTTTTAAAAGATGATGTTCAGCAGCCAAACCAGTCCAGGAAAAAGCATCCTCCAGGACTGTATATGCTGTTCGCGACTGAGGCATGGGAGCGCTTCAGCTATTACGGAATGAGAGCAATTCTTGTTCTTTACTTAACAGCAACTGTTGTAAATGGCGGGCTTGGGGTCGACAAATCTACGGCTATGGGCATATACGGATTCTTTACTGGTGCCGTTTATATTACGCCAATGATTGGCGGATACTTGACTGACCGTTTCATAGGCAGAAGATTGGCAATCACGATTGGCGGTATTTTAATGGCGCTTGGTAACTTTTCACTATTCTCAAGTCAGAGTTTGACAGCGCTTTACATTGGTCTTGGTTTATTGATTATCGGTAATGGTTTCTTCAAGCCAAACATCTCGACAATTGTTGGTGATCTTTATGAAGACAACGATCCGCGTCGTGATGGAGCTTTCACCATCTTCTATATGGGTATTAATGTTGGGGCTTTCTTCGCACCATTAGTAGTTGGCCTGATGAGCTATAAATATGGGTTCTTGACAGCAGCAATTGGCATGATTGTAGGGCAGTTAGTTTTCAACTTATTAGGAAATCGCTATTTAGGCGATATCGGTAAAGAACCTACTGGCAAACCGGAAGTTACAGCTGGTCAAAAGTCAGCTGCACCGTTAACGAAAAGAGAACAAAAACGTACAGCGGCTATCGTTATTTTGGCAGTATTCGTTATTGCGTTCTGGGCCGCTTTCGAGCAGGCAGGAAGTTCATTGACATTGTATGCTAATGACCAAATTGATCGGAATGTATTTGGTTTTGAGGTTCCAACTGCCTGGTTCCAATCATTGAACCCATTATTCATCGTGATTTTAGCGCCAATTATGTCTGCATTATGGTACAAGCTTGGCAGCTCAAAACGAGGTGACTTAAAAACCCCAACGAAGATGGCTCTTGGTTTAGTCACTGTTGGTTTAGGTTTCTTAGTACTGCTTCCTGCTGTTATGTATACAGGAAATGATACAGCGCTGAAAGTAAACATCCTGTTCATGATTGTAACGTATTTCCTTCATACATTAGCCGAATTAATGATTTCACCAGTTGGTTTATCAATGGTAAGTAAAATTGCTCCAATCAAGCTTGCCTCTCTTCTAATGGGAGTATGGCTGGCAAGCTCCGCGGTAGCTAATATGGTAGCCGGACAATTAGCTGCATATACGCAGTCTTTAGGTTACCTGGAAATCTTCAGTGTAATTGGTTTTGTAACAATTGGCTTAGGTATTGTTTTATTGCTTCTTTCGAAGCCAGTAGCAAAGCTGATGAAATAATGAAAAAATGAGCTGACCCAAAAGGCATATAATGTGCCATTTGGGTCGAGCTTTTTTTAGTGTGAAAAAATAATAGAATCGGTCCAAACTGGTGTAAAGGAACGATTCTCTGAAGTTTTATTTCTTTTTGCTTAATCTTATTGTGTTTCAGCATTTTCACGAGTCTTTCATCAATTTGAATGGTATGGAATGCTAATGTAAGTAAACAAATCAGAAGAAAGGAAAAGGAAATCTTATCGCTATCCCTAACGACTTCTGGATAGGCTATACTTATCTAGACAGAAAATTTAAGGTCAGGTAGACTACAGATACAACTAGTTATAGAAAAGAGGTCCGATATGCGACGCGATATACAACTGAATGAACGAGCTTTCTCTTCCAAGGAAGTGGCAGAAGAAGTGGGGATTGCAACTCCCACTGTTCGAAAATATGGTCAAATCTTAGAGCGGAATGGATATGAGTTTTTGAAAGATGGAGATCGACGTATCTTTGTTAAATCTGACATCGGAGCGCTTATAGCGCTACGCGATACGGACAAGCCCCTAGACGATACAGCTAAAGACCTTGTATATCAACAAAAAGAAAGATTAGAAGGATCCAATGAAACACAGATAGCGATACCCGATACATATGAAAATTCACCCCACGACCCCAATCAATTAAACGAGGTCTTAATGTTTTTAGTCAATGAACTGGCAGCCACACGTGAAATGAATGTCCAACTGACAAACGATATGTCACAGCTTAAAACAAAGGTTTCCCGGCTCCAGCAAGATCATCATGTTATAAGTTCTAGTATTGGAAATTCAGCGCAAAGAACTAATTCTAAAATTGAACAATTAACAGAACAACAAAATACCCATTACGAAACATTGCTGGAACAAGAAAAACAAAAAAGTGAACTCTTACAAAAAGAAATACAAAATATGCGGGACGAACAGAAAAAGGAATGGAGTTCACAAAATGAATTTAATAAACGTTTAGAAGAGACTATACAAAAACGTTCCGAAAAATGGCGGGCACTTTTCTCCATATTCAGAAAATAAGGTGACTGTTAAGGTTTTTTGCCTAGCTGTGTATTGATTTGTTATTGATGATGAAACATTTAATAAATATTTTTTAAATAAATAATGATGGATAAAAGCATAGAGATGCGAATCCTAAAAATTCATAGTGTCATATATGATTCGCGTAGCTGAAAAATAGAATTAAGAAAGAATCTTTCAACTTTACAGGATTTGGCACCTGTTATGTAAATGCTCGGCGATACCAATGTAGCGGACGTTCTACCATAGGCTCAATTGAAATTCATTGGGGATTTGTTTAAGCGATATGCATCTAAAACAAAATACACCTTGCATTCAAAAACAGGAGTCATCCTTACTAGAGGTGCTCCAGACAGGGATAGATCGGCTTTTTTTGTGTGTTTCGTATCGCTGGGCGATATAACTTGCAAATAAATTCGAACCTTTAGGTTTAATAGAAAAGCGGCGTTTGATATGCAAACATGATATACATCCGAATGAACGAGTATTCTTTTCTAAGGAAGCGGAAGAAGAAGAGGGGATGCACACCCACTGTTCAAAAGTATGGTCAAAACTTAGAACGAAACGGATATGAGGTTTTAAGATGGTGGTTGCCTATCTTTATTCAATCTGACATTGAAGCGCACATAGCGTTACGCGATACGGACAAGTCCTAGAGGGTACAGCTAAAGGCCTGTGTATCTACAAAAAGATAGATTAGAAGGAACCAATGAAACAGAGATAGCGATACCCGATATATATGACAACTTAACCCATAATTCCAAACAAATAAATGAGATTTACCAATGAACTCGCAGCTACGCTTGAAATGAACGTCCACTGACAAACGATATGTCACAGCTTAAACCAACGGTTTCCCAGCTCCAGCAAGATCTATGTCCTCAATAGTGTTCCTCAAGAAAGGGGCCTATCTGTTCTTTTGTGTGTTTCGTATCGCTGGGCGATATAACATGAAAATAAATCCAAGGAACCTTCATCTTTAATAGAAAGGAAGGTCCGATATGCGACAGTATATACATCCGAATGAATGAGGATCCTCTTTCAAGGAAGTGGCAAAGAAGTGGAGATGCAAAATCAATGTTCGTAAGTATGTTTAAAACTTAGAGCGAAATGGATATTAATTGTTAAAATATGTAAATTCGCATTCCTTCGTTCAATCCGACATCGAAACGCTTAAGTGTTACGCGATACGGGCAGCCCCCTAAACGATATAGCTAAAGACCCTTGTATCAAGAAAAAGTAAGATGAGAAGGAACCAATAAAACAGAGATAGCGATACCCGATACATATGACAATTTAACCCATGCTCTCATTCAATTAAAAGAGAGCTTAATCTTTTAACCAATGAACTCACAGCTACACGTGAAATGAACATCTAACTGACAAACGACATGTCACAGCTTAAAACTGAACAACAAAAAAACCATTACGAAGCATTACTTCAATAAGAAAAGGATTCATTACCTTTATTTTAGTCTCCTTTACGATATTCAGGTGTTAATTTCCGTTAATAACTATTTAAACCTAAGGCAAACAAATCAAAAGTAGAAATTCCTTTGTTCCAACTATTCGCAATCACTATTTTCAAATTTCAACAATTTCCCGAGAAATATCTACAAATTCTGAGTAGATATCGACAAAATAATACTCCTTATCGGCCTTTTGCAAAAAGCTTGTTTAAGCAATAATTACTGCATTTAGCTTCTATATTATTTAGCCTTATCAAGAGACAGGCCTCTAGAGTATAAGAAGTTTTCTTTCCTGCTCCTTTGAATTACAAACAACAAAGCAGTGATCCCAAATTTTCGGGATGCATTGCTTTGTTGTTTGTAGATATTCTACGCATTCATAATTAGCTCGATAACTTCTTACCATGCCGTAAATCAACATCAGCAAAATCCTGCCCCCTTTCGATTTTACCAACCAAGAAAATGTAGGACAGTGCTCCTGCGAAGGTTATACAAGCAATAGGGGTAAGTGCAGGAGCAAAATTACCGCCCTGGGCCAGGAAGCCAATCACAATCGGAATAATAATTGATGCAGTACCACCTACATTTCAGTACTAAAGAAATATACAGGGGTGAATGAGGGACAACCTACGATAGTACTGAAGGCAGCTAAATCGCCGCGAGTAGCGACCTGTGCTCGCTCGAACATCACAACAAGACCTAGAAGCAAGTCAAAGAGAACAAGGCAAGGCCGAAGACAAACGCAAGCAGGTTTATCAGTGATAGCTTTTTTTATAGGTGAATGAGGGCTATCTGGAAGGCAGCTAGATCCCCCGCAAGTAGCAACCTATACTAGCCGGACAAGTAACGTGCAATCTCTAATAGGGTACTAACCTCATCAACGGGCAAAGTCTGCCCAAAATGACGTTGGATTCATTCATAAGTTGTTCAGAGTAGCTGCTTAATCCCTCGATTAACAGATATTACCACCCTGTGGTTCGTCATTATTTTTGCCCCAGAACCTTCTAAACTCCCAATAAACTTGACTATATTAACGAGAATCCAATTGAATTTAAAAAACTTGCATTACTAATTATTTTAAGATTATAATACTTGTATACAAGTGTACTTGAACTCTAATAGAGGTGAATATATGGCTGAATCAAAGGAATTTCTTTATCCTGTAAAATGGCTTTCAAAAGCTTCAGCTGGTGATCGTGTTACATCCGAGCTTAGAATGCGTATTATTTCGGGGATGATTGAAAGCGGTGCCATCCTATCTGAAAATAAATTAGCTGCTGATTTTGGTGTAAGCCGCTCACCAGTTCGTGAAGCGTTAAAAATACTGGCCTCTGAAAATATCATCCGATTAGAAAGAATGGGTGCGGTCGTCATTGGTTTAACAGAAAAAAAGTATTCAGAAATTTATGATGTACGTATACTCATCGAAACGTTTGTATTTGAACGTTTAGTAAGGATGAACACGAATGAATTGGTAATGGAACTTAGTAAAATATTGGAAATGATGAAAGTGTCCATAAAATACCTTGATGCGGATGAGTTTTCCTATCAGGATGTTCTGTTCCACGAAACGATCATTCGATCTATCGATCATTCCTACATCCTGATGATCTGGGATAATTTAAAACCTGTGATGGAAAGTTTGATTCTTCTATCCATGCGCAGTCGTTTTAAAGAAAAGTATGAAGACTTTACACGGATCATAAATAATCATCAACTTTATATTGATGCGATCAAAACAAAAGATCGAGACATCATGATTAAGTCGTTACATGAAAACTTTGATGATGTTCAAGAGAAAGTTGAAGACTTATGGATGGCCCAACAGATGCTTTCAAAAGGAGTCGAACAAGAAAATGACTAGCTATATGTTAGGTGTAGACATCGGTACAACAAGTACAAAAGCTGTACTATTCACGAAAAAAGGCGATGTCATCCAGCAAGAGAATATTGGCTATCCTCTTTACACACCGGATATGACAACGGCGGAACAAGACCCTGAGGAGATTTTCCAGGCTGTTCTGAAAGCCTTTTCAAATATAACGAAGCAGCATCCAGATAAAAAACCAACATTCATTTCATTTAGCAGTGCGATGCATAGTGTTATAGCTATGGATGAAAATGACCAGCCGCTAACCGCATGCATCACTTGGGCAGATAATCGCAGTGAAGCTTGGGCCCATAAAATAAAGGATGAATTAGATGGGCATGAAGTTTACAAACGAACCGGAACACCGATTCACCCGATGTCACCATTATCCAAGATCACCTGGATCGTGAATGATCGCCCGGAGATCGCAACCAATGTTAAAAAATATATCGGGATTAAAGAATATATCTTTAAAAAGTTCTTTGATCAATATGTGGTCGATTATTCCCTTGCTTCATCGATGGGCATGTTGAATCTCAAAAATTTGGATTGGGATGAGGAAGCCCTAAGAATTGCTGGAATAACGCGTGATCAATTATCTGAACTCGTACCAACAACAAAAATCTTTAATAACTGTGACCCGGATTTAGCCAAACAGATCGGGATTGATCCAGAAACCTCTTTTGTCATTGGGGCAAGTGATGGTGTCCTTTCAAATCTAGGTGTAAACGCTATCCGTAAAGGTGAAATCGCTGTCACGATTGGGACGAGCGGTGCGATTCGGACGATTATTGACGAGCCGAAAACAGACGAAAAAGGAAGAATCTTTTGCTATGCCTTAACGGAAAAGCATTGGGTGATTGGCGGGCCGGTAAACAATGGCGGGATGGTCCTTCGCTGGATTCGCGATGAATTTGCTTCTTCTGAGGTGGAAACGGCGAAAAGACTCGGAATCGACGCTTATGAAGTTTTGACCAAGATTGCCGAACGCGTAAGACCAGGCGCTGATGGATTGTTATTCCATCCATATCTTGCAGGTGAACGTGCACCATTATGGAATCCGGACGTACGGGGTTCATTTTTCGGATTAACACTGTCGCATAAGAAAGAACATATGATTCGAGCGGCTCTAGAGGGAGTCATTTACAATTTATACACAGTATTTTTAGCCTTAACCGAATGCATGGACGGTCCCGTGACCCGAATTCAAGCTACGGGAGGCTTCGCAAGGTCGGCTGTTTGGCGGCAAATGATGTCCGATATCTTCGAATCGGAAGTCGTGGTTCCAGAAAGCTACGAAAGTTCATGCCTTGGTGCTTGTATATTAGGGTTATATGCCGCTGGGGAAATTGATTCCTTCGAAGTAGTTTCTGAAATGATAGGCAATACCCACAAGCACACACCGATAGCTGGTTCTGTAAAAGAATATAGGCAGCTGCTGCCGATTTTCATTAACCTATCAAGGGTATTGGAAAACGAGTATACACAGATTGCGAATTATCAAAGAAACTTAATAAATGCTGCAAAGTAAAGACATGGGGGGATTACAATGCCATTAGTTATTGTCGCTTTAGGAATTGTCGCCTTATTAATTTTAATAATGGGCTTAAAATTAAACACCTTTATTTCCTTGATCATTGTATCGTTTGGAGTGGCTTTAGCACTTGGGATGCCACTTGACGGAATTGTCAAAACCATTGAAGCTGGATTAGGCGGAACACTTGGCCACTTAGCGTTAATCTTTGGACTTGGAGCGATGTTGGGTAAGTTGATCGCAGATTCAGGCGGAGCGCAACGCATTGCCATGACCCTTGTTAAAAAATTCGGGGAAAAGAATATTCAATGGGCTGTCGTGGCAGCGTCATTTATTATCGGTGTCGCCTTATTTTTTGAAGTGGGCTTAGTATTATTGATTCCAATCGTTTTTGCGATTTCAAGGGAATTAAAAGTTTCGATATTGTATCTTGGTATTCCAATGGTAGCGGCATTATCCGTAACACACGGTTTCTTACCGCCACACCCAGGACCAACCGTTATTGCTGGTGAATATGGTGCAGACATTGGCCAGGTTTTACTTTATGGCTTCATCATTGCGGTTCCAACCGTTATTTTGGCTGGACCAGTATTTACGAAAATAGCGAAAAGATTAGTACCTGAATCATTTACGAAAACAGGCAGCATTGCCTCTTTAGGAGAACAAAAATCATTTAAACTTGAAGATACACCTGGATTTGGAATCAGTGTATTTACCGCTTTACTTCCGGTTATATTAATGTCAATTGCTACGATTATCACTTTGATGCAAAAAACAATCGGATTTGAAGATAATGGTTTACTGGCAGCTATCCGTTTCATTGGTGAAGCAGGTACTTCCATGTTACTTTCCTTATTATTTGCGGTCTATTCAATGGGGTTAGCAAGAAAGATTCCTATGAAAGATATTATGGAATCCTGTACATCAGCGATTCTGCATATCGGAATGATGCTCTTGATCATTGGGGGCGGCGGAGCCTTCAAACAAGTATTGATCGACGGCGGTGTAGGTGACTATGTAGCTGAATTATTCAAAGGAACATCATTATCACCAATCTTGCTTGCCTGGATCATCGCGGCAATCCTGCGTATTTCATTGGGATCTGCTACCGTTGCAGCCTTAACGACAGCTGGTTTAGTTATTCCGATGTTAGGTCAGACGGACGTTAACCTTGCTCTAGTTGTACTTGCGACAGGAGCGGGAAGTTTAATCGCTTCACACGTTAACGATGCTGGTTTCTGGATGTTTAAAGAGTATTTTGGTTTAAGCATGAAAGAAACATTTGCAACGTGGACTTTGCTTGAGACAATTATTTCAGTAGCTGGATTAGGATTTATTCTATTACTAAGCTTATTTGTATAAGCCTTTCCCGGCAGTAAATCCCCCACTTATGGCAGGGATTTACTGCCTATTATTCTTACATAGAAGGAGCAGAAATAAAATGTACAATACAATTGGTGTCATTGGTTTAGGGGTAATGGGCAGTAATATCGCTTTAAATATGGCTAGTAAAGGGGAACAAGTGGCTGTCTATAACTACACAAGAGATTTAACGGATCAGCTTGTTGCTGAATTGGACGGTCAGTCGATTCATCCATATTACGAGATCCAAGACTTTGTTCAGTCACTGGAAACACCGAGAAAGATTTTTCTTATGGTGACTGCGGGTAAACCGATCGACTCGGTGATCACTTCATTACTTCCTCATCTTGAATCAGGCGATATTATCATGGACGGCGGTAACTCCCATTACGAAGATACTGAACGCAGATATGATGAATTGAAATCTAAAGGATTCAGTTATGTAGGAATTGGTATTTCCGGTGGGGAAGTCGGTGCGTTAAAAGGACCTTCAATCATGCCAGGCGGAGATAAGGACGCCTATGAAAAAGTAGCTCCAATCCTGACAAAAATCGCAGCCAAAGTAAATGATGCTCCTTGCTGTACCTATATCGGTCCAAAAGGGGCAGGTCATTTTGTGAAAATGGTACATAACGGGATTGAGTATGCAGATATGCAATTAATCGCCGAAGCTTATACGTTTTTAAGAGAAAAATTGCATTTAGAGGTTAATGAAATTGCTGACATCTTTGAAACATGGAATGAAGGCGAACTGAAAAGTTATTTAATCGAAATCACAGCGGAAATTTTAAGGAAGAAAGATGAAGTAACGGGCTTACCCTTGATCGATGTGATTCTTGATAAGGCAGGACAAAAAGGAACAGGGAAATGGACCAGTATGCAAGCAATTGATAACGGAATACCAGCATCGATTATTACCGAGTCTTTGTTTGCTCGCTACATTTCCGCTTTAAAAGAAGAGCGGGTTCATGCAGAAAACATTCTAACAGGGCCTGAGAACGTTCAGCAACAATTAGATAAAAATGAGTGGATTGACTATATTAGGCAAGCATTATATATGGGCAAGGTTTGTGCATACGCGCAGGGTTTCACTCAATATAAAATGAGTTCTGAACTTAACGGCTGGGACTTGCCTTTAAAGGATATTGCGCTTATTTTCCGCGGCGGCTGCATCATTCGGGCAGAATTTTTAAATGTCATTAGCGAAGCCTATCAAGAGCAGCCGAATCTGGCCAATTTATTGATTTCACCATATTTCGCTGAAAAGGTTGCAAATTACCAGGCAGGATTGCGAAAGGTTGTCTGCGAGGGAATAAATTCTGGCATCTCGTTTCCATGTTTAGGCTCTTCACTTACTTATTACGATAGTTATCGTACAGGCATTTCAAATGCTAACCTACTGCAAGCACAACGTGATTATTTTGGGGCACATACCTATGAGCGACGTGATTTAGCAGGGGTCTTTCACACAAACTGGCAGTGATGGAAAGAGACAAAAGAGACAAGCATTTTTCAATGACCGTTCATGAATTGGAGAAGGTACCTTGCTTCAAAAAGAGAGCTGCTTTGGCAGCTCTTTTTTTTATGTAACAAAAGGGGACCATTTAAATGTTAAAACAAAGTTGATTGGAACTGGTGTGAGACTCCTGCGAGGAAAGTGAGTTTCTTGAGAGGTAAAACAATGTTCAAATTGTACAAGCCTTTAAATAACTTAGACTCAAAATTTTAGATGGGAAATTTAAATGGTGTATTTAATTGATAATAATCCCTATATGATCGATAAGATACCATTTTTTTATTCTTATAATACCCATCCAACTGCAAAATTTTGGATTTGTTGGTTTCTAAATAATAATGATACCCTTCTGTTTCTAAACTATAGAAGGCATAGGAAATTCCAAGCATTTGTTTCTTGGTGACTTTTGTATCAGGGTGATGTTGTATAAAATCAGCCAATTGCTGTACAGATGTTGCTCGAATGTCTGAGATATCAAATAATGTTTCCTTAATATTAGTCTTTATTTTATTCAAAGTAGTTTTTGCTTTATGTTTGATTTTTTTGGAATGCCTTTTCAAAAATATCACTCCTACTCTGTTTATAGTTAAAAGATTTATTATGTTATTTCCAATCAGGAAACGGAGTAAACGCAAATTTTAATCCTGGGTGAAATTCCACCAAAAGAGAAAGAATCTTGGTGAAAAGATCGACGGCAACGAATAATGTTTTTGGGGTGGTTTAATATTCAGGTAAAGTGGTATATAAATGATAGCGGTTTATTTCTATGCTGTGCCTATTAATGGTCTGGGTTACTTACGAAGAAAGAGTAGCGTTTCATGAATGATGTCGACAGGTAGCACATATTCTTCTTTTGATTATTACCAATTATTTCTGCATGAAAAAGGAGTGATATATCATGAGGCAAATGTGTATTTACTGTTTTAAATGGGCTGACATAGATACGATGACACCACTTTTTGAACAAGGTAGAGAGTTCGTCAATTATTATTGCGAGGATTGTGTTACTGCTGTTATGGATAATTTGTTTAAGCTCCCATACAAACATGTATGCGAACAATCAAGAATCCACTAGCATCAAGCAATGCGATTTAAAAGTTAAATGATTGCGCTGAAACAGCATAACTAGAGGCCATCTCAAACGAGAAGGGCTTTTTTTGTTCGCGTTTGTATAGGATGGGGAGCATGTGTAATCATCGGTGCTCATCTAACATGTGAATGTCTTTAAAGTTGAAGTCCTCCCACAGTTATTGATGGGAGGCCTTTTCTTATCCAGTAAGCAGGTTTAACCCTAGTTATTTCAACCCACTTAAACAATATGATCATAACGAATATTATTAAGTAGAACTATGGAGACAGTATATCGGATTGAGGAAAAATCACATGATTTAATACTGTTGATTATTGAATTCGGATTAGATATTAACAATAAAAACAGATAAAGAAACTAAAGCATTTAAGGGGAAGATTAACCTGTTAAAGGAATTCAATGTTTGTTATACTCTTGACGCTGATGTTAAGTGGGAGAAAATAAAAAAAGGATTGAGCAGTAAAAAAGAGGATGTTTTACAAGAAGTCTTGAAAAGGATGGAGCACTGTGAGTATTTTATTGTGAAAAGTGATAGTAAGCATCATATTATCAATACTTCATTAATACGGTATATACGCATTTTTGAAAATAAGTAATCTCACTACTGCTTTCTTGGAATATAAGTTATGGTTGTATTCTCCTAACAGTCTATCTGGGAGGGGTTTTTTCTATGGCAAAAAAACCTTTTCATACATATACAGAGCGAATAGGTTTGGTTAACACTTTGAAAGGAGTGAAGAGATGAATAAAGAGTTAGATGATGGTTTTATTGAGTCATTAATGGTTTCCCTTCAAGACGAAAGGGTCATTGAAAAGATAAAAGCAATAGCTGAAGCGGCCTCGTTGAGTCAAATGGGGGAATATAAGGAGCTGCTGAGAGGAAAAGAAAAAGAAATAGCAAGACTCCAACAAGAGATTGAGTCGAAGAAAGCGGAAATTAGTGAGTACCAAATAAAGATTACCCATCTAAATGTGAAAATGGAAGCCTATTATACTGAATTGCAAAAGAGAAGAGCTGACTATCGGGAAGCGGAAGAACTTTACGAAGCTGTTCAACAATTATCCGAAACCACTAAAAGTTCGTTAAAAGGAATTTTCAAGGGCGGGTCGGTGCAGGAATTCATTGTTTGTGGTGTGCAATATGAAAACATTTCATCTTTGTGGGATTTTATCAAAAACGAGATTATGGAAGGAAGAGAGCAGGAAAGAGAGATTTTGCTCGCCCTTTTTATGTATTTCTTTCAAGAATACGGTAAAACATACGATACCCCTTTATATAAAATACAGCAAGTGAAAATGAATGAGGTCTTCAGGGAAGACTTGTACATAAGGGCCCTCAATAGCAAAATATCAGGGAACATTACGGACATCCTGCTGCCGGGTTATATAAGCATTAATGGTAAAACCATAAAAAAATCGGTTGTGAGAATCTAGCAGGCGAAAAAGAGAATGATATTAAAGGAGAAATACAATGACATCGATTATTATCCCAGAGATTGAAGAAGGCATTGAAAAAATCCTTCTTATGCAATGGTATAAACAGCCAGGCGATTATATTACGGTTGGCGAAAGCTTAGCCAAATTCAGCTGTGAGGGCATCGAATTTGACCTCTTTTCAGAAAAGGAAGGAACCCTTAAAGAATTGAATGTAGCGGAGGACACTATAGTCAAGATTGGTGATCTGATATGTTATTTGGATTCTGGTGATGCAATTTCAGAAGAATTATTAAAAGAAGTTGAAAAACAAGAAACGATAGAAGATAAAGAGCCGCATGAGAACGTAACAAGCTTAGCTGAAAAAAACAACATAGACAGTTCCATATACTTAATGAATAAGAACGAAGAGCAGGTTCTATTCTCACCTGATTCCCAAACCGTTCCGGTCTCTGCCATTTCAATGACTTATAAAGAATTGAAATCTTTAATCAGCCATTTATATCAGAGTGCAGAAGAAACCCTCTTCAAGGATGAAGCGAGCTTCTTTCAAGACATTAAAAAGATGCTCCGTTCCAGATGGGTTTACATGAATAACGGGAATATTATATATGATCACAACATCGCAGCTTTATTTCCTTATAGAAAATACTATGAATTAGTGGAAGAGGATTTTGACTACAAAAAGCATCTGGACGTTTCCGGTTTTAATGGTGATGTCATGACACGGGAAGAGGCTGTGAAAAGTTTCAATACAACCGATCACCCTGTATATAAGAGAATACTAGCTTTAGACGATTATTCCGCGAGTAAAAACCCTTCCATTTCAAGGATATTTGCCAATCAAACGGCTAACTCTTCTAAATCGATAGCGTTTAAATCCAACGGGTACGACATTCAAAGCTACGATGTAGTAAATCAAAAAAACAATTTGCTGGGAAAGGGATTTTTCGTTCCCGTTTTCCGTTTAAATGGGGAAAATGCCTTTGAAATCAATGACCGAAAGGCTCTCCATCTCTGGCTGGAAAACCGATTAGTTCCAAGCGGATTAAGCGCAGAACGCCAGAAGGAGTATGATTATTTGCTGGCATTATATCAATTAAAGGGTTTAGATCAGGAAAGTTTTCTTGAAGAATTGCCATCGATCGCTATCGATTCCAACACTTTTTATGAGAAGCTTTTAAACTCTGAAAAAGTAAGAGCTGATATTGATACATATGATGAAAAGATGTTAACAGATCCAAACCGGGGACATTGGGATTTATGGCCTGTCCACTCTGCTGAAAAACCTTTAACGATAAAACTGAACGAAGAAATAATGGCCAGAAACCCTAAAATGGATATCAGGGAGGACGGCATAGTTGGTATTGACTTTGGAACGAAAAGTACAGTGGTCGTCCATCAAGAAGAAAGTGATTTTACTCTTCCCATGCGTATAGGGATTGGCTACCTTAACACGGAAGTACAAGACTGGCATTATGAAAATCCAACCGTGATCGAATTTATCGATTTAGAACATTTCCTGGAGCTTTATCAAGAAAAAGAAGGAAGACCGGATACAAGGTGGCAGGATGTGACGGTTTCCCACAATGCCCTTAACAACTTGATGAATGGAAAGAGTGACCATTATTATTCTATATTGAATAATTTAAAGCAGTGGGCTGGAGAAAAGAATAACGAACTCCGATTAAAGGACAAGAGGGGGTATGCCGTTGTACTGCGTTCCTTTTTGGACTTAACCGATCAGGAAATCAATCCAATTGAATTATATGCCTACTACCTCGGTTTGTATATCAATAACCAGAACAATGGAATTTACCTGGACTACACCTTATCTTTCCCGGTGACGTATGAAAAAGAGGTAAGGGAAAAAATTCTGAAGTGCTTTGAGCGTGGGTTAAAAAAGACGCTTCCTATGCCGATTCAGCAGGATGAAGAATTAATGAAAAAGTTTCGTGTCACCGCTGGGGCGAGTGAACCTGCTGCCTATGCCGTTTGTGCGTTACAGGAATACGGGTTTGAACCTGAAGAGGATGAAAAAACATACTATGGCGTGTTTGATTTTGGTGGAGGAACGACAGATTTTGATTTTGGGATTTGGCGTGAAGCGGGCTTGAAAGAAAGCAGGTATGATTATGTCATCGAGCATTTTGCAGCGGGAGGGGACCGTTATTTAGGTGGGGAGAACATGCTAGAGCTTTTGGCGTTCCAAGTGTTTAAAAACAACCAAAGAACAATGCGTGAGCTAAACATTCCTTTTACTCTCCCAGCAGAATGTGTGAAATTTCCCGGAAGTGAAACGCTGATAAATGAGTCACAAGAATCCTATTTAAATACGAAACAATTGGTAGAAAAATTAAGGCCGCTTTGGGAAAGGCATGAACGGTATGAAGAACAGTTTGGAAAAGGCATGATCCGGGCTGACTTGTTTGACAAAGCGGGTCACGCAAAACTCAATGTGGAACTTTTGATCGATCAAGATGAAATGGAACAACTGATTGAGGAAAGAATTGAAAAAGGCATTAAAAATTTCTTTGAGTCATTAAGGCGCGCTTTTGCCCGGTCAGAACACAGTAGAATTAATAAAGTGAATATCCTGCTTGCGGGTAATTCAAGTAAATCCCCGGTCGTCATGAATCTATTTAATAAATGGATTGAAAGGGAAGTGCAGAGCACTCAAAACTGGGGAGAAGTATCTAATGATCTTTTTGAGATTCTCCCGCCACTGGGGACAGAAGGCGCTTATTTAAAGCAAGAAGAGAGAAACAGAGTGATTAACCGAGATATATTAACCGCTCCTACAGGAAAAACGGGCGTTGCCTTTGGACTTGTACAAAGCAGAAAAGGCGGAAGTATAAAAGTTATTGACCGCGATATGGTGAATGGTGAATCAAAGTTCAAGTATTTTCTTGGCATCGGGAGAAAAGGTAAATTAAAAACAATGATTGATCAAGAAGAAGAGTATAACAAATGGCATCTTTTCATTGATGCGTCAGAAGAAGATTTTGAAATTTATTACACAAGCCTGCCGGAAGCTAGTACCAACCAGCTTGATATTAAGCAGGCACAGAGGAAAAAGCTTCGAATTGAGCATGTGGATGATTCGGCCTTTGTTTATATTCGAACCATAAGCCCGACTGTTATTGAATATGTTGTTGCAGACGAAGGCTCGATTTTAAGTGGGGATTATTTATCTGAAATTACTAAAGTGGAATTAAGCTGATCTTTCGTTGGGAAAATCAAAAGGCTTCCCGCAGTTTACTGTGGGAGGCCTTTTCATGCTCATCGTATATGTATAAATAGTTTCATTTCCAACATTTAATGCTAGAAGCTCAGAGGATTCACTTCTTTGATCCTCCTGTTGTTCCATAATCATTAATAGTTAATTTTACATCGTAGTTGATCGGAGCTTCACTAAATGTTTGGTCCCAATCCTTTTTGACCTTATTCCATACTTTGGGGTGCTCAATTCTCAATCGATTTCCGAAGCCGGCAACGTCCGTTTTGTATTCTTTTTGCATTTTTTCTAAAACATTCCCCACCAAGCGTTTCACTTCTTTTTCTGATGATTTTTCTGCTTTTTTTAGAAATTCATTTTTAAAAGTATCTCCTGAAACCACCCAGTTTTCAGATAGTCTCCCCACTGATTCAATGTTTACATCAAAAGAGATGCTGTCTCCTTTAACACGTGGTATGATACTGCTTTTCATGGTCTCTATTTCATATACAATCGGCTCACCGGTTTCTTTATCAAAGCTTTTCACTACACCGCCTTTTCCCTTACCTGTTATCCATGTTACGCCCTCCAGTTCCTCTTCATTTAAAGTACCAGTCATTTTGTGCGTCTTTCCATTGATTACGGCAGCTCCGGCAAATTTGACTTGCCCATCTGCTGATAGAACTTTTTGCATCAGAAAACTAGACCCTGATTTGATCTTGCTTTCTACTTTAATATGTGACATGGGGGGCAAAATCCTCGTTGTTCGATATGCATTTTCTACAATGCCAGCCAGACGGAACGCTGGAATTTCTCCTGCCTTCTTTGTTTCCAGTGTTTTGCTTGCTCTTCCTTTACTTATGAGCAAAAGACAGCTTGGTCTAATCTCACTTTCTCGAAAGTTTTGATCAAGTAATTGTTCCAACCTATACGATTTTGCAAGATCTTCGCCGATAACAACCACTTTCATATGGTGAGCGGTTACGGGTTGTTCACTTCTCAATGATAATTCACGAACCATTTGATGGAGGGAATCTCCAGTTTCAGAAACGTTAATATAAGATTTTTGTTGTGGTCCGGATTGTTTCGTTGTCGAACTCGCTACCTGTGGAGTGATAAATTGATAGGTTGCAGTAATCAGGTTCCTTTTTGAATAACCCCCCCCTTGTTCGTTTAACTTTTTCTCGATAGTGGACTGCTTGGCCTTATCGAATGCCAAACCTATACCTAAACTTTGCTCTTCAATTTCATGACTGCTCCAACATCCTGTAAGGGATAAGAACAAAAGAACAGAGAGGGAAATGTAGAGGGGGCGCGTATTGTTATGTGATTGTTTCATATTTTCCTCCCTTTATTTTTGAGATAATAAGCAGGAGAAGCGGGAGTAAACCAAATAAAAATAATGCCATATGGCCGACGAAATCCCCTTGTTTAAATAGGTCATTCATATTTTTCGGAATCATGGCAATGATGTATAGAATCGGAAGCAAGCCATACATAAATGGGTGAATGCTCTTTTTCGTAAGTTGAGCCAGCCCTAAAGCAGCTGCAAAGTATGAGATGGTAAATGTAGCAAATATTTGCATGATCCAAACCCCGAGCAATAAAGATTCAAACCGTTCAAAGATTAAACCGGAGATTTCAAAACTCCGTATAAGATCCAGTGTCGGCCATGTTCTCAGGACCACTCCATCAACAGATAATGCCCCGATAACCATTACGACCGTTATCACATAAAAAATCAATGGAATGGAAACTCCAACAAGCAGGGCTTTTACTGCTTTTTTTGGCTGATTCATAAACGGAACAAGCAGTAACATGATTTCAGGCCCTGAAAAAGCGAGAGCCGTTGTTTTTACTCCTTTTAGTACAGGGATGACTCCGTCTCCTAATACAGGACGCAGATTATCGATCTCAAATATTTTGAAGCTCATAAAGGTAACAACCAAAAAAAGGATAACTGCCAAAGGTAATATAATCTCAAAAAGACGGGCGAGGGGGTTAACTCCGCCGATGATGAGATAAAGACTTACCCACATGAAAATCATGGTAATTGCCCATGTAGGCGTACCTTCAAGAAGTAAATACCTTACTACCTCAGCCATTGCACGGAGCTGATATCCGGAAGTCATAAGAAAATAAAGTATTATAACTAAACTAAGTAAACTCCCCAACCATTTTCCTACAATTTCATTGATGTATTGATAAACGGTTTTTTCGGGAAACTGTTGGCTTAATTTGACCATGATCACCCCCGCGATTATCGCGATAATCCCGCCTAAAATAACGCTTATCCATACATCTGGTGTATGCACCTTCTCGGTAGCTGATCTGGGTAGGGTGAGTAATCCTGTGCCGAGTACAAAGTTGATGACAATGACAGCTGTTTGAGGAGTTGTAATTTGGTCTTTCGGACTGAGAATCATTCTTTAACCACCCTTTCACCGATAGGTTATCCTTTGCGTATGGGATTTTTTGTATGCATCATCTTTGGACGGCGTTTCATCATCATAAGTGGCATGCGAACCATCAGGTCTTTCCACTCACTTAAGCGATAAGGAACGGCTGGACTCAAATAGGGCACACCAAAGCTTTTTAATTTAACTAAATGGCTGGCCATTAAAAGAAAAAAGAGAATGACCCCGTATAATCCAAATGTGGCAGCACATAGCATTGCGGGAAAACGAAGCATCCGTAATGTAATCCCGATACTATAGTGCGGAATGGAAAATGATGAAATAGCAGTTAAAGCTACTACAATCACCAAAACAGGGCTAACGATCCCTGCTTGTACAGCAGCTTCCCCAATGATTAAACCTCCGACAATTCCCATTGCGGGACCGATTGGCTTAGGTAATCGCAGTCCTGCTTCCCTCAAAATTTCGATGGCTATTTCCATGAATAATGCTTCGATAAGTGCTGGAAACGGAACCCCGGACCTGGTTCCTATAATGGAGATGGCCAGTTTGGTCGGAATCATCCCTGAATGAAATGAGATGAAAGCTATATACAAAGACGGTGTGAAAAGAGCCAGAATAGCTGCGAGGTAACGAAGCATACGGATGAATGTACCAGGAATCCACCTTTCATAATAGTCTTCCGGTGATTGTAACATCATGCTTAATGTTACTGGAACGATCAAAGCGAAGGGCGTCCCATCTAATAAGATGGCCACTCGACCTTCCATTAAAGCAGCGATCACGCGATCCGGACGCTCTGTATTCTGTACCTGCGGAAAAGGACTAAGGTAATTATCTTCGATAAGTTGCTCTACATAACCTGATTCAGGAACATTATCAATATCGATTTTCTTAATTCGGCTTTCCACCTCTTGAACTAATTCGGGATCAACAATATCTTTTATGTAAGCGACAACTAAGTCTTTTTTTGAACGCTTTCCTACTTGGAATTTTACTAACGATAAATTCTCAATTTCACCACTACCCCTTAACAAAGATGTATTATCACTCAATGATTCATTGAAACCGACCCGTGGGCCTCTGACTAATGCCTCTGATACCGGTTCTTCGATCGTCCTTGTTTTAAGTTTTGTAGTTCCAAGGATCAGCGCATCCAATGATCCATCAATTAAAAGAGCAGTAGAACCTGTTAGTACTTTAGATGCTAATTCTTTAATGGAACGGACTGCTTCTATTTCACTAATGGATAACACTTCGTTTTTTATGAATTCTTTTGAAATGCTTCCTTTGAGGTAGGGAAGGTTCTGTTTATATTCTGCTGAAAAATCAACCATCAATGATGGCATAATATGCTTATCAATGAGATCTTTGTCCGATATTCCATCCACAAAAATGATGATTGACCGTATACCGGTACGCCCTAAATTAAATTCCCGAAAATGGACATCCCAATTATGGCCAATTTCTTGCTTAACACATTCAAGATTAAAATTAAGATTATCTGTAAACTGATGTGTTGAATCTTGGGAGGTATATGCTTCTTGTTTGTCTTTTTCGTTACCCTTTCCTTTTTTACCAATCTTTGATATCCACTCTTTCATCATCATCACTCATCCTTTGAGGTGCGAAGCAAATTAAACAATTTGCTGATTAGATACGGAATAACAAACACAATGAAAGCCTGTATAAAAACCTGCCATTCTGGAAGGTAGGAAACAATCGTTTTCCACATTTTCATCACCCTAAACTTGTCTCAGATAGCAGCTGGAATTCCTTTATTTCTCAAATAGTATTAATATCTTCTATGTTTCTTATGCAATGAAGTTAAAAAGCCATTAGCCGTATTTTCCATTAATTTATACTTCGCAAAGTAGAGGCGAAATGGATATCAGCGATTTATCCAAATGACTCATTGATAATAGTGAGCTTTAATAAACATTGGTTTTTCTTCTTTGAACTGTGGATGACTTATGCTCACGATTTGAAATATAATTTTAAAAATATCAATATCAAATTGAAATGATGCTCGAAATAACATATACTGAAAATTGAGAATTATTTGTAAATATTAACTGATTTTGGGAAATGTCGCATTTATCAACTTGAGAATAAGATACCCCATCGCAACCCGGAACATACACGATTAACACTTTATCGGATTGTGAATCCTGGTGAAAAAAGAACGGAATGGATGAGATTATTATCTTTCGCTAAAGTTGCTCTTTATTTTCTAAAGTGATTTCAAAGGGGTGGAAAATGATGAATATATGGACAAGCTGCACAATTAGTTCAATTCTGGCACTTTCCTTACTAGCACCATCCGTGTCTTTTGCTGATGAAAATCCAAATCATGAAGCCGCTGTGAGTAAGGAGACTGCAAGCCAGTATCCAATATTAGAGAAAGCAAAAAAACCGGAAGAAGCGGGCTTTTCGTCTGAAAAGCTGGAAAAAGTGGATCAGCTTATTGAAATGGAAGTGGCAGCCGGTTTCCCCGGTGCTGCCCTGATTGTCATAAAGGACGGAAAAATCGTTAAAAATGAAAGCTACGGGTACAAACAGAAGTTTAATGAACATACGCCTCTTAAGAAGTTTCAGAAGATGGAAAATGACACGTTGTTTGACCTTGCTTCAAACACGAAGATGTATGCAACCAATTTTGCCATTCAAAAATTAGTCAGCGAAGGCAAGCTAAATATCCAGGCAAGAGTCCAGCAGTACATTCCTGAATTCAAAGACACGGAGAAGGATGTAATCAAAGGAAAGGACAATCTGAGGATTATTGATGTTCTTCATCATACAGCAGGGTTCAGACCCGATCCGCAATACCATAATCCAAAGGTTTCTAAAGAACTTTATTCCCAGGAGCGGGATAAAACCATCGAGTTCATCTCAAAAACACCGCTCACATATGTACCTGGAACACAGAATGTCTACAGTGATGTCGATTATATGCTGCTTGGTGCCATTGTTGAAGAAATAACGGGTAAGCAGCTTGATGCGTATGTTGAACATGAATTGTACAAGCCGCTTGGGTTGAAAAATACTAAGTTCAATCCTCTTCAAAAGGGCTTTAAGCCAAAGGATTTTGCCGCAACTGAATTGCTTGGCAACACCCGTGATGGCGTGATAGACTTCCCTAACATTCGCACATACACACTTCAAGGGGAAGTACATGATGAAAAAGCATTTTATTCAATGGGAGGCGTTTCAGGGCATGCCGGTCTTTTCTCCAATACGGAAGATATGGCAGTCCTTCTGCAGGTGATGCTGAATGGCGGGGGATACGGTAAACATATGTTGTTTGATCAAGAAACCATCGATGAATTCGTCGCACCTTCCGAGATGAATCCTACATATGGGCTTGGGTGGAGACGAAATGGCGATGCTAGCATGGAATGGATGTTCAGCCCTTATGCGAGCGACAGTGCCTACGGTCATACTGGATGGACTGGGACGGTCACGATCATTGATCCGGAAATGGATTTAGGGATTGTGTTACTAACAAATAAAAAGCACTCTCCGCTCGTTAACCCTGTAGCCAATTCCAATCAGTTTTTTGGCGACCTCTTCACAACAGGAAGCTATGGAAGTGTTGTAACTGCAATTTATGAAGCATTGAAAACGAATGAATGAATGTATATTTCCCATAAAGTTTAAGGCCTCCCAATAATGTTGGGAGGCCTTTTTTCTCGTTTATGGATTTCTTTTAGCCAAGCTCTATTCTATACAGTTTGGGCAAGGATCAGATTTTTATATGCTCCGTCTTGATGGAGCAAATTATCATGGGCACCTTGTTCGATGATTTCCCCATTTTGTACAACGATGATGCGATCGGCATGTTTAATTGTCGCTGGCCCCGATGGAATTGCCAGTGGGGATTATCGTTTCAATTTTAGGAGCGCCGTATTTTATCTATTTACTCGTGAAAAACATTTAATAAATATGAAGAAGTACAGAAAAGTTGCAGAAAAAAAGCCCGTTTTCAGGACGTTTATGAGGATGGGTTTTTTTGCAGTTTTCAAAGAATTTTGATGAGAACTGTACGAACAGAAAGCGGCTCTCGGGAGTGATGAATCATCCCCTAAAAGAACTATTTTAAAAAATATATTGACCGAACGGCTTGTATCCGCTTACAATAATATTTAGTTATTAGTGTATTTAGAAAATTGTAAAAGAGGTACCTGCATGACAAAGGAATTCGACAGAAGAATCGGGCGCCATGCAATCATGTACGCGTTTGCGAACGAAGAAGAAGAAGTCATATTGACGAATGACCTTAAGCGGATGGATTGGCTTTATGGAAAAGGTAAAGTCGGTTCAATGGAGCTGCAGAAAATAGTTGCGGCCATTGAGACATCTGCGAAAAGACTTGGATTAGTCAATCCCGATATGTATCGTGAAATGCATGCGCTGTATCATGCGATCATCGAAGCACTCCAAGGAGTGACACGCGGCCAAGTTGAGCTTGGCGGTCTTTTGAGGACTGCGGGCCTTCGGTTTGCCATCGTTCGGGGCAGGCCGTTTAAAAACGGGGACGAAGGTGAATGGATTGCTGTCGCCGTGTATGGAACGATTGGAGCACCGGTTCGGGGATTTGAACATGAAGCCGTTGGCTTGGGAATTAACCACATTTAATAATTAAAAGCCTATAGTTATTTAGTGAAATAGGGGGCTGTATTGAAAGACTGGATAAGTCTGTCAATACGGCCTCCTTTTGTTTGTTTAAAAAAAGAATAGGGGTGCAGGAAATGATTATGTTAACGGGCCAAACTTTAACGATTGAAGAAGCGAAAAAAGTGTTATATGGGGAGGCATTTGTCACGGCTTCTGCCGAGAGTGTCAAGAAAGTTGAAAAGAGCCGGGAAGCGGTTGAAAATATCGTGAAGCAAAAGAAAGTCATCTATGGCATCACAACAGGTTTTGGAAAATTCAGCGATGTATTGATTGATGCAGAGGACGCAGAGCAGCTACAGTGGAATTTGATTCATTCCCATGCTTGCGGAGTCGGGGAGCCGTTTCCTGAGGTCGTTTCGAGAGCTATGGTCCTTCTCCGTGCCAATGCGCTATTAAAAGGGTTTTCCGGTGTGCGTCCTGTCGTCATTGAACGTTTGATCGATCTTTTGAATGCAAATATCCATCCGGTCATCCCTCAGCAAGGATCTCTTGGAGCAAGCGGGGACTTGGCGCCGCTTTCCCATTTGGCGCTAGTATTGATGGGAGAAGGGGAAGTGTTTTATAAAGGAGAGCGAATGGAGGCCATCATAGCTTTATCGAAGGAAGGCATTCTTCCTCTGACTCTTAAAGCAAAAGAAGGTCTTGCATTAATAAATGGAACACAGGCCATGACTGGGATGGGCCTCGTCAATTACATTGAAGCCGAACAGCTGGCACATCAAACTGAAGCGATCGCTTCACTGACGTTAGAAGGTTTACGCGGCATAGAAGATGCCTTTGATGCCGATGTTCATCTAGCACGAGGCTACCGCCAGCAAACAGAGGTCGCGGAACGGATTCGTCGCATGATCAGCGGCAGCCAGCTCATCACGAAGCAAGGGGAACTGCGGGTACAGGATGCTTATTCGCTCCGCTGCATTCCGCAAGTGCATGGGGCATCATGGCAAACACTTGATTATGTAAAAGAAAAACTGGAAATTGAAATGAACGCAGCGACGGATAATCCGCTTATTTTTGACGATGGGGAAAAGGTTATTTCAGGGGGTAACTTCCATGGCCAGCCGATTGCATTTGCGATGGACTTCATGAAAATCGCTGTTGCAGAGCTTGCGAACATTTCAGAGCGCCGCATTGAGCGACTCGTCAATCCTCAGCTGAATGATTTACCGCCATTCTTAAGTCCGTCACCTGGCTTGCAGTCGGGAGCGATGATCATGCAATATTGTGCCGCTTCACTAGTTTCTGAGAATAAAACACTCGCCCATCCTGCAAGTGTTGATTCCATTCCATCTTCAGCGAACCAGGAAGATCATGTAAGCATGGGAACGATTGGGTCCCGACACGCACATCAAATCATTCAGAACGTACGCCGCGTTTTGGCGATTGAGCTCATTTGTGCCTTACAGGCGGTGGAATACCGCGGAACAGAAAAGATGGCTCCGTTTACAAAAGAGTTTTATACGGAAGCAAGAAAGCTCATTCCAAGCATTACACAAGATCGTATCTTTTCTAAAGATATTGAAGCAACGGCAAGCTGGTTACATCAAATCGATTGGAATTCATTTATTCATAGAAGTTTACCTACAACATAATATGAAGTGCGGAATATCCGAATGAACGTTAGGCTTATAGCCCTTTGGGTTTTAAGCCTAACATCGTTATGTAAATGCTACATAGATCCCAGAAATCCAAAAAGGTCTCAGCATTAGAGAAAATGACCTTGAAATAGTAATAAATGCAGGAAATGACCATTGATGGAATGATTGGCTTTACCTATTCGTGCTAGATTAAAAATGCATTTTGGAGGGGAATCTAATTTGGAAAATCGGCAATTGCAACCACCTGTCATAAATGAAAAAAACCAGCCGTCAAATACTTTACAAAGGAAGCTGAAAGCTCGCCACCTTACGATGATATCGTTAGGCGGTGCAATTGGTACAGGGCTGTTTCTCGGAAGCGGTCCGGCCATTCACTCTGCAGGGCCTGGCGGTGCTTTGGTCGCTTACGCCGTAATTGGTATAATGGTTTATTTTATTATGACAAGCCTAGGAGAACTGGCATCATTCATGCCGGTCAGCGGAGCTTTCAGCACCTATGCTTCGCGTTTCATCGACCCGGCATTAGGGTTTGCGCTTGGTTGGAACTATTGGTTCACTTGGGCGATGACACTTGCCGCGGAACTATCTGCCGCAACGATGGTAATGAAATTTTGGTTTCCTGACAGCTCGTCTTTTTTATGGAGTTCTTTGTTTTTAGTTTTAATATTTTTATTGAATTACGTATCCGTTAAAGGGTATGGCGAAGGGGAATATTGGTTTTCCCTCATTAAAGTGGCAACCATCATCATTTTTATAGTAGTAGGAATATTGATGATATTCGGAATCATGAATGGAGAGGCGATTGGTTTTAAAAACTTCACAGTTGGTGACGCTCCATTTGCCGGTGGTTTTTTGGCTACATTGGGTATTTTCATTGCTGCTGGATTTTCTTTTCAGGGTACAGAAATAGTCGGTGTTGCAGCCGGTGAAAGTGAAGACCCGGCAAAAAATGTACCTCGTGCAGTTCGCAGCATTTTCTGGAGAATCTTCCTCTTTTACATCCTGGCCATACTTGTTATTGGACTGATCGTTCCTTATACGAATGGCAGTCTGCAAGGACACACGATCATGGTTAGCCCATTTACGATGGTGTTTGAAAAAGTGGGACTGGCATTCGCTGCTTCCGTGATGAATGCCATCATTTTGACAGCTGTATTATCCGCTGGAAATTCGAGTCTTTACGTGACGAGCCGAATGTTGTACTCAATGGCAAAAGAAGGGCTGGCACCGCGTATTTTTGGGAAGCTTAACAAGCGCGGCGTTCCCATTTGGGGACTGGCAGTCACTTCACTTGTAGGGATGCTGGCCTTTTTTGCTTCTGTTTTCGGTGATGGAGTTATTTATATTTGGCTTATGAATGCTGTTGGGGTCACTGGATTTATATTTTGGCTGGGAATAGCGGCGAGCCATTATCGGTTTAGAAAAGCCTATATTGCTCAAGGGTATTCACTGGACGATCTTCCCTATAAGTCAAAATGGTTTCCTTTTGGACCGATATTTTCCTTTGCTCTTTGCTTTTTCGTTTTATCGGCGCAAAACTATCAGGCCTTTATCGGCGATGAAATTAACTGGGCCAGTGTGTTCGCTGCCTATCTTGGCATTCCATTCTTTCTGGTAATGTGGCTTGGATATAAGTTCATTAAGAAAACAAAAGTAGTTCCGCTAAAGGATTGCAAAATTGATTTTGATGAACATAGGAATGCAAAATAGACATGAGACTTCTTTTAATAATTTATTTGGATTAATTATTAAAAAATACAACTTTCTTTGTTAGGATCGTTAGCAGCCTTTAAATGACAAGGTTTCTTACCGCCAAGAAACAAAACGAACAATAATTTGAAGTGATGAAAAAATGATCATCGGTTCCAGTTGATTAATCCGAAGTAACAGTTGGAGATGATTGAATCAATACGCACTATATCAATTTCATTTTAGGGATATTCCTTTTTTAAGAAGTATTATCCCATTATCCCCCTACAAGTAGAGTGACAAGATGTCCTTAATAATCTACCTGGAGGGGATTTTTTTATGGAGGAAAAGGGACAAACATTTAAAACATATTCAGAAGAATTAAAACGTGAAGTCGTTCGATAAAGTTGGAGAGGTTCATTGAATTTATGCTTTGTTTAATAGGAAAGGAACTTACCTTGATATAGATTAATTAACAGTTTTGTAAAACAGAGATAAGCCCTTCCAAAAGAGTTTGGAGGGTTACTTGGCATGGCCATGAATATTGTAACAATAGGATATATAATAATTCAGGTTAATTGGGGAGGAAAGACATTGATAATATATTTTGTCTTATAAGATATATGAAGGTATTGTTAAGTCTATCGACTATATGAAATGGTCTATGAACATGTTGGAAAATAATTGTTCATCTACTTAATTAAATTTCCTTTCTTCCATATACTCACCAATTTTGCGAAACTTATCAAAACGCTGTTGACGTAGAATGCCTTTATCTAATTGACCAAGTTCTTGTAATGCCTTTCGTAATGTTTCTTTGATAAATTGCGATTGAAGTGGGGTGTCAATATGTGCTCCTCCAACAGGTTCTTTGATGACCTCATCAATCACCCCTAGTTCCATCAAGTCCTTAGCCGTAATTTTCAATACTTCAGCTGCTCGTTTTGCTTGTGTGGCATCCTTCCATAACACTGCTGCTGCTCCTTCAGGTGAAATAACCGAATAAAATGTGTTTTCTAGCATGTAGATTCGATTACCAATCCCTAGAGCCAACGCACCACCACTCCCACCTTCACCAACTACAAAGCAGATGATTGGTACTCCAAAACTAGCCATTTCACGAAGATTGTGGGCGATAGCTTGAGATTGTCCACGTTCTTCAGCCTCACGTCCTGGGAAGGCCCCTGGCGTGTTAATAAATGTTACGATGGGGCGATTGAACTTATTGGCTTGTTGCATAATTCTTATGGCTTTTCTGTAGCCTTCAGGTTGCGACATGCCAAAACGGCGATAGATATTGTCTTTTGTATTTTGACCTTTTTGATTTCCTAAAACAGTTATAGGCATTCCTTCGAAGGTAGCTATTCCTGAAACTAATGCAGGGTCTTCCCCATAAAGTCTGTCACCATGAAGTTCAATAAAGTCTTCAAAAATATGGTGGATATAATCTAAAGTAGTTGGGCGTTGTTGAATTCTAGATAGTTGGATTTTATCCCAAACTCCCATATTTTCATTAAGATGAATTTTGATTTCATTGACTTTTTGCTCAAGATTTTTTAATACTTCGTTAAGGTCAAGATTATGCTTTTTAGACACCTCTTTCAGTTCAGCAATTTGATTTTCCAGTTGTTTTAATTCTTGCAAATTCATCGTTTAAAACACTCCTTGAAATTGAGATGATGGATTTTTAAAATGGTTGTTAATGATTGTTTTAATTCATTCCTATTTACAACCATATCCAGTTGCCCATGTTCCAATAAAAATTCAGAGGTCTGAAAATTCTCTGGAAGTTCTTCTCTTATAGTCTGTTCAATTATGCGTCTTCCTGCAAAGCCAATTAAAGCTTGTGGTTCGGCAATATTGATATCACCTAATGAAGCGAAACTAGCAGAAACTCCACCCGTTGTAGGATTGGTTAAAACGGATACGAAAAGAATTTTTTCGTAGTTTAGTTGTTCTAAAGCAACACTTGTTTTTGCCATCTGCATGAGACTAAGAATTCCTTCTTGCATGCGAGCTCCGCCGCTTGCTGAAAACAATATAAATGGTTTTCGTGTTTTTAATGACTTCTCAATGGCTCTTGTGATTTTTTCACCGACTGCTGATCCCATGCTTCCCATACGGAAACGAGAATCCATGACACCAATCACAACCGGATAGCCACCTATGGAAGCTTCCCCAGTAATGACCGCATCATTTAATGCAGTCTTATTCTTATCAGAAATTAATTTATCTGTATATTCAGGGAAGTTCAACGGGTCAACGGAAATTAAACTTTTATTGAATTCCGAAAAAGAACTACTATCTGTAAGCATTGAAATGCGGTCATAAGCTGTAACGGGGTAGTGATATTGGCATTTCGGACATACATTCAATTCTTTTTTCATAAGAGATTCATCATAGGTTTCCCCACATGATTTACAAGTGAAAGGGATGGGAGTAAAGCTTTTGTCTATTTCAAAAAAAGAGTTCGATTCTATTTTTTCTCTTTTTAATGGATACATCTTCATCAATCCTCCTGTGGTAAGACCGCCGTATTACAAGTTACGCTCACAATTCTTTAAAATATGGAGCGTGATTTTTAGCTTTTCTTAAAAAGTTTTATACAATCAGAAATCATTCTAGAGAATAAAAATTTTATTTGGTGGGTGCTTCATTAAGAAATTATCTATTCCTGTATGAATGCATTTTTACTTGAAAAATCAGAAACTTACGATTTTATTGACGGGAATTACGTAGGCTTGTATACAAACCGAGTATACAAACATTAAGACTTCTTATTATCTTTCTATAAAGAGGATAAAGGTTACTTAGCTTAACAGAACGGTTGTTTGAAGTGTATGAGTGTAATCATTATTTATCGCTCACCATTATTCCAATTATTGGAAATGACGATTTACCAAATAGCAAAGCGTCATCTAATGAAGCTAATACTCCCATTGTTGATGTAAGCTCATAATATGCATATACGAATATAATTGAATGGGCTCATTCTTCAGTGGATAATATTTTATTGGTTTATCAGATTGTAAAAAGATAAAGATTAATAGTTTTTTTAATCTAAAGGGGCAGATTAGGATTTTGTTTAACAAGAACTCTAGGGATGTTAGGATATCATTTGGGGGAATACGGTTGTTATCTGCCGTACAACCTCATAAAAAATATTTTAAAATCACAAAAAATGATTGAAAATAAAATCTTGATAATGAACAGTTAGGCAATAGAGGTGTAGCGATTGATCACACCGGTTTAGTAAAAATACATGTTAGTGATGGGCTGTATTTTTTTTAATATCTTTTGCAACATTGAAAACTTGTACAGCCAAAGAAGCTCTATGAATGGATTAATTGAAAGAAAGCAATCTATAACTAAGTAGCCATATATCGTTTTTTTGTACTTCTGGTTTTGCCCTCGAAGAGTATTCGATTGTAAGATTATTTCCCATTTTAAAAAAATGATAAATCGTGGGTCTGAAAAAATGTTTCGATGCCCCGGTTATTGCTTAAACCGTTGCTAAGTCAATGTTTATAGAGGGATGATGCCACTTTCATATGGTGTACCATCTTAACGTATATACACAACAATTCCGCCCCACATCATTTGAATTTATATTCATTCTTTGTTAAGGTAATGAAGTACTTTAGGGATAGCGGTTCATTCCGTGTGCTGGGACTGAACAAAACCCTAAAATAAAAAACCATTATATTTCAGTTGGTATATGCTGTGCCTGTTAGTTTCCTCAGTTGTATTGCACTTCTTTTCCCTGCAAAGCTCAAATTAGACACATTGGGAATCCCATAATCATATTTCTATGCGTTTTGGTGTTATACTGCACTGCAAGTACCATTCCACCTGGTTAAGGAAATGAAATACATTAGAGGGTAGTCGTAAGTCCATCTGGACAAAACTCTAAGTGGAATCGTTTATATTACAGTTGGTATATGTTGTGCCTGCTTGTTTCCTCAGTTGTGATTGCACCTCTTTTTTTCCTACTTGAAATGCTCAATTTATCACACATAATATAATCCAAGTAAAGAAGTACTTCTTGGGAATAATAAATATAGATTATTTTTCTATGCACGTTATGCCCTGTGCACTGAATAAGTGTCACTTCCGTTTTTTTGAAGAAAAAGTAATGGGGTAGATTTTCGGTTATTTCAAGGTACTTGTGCATTAATAATCATCACTCGCATAAAACGGGGGAATTCAGCAAAACTGAATATCATATGGGCAACTATTAGAATGAGGTGACTTGATGAAGCCGTATGTAGAAGTCAGAAATGTCTCGAAAATTTTTGGCAAATCTCCAAAAGCAGCAACAGACTTATTGAAGCAAGGCAAAACGAAAAAAGAAATCTTGAAAGAAACGGGACAAACGGTCGGAGTGAATAATGTTAATTTCGAGATTTATCCCGGCGAGATTTTTGTCATCATGGGCCTATCAGGTAGCGGGAAATCCACTTTGATCCGCATGTTCAATCGTTTGATCGATCCCACTTTGGGTGAAATCTTAATTGATGATGAAGATATCGTGAAGATGAATGCTGCCCGGTTAAGGGAAGTCAGACAAAAGAAAATAAGCATGGTCTTTCAAAACTTTGCTTTATTTCCGCATAAAACGATATTGGAAAACGCTGAATTCGGGCTCGAAATTCAAAAAGTGGATCCGGCAAAACGTCATGAAAATGCGATGAAGGCTCTTGAGGCCGTTGGATTGAAAGGCTACGAAAATCAGATGCCATCACAGCTTAGCGGCGGTATGCAGCAAAGGGTTGGGTTAGCCCGGGCACTCGCCAGTGATACGGATATCCTGCTGATGGATGAAGCCTTCAGTGCCCTTGATCCATTGATTCGTAAGGATATGCAGGATGAACTGATACAAATACAAGATCAGTACAAAAAAACGATCATTTTCATTACCCATGATCTTGATGAAGCATTAAGGATCGGGGATAGAATTGCCCTTATGAAAGATGGAAGTGTAATTCAATTGGGTACCCCTGAACAAATCATGATGAATCCAGCCAATGAATTCGTCGAGAAGTTTGTGGAAGATGTTGATCTATCAAAAGTATTGACAGCCTCTCATGTGATGATACGCCCAGAGAAGATTGCGGTGGACAGAGGCCCGAGGGTTGCCTTGGAAATCATGCGCAAACAAGGGTATTCCAGCATTTTCGTTGTGGATAGGAAGCAGAAGTTATTGGGGGCCGTGACTGCTGAACAGGCACGTCAGGCAATGAGTAATAACCAATCGATTTCTGAAGTGATGACAACTGATATCCCAACTGTAAAAGAGGATGAATTACTTGGAAACCTCATGGATGTGATGGCGACTTCAAGCTTGCCAATCTCAGTGATCGATGATCAGAACAGAATTAAAGGAATTCTTCTTCGCGGTGCCGTTATCGGTGCTTTGGCCGGAAATAAAGATTCCTTGAATGAAATGGAGAGTGAATAATTCAATGAATATGCCGAAAATCCCACTAGGAGCATGGGTCGATTCTTTAGTGGATTGGATTACCATTGTATTTGCTGGATTATTTACATTTATAACAAATGTGATTGAGGGTTTATTGAATATCTTGGTCGATGTAATGAGTGCAGGACCTTCTATCATTTTAATCATCGTCCTTACCTTTCTGGTTACCTATACAAGCAAATGGACATTAGGATTATTTACATTAATCAGCTTACTATTGATTGATAATCTTGGTTATTGGGAATCAAGCATCCAAACACTGGCAATCGTTATTTTGTCAGGATTCCTCACCATATTGATCGGAATACCGATCGGAATATGGTGTGCCCAAAATAAAACCGTGCGCAATATCGTAACCCCAATCTTGGATTTCATGCAAACGATGCCTGCCTTCGTTTATTTGATTCCTTCGATTTTATTCTTTGGAATAGGGGTAGTGCCTGGAATCATCGCGTCATTCATTTTCGCAATCGCACCAACAATCCGAATGACCAATCTTGGGATTCAGGAAGTGCCTAATGATTTGATAGAGGCATCTGATGCATTTGGTTCAACCAGCAGCCAAAAGTTATTCAAAGTACAAATACCATTGGCTACTCCAACGATTATGGCAGGAGTTAACCAAAGCATCATGCTGGCACTATCCATGGTTGTTACAGCCTCTTTGGTTGGAGCACCAGGACTTGGGGCGGATGTCTACCGGGCTGTCAGTCAAATTAATGTGGGGCAAGGATTTGAAGCAGGATTATCCATCGTAATCATTGCAATCATACTCGATCGTATCACGCAAAACCTTCGTAAACCAGCTTACGAGCATATCGTAAGCAGGAAAATCATTTTTACGATTTTGGCTTTACTTGTTGTGGGTACTGCACTATTCAGTACTTTTACAAAAGAAAAAGCAGTGGACGGGGATCAAAACAGTCTTGCTGCCAAAGCCAATTATGAAATCATCGGAATTGAACCTGGAGCAGGAATAATGAAGTTGACTAAAACGGCTATTGATGATTATAAGCTGGATGACTGGAACGTGGTTGAAGGGTCATCGGCAGCAATGGTTGCAGAATTGAAAAAAGCGATTGATAAAGAAGAACCAATCGTCGTTACTGGCTGGTCACCACATTGGATGTTCTCGACATATGACTTGAAATATCTCGAAGATCCGAATGGATCCTTCGGCAAGGCTGAAAACATCAATTCCATTGCCAGAAAAGGACTTGAACAGGATGCACCAGGTGCCTATAAAATTCTTGATCAATTCTACTGGGAAACAAAAGATATGGAAGATGTAATGGTCAAGGTTGCTGATGGGATGTCTCCTTCAGAAGCAGCAGAAGATTGGATAAAGAAAAATCAGGACAAAGTGTCCAAATGGACCCAAGGAGCACAATCAGGAAATGGTGAAAAGATCAAACTGGTTTATGTTGCCTGGGACACTGAAATTGCCAGTACCAATGTGATTAGCAAAGTGCTGGAGCAGAATGGCTATGATGTAACATTAAGTCAGGTTGAAGTGGGGCCGATGTTTGCAGGCGTAGCAAACGGAAGTGCGGACGCCATGGTGGCTGCATGGCTCCCGGGAACACATCTTGAATACTATAATAAGTACAAAGATGAAATTGTTGACCTTGGACCAAACTTAAAAGGAACAAAGCTTGGTCTGGTCGTACCTGATTACGTCGATATTGATTCGATTGAAGACTTAAAATAAGAAAGAAGAGGGAATTTCAGAAATGGAATTCCCTCTTTTTTAAGTTTAGCCGTTTGGGATCAATGGATGGAAACGAATTTATTCATCAATTCCTCTTCAGTTACTTCAATCTTTCCTTTCATATCTTCAGCCAATAATACATAACTTTTCACGCCAATGAATTCTGAATGTGATATTAAAAAGAATTTTGTTCCTTTTTTATACACAGAAGGATCATCTTCAATCAATTTAAACATTTTCATCCTTTTTCCACCTTGGATATCATATTCGTAACGCATGTATTCATAACTACCTTTGGAGTAGAAGTAATTGCATCGAACAAGTTGAAAAGGAGTTAGGTCACTACTAAGGTACAACTTCTCTTTTCACTTTTTATATCATTGATATTTATGGGTGGTCAACTATTTTTACTGGTAGATACAAGAACCAGCTGGCATTGTCATTTGTTTGCAAATTATGATTATTCCTAACTTTCTGTGGAAGTGTCTATCGTTGAATGTTAAAATTCAGTTGGAAAACAGTGATTCTTTATACATATTAAAGTGATTAAAAAGTGTTTTGGAAGGTGTGGAAATATTGAAACCAATCATATTTGATGTAGATACTGGGATTGATGATGCCCTGGCGATGGCATATGCTTTAAATTCCCCTGAATTGGAAGTGCTCGGATTTACCACTTGCTTTGGTAACGTGCCCGTTGTTGAATCGACCCGCAATACGCTTGCCGTTTTGGAGAAATTAAATAGGCGCATTCCGGTTTTTGAAGGTGCTGACCAAACTTTGGTACGCGGAAGGAAGAAGAGGTATCCCAAGCATGTACATGGGGAAGACGGGTTAGGAAATACCCTTCGGTTTGAACCAACCATCAAAGCATCACAAGGAAATGCAGTGGATTTCATTACCGATCAGGTGCAAAGCCGACCGCATGAAATCACGATTATTGCAGTTGGACCACTGACTAACATCGCATTGGCGATTAAAAAGGCCCCAATGACCATGTCCTTAGTAAAAGAGGTCGTTATTATGGGCGGTGCCGTAAACGTACCAGGAAATGTAACCCCTTATGCTGAAGCGAACATAATATCAGATCCTGAAGCAGCACATCAGGTATTTGCTTCAGGACTGCCAATCACCCTAGTGGGGCTTGATGTGACGCTGCAAACATATCTTTTGAAATCGAAGCTTGATGATTGGCGTGCCACTGGTAAGGAAAGCGCCGAATTTTTAGCGGAAATGACCGATTATTATATGAAAGCATATGAAAACTCCCATCCAGGTTTGGGCGGTTGCGCCCTTCATGATCCGCTTGCAGTCGGGGTTGCGATTGATTCAAGTTTTGTGAGTGCAGAATGGATGAACGTCAAGGTGGTGACCGAGGGTGAAGAAACAGGCAGGACAATCGGTCAAAAGGATGGCGAATCAAGAATCCGCGTCTGTACGAATGTGGAAAGTGCTCGGTTTGTGAAACATTTCTTGGAACGGGTTATATGACATTGAATCATGTATTAATTATAAAGGTTGTTTCTTTTCCCAGAACCATTGGGAATAGATATGCCCTGTTTCTGTTGAATAAATAGATCGGAGTCAGGCCGAATTATTATAGTGGCCTTAAAACTTTAATCAAACGTTTGATTAAAAAGAAAGTCTAAAGTCACTATTATTATGATGAAAACCATATTATTGGGTTATGGCTCGGAAATATTGGGTATAAGGAACTTTTTTTACCATAAAAAAGTAAAATGTTTAAAATTATTTAAAAAATGGGTTTGGAAATATGGAAAAACAGGTACATAGACTTTCGTAATGCCATATTTAGGTTTTTTTGTATAATCATAATTTACCATTTTTCGACTTTGTGGTTATTTATATGGCAGAAAATGTATGGTTCTATTAAAATGTACTATATAAGATAAAAGGAGGAGTTTTTTTCTATGTCACAAATTCGCGTAACACCTTCAGAACTGAAAGATGTAGCCAGACAATATGATAATGAGAGCCAACAAGTAACGGATATGATTGGTCGTTTAGATAGAATGAGAGATCATTTAACTGGTATTTGGGAAGGTTCTTCCAGTGAGGCTTTCGTAGGCCAGTACGAAGAATTAAAGCCTTCATTCATGGATATGGCTCGCTTGTTGAATGAAGTTTCTCAACAATTGAATAAATCAGCTCAAATCCTTGAAGACACAGATAATCAGATTGCTAGTCAAATTCGCGGATAATCATTAGGTCAATGAAATAAAGAAATTTCTAGGAAAAAGCGCCGCGACTCTTTATGAAGATCGTGGTGCTTTTTTGCATTAAAGAGGTGGTTTCAATATATATTCAACTAACGATCGATTTAAACAGGTATACAGGGGAAGTATTTGATTTGCAAGTGTCGAATTACCGCTCCATCAAAAAGGTTGTGGAAATCATATGGCAGGTAAAGGATATTGCCAGTGCACCTAAAGAAGGCTATTGGGTGCGGGTCCAGAATAAGGAGTTCGTATGTTCAGGTTATGAAACCCTGCTTGATAGCGGAATTACGACGGGGGACCGCCTAGAGATCCTCTAATGGATCAGTGTGGACTCTTTATAGGAAAAAAGTCTAAAGCCCTTTAGCAGGGGTAAAGGAGTTACATAAAATGGATGAGAAAAAATCCTCATATCTGGAGAAAAAAACAGAAGCTGCAATGATGAAGGATGATAATGGGCATTTGTTCGTTTTCCAACGGGCAAAATTATCGATGCAAGACCCACTGGAATTACAGCTTATTCATGAAGCGGATGATGCTCTCCAGAAACATATAGAAGTGACAGAGGACGAGGTGCAGATCAGAGTAAATCCACCAGCCTCTTTTTTTGTTTTTTCAAAAGCTAAAGATAAAAATCCATTGAGTAGATGGTTATCGTCTTATCAAATCTTGAAGAAAATCAGGAATCATGAATTGAGTCGCCTGCAACTTGTCGTTTGTCCGGAAAATATCGTTTTTGATTCAAGCTTGGCCCCATATTTCCTGCATTATGGCGTAAAAGACAGTTTGCCTCCTTATGAGCATAATCAGGATGAGCTATTTAAAGAAACGAAGGCAACGATTTCAGCGCTTGTGGATGGGCAGTATACATTCGAAGAGTATCTGCTTTACCATAAAACCCTGAAACTATCGAGCGAATCACAAAGCATATTGGCGACGGGGACTTGGGATGAACTTTCCACGGTCATTCAAAATCGGATAGAAGATTTAGAGAAGGAAGAAAAAGCATTTGTGCATATCCCCGAAAAGAAATGGAAAACGGGCCGTTATACACTTTGGGGTACGGTGATCGTTCTAGTGCCGCTGCTGTTGTTTACGATTTACACATTATTCTTCTCCCAACCTAAGCAGGAGGCATATGTGGAAAGCGGTGAAAGCTTTTTAAAACAAAAATACAGTGAAGTCATTGACCGGTTGGAGAACTACGATCCGAAAAAAATGCCTTATATCGTTCAATATGAACTGGCGAAGTCTTACGTCGCTTATGAACCGTTGGATGATGTCAGAAAGAAGAATGTAGAAAATGCAATCACTTTGCAGACTGATAGCCAGTATCTTTTATATTGGATTTATATAGGCAGGGGCATGAGTGAGGACGCGATCGATTTGGCGAGGATCATGGAGGATCGTGAATTGATTATGTATGGACTCGTAAATCTGAAAGAACAGATTAAGTTGGACGATAACCTTTCCGGGGAAGAAAAGGAAACGCAAATTAAAGAAGTCGATACGGAGTTATCCCAATATGAAAAGGAACTAAAGGAATTGAAAGAGCAATTGGAGGAACAGCAAGATGAGAACCAGCCTTCAACAGAGTCGACTTTAGAGGACAAAGGCGAAACGGAAACAAAGCCTGCTGTAAAAGAAGAAGCGGAAAAAGAACCTGCTTCTGGTGAGAAAGAGGGAAGTAAGGATTCCTCCAATAAATCATCTGAAGAAAAAGAGAAAAGCAAAGAGTGAGCAATGGGCCTTTTGCGGAGGTGAGATTTAATGAGTTTATTATGGATTTATTCTAAGGGAAACTACCAATCCTATACGATCAAGGGAAATCATAACGGTCCAATTACGATTGGGCCATCAAAGCAGGATACGATCACCATATATTCCATTCCCTTTGAACATGGTCCTATCAAGCTGAATAAACCTGAAGGACTTGATGGATATGAGGTGTTTAGAGAGGACATGAAGCTTGGTGATGTAAAGCCATTCCAAAGCTTCACCTTTCACGAAGGAGAAGAAAAGGTCGAGATTTTTTATACGGCAGGAGAATTGGAAGAGAGCCTCTATTATATAGGCAACTTGAAAGAAATCACTTTATCGGCCCAGGCAGGAGCGACTATCCGTAAAGAAGGACCTGTTTCCGGCAATGGGGCTTCCTTTGTGCTTCATAAAGGGCAGTGGCTACTCATGCCAAAGGAAAATAGCGGGATATTCCTGAATGGTGAAAGAGTAACGAAAGCTGTTCCCATTCAAAATGGTGATCTCATTTGCTGGCCGAATATGGTGCTAAGGTTGATTGAAGGCGACTTATTGATGATTCATAGTGCCGAGAGCTATGAAACATCATTAGCTAAAATGAAGAAGCCAATCTCTGAAATGAAAAAAAACTATCCACAATATCGCCGGACACCAAGGATGATCTACGAATTGCCGGACGAGAAAGTGACGATATCTTTTCCGAGCCAAGAATCGGAAGATAATAATAGAGGGTTATGGCTGATCCTTATGCCGCCTTTAATGATGCTAATCGTCATGGGGGTCATCACGGTCATTCAGCCTCGGGGCATTTTCATCATCATATCGATTGTTATGTTCACAACGACTTTAGTTACCTCGACGGTACAATACTTTAAAGACAAAAAGAAGCAAAAACTCAGAGAAGAAAAACGTCAACGTGTATATACAAGGTATTTAGAGCAGAAGAGGGAAGAACTGCAAGAGCTGTCTGAAAAACAAAAAAATGTGCTGTTCTATCATTACCCTTCATTTGAAAGGATGAAGCTGCTGACTGACAGTATTAGCGACCGTATATGGGAGCGAACTTTGGAAAGTGAAGATGCTCTGCACTTTAAGATCGGAACGGCGACCATACCATCAAGTTATCAGGTGTCGGTAAATAGCAGTGATATGTCCAATCGGGATATAGATGATTTACTTGAGCAGTCGCAGGAACTTGTGGATGTATACAAAAACCTGGATGATCTTCCGTTATCGATCGATTTATCAAGCGGATCGATGGGCCTGGTCGGAAAGGAATCGATTGTTAAACGGGAGCTGCAGCAACTGATTGGGCAACTGGCCTTTTTTCATAGTTATCATGATGTTCGTTTTGTGGCCATTTTTCCGGAGAAGGATTACCAGGAATGGGAATGGATGAAATGGCTGCCTCATTTTCAATTGCCGCATGCCTATGCAAAAGGCTTTATATATAATGAGCAGTCACGTGACCAGCTTCTGACCTCGATTTATCAGCTTTTGAGGGAAAGAGATTTGGATGAAAATAAAGGGAAAGTGAGATTCACTCCCCACTTTGTCTTTATTGTCACGGATCGTAATTTAATTGCGGAGCATGTCATATTGGAATATTTAGAAGGTAAAACAGACGATTTAGGTATCTCGACGATTTTTGCAGCGGATGCAAAAGAGAGTTTGACGGAAAATGTCCATACGCTAGTGAAGTATATCAATGATTTTGAGGGTGAGATTCTCATCCAGCAAACGAAGGCCGTTCATACTCCATTTATACTTGATGCACATTCAAAAGAAGGGAATGAGCGTTTTGCACGTACGCTGCGTTCACTTGATCATCAAAAAGGCATGAATAATTCCATACCAGAAACGGTATCATTTTTGGAATTATTGAAAGCTCGAGAAGTGGAAGATCTGCCTATCAGCCAAAACTGGCGGACCAATCAGTCTTCTAAATCCTTGGCTGTTCCGATTGGATTGAAAGGGAAAACGGATAGGGTTGAATTGAATTTGCATGAAAAGGCGCATGGCCCCCATGGTTTGGTTGCTGGAACGACAGGATCGGGGAAAAGTGAATTACTGCAAACCTACATCCTTTCATTAGCCGTTCATTATCATCCGCATGAAGTTGCCTTTTTGCTCATTGATTATAAAGGCGGGGGAATGGCACAGCCATTCAGGCAGATTCCGCATCTGCTTGGAGTCATTACGAATATTGAGGGGAGCAAGAACTTCAGTGCCAGGGCACTAGCCTCCATCAATAGCGAATTGAAGAAACGCCAGCGCATGTTTGATCGATACGAAGTCAATCATATCAACGATTACACGGATTTATACAAAGAAGGCAAAGCGGATGAACCGTTACCGCATTTATTTTTGATATCAGATGAGTTTGCGGAACTTAAAAACGAAGAACCCGATTTCATCCGCGAATTAGTGAGTACGGCGCGAATTGGACGGAGCTTGGGAGTTCATTTAATTCTTGCTACACAAAAGCCGGGCGGTGTTATTGATAACCAGATTTGGAGCAATGCCCGCTTTAAAATTTCCTTGAAAGTGCAAGATGCCAATGATAGTAAGGAAATTCTTAAAAATAGCGATGCGGCAAATATCACTGTCACCGGACGGGGATATTTGCAGGTAGGTAATAACGAGGTTTATGAATTGTTCCAGTCTGCGTGGAGCGGTGCACCATACTTAGAGGATACGGTTGGATCTGAGGATGAAGTGGCACTTGTCACAGACCTTGGTCTTGTTCAAATCTCAAACGTAACGGAACAAACAACTAATAAGAGGAAAGAAAAGATCAGTGAAATTGAAGCCGTGGCGGATCAAATTGTGGCGACACAGGAAGAAATGGAGATTAAGAAGTTGGCAAGCCCATGGCTGCCTCCTCTTTCAGATCGGTTATCGAGAAATGCTGAAAGAAGCCTGACGAGGAATCAAATCCACCTGGGAATGAAGGATGAGCCCGAATTGCAGAGCCAGACAAATTATGTCTATAACTGGATTGAAGATGGGAATGTTGGGATTTTTGGTTCTTCTGGGTACGGCAAGTCAACCACCGTATTGACACTTCTCTTTAGTTTTGCAGATCAATTCAGTCCTGAGGAATTGCATTATTATATTTTCGATTTCGGGAATAGCGCTTTACTGCCAATTCGCCAGCTGCCTCATACTGGGGAATACTTTAGGTTCGATGAACTAAGGAAAATCGAAAAATTCATGTTATTCATGAAGGCGGAGATGGAAAGGCGTAAGCAGCTTTTTTCAGAAAAGGAGCTTAGTAACATAAAGCTTTATAATGCATTAGTGGAAGATAAATTGCCGATTATTTATATTGTGGTCGACAATTTTGACTTAGTGAAGGATGAGATGCAGGACCAGGAAGCGCAATTCGTTCAGTTTGCGCGTGATGGACAATCACTTGGAATATTCATGATTTTAACGGCAACGAGAATCAATGCGATTCGCCAGCCGTTAATGAATAGTCTTAAGACGAAGGTCGTCCATTACTTAATGGACAGTTCGGAACAATATTCGGTTTTGGGAAGAACCCCTTATGAAAATGAACCTGTACCGGGAAGGGCGTTAGTGAAGAAGGACCAAACCTATCTCATGCAGGTTTATCTTCCAGCAGATGGAGCGGATGATATAGCCGTTTTGGAAGAAATGAAACAGGCCGTGGCAGAGCATAAGGTTAAATATAAGGAAATGGCCAAACCGCCGGCGATTCGGATGTTACCGGCACGTCTTGATTCCAGCAGCTTCAAGAGTTACTGCTCACAAGCCATTAAGAAGGATTCCATTCCAATCGGACTTTCAGAGGAAAGCGTTACACCTGTTTTCTTGGAGTTGAATTCCAATCCATTCCTGCTTGTTGTAGGGCAGTCACGTAAAGGGAAAACGAATGTTCTTAAAGTGCTCTTGGAATCATTGCTTCCACAGACAATTGGGGAAATTGGTTTGTTTGACGGAGTTGATCGTGGCCTATCTTCTTATGCCATAGAGGAGAAGGTGCGCTATGTAGAAACAAAAGATCAGATAACCGAATGGCTCGATCATATCACTGGAATATTTGAAGAACGTGAACGAAGTTATCTAGCGGCATTGGAAATGAAACCGATGAAGCAACTGGAATTCCCAAGGATCATGTTTATCATAGATAGCATTTCAAGGATCCAACAAACGATCGACGGCAGGATTCAGGATAGGATCAGCGGTTTGATGAAACAATACAGCCATCTTGGGTTTAGTATGATTGTCGCTGGAAATGCCAACGACTTCACCAAAGGATATGATTCGTTAACAACCGAACTGAAACAAGTCAGACAGGCTGTTTTGCTTCTTAAAAAATCGGACCAAAGCTTGTATACCCTCTCTTATTCAAGAAAAGAAGAAGAAATACAGCCGGGTTACGGATACTTTGTGCTCAATGGTCAGGAGAGTAAAATCCAAATTCCACTAAGTGAAGAAAGAAGGAGAGTGCAAGAGAGTGTCTGAAAAAATAAAACCGATGCTGTTAATCGGTAAAATACTGGTGATCTTAGCGCTGCCAATCTTGTTTTTTTCTTATATTGGCCAAAATCCAATGAAAAAGACAGAAACGGCTTCTCGTGAAATCGCCATTGTAAACGAAGATAATGGCACTGAATTTAACAATAATCCCATTTATATGGGCTCAGAGCTTGTTACTACACTGGACAAGGATTCTGAATATGAGTGGTTTGTGGTAAATAGGAGTACGGCGGAAAGTGGACTTGCAAATGAAAAGTATGATGCAGTCATATATTTTCCATCCGATTTTTCAGAGAATATTTATACATTCGATGATGAACAGCCTATCAAGGCAGGGATAAAGTACAAGGTACAACCTAGTTTGAATGCAGAGAACATGGAAAAGGTACAAAAGGAATTAGAGAAGACAAAGAGCAAAATGAATAAGCATATTTCAACACAGTATTGGAGTTATGTTTCCCAATCAGTCGAGGACATCCGTAAGAAGTTCGATAATGTCCTTGCTAAAGAAATCGCTTTTCAAAACACGATGTATGAGTTTTATACTCCAAGCTCGGAAAGCCTTGCCGGGGAAATCAAGCAGCATAAGGACATGCTTGAAGGAGTCTTTGCCGAGACGAAGGATGCTGGCAAAACAAGTAATGAAACAATGGATGAAATAGGGAGCACGAAGACTCAAATGGCTTCCTTTGTGAAAGATGTTGTTTCTTTTGAGGAATATCAAAAAGCTCAAAGTATCCTTTTTGAGAAAACCTCTGCCCAAAATCAGCAGCTTGTCAAGGAGAGTGTACAATCATATGACAAGGTGCTGAATGAGGGTGACCAAACAATACCTGAGATTCAGCAAGGGATGAATACGAAATACAGTCTTAATGATCAAGGCATTAGTGAGAATGTTGGGATCATGCAGCAGAAACTCGATTCCAGCAGTAATGAATTGGAACAATTTTCAACAAGCATGAAGGATAAACAAGTAGAACAGATTACGAAAATCACTCAAGATCAACAAAGCTCGATTGAACAATTGAAACAATCGGAAGAGGCGGGTCTTGATAACCTTCAGTCTACGTTGCTTGCGCAAAGGGGGAATCTTGCAAGCAGCTCTGGTGATGGGGAGGTTATTGGTGAAGGTACGAAGCCTATAGAAGATATTGAAACGGAAACGGAAAATGGTGAATCGGTTGCCGCACCTGAAAAGAAGGATCCGATTGATGAACTGTCACTGCAGGTACTGCTGGATCAAATCACTGGGATTAACACGGCACTTGAAAGTTTGGTGCCGGCAGAAGGAAGTGAAGGAACTGCTGAACAAATCAACATCCTTGCAGCGGAACTCCAAGCTGAAATCAATAATCTCAGCGGAACGGTAAACGGCAGAACGGGAAATTATAATCAAGTGATCACGGAGTTTAATACACTGGTAGATTCATATAATGAACTGCTGGCGCAGTTTACGCAATTACAAGCTGATTATAATGAACTCGGCACGAATTACAAGGATTTAGGTGACCAATGGAAAAAGTCACAGGAAGATATTCAAAAATTACAGGACATCCAAAGCATGACAATCGACGAGGCCATCGCAGAAATCAAGGCTCTCGAACAGTCACTTCTTCAAAAGGTGGGGGGAGAAAGGCGAGCGGTGCTGGTGAAGGCCTTTGAAAACCCTATCACGAATCGGGATTCAACTACCCTCCTTGCCTATTACGGTTCACTCTCATCTTACGGTGAATTGGCTGAAAGAGTCACGGAAGCAAATGTAGAAAAGGTGTTTGCAGCCAATATAAAAGAATTGGAAAACTTGAAAAATGGGGTTTCCGGAAACGTAGATGAAGAAGCGAAGCTCGTTAAAGCCAGTTTAGCAGGAGTCAATGAGAACTTCGGGATGTTCTCAGATTCCATTATGGGTTATATGAAAGAATATGATGCTAACGTTGAAACGGGGCAGAAAGCTACTTTAGCTGAATTAGCGGCAATTACCGGCAAGGCTCAAGAAGTGTCTGCCAATTTGTCAGGTCAAATGGAAGTTCCTGAAATGGAGGCCGAACCGCCAGTTAACCTTGACGGAGAAATGTTTGTATCACTTCAAGACAATACGGCAACAACTGTCGGCTTCATTTCCGAGCTTGTCAATTCTGTAGCGGAACGGCAGGACACGGTCACGAAGGATACAGCAGACCTGCAAGAGAAAGTTGGATCCGTACAGGAAAGGGCCGATCAGCTTAATGATAATTGGTCCCAAAATGTAGACTCGACCGTAAAAATAAAGACGGACGTCTATAGTGTCTTGAATAACACTCTAGTCGATGATCAGGAGAACGGGTATGTGTACGAATATTTAGCAAATCCTGTACAAATCAGCGGGGAAGTCCTGCATCAGGAAAAGGTTAATATCCCACCGATCGTCATGTTGGTGATCATACTTATTTCTGGGTTATTGATCGGTTTCTTCCTGCATCACTATGAAACCATTCCAATGATGGTGCATGCAGCCTTGTTTGCCTTATTGAATCTGATCGTAGGTTTAATCATCAGCATGTATGGTTTGAAGATCTATCCACTGGGAGATATGCAGGAGATTAAATGGACCGTTTTCACCGTCCTGCTTTTATTCTTCTGTTCAGCGTTTACCAGGCTTGCCTTCTCGATTGGGCCGTTCGTAGGTGCTATCCTGGTGATTGGCTTGATCAGTTTCTTTACCATTCCATTATTGGATTTAATCATGCCTAATTTCAATGTAGACCATCCGGTTGCAGATGTATATATGTCCATACAATTCGGAAATCAGTCGGCATTCATTCCGGCTAGTATCATCTTGATTGTGCTGACGCTTATTGCAACTATCATTCCATATATAGTGAAGCGTCTTACAGAAAGAAGAGCAATGGCCCATGAAGTGGAATAAATACGTAATGCCTGTCTTGCTCATCCTGTTTTTTAGCCATGCACCTAATGGCGGGGCGGAAGATGAACCCATGGTGGAGCCCAATGAATATCAAGAAAACGATATTGATATTCAAACGGAGTATTTCCATGAAGAAGGATTGTTGGAGCAGAAGCGGAAACTGCCTGAAGAACAAAAGGACCTCACTTTTGAAAGAGGGAAATATGATGTCATTGACTCGGTGGAGGACTCATTGTTTCTGTCTCCGGTAACGGGGAATCAAAATAATACCATCGCTTCAAAAGCAGATCAGCTTGGATTATTCTCGGAGGTAGGCGTTCGAACGAGAAGCGAAGAAAAAACAGAGCCTTCCCTTAATTTTGACTTGACGGTATTGCTTGGCATCGTTTTGGCACTATTGGTCGTTTGTTTGTTTTTTGTCCTTATCCCAAAAATGGGGAAACTGAATGGAGAGGTTAAACGAAAATGAAAAAAGCCCGATTCCTGGATAAGTCAGGAATCGGGCTTTTTTGCTACATATCCATAACGGTCTTAATAAGCCCTAAAAGAAGGGCGGCTGCGAAGATCAAAATGAAGAATTTTTTATACATGATCAGTACCTCTTATATCTTATGAGTGGATTGCATTCATTTTAGCATAAACAGAAAAAGAATATACAAATCAGAGAGGCGTGGCTTCATTGCCCTAGGGGTTCGAAATTTTTTAATTCCGGTTCCCTTTTGTCTACAAACTGCGATGCGCCGATTTATTGGCGCATCCTATCGGTATTTGACCAAGTCAGGATAAACAGTCTTTGCTGCAAGTTCAAAAGCTTCCCCGATCCTTGGTCCAGTTCGTGACGTGAAATTTTCATTAAACGAATGGACGTCATCGTTGGTTCATGTTCACTTATCAACAGTTTAACATTCCTTTTTCATTAAGCAGCATTAATATTTTTAGTACAAATTCGTTTATGGTTTACCGATTATCTAGTAAACTTACAATGTAAGGTTTAATTGGAGCTTAATGTAAAATTCGTGATATAGAGAAGGTATGATGCAATAGTGATATTGTGAATCCCGGGAGGTAGAGAATGATTTATAAGCAGGTCAATCAAAAACTGGAAATGGTTATGGGTAATATTGAAAAGGTGATTATCGGAAAACGGGATATAGCCGAACTAAGCATCGTGGCACTCCTTTCCGGCGGACATGTCTTATTGGAGGATGTTCCGGGCGTCGGAAAGACAGTCATGGTAAGGGCACTGGCAAAATCAATAGGTGCAAGCTTTAAACGAATTCAATTCACGCCTGATTTACTTCCTTCTGATGTTACTGGTGTTTCTATCTTCAATCCTAAGGAACAAGAATTCATTTTTAGGCCAGGTCCGATAATGGGACATATTATTTTAGCCGATGAAATTAACCGGACCTCGCCGAAAACTCAGTCTGCATTGCTTGAAGCCATGGAAGAGGCAAGTGTGACGATTGATGGTGTCACAAGAGGATTGGAGAAGCCGTTCTTCGTAATGGCGACACAAAATCCAATCGATTATGAGGGAACATATCCGCTTCCGGAGGCTCAATTGGATAGATTCCTATTAAAAATGAAAATGGGCTATCCCGGTGTGGAAGAAGAGATAGAGGTTCTTCATAGAGCTCAATACACGGCACCGCTTGAGGAGCTGGAATCCGTCATCACCTTGGATGAATTGATAGAATTACAGGATGAGGTAAAAGCGGTGATAGTGGATGACACAATAAAACGATACATTGTTGAATTGGCGAATCAAACACGTTCGCATGGAGGGGTCTATTTAGGGGTGAGCCCGCGTGGATCGATAGCGTTGATGAAGGCAGCCCAGGCCTACGCGCTGATCCAGGGAAGGGACTATGTCCTGCCGGACGATGTTCAATATTTAGTTCCATTCGTATTTTCCCACCGGCTTATTTTGAAACCTGAAGCGAATTATGATGGCTACGATGCTGGAATGGTGATACATGAAATTGTCGCGACAACTCAAGTGCCAGTGAAGCGGGCTGTGACCTAATGCGTAAATTCATCAACATTTTAAGAGGAAATATAAGTGTGATAGGACTTGTATTACTCATGAGCGTTTCCTTTTGCTATGCCATGTTTCAAGGTGGTTTTGTCAGTTGGTTCATTTTTTATTCATTTTTGCCGTTTTCTGTGTACGCTTTGATTCTGCTGTTTTATCCGCTGCATGATCTTACCGTTGAGAGAAAGGTCAATAAAAGGGAATGCCAGGCCGGCGAATCTGTTGAAATAGCATTGACCTTTACCCGTAAAAATCGGCTGCCCCTATTATTCATGGTGGTAGAGGAGGAATTGCCTCAGAAGATGGAAGATAGGGGATTCCAAAGGAAAATAATTATCTTTCCGGGATTCAAGCGTACCTTCAGCATGTCATATACCTTGGAAAACTTGCAGCGCGGAGAGCATTCGTTTCAATCGATCCGCTTTTGGATTGGGGATTTTTTCGGGCTAGTCGAAAAGGAAGCGATATATAGTTCACCTATGAAAATAACTGTTTTTCCTCGTTATCATGAGCTTGCTTACAGTGATCTTGATCGAGTGTTCAATCAGGGGGCAGTGGTTTCAGCAAAGAAGACACAACGGGAACATTCAGTTGTCTCCGGGGTAAGGGAATATCAGCCAGGCGATCAGTTGTCATGGATTAACTGGAAGGCGACGGCCAGAACGAGTGAAATCATGACGAAGGAATTCGAAGTGCAGAAAAACCGGGATGTATTCATCATGCTTGATGAAAAGCCGTCGGATTTATTCGAAGAATCCATTGAAATGGCTGCTTCCATTGCACACGCCCTGTTAAAGAAAGGCATGGAAATTGGGTATGTGAGCAGGAGATCGAGGTTAATCATACCGGCAGCAGCGGGCAATAGCCAGAAACGAAAGATTTTTCACCGACTTGTTAAAGAAGAGCCGAGAGTGGAAAACGATTTGAACGAAAAAATCAGGAAGGGAATTCTTCCGGCAAATGCTGTTGTGATATTCATCGTATCAGACTTAACCTTAGAAAAGGTGGACCTATTGAGTGCTTTACGGCCTAATCAGGGATTAATGTTATGTATGAAGAAACAAGCGGATCTTACTGATGAGGAAAGGCTGTCAAGCTCTGCAGCTGTTTCGAGGGGGATAAAGGTTAGCTTTTTTGAACATGGCCAACTAAAGTCTGGCAGATCAGAGGTGATGGCGAAATGAATGTCACCACCGCAAAGTTGGAAAGCTTCATGCACGTCCTCATGTATGTATTTGGTCTGTTGTTGATTACTGAATGGTTGAGGCCTGTCGATAAACTCACAGATACAGGTAATATCATCATTTTTATCGTATTTTTGCTCTATTCCCTGCTACTGCATTATTTCCGCATACATTGGTCAATCCGGTTTATTCTCATTAGTGCTTATATAATGATTTCATTGCAGTTCCTCCATTCAAAAGGCGCTTTATTGCAATTATCATGGCTGAAGGAAGGATTCCTAGCGGATTTTACGGCCAATCTTGGTTTTATATATGATGGTAATTGGGAGCTGATCACAAATCCATTTCGAACGTTTCTATTTTTTGTCCTTCTGTGGCTTGTAACGTATTTGATCCATTACTGGGTGATGGTAAGGCAAAGCATTTTTTTCTTTTTTATGTTAACGGTGATTTTTATATCTGTACTTGATACATTCACTCCCTATGTGGGCGATAAGGCAATGATCAGAATCATCATCATCGGGTTCTTGATGCTAGGCCTGCTGTCCCTGCTGCGACTTACGATACAGGAGCGGATCAAGTTTACGATGGCTTTCATCAATAAGTGGATCTTAATGCTGACCGGCATGATTTTGGTGAGTGTCCTTGTAGGTTTCGCTGCCCCAAAGCTCTCTCCGCAGTGGCCGGACCCGGTGCCTTATATTACCTCTTATTCTGATAAAGCAGGGAAAGAAGAAGGTGGTTCGAAGCGTAAAAGTGTCGGATATGATGAAGATGATTCGGATCTTGGCGGTTCGATAGAGTCGGATGGTTCCATCGTTTTTTATAATAATGCTCCTGAAGGACATTACTGGAAAGTCGAGAACAAGGATATTTATACCGGTAAAGGGTGGGTTTCCATCCTGGAAACGGACTTTCACACTTTTTCCAACGGGCAGGATATGGCATCTTTAGATATTTACGACGTTCCTGAAGTGGTGAGGACAGAAGAAATGACGGCAAAAGTGTCCATGACGGAATCATATTCCCATATCCTTCATCCGCAGTCCGGGTATTTAAAAAAGATTGAGGGCAAAAACGGAACGGGTTTCAAATATTATGAGGGTATGGACAAAGTTATTTCTGAAAAGGATAATGGCGAACGACTGTCCATGAAAGAGTATGAGTTGGTCTATGATATGCCGAGTTTTGATATAGCTGAGTTAAGGAAAGTGACGGAACCTGACGAATCAATGGATTTATTAATGGAAAAGAACACGCAGCTTCCAGAGGGAATGCCAAACCGGATATATGAATTGGCATCCGGGCTTACGAGGAATGAAGCGAATTGGTACGATAAAGCAAAAGCCATTGAGGATTATTTTGACGGACCTGAATTCATTTATTCTAAGGATGATATTCCGTATCCGGAGAGCAATCAAGATTATGTCGATCAATTTTTATTCGAGACACAGATAGGGTATTGCGATAATTTTTCAAGTGCAATGGTTGTTTTGCTAAGAGCCGCCAATATACCTGCAAGGTGGGTAAAGGGCTATACGGAAGGGGAAAAATCAATCCTTGATGGCGAATCCGTTTATAAGGTGACCAATAATAATGCACATTCCTGGGTCGAGGTTTATTTTTCAGGGATAGGCTGGGTTCCCTTCGAACCGACAAAGGGTTTCAATGGGGAAGTTGAATTTTACGATTCGGAATTGAAACAGGAAGCGATCAAGAAGCCTGAAGAAACTCCAAATAATTCAGAGCAAAATAAGATAGAGACCAGGGAACGCCAGGATACACCCGATAGGGTAACTCAATCATCCGTGAAAACGGGTATCGGGAACATGGGTGGGTTCTTAAAATGGACTGCCATCTCACTATCAGGTGCATTGATTTTCGCTTCTATTGGTTATTTCTTTAGAAGGAAGTGGATTCCTCATCTGCAGATTCTTCGTTATAGAAAGAAAACCGGTGCTCATTTCTCGACAGCCTATTTAATTTTATTGAAACAATTAAAACGAGCTGGTTTAGTTCGTCCGGAGGGGCAAACATTAAGGGAGTACGCCGCCTATGTGGATGCAGTGTATGATACGGATGAGATGGGCGAATTGACGGCTGGATACGAGTTAATGATATATCGTGGAGACGTGGAAGATGGCGAATGGAAGCACTTTCAAGAGGGTTGGGAAAGCTTGATGAGAAAAACTAGCTCTTGACCAGGTTTTTATTATATTGATACAATAACAAAAACTAACTTAAACTAATATATCCTTCATATATCCTCGATAATATGGATCGAAAGTTTCTACCGAATCACCGTAAATGATTTGACTATGAAGGCGGATTTTAACAGGAAAGCTGAAAATCTGCCTTCGTCTATACTTTTTCTGTATTTTTGAGGGTGGATTTTTAGTTTTTCTTTTTTTATGATAATATTTTTTATAAGAAATTATCACTCGATTTCATGAGTGAATTACATTGATAGAGGTGACGTTTGTGCCGGGGAAAACAGAATTGCAAAAAAACCAGGAAATGATCGTAGTACTTGATTTCGGAAGCCAATATAATCAATTGATCACTCGTCGTATCCGCGAATTTGGTGTGTACAGTGAGCTTCATCCTCATACAATTACTGTAGAAGAAATCGAGAAAATGAATCCAACGGGAATCATTTTCTCAGGGGGTCCGAATAGTGTTTATGATGCAAATGCATTTGGTTGTGATGAACGCATATTCGAAATGGGCCTTCCGATTTTCGGTATTTGTTATGGCATGCAGCTTATGACTAAACATTTTGGCGGTAAGGTGGAACCAGCGAAAAACCGTGAATACGGAAAAGCGACACTTGCCATCCAAAATGAATCTAAGTTATTCAGTGACCTGCCGAAAGAACAGATCGTCTGGATGAGCCATGGTGATCTAGTGGTGGAAACGCCTGAAGGTTTCCAAATTGATGGGACGAACCCGTCTTGCCCAATTTCGGCTATGAGTGACGAATCACGTAAATTATATGCCGTGCAATTCCATCCTGAAGTCCGTCATTCCGTATACGGTAATGACATTTTGAAAAATTTCGTATTCGGCGTTTGTGGCTGTAAAGGTGACTGGTCAATGGAGAACTTCATTGAAATAGAAATGGAGAAAATCCGCCAAACGGTCGGAGATAAAAAAGTGTTATGCGCATTGAGCGGCGGTGTGGATTCATCCGTTGTTGCTGTATTGATCCATAAAGCGATTGGCGATCAGCTGACATGTATTTTCGTCGATCATGGATTACTTCGTAAAGGGGAAGCCGAAGGTGTAATGGAAACATTCAGGGAAGGTTTCAATATGAATGTAATCAAGGTCGATGCAAAAGAACGTTTCCTATCGAAACTTGCTGGCGTTTCAGATCCGGAACAAAAACGGAAAATCATCGGTAACGAGTTCATCTACGTATTCGATGATGAAGCAACGAAGCTTGAAGGAATTGATTTCCTTGCACAGGGTACACTTTACACAGACATTATTGAAAGTGGTACAGCCACTGCACAAACAATTAAATCGCATCACAACGTTGGCGGTCTTCCGGAAGATATGCAATTTAAATTGATTGAGCCTTTGAACACTCTATTCAAGGATGAAGTGCGTGCACTTGGCAGTGAAATGGGCATTCCGGATGAAATCGTTTGGCGTCAACCTTTCCCGGGTCCAGGTTTAGGTATTCGTGTATTAGGTGAAATTTCAGATGAAAAACTTGAAATCGTTCGTGAATCTGACCATATCTTACGTGAAGAAATTAGAAAGAATGGTTTGGAACGCGAAATTTGGCAGTACTTTACGGTCCTTCCTAACATTCGAAGCGTTGGGGTAATGGGCGACGCGCGTACGTATGATTATACAATCGGGATCCGTGCGGTTACATCCATTGACGGAATGACTTCCGATTGGGCAAGAATCCCTTGGGATGTACTTGAAATCATCTCAACGAGAATCGTTAATGAAGTAAACCATGTAAACCGCGTAGTTTATGACATTACGTCTAAGCCACCTGCAACGATTGAGTGGGAATAGAAGATTAAAATCATCCAATCAGTGAAGGAAATATCCTTCACTGATTTTTTCGGTTAAAATAGTATTTGAATATGTAGATTACTTACATTTTACGTATGTTGGCGAAGATATAGCCATAATAAGTAAGGAATATATAGCGAAAAGCGAACATTGCCTAAAATTACATAAAAAATATTCGTTAGATATATTGACGATTATTTTAGTGACTGATACACTATACCTATAATAATAAAAAAACATAATTGTCGTATAATATTGGGGATATGGCCCAAAAGTTTCTACCAAGCTGCCGTGAACGGCTTGACTACGATGTGGAAGGATTGGCGCGGATAAACCGCCACTTCTTTACATGACCGCAGTCAAGCCCCGTTCGTAAGCGAATGGGGCATTTTCTGTTGGCGCGATTTTATGATAGGGGAGACTCATAATGAAAAATTATTTTCGGTTTAATGAGCTGGGAACTAATTATCGCCGTGAAATACTTGGTGGACTGACTACGTTCCTTTCAATGGCATATATCCTGGTTGTTAACCCTGTGATGCTGACTTTACAAAGCATCGAGGACTATCCGGATGAATTGAGAATGGACTACGGAGCGGTTTTTGCAGCGACCGCCTTGGCAGCCGCAATCGGTTCGATATTGATGGGACTCATAGCCAGGTATCCAATCTCGCTTGCACCAGGGATGGGATTGAATGCTTTCTTTGCTTTTACCGTTGTGCTTGGTTTTGGAATTCCTTGGCAGACGGCTTTGTCGGGAGTATTGATTTCAGGTATTATCTTCGTTTTGCTTTCCCTATCGGGAATACGTGAGAAAATCATTAATGCAATTCCAGTCGAGTTGAAATACGCAGTTGGTGCCGGTATCGGTTTATTCATTACGTTTGTAGGGTTTCAGAATGCTGGAATCATCACGAATGATGACAGCGTTCTTGTAGGACTGGGCGACTTGACATCAGGAAATACTTTATTGGCTGTGTTTGGAATTGTCGTAACCGTCATTTTGATGACGAGAGGCGTCAAAAGCGGCGTGTTCATAGGGATGGTCATTACAGCCATAGCAGGAATGATTTTTGGACAAGTTCCGGTGCCGGAGAAAATAATCGGTGCCGTTCCTAGCATAGCGCCTACATTCGGGGTTGCGTTCGATGCCTTCGGAAATCCCGGTGATCTCTTCACTGGTCAAATGTTAATCGTGATACTGACCTTCTTGTTTGTAGCGTTCTTTGATACAGCAGGTACGTTGGTGGCTGTAGCGCAACAAGCTGGTTTAATGAAGGATAATGTTCTTCCTAGAGTGGGAAAAGGATTACTTGCTGATTCATTATCCATCGTTTCAGGTGCAATTCTTGGTACATCCACCACGACATCTTATGTAGAGTCTACATCGGGTGTTGCCGCTGGTGCTCGAAGCGGTTTTGCGGCTGTAGTGACAGGATTGCTGTTTGTCCTATCCCTATTCTTCTTCCCGCTTCTATCAGTGGTTACATCTGCGGTGACTGCGCCGGCATTGGTTATAGTCGGAGTGTTAATGGCATCATCACTTAAAAATATTGACTGGCAGAAGTTTGAAATTGCGGTTCCGGCCTTCTTTACGGTTATCATGATGCCTATGACATATTCGATTGCGACAGGTATAGCTTGCGGATTCATCTTCTATCCGATCACCATGTCGATGAAAGGGAGAGCTAAAGAGGTTCACCCAATCATGTGGGGGCTTGGAGTCGTTTTCCTACTATATTTCATTTTCTTGAAGTAATAAGGCAATAAGTAAGGAGAGTCCTGATTTCAGGGCTCTTCTTTCATGTTGTAAGAGAAAGCTCATATCGTGTATAGTAAAAGGACTAAGTACTAAGTACTTTATCCTGTATGGGGCATAGGGATGACTTTGAGAAAAAAAGAGGGAGAAAAATGAATGGTTTTATCGTTGAAAAGGTTTTGAACAATAATGTGGTGATTGCCACGCATCCGTCGTATGGAGAAGTCGTTTCTATTGGAAAGGGCTTGGGCTTCAACCGAAAGAAAGGCGAAGAGTTAAGTCCGGAACTTGCGGAGAAGACGTTTGTCCTGAAAAATGTCAAGGAACAGGAAAGTTACAAAAAACTTTTGCCGCAGATCGATCAAAATCTTCAAGCTGCCATTATAGAATCCATTCATCTCATTAACGACCGAGTAACTGGAAAACTCAATGAACATATACATGTCGGTTTAACTGATCATTTATTGTTCGCCCTTCAGCGTGTTTCACAAGGAATGACTATCAAAAACCCATTCTTGAAAGAAACGATAACCCTTTATCCTTTTGAACATGATATTGCTGTTGATGTAGTAGAATTAATTCAAGATAAGACAGGCATAGGCCTGCCCCAAGGGGAAATCGGTTTTATTACGCTTCATATTCATAGCGCAATATCAAATAAAGACTTATCGGAAGTCAATCAGCATTCGCAGTTAATCTATCAACTTATCCAAGTTGTTGAAGAACAG
>NZ_JBNNSB010000011.1:0-82991 GCF_050277335.1 Peribacillus sp. NPDC101480
GCGACATGTGGAGCTGACTGATACTAATAGATCGAGGACTTAACCAACGCTTTTTAAAAAATGAAATACCTTCTTATTATCTAGTTTTGAAGGAATGAAAATTCTTCAAAAATGAATATAGTCTGGCAATGATGGCGAAGAGGTCACACCCGTACCCATTCCGAACACGGAAGTTAAGTTCTTCAGCGCCGATTGTAGTTGGGGGTTTCCCCCTGTGAGAGTAGGACGTTGCCAGGCTGTTCATTTAAATCTTCAAATGGGTTTTAGGAAACATTATATTATTCCGCAGTAGCTCAGTGGTAGAGCATTCGGCTGTTAACCGAACGGTCGTAGGTTCGAGTCCTACCTGCGGAGCCATATGCTTCCATAGCTCAGTAGGTAGAGCACTTCCATGGTAAGGAAGAGGTCAGCGGTTCGAATCCGCTTGGGAGCTTCCCATTCTATCTATGAACACAAAACAGTTCGGCCCGTTGGTCAAGCGGTTAAGACACCGCCCTTTCACGGCGGTAACACGGGTTCGAATCCCGTACGGGTCACCATTTCAAATCATTAATCCGGAGGATTAGCTCAGCTGGGAGAGCATCTGCCTTACAAGCAGAGGGTCGGCGGTTCGATCCCGTCATCCTCCACCATTTTATTCTTTACTTGCCGGTGTAGCTCAACTGGTAGAGCAACTGACTTGTAATCAGTAGGTTGGGGGTTCAAGTCCTCTTGCCGGCACCACTTACAACCATATATTGCGGAGGGGTAGCGAAGTGGCTAAACGCGGCGGACTGTAAATCCGCTCCTTTGGGTTCGGCAGTTCGAATCTGCCCCCCTCCACCATTTTAATAAAATCCTGTGGATCAGTTATATATTCTCTATATTGGGGAATTATATGATTACCACCTTTTTATTTTGTTGAATATTAATTATTGCATATCATATATTGGGCTATAGCCAAGCGGTAAGGCAACGGATTTTGATTCCGTCATGCGAAGGTTCGATCCCTTCTAGCCCAGCCATTTGCGGAAGTAGTTCAGTGGTAGAATACAACCTTGCCAAGGTTGGGGTCGCGGGTTCGAATCCCGTCTTCCGCTTAATATATTTCATATCCCTTAGGGGCCTTAGCTCAGCTGGGAGAGCGCCTGCCTTGCACGCAGGAGGTCAGCGGTTCGATCCCGCTAGGCTCCACCATCAACTACATACACCAAAACTTACGTCTTAAGCCAAAAATGGTTTAAGACTTTTTTTTGTTTAAGGCTAGTTGGGTATACTAATCGCAAGAAAGATCTTTTTTCACCAAAAACATATGTGATAGGAAAACGTGCATCTTTATACATGGAAATGTCGAGTTGAACCAACCGGCATATACGCTATAAAATGGTGGAAAGGGGGAATTGTATGTCTATTCAGAAAATTTCCGTCATCGGGTTGCCTATGGACCTTGGTCAAGCAAGGCGAGGGGTGGATATGGGACCTAGTGCCATTCGCTGCGCAGAGATTGTCGAGCGGCTTGAAAGATTGAATATAGAAGTAGAGGATTTAGGGGATATAATTGTGGGGCGTCCTGAAAGTGCAGATGAGCCTGGGACAAATCTAAAAAACTTACAGCTTGTAGCAAAGGGTAACACCCTGCTTGCCACAAAAGTTGATGAAATAATAGAAGGAGGCTCCTTTCCGCTTGTATTGGGAGGAGACCATTCGATAGCCATAGGTACACTGGCAGGAGTCGCAAAGCACTATGAAAAATTAGGCGTGATTTGGTACGACGCACACGGGGATTTAAATACGGAAGATACTTCACCATCCGGGAATATACACGGTATGCCCCTGGCTGTCAGTATCGGGCTTGGACATCCGGACCTAATAAATATCCATGGTTTTGCTCCAAAAGTGAAACCGGAAAACATCGTAATAATTGGGGCAAGGTCATTGGATGAAGGAGAAAAAGAACTTATCCGTGAGAAAGGGATTAAGGTATTCACGATGCATGAGATTGACCGTTTGGGAATGACACGGGTCATGGAAGAATGCATTGATTACCTAAGGGAAAGAACGGATGGCGTCCACCTTTCATTGGATTTGGATGGAGTTGACCCAGCAGATGCACCCGGAGTGGGCACACCGGTGATTGGTGGTATAAGCTATCGGGAAAGTCATTTGGCCATGGAAATGCTTGCGGAATCCAACTTGATTACATCAGCTGAATTCGTAGAGGTGAATCCCATTTTAGATGAGCGAAATAAGACGGCGATCGTTGCCGTGGCCCTAATGGGTTCCCTATTTGGAGAAAAATTATTATAACTGAAAATTAAAAGAAACAGTAACCGGCTTGTAATGGGTTACTGTTTTTTATATGCTAGAAGACGTAGGTTTATTTTCCAGGGTGTATGTAACAGGAACATAGTTATAGATAGATGGTTGCAATCGTATATCCGTATTCACTTTAGAGCACTTCTGTCTGTGGGATCTCCATTTTTAGTTAAATGGATGTATTGGATGATTAAAGAATCCAGTTTACTGCTAACTTCAACAACCTCATTATCCACCATCGAAGAACGGGAAGCCAAAAACATCATCTTCTGTCTGTATTGTTCAATATGGTCTAAAATTTGTTCAGCAGTCATATAGAGAATCACTCCCTTGAATTTTACAATTTCTTACTATATAGCCCTGTTTTTTTTTTCTTAAACATAAAATGTAAAACTTTGTTAAAATTAATGTATTAAATTTTTGAAACCTTTTAGCTTACGATTCGTAGTAATCGTATAGCCGCATGAGCGGGGGTAATACCGGAAAATGGATGCACTCATTAAAGAGAGAATTAATCAAGTATTAAAGGGAGACCATAATGCATTTGGGGAAATTGTCGAAATTTACAAGGACAAAGTTTTCCAAATATGTTTCAGGATGCTCGGAAACAGGCAAGAAGCAGAAGATTTGGCGCAAGAGGCCTTTGTAAGGGCCTACGTGAATATTCGGAGTTTCAATATAACAATGAAATTTTCTACATGGTTATATAGGATTGCGACCAATCTTTGTATTGACCGGCTTCGCAAGAAAAAACCGGACTACTATCTAGATGCAGAGGTGGCAGGAACAGAGGGATTGAATATGTATTCCCAAATTGCATCGGATATGGCGAAACCCGAGGAAGAAGTTGAATCTTTAGAACTGCAGGAAACGATTCAAGTGGAAATAATGAAATTGCCCGAGAAATACCGATCGGTAATAGTATTGAAGTATATTGAAGAGCTATCACTAAAGGAAATCAGTGAAATACTCGATTTGCCGGTCGGTACGGTTAAGACGAGGATACATCGCGGTCGGGAAGCCTTGCGTAAACAACTACGCCATTTATAAAAAGAAGGTGAGAAAAATGAACTGCCATGAGGAAATCATTGAATATATGCATGATTATTTAGATGAGGACATCAAACCGGAGCATAAAGAAGTTTTACGGGAGCACTTGAATAACTGTGCTGAATGCCGGGATTACTTTCATGAAATGAAAAAGGCGGTCGCTCTTGTACAAAGCACTTCCCATATAAAGGCCCCGGATGACTTTACAGCAAAGGTTATGGCTCAATTGCCAAAGGAAACGAAAACAACAGGTGCCAAACGTTGGTTCAAAAGCCATCCCTTCATGACAGCGGCAGCGATGTTCATCATATTGATGACAGGATCTGTTTTTTCGACTTATAATCAGGACGAACATTTTTCAGTATCAAAGCAGCCTAACTTAGTGGTCGATGGTGAAACGGTGATTGTGCCTGAGGGTGAGACAATCAAGGGAAATGTGGTAGTTCAAAATGGTAACATTCAAATAGATGGTGAAGTAGAGGGAGATGTAACAGTCATAAATGGGCATAAATATATGTCTAAGGCAGGGAATGTGACCGGGAGCATCCATGTTATTGACCAAGCTTTTGAGTGGATGTGGTATAAAGTAAAGGACACTGCAACCTCGTTGGTTCCTGCTAAAGATGAGAATAGGGAATAGAAGCTGGGTGAGGGAACCGTTTTTCATTTAAGGTGACTTCGCCCAGCTTTATTTTTTTAGGGGACCATTATTCATGGTTCTTTTTTCCTGTGTAAATTTCTCACACTAGTTTTTAGATGTATCATTTAAAAAATGGTATACTATTAAGGTTATCGTATAAAGATTGTAATTGGTATTTGGAGTAATACTGACTGGAGGAAACAACATGTCTTTAACCAATTTGACTGTTTGGGACTATGTAGTAAATTTCATTGATATTCTCCTTGTATGGTTTGTGATATATAAATTGTTAACTATTATTCGAGGCACGAAGGCTATTCAGCTGCTAAAAGGAATTTTTGTAATTGTCATTGTAAAAAGCTTAAGCAACCTGTTTGGTTTCAATACACTCGGATGGTTAATGGCACAAGTCATGAATTGGGGAGTATTGGCGATTCTCGTCATTTTTCAACCTGAACTGAGAAGGGCACTTGAACAATTAGGACGCGGGAAGCTCTTTGCAAGGGGCACCGTTCCAGAAGAGAATCAGCAAGAGCGTTTAGTCGAGGAAATCCTAAAGGCGTCCACCTATATGGCAAAAAGGCGTATAGGAGCCTTGATTACGATAGAAAAAGGTACGGAGCTTGGGGATTATGTTGAAACGGGGATACCCCTGAAATCCTACATTTCTTCAGAACTGCTCATTAATATCTTCATCCCTAATACGCCGCTCCATGATGGCGCAGTTATTTTGCAAAATAACCAAGTGGCGGCTGCAGCCTGCTATTTGCCATTATCAGAGAGTCCATTCATATCAAAGGAACTTGGTACACGGCATAGGGCAGCCATAGGCATGAGTGAAGTTACGGATAGTCTTACGATTGTCGTTTCAGAAGAAACGGGAGGAATATCCGTCACTAAAAACGGGGAACTTTACCGGGATTTGAATCAAGAATCATTTAGGGCCATGCTTACAAGTGAACTGGTAGTGGAAAACATCAAATCAACTTCCTCAAGCATCTTTAACTGGAGGGGGAAAAAGAATGGATAAATTCACCAATAGCGCTTGGTTTATGAGAATCGTAGCTTTCGCCTTGGCAGCACTTTTGTTCATTTCCATTAACTTTGAGATGGAGTCGGATAAAAAATCGCTTGGTTTATCGACAGCCCCTGAAATCAGTACGGAGACCATCGAAAATGTACCGGTTGAAGTGTACTATGACCGTGAGAATCTAGTGGTGAGCGGAGTGCCGGAGACGGTTGATGTTACGCTTAAGGGAGCAAAAAGCCTCTTGATAAATGCGAAAAATCAAAGGGACTTTAAAGTGTATGTAGACCTTTCCGATCCTGCAATCTCAATGGGGGACAGAACTGTCACATTTAAAATAAGTGAGTTGAATGAAAAGTTAGTGGCGACGATCGATCCGGAATATGCCGAAGTCAACGTTCAGGAACGGGTGACGAAGGAATTCTCCGTTGAAGCCGAGTATAATAGCTCTTTACTTGAAGAAGGTTATACCGCTGGTCAGCCAACAGTCAGCCCGAAAACTGTCAAAATTACGGGTGCTAAAGATGCGATTGAACAAATTTCGTATGTAAAGGCAAACCTTGAAATAAGTAAGGGACTTAGCGAAACGGTGAACGCCAAGGCTACCGTTAAAGCCCTGGACAGAGACTTGAATAAGCTGGATGTGACGATCGAGCCATCTTCAGTTGCCGTTTCCTTAAAAGTGAGCATTCCTTCCAAGACGGTTTCGATAGAACCGAAGCAAACTGGCAAGACAAAGGATGGCATCAGGATCACAAGTATGAGTGTCGACCCAAAAGAGGTCACCTTATTCGGTTCGGAATCGGAACTGGAGAAAATAGATGAAATAAATCTTCCTGTAAATATCTCGAAAATCGATGGTGATACAGAATTGGAACTCGATCTTAATAAACCGGAAAGTGTACAAAAAATGTCCTTGGGTAAGGCAAAGGTCAAGATTCGCACCGAGAAAGTTGATGTGGATGAAGAGAGTTCAGAGCCAGTCGTAGAAGAGGAAGAACCTGAAACTGAACAAAAACAAGAAGAGCCAGTAGTCGAAAAAGAAGAAGAAAAAGAAAAAGATGAAACGGCTGCCGTTGAGTCCAAAACTTTCAACAATATACAAATTGTTCCTGTGGGCATACAGGATGGCCAAAATGCCGAATTGGAATCCGATGTAACTAGCATCACTTTGCTTGGTGAGGCGGATGATTTGAAGAAAATAACTAAAGACGACATTAATCTTACAGTAGATGTGAGTAATTTAGATGAAGGTACGCATGATGTGGATTTGGCGGTATCAGTGCCTGAGGGAATGGAATGGGAACTGGATTCTGAAACGATCTCGGTCACCATCACACAAAAAGACGAAGAGACATGACCTTGCTTTAACAACATCATTTAATTCAGTAACGATTCGAAGAAGGAGCGATAAAGATGGGTAAATATTTTGGAACAGACGGAGTAAGGGGTATAGCGAATAGCGAATTAACACCGGAGTTGGCATTTAAACTAGGCCGTTTTGGTGGCTATGTTCTTACTAGAAATACAGAAAAACCCAAAGTGCTGATAGGGCGCGATACTCGTATTTCAGGTGAAATGCTGGAAGGTGCGCTTGTTGCCGGTCTTTTATCCATTGGGGCTGAAGTGATGCGCCTTGGGGTCATTTCGACACCGGGAGTTGCCTATTTAACAAAGGCCTTAAGTGCTGAAGCAGGTGTCATGATCTCCGCTTCGCATAATCCGGTAGCGGATAATGGCATTAAATTCTTTGGACCGGATGGGTTTAAGTTATCCGATGACCAAGAAGCGGAAATTGAAGCACTATTAGATATGGAAAAGGATGAGCTTCCACGCCCGGTTGGCGGAGATTTAGGCCATTTGAACGATTATTTTGAAGGAGGGCAAAAGTATCTCCAGTACTTGAAACAATCAGTGGATGAAGACTTTACAGGCATTCATGTTGCTCTTGATTGTGCACATGGGGCGACATCTGCCTTGGCCATGCACCTGTTTGCAGATCTTGATGCAGACATCTCTACTATGGGGGCATCGCCAAATGGATTGAACATTAATGATAAGGTAGGTTCCACCCACCCTGAAGCACTTGCTGAATTCTTAAAAGAAAAAGGTGCGGATGTTGGACTTGCTTTCGATGGTGACGGAGACCGTGTCATTGCCATAGATGAAAAAGGAAATATCGTGGACGGCGACCAAATCATGTATATCTGTGCGAAATACTTGAAAGAAAATAACCGTCTGAAACAGGGAACAGTGGTTTCTACGATCATGAGCAACCTTGGTTTTTATAAAGGTCTTGAAGAGCATGGCATACAAAGCGCCCAGACGGCAGTGGGTGATCGCTATGTGGTCGAGGAGATGCGAAAAGGCGGCTATAACCTTGGCGGTGAACAATCCGGACATATCATCTTCCTGGACTATAACACGACAGGTGATGGCTTATTGACGGGGCTACAGCTTGTGAACATCATGAGCGATACCCAAAAAACCTTATCGGAGCTTGCTGGCGAGATGAAGAAATATCCACAAACGCTGATCAATGTCAGAGTTACCGATAAACACGCTGTAACCGATAATGAAAAGGTACAGGAAGTCATCAAGGCTGTTGAAGGGGAAATGAACGGAAATGGCCGTATTTTGGTGAGACCATCCGGTACTGAACCGCTAGTCCGTGTTATGGCTGAAGCACCGACAGTTGAGGAATGCACTAATTATGTAGATCGCATCGTCGCAGTTGTAAGAGCGGAAATGGGAATAAACGAATAACCAATCCTATGCATAAAAGGAACTAAATTTCCTTTTATGCATATTTTTATAAAGAAGTTCTTTTTCGCAGGTCTTGGTAATAAAGAATTGACCTATGTCCCTTATTTAAGGTATGATTATCCTGATTTACAACTCATTTTCTTGAAAATGGCTGTTTTAAAAAGGAGGGTAGGCAAGGAGAAACGGATTCACAAAAGCGCCTGAACTAAGTCTGGACGAGAAATGGCTTAGTTGACGAGGAGGAGGTTTATCGAATGATCGGCGGATACCTCCCGGCTGAAGTGCACAGCCGCAATAATTCCAATCTTAAAACAGTAGGGCAACTTACTGCACAAAGGGTTGGAAATGCACAATGGGAAAAAGTGCTTTAGGGCATTTCCTTTATAAAAATATATTAGAGATGAGGGGGCAGGGATGCCCCCGTGCATTCCTGTTCCCTCGAATCGGTTGGAGGAACAGAAATTATGTGTGGAATTGTTGGATATATTGGACTTAACGATGCAAAGGAAATTTTATTAAAAGGTCTTGAAAAACTTGAATATCGCGGTTATGACTCTTCAGGGATTGCTGTGAGAAATGAAGCAGGCGTGACAATCTTTAAGGAAAAGGGAAGAATCGCGGACTTACGAGCAGCCGTGGATGATAATACTATGGCACAAACCGGAATTGGACATACGCGCTGGGCCACCCATGGTGTGCCAAGCCGTGAAAATGCCCATCCACACCAAAGTAATTCAGGTCGATTGACTTTAGTTCATAATGGGGTCATTGAAAACTATGCGATTCTAAAACGTGAATATTTGAAGGATGTTGCCTTTAAAAGTGAAACGGATACGGAAGTCATCGTTCAACTGATAGAGAAGTTCGTGAACGAGGGCATGGAAGTGGAAGAGGCGTTCCGTCAAACACTCACTCTATTAGAGGGTTCATATGCAATTGCCCTATTGGATGCTGAAAATGATGAAACCATCTTAGTCGCAAAAAATAAAAGCCCGCTGCTGATCGGCGTCGGAAAAGACTTTAACGTTGTCGCTTCGGATGCAATGGCGATGCTGCAAGTCACAGATCAATTCCTTGAACTGATGGATAAGGAAATGGTTATCGTGACAAATGAAAAGGTAACGATCAAGAACCTTTCCAACGAAGAAGTCATGCGTGCTCCATACACTGCTGAACTGGATGCAAGTGATATTGAAAAAGGTACGTATCCTCACTATATGCTCAAGGAAGTCGACGAGCAGCCAGCTGTAATACGTAAAATCATTCAAGCATACCAAAATGAAGAAGGTAAACTTGCAATCGATTATAATATTACTGAAGCCGTAAGTGAGGCTGACCGTATTTATATCATCGCTTGCGGAACCAGCTATCATGCAGGGTTGATTGGTAAGCAATTCATCGAAAAAATGACTGAAATTCCGGTTGAGGTACATGTGGCATCGGAGTTCACTTACAATATGCCGTTATTATCAAAAAAACCGTTATTCATCTTCATTTCACAAAGTGGTGAAACTGCAGATAGCCGTGCCGTATTAGTGTCAATCAAAGCGCTTGGTCATAAAGCCCTGACCATCACGAACGTACCTGGCTCTACATTGTCACGTGAAGCGGATTATACGCTCTTGCTGCATGCTGGCCCAGAAATTGCCGTTGCCTCTACAAAGGCATACACAGCTCAAGTTGCGGTCTTATCCATCCTGGCAAATGTAACTGGCCAATTCCGTAACATGGAGTATGGTTTCGACCTTGTAAAAGAGCTTGGAATCGTAGCGACTGCAATGGAAGCCCTATGTGATTCGAAAGAAGAGATGGAAGAAATTGCTCGTGAATATTTGTCCGTTACGAGAAACTGCTTCTTCATCGGCCGTTCCCTTGACTACTATGTCGTTCTTGAAGGGGCCCTTAAGCTGAAGGAAATTTCATACATCCAGGCTGAAGGCTTTGCTGGCGGAGAACTTAAACATGGAACGATCGCCTTGATTGAAGAAGGTACACCTGTCATAGCACTTGCTACGCAAGCAGGCGTCAACCTAAGCATCCGTGGTAATGTGAAGGAAGTGGTTGCCCGTGGCGCCAACCCTTGCATCATTTCCATGAAGGGGCTTGAAGAAGAGGATGACCGTTTCGTCATCCCGGAAGTGAATGAACTATTAACACCCCTTATCTCTGTTATCCCGCTGCAGCTCATTGCTTACTACGCAGCCTTGCACCGCGAATGTGACGTGGATAAACCGCGTAACCTTGCGAAAAGTGTAACGGTTGAGTAAGTTACAATGAATGCAATGTAGATCTAAATAAAGTTCAACTGTTTATAAAAAGTTGCGAAGCTTTACCCCTTTGGCTATGATTAGCCAAAGGGGTATTTTTAATGTCAAAAACAACGAGAACCTCTCATGCTGACAAGCGGTTTAAAGCATGCCAAGGAATAGGAAAAGGTGTGCAGTGACAATAAAGTTGTTTAATGCAATCTATCAAATCCATCGGTAGGTAATAACGGCATCCAATAGAGCAATGTTAATGATCTTCCTATGGTGCATTGTTGAAAGAAACCCGTATTGGCATTAAATTTAGGCGATGTTGAAAATGAAGTCTTCATAAAAATTTTTTAATTTAGGGGAGAATGACATGGAAGTCTTTGCAGAATTTTTAGCGAATATTGATAACCCGCAACATAGGGAACGAACGGAAGAGGTCTTGGCTTGGGTAACTAAGAAGTTTCCAAATCTAATGCCGAAAATTGCGTGGAATCAGCCTATGTTTACCGATCATGACACATATATTATTGGCTTTAGCGTAGCCAAACATCATATGGCTGTTGCCCCTGAAAAGGCAGGGGTCGATCATTTCTCTGATGAAATCGTGCAGGCTGGCTATGATCACACCAAGCAGCTGGTACGTATCAAGTGGGACAGCCCGGTTGATTACTCATTACTTGAAAAAATGATCGAGTTTAATATTTTTGATAAGGCAGACTGTTCAACTTTTTGGCGGAAATAATAAATTGGATTATTAAGGGTGAAATTAATTTTAATCAAACTTTATACTAAACCATCAAATAGTAATAAAAAACAGCTGCCATTGCAGCTGTTTTTTATTACTATGGATTTAAAATAAACTTCAAAATCACAAAGTCCTTCACGAAATAGGAAGCAGAATGGTGAAGGTCGTTCCCTTTTCGAGTTCACTTTTCACGGATATGGTCCCTTCATGCATCTCTATAATTCTTTTCACGATGGATAGGCCTAGACCGCTGCCGCTTTTTGAGCGGTCCCTTGCCAGGTCGGCTTTATAGAATCGCTCGAATATATGGAACTGGTCCGTTTCGGAAATGCCGATTCCATTGTCGGATATCGTTATGGATGCCAGGTCATCTATCTGTTGTAATCGAATCGTGATCTTTCCGCGATGGCGGGTGAATTTGATACTATTGTGTATTAAATTTGTCCATACTTGGCTCATTAAATCCTGGTCTGCAACTATTGGAACTTTTTCTAAGGATATATCCAATTCGAGTTCTTTTTCCAACCAAGCGGGTTCACAAGCCAAAATAATGGTTCGTATTTGCTGATCCACCCTGAAATTTGTTCTTTCAAAAGGATGATGCTCGGATTCAAGGGATGTAAGCTTTAGAAGATTATCACTTAATTTAGATAATCTCCTGCTCTCTGTCTCTATTATATGAAGATAATGATTTCGTTCTTCGGGTGTCAGCTTATTAAATTGAAGAGCTTGGGCAAATCCTACAATGGAGGTAAGGGGCGACTGTATTTCGTGTGAGACGTTAGAGATGAATTCCTGCCGCATTTCTTCCATTTGCTTCAATTGCTTGGCCATGTGATTGAAGTGGTTAATGATATCCGTCATTTCGTTTTTCTTTTCCATTTTAAAATCCAATTGTACATTATAATCGCCATTTGCTATTTTCCTTAAGGCATCTATGATCTCGAGGTAAATATTTACCCGTTTATTGTGATGGATAGCGCGGATAAGATAACCGATGGATATCATGATTGCGATGCTTGTCATGATAGTGGCCAGAAACCGAACATAATCGGTTAACCTTAAGGGCAATAGTTCAATGATATAATATCCGGCGGAAAAGCAAATTGAAATAAACGTAACAAAAAACAGCGTGCCAAACATTTGTTTGAAAAATCGATTGCTTCTCATCTTGTTATCTCCAAGCGGTAGCCCAATCCCCAAATCGTTTTAATCCGGAAGGGGAATTCCGATTCTGGAAACCGTTCTCGCACTCTTTTAATATGAACATCAACAGTTCGTTCATCACCTTCATAATCATAGCCCCAAATGTCTTCGATAAGATCTTCCCTGGAAAAAGTTTTTCCAGGATAGCTTGCTAATTTAAACAACAATTCGAATTCTTTTAAGGGAATCGTATATTCCAGTTCTTTGAATGAAATTTCATGTGTGTTTCGATTCATCTTTAATTCGCCGATATTTAATGTTTGTGAAATAGTGATTTTATAGCGTTTTAGTAATGCCTTTATTCTCAGAACCAATTCGATCGGTTCAAATGGCTTTACAAGATAATCATCTGCCCCAAGCCCGAAACCTTTTACTTTCTGTGTTGTTTCCCCTTTTGCAGTCAGCATTAAAATGGGGATATCACTAAATTCCCGTAACTCCTTGCATAATTGCCATCCATCCATGTTAGGCATCATAATGTCGATGACTGCCAAATCGATTTTCGCTTTCTCCATTACTTTCAATGCTTGCAGTCCGTCTGAGGCCTCATATAGATCGAAGCCTTCTTTTCTTAACAACAGGTTTATAAGTTCGCGAATATGTGCATCATCATCGACTACCAATATTTTTGTCATCCTTCTTCTTTCCTTTCGGTGAATTAGGCCAGTTCAAGTTTGTTTAACTGCTGTTCAGCGAATTCGCGATATAATGAGTGCGTTTTATATAGCTCCTTATGTGTTCCGCTGCCCGTTATTTTCCCTTTTTCCAGAAAGATGATTTGATCTGAACCAACAACGGTCGATAGGCGGTGAGCAATGACTATTGTTGTTCGGCCTTTCATTAAATCATTCAATGCCTGTTGAACCACTTTTTCTGATTTGCTGTCCAGGCTGGAGGTAGCTTCATCAAGCATTAATATTTTGGGGTTTCTTAAAAATGCACGAGCGATCGCGATTCTTTGTCTTTGACCGCCTGATAATTTCATGCCCCTTTCACCAACCTCTGTATCATATCCGTTCGGCAGATCAGAAATGAACTGATCTGCATACGCCATTTTAGCCACTTGATTTAATTCTCCATCCGTTATATCCCGCTCGATACCATAACAAATATTATCTCGAATTGTACCTGATACAATCGGGCTTTCTTGTGAAACATATCCAATCTGGCTTCTCCATGAAAGGAGTGTGAAATCATTTATGTTTTCCCCGCCTATGGATATGGACCCTTGCTGTGGTTTGTAGAAACGCTCGAATAATGAAAAAAGGGTCGTTTTTCCGCTGCCGCTTGGGCCGACAATTGCAGTGACCTTTCCGGCTTCAACGTTAAAGCTTATATCTTTAAGTACCTGTTCTCCATTATTATAACTATAGTTCAGGTTCTCCACGCTGATTGATTGACCTATATTTTGAACTAGCTTCATTGCATCTTCTTCCTCCACTGAATCCAGAATGGAAATGATGCGCTCTGTTGCACCCGTTGCTTTTTGGAATTGTGTAAAGAAACTGGCTAATTGAGCCATTGGCATGATTATTTGGAAAAGATACATGATGAATGCAACTAGAGCTCCAGCTGTCAGGGCTCCTGAAGAAACTCGCATTCCCCCATAACCTAAAATCAGCACGAGTAATGCCATCATGACAAAACTCATTAGCGGCGCAATCAATGCTTGGATTTTTGCCTCTTTTAATCCGAATTGAAATAATTTATGGATGCCCTTTTTTCCATTTTGATATTCCAAAGCTTCTGCATTCGAAGCTTTAACAAGGCGTATTTCCGTTAGCACCTGCTGAAGGACTGCGGTGAAGCTTGCTGTCTCGTCCTGCATTCCTTTTGAAATTTTATGCATTTTTTTCCCTAATGGCATTAATATCAAAACAGAGAGCGGAATTGCAGTGAACATCAATAATGTCATTTTCCAATCCAGAACGAATAACACGATCATGGAGCCTACGATGGAAATGATTCCAGTAACGAAATTTGAGAGGTGTTCAGAGATTAATCCCTTCACTACTGTTGTATCATTTGTCATTCGGCTGACTGTTTCTCCCGATGGATGTTCATCAAAATAACTCACGGGTAATACGAGTAATTTTTTCCATAGTTGATCGCGGATACCGGCCACTACAGATTGACCGATCCGATTTAATAAATAGATGGAAAATCCACTGGCCAATGCTTGAACGATGATGGCAAGCACGAGAAGTGTGATCCGTTCAGTGCTTAGTGAACTGATTGAAAAATCATTAATTAGATTTTTTGTGAATAGAGGGACCATTAAACCTACACCTGTTGTACCTAGGCTTAATGCTAATGCTAGCCCTATCATTAGTTTAGAAGGCTTCGTTTGTTGAACCAACCGAATGAACTGGCGCCATCCTTTTTGATTTTTTGCTTCTGACATATGTAAATACATCCTTTCTTGGTTTTCATTACAGAGAAGTATATAAAAAAGTTGTGAATTGAATATGAACTACTCTTAGTTATTCCACGAAAATTCTGGTGAACCTTTTCTTTCTATTTTTCTTCAATACTACCGTCACTGTTCTCTGCCAAGTATTATTGTAGATGTACAAGAATGAAGGAGTTCCTTTAACATGAGCATAGGAAAAAGGAGAGCCCGGGGCTAGATCCGGGCTTTTCCCTTGTCCTCAAATAATTTTCAACTTATGTCGAATAGGTAAAAAGATATAGTGATATTTTGATTTTTAATAATAAATACCTATATAAGCTAAAAACTTACCGGTTTTAACCGATTAAATATGGAGATACAAAAAACAGTATAAGTTAGGTGGAAAAAATGATTATTTTGAATGAGTCCATTGTGTCGCCAATTCTTCTAAAGGTGTTAGAGGAAAAGCAGATTCCAGTGCTGGAACAAGGGCAATGGGGAGACACATTAACATCAGAAAAGCTAAACATTCAAAAGGATACAGAATTTTTCAACTCCATGGAAATGGACAAAAGAATTCTTACAAACTCTGAAAATGGCATAACATTATTAGGGCATTATCAACCGAATAGCAATGAATACATTTGGTCAAAGTTATTGAAGGATAAGAGTCAGGTACGAAATTTGACGAAATCTTTATATCCTGATTTCTATTTCCAAGATATTGATTTATCCATAATAAGTGACCTGGATAAAAATCAAATACCGTTTCCGGTAGTTATCAAACCCAATATTGGCTATTCAAGTGTAGGGGTGCACAAAGTCAAGAATGAGCAGGATTGGGATATAGCCGTGAACCAGCTTAAAGCGGATTTACTTCATTCGGATGGATTATATGATTCAGAGGTGATCGGTTCCCAGACCGTTTTAATAGAAGAGTGGATTCAGGGTGAAGAGTATGCGATTGATGGTTATTACAATCAAGATGGTGAACCGGTCATTTTGAATGTCTTTAAGCGACTATTCAGGGATGATTACGATACTTCCGATCGAATTTATTATACTTCGAAGTTGGCCATTAATGAAATCTATCATGATGCACTGAAGTTCATGAGGAATATCCAAACGGTCCTTCCACTAAGGAATTACCCGGTACACTTTGAAATTCGCAAAAAAGGAAATCGGGTGATACCCATCGAAATCAATCCCTTGCGTTTTGCTGGGGCGGGTACAACGGATCTAGGTTACCATGCCTATGGAATGAATATGTATGAACACTATTTTTCTGGAACGAAACCGGATTGGAATCGGATATTGGAAGAGATGGACGATCATATATATAGCTTTTTCTTTGCAGAGGTTCCACTGGAAATAAATCTGGAAGATGTTGCGCGTATTGATCATGAAGGACTTCGTCATGAATTCGAACATGTTTTGGAATATAGGCAGCTTCCTTTTCAAAATGACCGGAGCATGGCCATCATCTTTTATAGAAGTGAGGATTTGAATAAAAATCTCCGATTGCTTCATTTGGATTTAATACCATATTTGACTATAAAACACCTGGTTTTCAACTAAGGGGGACATGGAAATGAGATTTTCAAAGCTGAATCCTAAAAAATCTCTATTGGCAAAACTATTCTTGTTTTATATTATTCCTTTCGTACTTTTCGCAGGGGCCATGGGCCTTTGCTTTTCCTATATTACTAATAAAATGATCAATGAGAATGTCCTTCCGCAATTCGATGATCGTCTTTCTGAAAATGCCCACAGTTTGGCAGCAAGCCTCAATCCCACTTTGATAAACAAGGCTTCGGTACGGGGAGAAGAGATTAAGCGTGAGTTGGATGCCTTTGTTAAAGATAAAAAGGGAATCGAATATGTTTATGTTTTGAAGCGGGAGAACGATGCCGACATGATCGTAGCCCTGAACGGCAGCGAGGACTACATGGTGGAATCCCCCTTCACGCCGGAACAGGCAAAATCGATAGATGGAAAAAAAGATGTATTAAGTGAAATATATAAAGATAAGTGGGGTACACACAAGTCATACTTTACGCCAATCGATGGAACGGATGCGATTGTCGGAATCGATATGGATGCAAAATTCATTGATGAATTGAAAAGTACAATGATATTCTATAATATCTTATTTCTGGCAAGTGCCATTATATTAGGTGTGTTATGCGCCGTTGTCATCGGGAAAAAGATTTCGGGACCCGTCAATGAACTTGTTGGTTACACGAATGAAATGGCAAAAGGAGACTTAAGTAAATCGATTCCCGTTGTCAGACGGGATGAGATTGGCGATCTGTCAAGTGGATTTGAAGATATGAGATTAAGTTTGGCGCATATTATCCAGAATGTCCGTGAACATGCCCAAACGATGAATCAAACGACAGTGTCCATTCAGCAATCCTTTGAAGAGATGGTGGAATCCTATGGCCAGATAGTGACGGGGACAACGGAAGAAGCAAAAGCTTCGGAAGAACGTGCCCATCATATTGATCGAATTTCCAATATGATCAGTGACTTATCGGATACAATCCGTTTTATGAACGAGCAAACGAATGAAATGAATGAATTTACGATGCATACGAATACACTTGCTGAACAAGGAAGTAAGCAAGTGCAAGATGTAACGGGCCAGATGGATAAAATCATGGAAAACGGCCAAGCGAATAAAGCCAATTTGGTGAGCCTGGAAGAGGATGTAGTGAAGATAAATGAAGTGATTGGTCTAATTAGGGTGATTGCTTCTCAAACGAACCTGCTATCCCTGAATGCTTCCATTGAAGCGGCACGGGCTGGGGATGCGGGCAGAGGGTTTGCCGTAGTCGCTCAAGAGGTGCAAAAATTGGCTGTGCAAACAGATGAATCCATCGATATCATTTCAGAATCCATTATGCGGATTAATGAACAAACAGCCAAAGTCATCCAAAATAATGATGAGAGTTTTCAGGATATATTAAATGGTGTTTCCTTAGTGGAAAACAATGGCGAGATTTTCAATAAGATATTTGAATCCGTAGAGAAATTGCTGAAAGGCACGGAACAATTAGCCGCCCATTCGAAAAAAATCAATGAGTCTTCGGATGAAAGCCTGGCATCCATTCAGGAAATTGCAGCGATTTCAGAAGAAGGAGTCGCAACGACGGAGCAAATCTCGGCAGCTGCCATTCAACAAAATACCATAATGACTGGATTGAAGGAGCAAAATCAAGATTTAGCAAATGAATCGGCGATTTTAGAAGAAATGGTAGAAAAGTTCATTACCGAAAAATAAATATTTGATGTAATCATCTACAAAAACCTTTCGTTATAACGAGAGGTTTTTGTTTGGATGAATGCATGTAAGAGTTCATGTGTAATAGATAGAGTCACTTTCGTTACTGCTTATTTTTTCATCGAATTGAGAGAGTATTAAAAATTGCTGGAAAAAAGTTTAACCAAACCATTTGCAATCGCTACCATTTAATGTTATGCTTAGTCTTAATTATTTTTGTTCGGTACTAAGGATACTAAAAGTACTACTTTTCGTTTTCGATGATGACTTAGAGCAAGGATAGTAATACATTGTGCTTAGATGCACTAGGAGGCAACAACAATGGAACAAGGTAAAGTAAAATGGTTTAACGCAGAAAAAGGTTTTGGATTCATCGAACGCGAAAACGGAGACGACGTATTCGTACATTTCTCAGCTATCCAAAGCGAAGGTTTCAAATCTTTAGACGAAGGTCAAGAAGTTACTTTTGAAGTAGAACAAGGTCAACGCGGACCTCAAGCTTCTAACGTTCAAAAAGCATAATTTCAAAAACAAAAAAGACGGATCCTTGTTATAGGGTCTGTCTTTTTTTGTTTTGTGAAAATACATAACAAAAAACCCTGCTCAACGATGAGCAGGGTAAATGGTACAAGTAAAGTAAAACGCTTAAAAAGGTTTGACTAAGTATATCATAGTTTTTCTAAAAAATACTAAATTAAATATATTATACTTATCAAGGTACCGATAGGTAATTACTGAAATCATTGGATTGAAGGGGGTAAAGGAATTTATGCCCCTTCTTTTTTTTTGCCTGAATATAGGAAAGGGGACATCTCAGCAAAATTCCTGGGGAGCCACTCCGATGTGAAACAAAAAAACGATGGCCCACATATAAAGACATAAGGGCACTTTCATTAACTTTGGGAAGGAGAAAAGATTCTTATACATTCAAACATAGATTTGAATATTCAGGGAATTGTGTTATATTATAATCAAACGAATATTTGAATGAGAGGTGTGAGAAGATGACGGAACTGAAAGATATATGTGATGTTCACCTGCATGATGAAGTGAAGGTTAACCGCATTCAAGTAGAAATGGGCCAGGTGGATATATCCAGCATGTCGAAGCTGTTTAAAGTTATAGGCGATGAAAATAGGGCGAAGATAGCTTATGCACTCTGCACGGAAGAGGAATTGTGTGTGTGCGATCTGGCCAATATCATTGGTGCTTCGATGGCAACAACGTCACATCATCTTCGGACCCTTTATAAACACGCAATCGTAAAATACCGAAAAGAAGGAAAGCTGGCTTTTTATTCTTTAGATGATCACCATATAAAGCAATTGATTCTGATTGCGTTAGAACATCAGCAGGAGGTAAGGGTCGATGGCTGAGTCCCCAATGAAAACATATCGTATCCAGGGTCTATCCTGCACGAATTGTGCGGCTAAATTTGAGAATAATGTCCGTGAACTAGAGGGTGTGAATGATGCCAAAATCAACTTTGGGGCGTCGAAGATTTCGGTACAGGGCAGCGCAACCATTGAAGAGATTGAAAAGGCGGGAGCCTTTGATAACCTGAAGATCCGCGGTGAACAGGAACTGGTAACGCAAAAGGAACCATTTTGGAAGCAAAAAGAAAATATTAAAGTGGTGTTTTCGGTTATCCTATTGCTGGTCAGCTGGATATTGGATAATCGATATGCTGATGGAAGCATCATGCCGGTAATCGGTTATGCAGCTGCGATCATAGTTGGAGGATATTCATTATTTTTCAATGGATTGAAAAACCTTGTAAGGCTTCGCTTTGATATGCACACCCTAATGACGGTTGCCATCATCGGAGCGGCCGTGCTTGGTGAATGGGGCGAGGGCGCTACCGTCGTCATTCTATTTGCGATAAGTGAGGCATTGGAAAAATATTCGATGGATAAAGCACGTAATTCCATCGAATCATTAATGAACATCGCACCTAAAGAAGCCTTGATCCTTAGAGGGCATCACGAAATGATGGTTGGGGTTGATGAGATTGAAGTGGGCGACATCATGATCGTTAAACCGGGTCAAAAGCTTGCAATGGATGGCCGGATCATGAAAGGGGCCTCGACACTTAATCAAGCAGCCATTACTGGGGAATCCGAGCCGGTTTTTAAAACGGTTGAGGGTGAAGTGTTTGCCGGAACCTTAAATGGTGAAGGGCTGCTCGAAGTGGAGGTCACGAAGCGAGTCGAGGATACGACGATTGCAAAAATCATCCATCTTGTTGAAGAAGCACAGGCCGAAAAAGCCCCATCCCAAGCCTTCGTGGATAAATTCGCAAAATTCTATACGCCGGCCATCATGCTCATTGCCTTGGCCATTGCCGTATTACCCCCGATTGTGATGAACGGGGATTGGGGTGAATGGATTTACCGGGGATTGGCTGTACTGGTTGTCGGCTGTCCTTGTGCTTTGGTCATTTCCACTCCCATCGCCATCGTGACCGCTATCGGAAATGCTGCGAAACATGGTGTGCTGATTAAAGGCGGGGTCCATTTGGAGGAAGCAGGAGCCTTAAAGGCGATCGCGTTTGACAAAACGGGTACTTTAACAAAGGGCGTACCTGAAGTGACTGATTTCAAGTTGTTATCTGATGTGTTGAATGAACAGGATGTGCTGGCTATCGCTGCTGCTTTAGAAAGCAGATCACAGCACCCCCTTGCCACGGCCATTCTTCAAAAGGCGGAAAACCACGATGTGGACTATCATTCTTTATTGGTAGAGGATTTTACTGCTATCACCGGTAAAGGCATAAAGGGGAAAATCAATCAAGAAATCTATTACATTGGTAAGCCCCATCTTTTTGAAGAAGAGCCAGGTATAGTGTTCTCTGAGGATGTGCTTAAATTAATCAGCGGCTTTCAAAATACAGGGAAAACGGTGATGGTGCTTGGTGATCAAGTGAAGCTCCTGGCACTGATCGCAGTTTCAGATGAAATAAGGGAAAGCAGTAAGGAAGCGATTCGGAAACTGCATGAATTGGGCATTGAAAAAACGATCATGCTGACTGGCGATAATATCGGAACAGCTAAAGCAATTGGAGCGGCGGCTGGCGTTCATGAGATTGAGGCGGAGCTATTGCCGCAGGATAAATTGAACATGATCAAACGATGGAAACAAAAATATGATCGAGTGGCCATGGTAGGCGATGGTGTCAATGATGCTCCAGCCTTGGCAGCTTCCACGGTAGGGATTGCAATGGGCGGGGCGGGCACGGATACGGCCCTTGAAACTGCCGATATCGCCTTAATGGGTGATGACTTATCGAAGCTGCCTTATACAATCCGCTTAAGCCGCAAAACATTAAAAATCATAAAGCAGAACATCACGTTTTCATTGGTGATTAAAATCCTGGCCTTATTATTGATAGCGCCGGGCTGGTTAACACTTTGGATGGCGATTTTTGCCGACATGGGTGCGACGTTATTAGTGACCTTGAACAGTCTTAGGTTGTTGAGAATAAAAGAATAGAATAATAAAAGCTCCCTGGCGCATCTTAAGGTGCACCAGGGAGCTTTTATTTATGAACTTTCCAATTGTTTCATGTGAAACTTTGAAAAAAGCAGTCGGTCCTCTTATTTTTTTGTTGAAAGTTAAAGGAGGTTCAATGAAAAATATTGCTTTGGCAGCAATCGTTATGCAGGCGATGTCTGGTATGCTACAATGTGGCTGACTTTTAGGCAGCATGATAGGTTTGTTTAAGTATAATATAGGGAGTAAGGTATGTACGGAAAGGATTTGAAATGATGGAATTACAGCAAAGGGCTATCTTGGTTGGAGTTAATCTCAACGGTTCAAGGGATTTTGAGTATTCGATGGAGGAATTGGCCAATTTAACGGAAGCATGTGAGGTAGAGGTTGCAGGGACCATCACACAAAATTTGCATCGGGTGAACTCATCACATTTTATCGGTACCGGGAAAATCGAGGAAGTAAAAAATCTCGTTGAGTATAAAGAAGCTAATGTCGTCATTTTTAATGATCAGCTCTCCCCTTCGCAACTTCGCAATCTGGAGAGGGACATGGATTGCAAGGTGATTGACCGGACAATCTTGATTCTGGACATCTTCGCGCATCGGGCGAAAACGAAGGAAGCACAGCTTCAGGTAGAAGTGGCGAAGCTGCAGTATATGCTCCCGCGTCTTGTAGGTTTGAGGGAGTCATTAGGGCGTCAGAGTGGCGGGGTCGGTACAAACAAGGGTGCAGGTGAAAAGCAGTTGGAGCTTGACCGCAGGAGAATCGAGGAAAATATAAGTGTATTGAATAAGGAACTGGAAGACCTTGTTGCACACCGGCAAACGCAGAGGAAACAGCGGAAAAAGAATGCCATCCCTGTCGTATCCTTGGTCGGTTATACCAATGCAGGTAAATCTTCGATCATGAATGCTTTGATCGAAATGTTCCATCCAACAGCAGAGAAGCAGGTGTTTGAGAAGGATATGCTGTTCGCTACGCTTGAAACATCCGTCCGAAACATTCCGCTGCCGGATAATAAGGAATTTTTATTGACTGATACGGTGGGATTTGTGTCTAAATTGCCCCATCATCTCGTAAAAGCATTCCGATCAACACTAGAAGAAGTGGTGGAAGCGGATCTGTTGATCCATGTTGTCGACTTTTCCAATCCAAATCATGAGCAGCAAATAGAGATAACGGATAAGACTTTAAATGAGATAGGCATTAAAGGGATTCCGACGATTTTTGCCTATAACAAAGCGGACCTTACCGATTTGGAAATCCCTAAGGTGAATCGTGACTCTGTATATATGTCAGCAAAAAACAAAGTCGGCATCGAGGAATTGATCGAAAAAATTCGCCAGCGTATTTTTGTCGACTATACTCACTGTGAAATGCTGATTCCATATGATCAAGGGCAGCTGGTTTCCTATTTCAATGAAAATGGTCACATAACGGAAACTGAATATGAGGCAAATGGATATCGAATAAAGCTTGAGTGCAAGAAAACGGATTATGAGAAATATAAACGATACGTTATTCATCCGGAATGAGCCTGCCTGTTGATAAATTGTTAACGGTTTGTTGATAAGTGGAAAAGTTGATTTTCATATGTGGATAACTTTTGTTAAAATGCTTCTGTTCCGCAAAAACAAAGAGAATATCACCATATAATATGTGAATAAGTTGTGGATAAAAGTGAAAAGACCCAGGAAACCTTGAATTGAGTTTCTGGGCTTTTTTTTATGTGGACAAAGTGTTGATAAGTAGGTTTTGGAACAAATCATCCAAATAATATCAGGAAGTATGATGAAACGTGAGTTTGAATGTAGAAAAATGACGATGTTTATCATTTATTGTTAGGAAATATAACATGAATATTACATATTGCATATCTAGCATCTGGAAATACTTTACACTTTGTATAATGTAACTTGCTTTTCAACATTATAAAATAAAGAATACTCAATTCTCTGATTTATCATCAGGTTTTGATTTTTTAAGATTAGTAGGGGGGGCTTTTTGTGTTAGAAGGAAGCAGGGATAGAGGAGTGACCAGTGAGAGAATGATAGAAATAATAAACAAAACGAGAGAATTTTGGCTGGGAAATCGCCATGACTTGTTAGCTGAATAAATTGACGGAAACCATGTTGGCAATCATTTCAATCGTTTAAATATGAGGACAGTAGAGAGAAATGCATGCAATTCCTCCCTTTTTATTTTTCAAAAATAAATGTTTGGAAGGAGAAATAGTGGATGAGTATGACGAGCCCGTTAAAAGGTGGTCTAGAGATTAACTTTCAGGAAGCGGAGAGGGGTTTATCCCCAAGGGAAGCTTTGGAAGAATCGAATCGATGTTTATACTGCTATGATGCCCCATGTATCCAAGCCTGTCCGACGGGAATAGATATTCCAGGTTTTATTAAGAAGATAGCTTCAGGTAATTTTAAAGGGTCGGCCAAGACGATCATGACTGCCAATCCTGTCGGTGCCAGCTGTGCTCGGGTATGTCCGACTGAAGAGTTATGTGAGGGAGCATGTGTCCTGAACCACTCTACAAAGCCAATCATGATTGGCAATCTCCAGCGTTATTCCACAGATTGGGCCATCCAAAATAAACAAGCCCTATTCAAGGCCGGGAAGAAGAATGGCAAAAAAGTTGCCATTGTAGGAAGCGGTCCCGCGGGTTTGTCTGCAGCAAGGGAGTTAGCCTTGCTTGGCTACAGTGTAACCATTTTCGAAGCTGAAAAGAATCCAGGCGGATTAAATACTTACGGGATTGTATCGTTCCGTTTGCCTCAGAGCATTTCTTATTGGGAAGTTGAACAAGTAAAGAGTTTGGATGTTGATATTAAAACGAATACACGGGTCGGAGTGGATGTTTCCGCAAACCAGCTGACTGCCGACTATGATGCGGTCATTTTAGCTATCGGCATGTCCGATGTCCCTAAGCTTGGAATTGAAGGGGAGGATTTGGCTGAAGTTTATGATGCAATCGATTTCGTAAAAGCAACGAAAACAGGGGCAATCACTGATAAATTCATTGGGAAGAAGATGGCGGTGATTGGAGCTGGAAACACGGCGATCGATGCCGCAACCTGTTCTGTACGCCTGGGCGCCGAACAGGTGAGCATTATTTATCGTCGTACCCAAAAGGAAATGACAGCCTATGATTTTGAATATGAGTTTGCCAAACAAGAAGGTGTCGGGTTTCACTGGCTGACTGTACCCTCCAGGATCCTCTCGGATGAAAGAGGTCAGGTTACGGGCATCGAGTGCGTGAAGATGGTGCTTAGCGAGGCAGGGGAAGATGGGCGGCGCCGTCCAGTCCAAATTCCCGGGTCGGAGTTCGTCATACCGGTCGATGGGGTAATTCGTGCTATAGGCCAATCCAGATATATAGGATTGATTGAACAGTTCGGCATTGAACATGATGATGGTGTCGTTACATTGGATGGTGATTCCTATAAGACATCGCATGAAAAGATCTTTGCGTGCGGTGACGTGATCTTCGGAAAAGGCCAAGGTGAGGCAATGGTTGTTTCAGCTGCCCAGCAAGGGAAAAAGACAGCCTATGAAATTGACTCGATTTTGATGGGCGAAGCGGTGGATATTGCTTAATAACTATGAAAAATAGGAGGCTTATCATGGCTGATTTATCAATTGATCTTGCAGGTATTAAATCTCCCAATCCTTTTTGGCTTGCTTCAGCACCACCTACTAATTCAGGTTATCAAGTCCAGCGCGCATTTGAAGCTGGCTGGGGAGGAGCCGTTTGGAAGACATTGGGTGACCCCATCCTGAATGTCTCATCACGTTTTGCAGCGGTCAGCTTTAATGGACAGAGAGTTGCCGGGTTCAACAATATAGAATTGATTACGGATCGTCCGCTTGAAGTGAATCTTAAAGAAATATATGAAACGAAGAAAAGGTTCCCTGATCATGCAATCATTGCATCGGTGATGGTGGAGCCGCAACAGGAAAAGTGGCATGAAATCATCAAGCGCATAGAAGATGTAGGGGTCGATGGTTACGAGTTGAACTTTGGCTGCCCGCACGGTATGGCAGAGCGTGGGATGGGAGCTGCTTCGGGACAGGTTCCTGAACTTGTGGAAAAGCAAACATACTGGGCCAAGGAAGCTGCATCCAAACCCGTCATCGTCAAGCTTACACCGAATATAACCGACATTACGGTCACGGCTGAAGCGGCGGTGCGCGGCGGTGCGGATGCAATAAGCATGATCAATACGATCAACAGCTTGGCAGGAGTGGATATCCATTCATGGAATACGATTCCCCATGTAGGCGGCAAGGGGGCTCACGGAGGGTATTGTGGTCCCGCTGTGAAGCCGATCGCTTTGAATATGGTGGCAGAGTGTGCAAGGAATAATAAGATCAATGTTCCCATTTCCGGAATAGGCGGCATTTCAAATTGGCAGGATACGGTGGAATTTTTATTGATGGGTTCGACTGGCGTGCAAATTTGTACGGCTGCCATGCATCACGGTTTTAGAATAGTAGAAGACTTGATTGATGGACTTTCCAATTACCTTGATGAAAAAGGGATATCCTCCGTGATGGATATTGTCGGTAAGTCCGTACCGCGCTATTCCGACTGGGGGAATTTAGATCTTAATTATAAGGTCGTTGCACGCATTAATAATGATGTGTGCATTAACTGCAATAAATGCCATATTGCATGTGAAGATACTTCTCATCAATGTATAGATATGTTCAAGGACACGTCAGGCAGCTCCTTTTTGAGAGTGCGCGAAGAAGATTGCGTAGGCTGTAATCTATGCTCGATCGTCTGTCCGGCCGATGGGGCGATTGATATGATCGAATTGACAAATGAATTACCGCCAATGACGTGGAATGAACGCCAATCGTTCCTTGGGGGCATAAGCAGTGAAAGTGTTGATTTCGTAAAATGATGGAGGGGTCTAATATGAAGAAGATCATTAAAAATGGAACGATTGCAACGGCTGCAGATACGTATCAAGCCGATATATTGATTGAAAATGAGAAGATTGCAATGATTGGCAAGGACCTCCCGGCTGAGGGGGCTGAAATCATTGATGCAAAAGGCGCTTATATTTTTCCGGGGGGCATTGATCCGCATACACATCTCGATATGCCGTTTGGCGGGACAACGACAAAGGATGATTATGAAACGGGGACGATTGCCGCTGCATATGGAGGCACGACAACGATCATCGACTTTTGTTTGACCGAAAAAGGGGTGCCGTTAAAGAAAGCGATAGAAACATGGCATGAAAAGGCCACTGGAAAAGCGGCCATAGATTACGGTTTCCATTTAATGATCAGTGAGATTAATGATGATGTATTGGCTGAGCTGCCGAGCATCATCGATAATGAAGGGATTTCTTCCTTTAAAGTGTTCATGGCTTACAAGAATGTTTTTCAGGCTGATGATGCTACGCTATACCGCACTCTGTTGCAAGCAAAGGAACTTGGGGCACTTGTCATGGTTCATGCTGAAAATGGCGATGTCATCGATTATCTTACGAAGCAGGCGCTGGCTGAAGGTAACACCGATCCAATTTACCATGCATTAACAAGGCCTCCAGAGCTTGAAGGGGAAGCAACTGGACGGGCTGCCAAACTTACGGAAATGGCAAATGGCCAGCTCTATGTCGTTCATGTCACCTGTGAAGATGCGGTTGAAAAGATTACTGAGGCAAGAAATAAAGGGGTGGATATTTGGGGGGAGACTTGTCCGCAATATCTAGTTCTTGACCAATCTTATCTTGAAAAGCCCCATTTCGAGGGATCTAAATATGTATGGTCCCCGCCGTTAAGGGAGAAGAAAAACCAGGAAGTGCTATGGAATGCTTTGAAAACGGGCCAGCTGCAAACGATCGGCTCCGATCAATGCTCTTTTGATTTTAAGGGACAGAAGGAACTTGGACGTGAAGATTTCACGAAAATACCGAACGGCGGGCCAACGATTGAGGATCGCATGAGTATCCTCTTTTCTGAAGGGGTCATGAAAGAGCGTATTACCTTGAATCAATTCGTCGACATGACATCCACGCGTGCCGCCAAGCTATTTGGATTATTCCCGAAGAAAGGTACGATAGCGGTAGGTTCGGATGCTGATATTGTCATTTTTGACCCGAAAGTTGAAAGAGCCATTTCTGCAGAAACCCATCACATGGCTGTAGATTATAATGCTTTTGAAGGTATGGGAATTACAGGTGAACCGGTGTCCGTTTTATCGAGAGGTCAATTCGTCATTAAAGACAAACAATTTGTAGGCGAAGCTGGAAAAGGGCAATTCCTGAAACGGGCAAAATATAATGCGGCGCTGAAGCCGGATACAGGGAAAAAGCTTACAGTCTAACTTTGGTAAGGAATCTTGCAAATTAAATTAGGGGGATTTTCTATGAGTGAGAAGAAAGATTATTTAAAGTCTCCCGATTTGCTGCCTATACCTCATAGTGAGAAAAACATAAGTGCAGCCGGATTTGGTTTCATTTGGGTGGGCATGGCTGTAGTATTGGCTGCCTTCGCAATCGGTGGGAACGGTGTCCAAAGTTTATCCTTAGGCTGGGTCGTTCTTGCAACGGTCATTGCCTGTGTGGTTCTCGGCTTTTTGATGACAATGACAGGGGATATAGGTGTTGAACATGGAATATCATTCCCTGTTTATATGAGGGCGCCGTTCGGTACGATTGGCACCCACATCCCTTCGGTTGTACGCGGTTTTGTAGCGTCATGCTGGTTCGGCTTAAATACTTACTTTGGAGCCACTGCAATGAACGCTATCTTCACAACCCTTTTTGATTTTGATAATTGGTTTATCTGCTTCCTCATTTTTGCCGTTTTACAATTAGTCAACACGGCAATGGGAATAAAGTCGATAGAACGATTCGCCGACTTGGCGGCGCCCGTCATCATATTAATTTCCGGCTGGATGTATTTCACCCTATCCGATCAGGCTGTAGCCCAAGGAAGAGATGTATGGTCCTGGATTGAAAGTCCGGTCACTGGCGGGGCCGCCGCAACGGCTTTCATGGTCGTCATTATGGCAAATATGGGATTTTGGGGCACGTTGACTGCAGATATGCCAACGCTTTCCCGATATATAAAGGCACCAAAAAATGAAAAAAATTGGTTCAAGCGCAATAAGGGGCAAATAATTGGGAATATTATCACCTATCCCATCACTCAGACGTTCATGGTGATTATCGGGGCGGTTTCTTATATGGCTGTTTCCAATTATGATCCTGTAGTTGCCATACAGGGATCAGCAAGTGGAATTGCCCTCGGCGTCCTTTTGATCATGATCGTATTTGCTCAATGGTCGACGAATACTACGGCCAATGTCATTCCCGCAGCTACCATTTTCTCCAATGTCATGGGTCCTAAAATGCCATTTTGGGCGGGAGTCGTTGTAGCGGGGGTGATTGGGATAGTAGTTCAGCCATGGAGCCTGTTCGGCATCATAATAGAAGTTTTATTAATAATAGGCGGAATCCTGGCATCCATTGTCGGCATCCTGGTAGCGGATTACTATTTCCTTCGTAAACGGAGAGTGAATGTACAAGAACTCTATGAAAGTGAAGGCCAGTATAAATACTTGAATGGAGTGAATTGGGCAGGAATCATTTCTTGGGTGATTGGAGGAATCGGTGCAACGATTTTTTCAAATTACTCGTTTATTATTGGCTTTCTTCTCGGCGGTGCAAGTTATTTTATATTAGCTAAGTATTGGTGGTTCAAGCGATATGAACAAGCTGAAATCATTGATCCGAGCGATGAGAAATATTTAGGCATTTCCGTCGGCAGGGATTGGATAATTGGGAAAGGTCAAGAACTTGAGGAAGAGATGGCTTTTACGACCGGCAAGGAGAACGTTTGAAAAAGGGGGGAATGGAAATGTCCGAATATCAAGACTATCGCTTAGAAAGGGAACAAATCGATTTTTTACTTGAAAGAGGATATCGAATCACCCGGGTTTCCGAAAGTTTAAGTGGAGCCTTTCTCGATTTTGAACTGATTGAAGGAACGAAGCAGGAATGGAAGCAATTGAACATCAAAACCCCGGAAGGAAGGAAATACTTCTCTACATTGCTTTTCAAAAAAAAATTGAATTGAAATCGTCATGTACCGGGCCTATTCCTTACGAATGGGCCCTTTTTGTTCGAGTTTTTTGTAGAATTTTGACGTTAGATTTTCTGACAAGTGTCTGGAGATTTAAGGGTTGTCCGTTTATAATAGATTTTAAAGCAGTTTTATAAAAGGATGTGGCTGGATGAATACATCGATTACAATCGAGGAAATTCTAACACGCAAGCATTTTGATCTGACGGATATAATTGCAGGCAGAAGTGGGATAAAGCGTCAAGTGAAGTGGGTCCACTGCATGGAAGTCACCCAAATCAGCCATTTGTTAAATGGAAACGAACTGATACTGACTACCGGTTTAGGGTGGAAAGACTGCGATGACACATTTCTATCCTACTTAAGACAGTTAATTGAATGCGATGCAGCTGGACTCTGTATAGAGATTGGCGCCAACACCATGGCAGTGCCGCAATGTGCCATCGATCTCGCAAATGAACGGCAATTCCCTATCATCCTATTTCATGAAGAAGTCCCTTTCGTAGAAATCACGCAGGATATACATTCCCTTATCATCAATAAACAATATCAAATGATCTCCAACTTAGAAAGTTACTCCCAGCAGCTAAATAAAAATCTCCTCGAAATTGACCATTATGAACCAATTCTAAAATTTCTCCACAGCTATTTAAATGTACAGGTTATTCTTATCTTTAATGAAAATGATATAGCCAGCTTTCCAAAAATAAAGAAAAAAACAACCTATCAAATGGTGGCGGACATATACGAAGAGAAGCGGAACATGGATAAAACCGTTCTTGGACAGCCGATTCGAGTGCTTGGTGAAAATTATGCTGAATTGCTCATATGCAGCAACGGCAGAGAGTTGACTGATTTTGATTCACTGATTTTGGATCGAACGGCTACCGCATTGGCACAGCATCTATTAAGGGAGTTATATATTGAAGAAAAGAAAATGTCGGAAGAAAGTATATGGCTTACAAATTGGATTGAAGGTGAATATAGTGATGAAGCAATCCGGGAGAGGCTTTCCTATATTGATCCGAAAATGCATTTGGATGGCGGAATTGTTTGCATTTGCAAACAACACCCAAAGTATAATAAAAACTCCGCAAAATTAGATGGAACCTATTTTAAGATAATGTTTAGAACTGTTTTTGAACAGTACGGCTTTCAGATATTTTCCATGGAAATACATCAGCATCTTGTTTTTATTTTAGGTGATAATCGTTCATCTGAAGATTGGAAATCAAGGGTTACAAGCGCGGTGGATCGAATCATGAAAATGGATGTAAGCGGGCGTAATCGTATGGGTCTGCTTTCCATTGGGTTTGGTAAGCATGTTCAAAGGTTAAGTGAGATTTATAAAAGTTATGAAACGGCCCGTGAAACTTTGCTGCTTCAGGATACGTTACCGGAGGATAACAGGAGCATCTTTTATCAGGACTTACATATGCATCGCATGATATCGCTCATAAATAAGCATGGTAATCTGGAGGAAACGGTGTACGAATATTTAGGTCCTGTCATTGAATATGACAAGCAAAACAATGGTGAGTTAATGCCTACCTTAAAGACCTACCTTGCCTGTAACGGTTCTAAACAGGAAACATCGAAACAACTATTCATTGTCCGGCAAACGCTATATCATAGACTTGAAAAATTGGAGAAACTGCTAGGTTCTGATTTTATGCGTTCAGATAAGCGTCTGGGCCTAGAATTCATGATTTTTGCATTGGACTTCTTACAATACAGCAGCAGGAAGGTCAGAGGGAAATATGTAGACAAATATATTGGAAGATAAGTAAGACTAAAGGGTGTCCCAAGGACATCCTTTTTTGAATGCAGGGAAAGGGAGGCAGAAAACAAGGTAAATGCTGACATCAAAATGGCTTATATAGCATCTTGATGTCAGCATCTTATATTAATATTCATCTTTTTTGGAAAGGCAGCGGTCACATTCCAAGAGGTAGGATTCAGCTTGTTCAATGATATGGGTCCCGCATTCCGTACATTGTTTAGGCGGCAGTGTCCTGAAGAATTCCAATGGGTTTTTAGTTTGCATGATGATTCCTCCTTATGATTTGGTTTAATCAGTCTTCGTGTTTGGAAAGGCAGTGGTCACACTCCATCAAGTAAGATTCAGCTTGTTCAGTGATATGGGTCCCGCATTCCGTACATTGTTTAGGCGGCAGTGTCCTGAAGAATTCCAATGGGTTTTTGGTTTGCATGATGATTCCTCCTTTTTGATATGGTTTAATCAGTCTTCACGTTTGGAAAGGCAGCGGTCACATTCCATTAAGTAGGATTCAGCTTGTTCAGTGATATGGGTTCCGCATTCCGTACATTGTTTAGGCGGCAGTGTCCTGAAGAATTCCAGTGGATTTATAGTTTGCATGATGGTTCCTCCTTTTTGATATGGTTTAATCAGTCTTCGCGTCTGGAAAGGCAGCGGTCACATTCCATTAAGTAGGATTCAGCATGCTCGATAATATGGTCACCGCACTCGGGGCAATGTTTAGCAGGGATATTGTTAAAAAACTCAATGGATTTTTTCATTTGCATGATGATTTCCTCCTTTTAATGTTAGATATATTTTCCGATCGCTTTATTCTTCACGTTTGGAAAGGCAGCGATCGCATTCCATCAGATAGGAATCTGAGTGGTCCACATGTGTTTCACCACATTCCGGGCAATGTTTAAATGAATCGATTATGAGTAAATCCGATTGATTTGCTTGCATGTCTCGCTCCCCCTCTTTATAGTACAGTTTTTGTTGTTTGCTTGTTGTTATAATACAGTATATACCCGAATTTGGAAAATGTATAGGTATTTTACAGAAAATTTGAAATTTTTTTCGCTGATTGTCTAAAAACCCTATAGGTAAGGGAATTATCATCTGTTTATTTTTGAATTTACCTTCATGGCAAGTAGGAAATGGAAGAAATGACGCTTTTTATAAAACGAAAAAACAAAGAGGGAACGAAACGGACAGACAATTTTCAATGTGTTGTGATAGGCATTAATGTAACAGATGGGAAACAGGAAAATCAGTGATCAATTAATGCCTGTTTCACAGTCGATGTAACATATAAGAGCTTGTTCTAAAATTTCAGCAAAATTCAAGCAGCAGCGATTATGTGTAAGTTCCTGTCTGTGTGGTTTTAATACATCAGTAAAGAGGTAACTTGCTAGTAGAAGTACAAAAATGGGAGGTAGCATATGTCGAAAGCGATGATTATCGTCAATCCATCTTCAGGTAAGGAAAAAGCAGGAAAGATTTTGCCGAAAGCGGAAAAGGCACTTGGTGAAATTTTTGATGAGGTATGCGTTCGTAAAACGGAAGGAGAGGGGGATGCTACGGGTTTTGCTAAGGAGGCCTGTGCAGATATGTTCGATGCTGTCATTTCCATGGGTGGGGATGGAACGGTGAACGAGATAGTGAATGGTTTGGGTGAGCAGCAGCATCGGCCTACTTTCGGAATCATTCCACTAGGAACCATCAATGATTTTGCTAGATCTTTGGGAATACCATTGAATCCCAATGCTGCCATCGAGATTTTGAAGGATATGAATATTAAGGAATCGGACATAGGGAAGATCAATGACCGTTACTTCATGAATGTGTTGGCAGTTGGGGCAATCGCAGAGGCCACCTATAATGTTACCGTTGAACAAAAAACCCGTCTTGGTTCTTTTGCATATTTCATTGAAGGAGCAAAAGCGATCATTAAAAAGACTCCGTTTCCTTTAACGGTTGAACATGATCAGGGAAAGTGGATGGGCGAGGCTCATTTACTAATTGCAACAATGACTAACTCTGTCGGCGGTTTCGAACAACTTGCACCAGAGGCGGAAGTGAATGATGGAAAGCTGCACACATTCATCATTAAGGATTTATCTCTTCCTCTCATCGTCAAGATCATTCCCAGTTTGATTAGGGGGGAGATCATGGGGAATGACGAAGTTGAATATATTAAAACATCCAAGCTCCATTTAACTACTTCAGATGATCTTGCAGTCAATATCGATGGAGATGAAGGCATTCTTCTTCCTTTCCAGGCAAATGTACTGCACAAACATCTTCGTCTCTTTGTCCCGGGAACTAAATAGCTTGTTATGTGGGTTCATTGTCTTACTGGGAAAAGCTGATCATGGGTTAGCCAATCAGCTTTTTTTTCTATGCGGTTACCCAAGGCTTATTGATGGAGTGGTTGCGGCGTTCATCGTGCACAACGTAAGCTCCTTCGCTTTTATAAAAGGTATCATTATTCAGGGGGATTCCAGGTTAGAATAGTTAATGCATGAATGACTGGGTATAAATATGTTACGCTTATAGTTATGATTATAGATGAGAGAGGAAGTTTGATGTTTGTATGGAGTTTTTTCTTGTTATATTAGCGCTTCTTATATTGATTGGAGTGTCTAATGTAATTAACCATTTTATACCTTTTATACCTGTACCATTAATACAAATAGCACTGGGTGTCATATTGGCACTTTTACCCCTGGGTATGCATGTTGAGATGGAGACGGAATTATTTTTGCTATTATTCATCGCACCCCTATTATTCAATGATGGCAAAAATGTACCACGAACAGCACTATGGAAGTTGAGAGCACCCATTTTGATGCTTGCACTAGGCCTGGTATTCATAACGGTTTGGGCAGGCGGGTATTTAATTAATTGGATGATCCCTTCGATACCATTGCCGGCAGCGTTCGCTTTAGCGGCCATTTTGTCACCTACGGATGTAGTGGCAGTAAGCGCTTTGGCGAGTCGGGTCAAGTTACCGAAGAGCATCATGCACCTTCTCGAAGGCGAAGGGCTAATGAATGATGCCTCAGGTTTAGTTGCCTTTAAGTTTGCCGTTGCAGCTACAGTCACTGGTGTTTTCTCCCTAGTCGACGCAACCTTCAGTTTCATATGGATTGCAATTGGTGGGTTTGTAGGTGGAGCGATACTAGCTTTCATCATTATCAGGCTTCGTGTATTTCTTCGCCGTTTAGGGATGGAAGACGTCACGATGCATATGCTGATCCAAATCCTAACTCCTTTTATTATTTTCCTCGCTGTGGAACATTTCCACCTTTCTGGGATTTTAGCAGTCGTGGCTGGGGGAATTGTCCATGCCATTGAACGAGATCGGGAAATATCACCAACTGTAGAACTTCAAGTCGTTTCAAAGAGTACATGGTCCGTCATTTTATATGTATTGAATGGCCTTGTATTCGTTTTGCTTGGCTTGCAAATCCCAAGCGTTGCGAAAACTATCTTTCAAGATCCAGCCTTCAATAATGGACAAGTGATCCTTTATATCGTGATCATTACACTTTTCCTCTTCGCTTTACGATTCATTTGGCTTACGGCTGCCTGGTCGATTGGCTGGATGACGAAAAAAGCGGGAGCCCAAAAACCAGACTTCAAAGCTGCTGGAATCATTACCATTTCCGGTGTTCGCGGAGCTGTAACCTTAGCAGGTTCGTTCTCGATTCCATATGTGTTGGCAGATGGAAGTCCTTTTCCTGAGCGTTCGTTAATCATTTTCATTGCAGCAGGTGTCATATTGCTGACACTGATTGTTGCGAGTGTATTTCTTCCAATCGTGGCAGGGTCAGAAGAAGAGGAAGTGGTGGACAAGCAGTCTGACAAAACGAAAGCTGCTGCCATTCACTCACATCAAGCTGCTATTCGGGTGATTGAGTCCCAAATGACAGATGAAAACCGGGAAGCGGCTTTATCGATCATTTCCAGGTACTGTACGAAGATCAATGAACTGTCCTATGTAGAACAGGAGAAAGAACCGGCGGCATTAAGGGAAGAAGAGAAGGATCTTCGCTTCAAGGCCCTTGAAGCAGAGCAAAGATTCTTGGATAAACTTATTAAGGATGAAAAAGTGGACCGGGAAACGGCGTATATATGCAAGGAATACATCCAGCGTATGGAAGGTGCGGTAACAAATCGACTGAAGTTCCGCTTTTTCAGGTCAGTAACGCTGTTCAGAAGAAGTATGCTGAGGGTTTTAAAATTATTTTTCCCTAATAAAAGTGAAATAAGAAAAATCAATCTTGAGAGATTGGAAAAGGTCAGGGATCTTAAAATCAGGATGTATAAAGCTGCCATCCAAGAGATACAAGCCGGAATTACATCCGATAATCATAAGACATCCTCGATGATCATAGACGAGTATAAAGTGTTGATTTTAAAATGCAAACGTGAAAATAGAGGCCGTACCCCGAGTAAAATGGTCGAATATGAAAGAGAGCTGTTCTATAAAGCGATCCAGGCAGAACGGGACGAAGTGCAGGATATGTTTGAAAAACGACAAATCTCCCGTGATGTTGCCAACATACTCCGCCAGCAAATCAATTTACGGGAAGCACTGACAATCAATGAAAATACACACTGATTAACAAAAGGAGCACTGCCGATAAATTCGGCAGTGCTCCTTCCGATTTGTGAAGGAAATATCGGAAGGGGCATCGAATCATTAATGTATCCAATAATTGATGAAAGAGGCTGTACTTAATGGAAATGGAAATCGAGACCATCACCTTAACGCCTTATTTACCGGAACATCTTCACCAGCTTTCCCAGTTTTATTTACCGGGTACACAAACCCCTTTTTCGGCTTTGCCGGAAGAGTCACTGAAATATTGCCGGGTAGATTGCGACAGGCACCCTATTGTAATATTGGCCGATGGTACCCCTGTTGGCTTTTTCGTTTTACACATTGGCGAAAACATCGCCCCTTTCACCAGCGATAAAAAAGCGATATTACTCCGTGGATTACTTGTTGATCAAAAACATCAAGGCAAAGGGATTGCGAAGAAGGCCTTGCAAATCCTTCCGGAATTCGCAAAAGGGATTTTTCCAAACAAGGATTCGATCATTCTGGCAGTGGACGCCATGAACGTAATTGCAAAAACGCTTTATGCAAAAGTGGGGTATCAGGATACAGGGATTCAAAAAGTAGGCAGATGCGGGTTGATGGAAATAATGGAGTATAGATTAGATTACGATGAACAAGGATATGGAGTAAGGGATTAGACTTTTCCAAAAGGAGAGGTCTTTTTTTGTCCAATTTGTTACAGGTTTCATTATTAAACCAGTGATTTAGAAGGGCTGCTTTTAATAATCCCGCTGCCTTATGGTACACTTTACTTAATGCAAAATTCGTTAATCGAGGTGTAGTCCTAATGAAAACAGTCGTAGTCGTAGGTGGGGGCATTACCGGTTTATCAACCATGTATTATTTACAAAAAACAGTTAAAGCGAGGAGTCTCCCGGTACGATTGATATTAATAGAAGGAAATGAAGAGCTTGGCGGTAAAATAAGGACTGTGCACGAAGGACCTTTTAAAATTGAAGCGGGTGCTGATTCGATTGTCGCCAGGAAACAAAATATACAACCATTTCTTAAAGAATTGAACCTGGAGGATCAAGTTGTCTATAATGCGACGGGAAAGTCATTCATCCATACAGACGGGGTGCTGAAGGGAATCCCCGATGATGCCCTTTTTGGAATACCAATGAGCCTGGAGTCGCTGGCAAAAAGTGATCTGGTTTCTGCCCAAGGCAAGGTTGACGCTTTAAAGGATTTCTATACAAAAAATGAGACCTTTACGAAAAATGACTCCATCGGCTTATTTCTTGAAAGCTTCTTAGGCAAGGAATTGGTGCAAAAGCAGATATCGCCTGTCCTTTCTGGTGTATACTCAGGAAAATTAAATGAATTGACCATTGCCAAAACACTGCCAGAGATGCTGGATTATAAAAATCAATATGGCAGTATAATACGAGGTCTTTCGGAAAATAAGCAGAAATACCAAAGCAAGGGAAATAAGAAGTTCCTTTCGTTTAAAAATGGCTTATCAACATTGGTTGAACGAATTGAAGAAAGCCTCGATATGGTCGAGATTTTAAAAGGGGTCCGTGTAAATGAAATTGGAAGAAATGATGAGGGGTATATCATTTCATTGGCAAACGGTGAAACGTTCGAAACGGACTTTATCGTGTTGAGTACACCGCATACCGTTGCCCAGAAATTATTGGGAGATCGGGAGCTGGATGAGGACTTCGACGGCTTGATCAATAGTTCGATGATTAGCGTTTATCTTGGATTCGATATCCCGGACAGCATGCTTCCTAAAGACGGGACAGGTTTCATTGCAGGTGATAATAGTGATTTGATCTGCAATGCATGTACATGGACAAGCCGGAAATGGGAGCATACTTCTGAAAACAGTCAGCTTTTGGTAAGGCTTTTTTATAAAAGCTCAAGTCCGGACTATGAACGATTACGGTCCCTTACTAACCAGGAATTGATCACCGTGGCTTTATGCGACATTAAAAACAGTCTAAGCATTTCTGGTAATCCAATTACGAGTGAAGTGACGAAATGGCATGAAAATATGCCGAACTACCATATTAAACATCCTCAAATCGTTAAATCCCTGGAGGAGAAAATCTCCGAGAATTATCCGAATGTTTTACTTGCGGGCTGTTCATACAATGGTGTCGGAATCCCGGATTGTATTGCTGATGGGGAAAAGAAAGCACAAGAAATATGTCTGAAGTTGTAAAAGGGGGACTGCCAGATGGCGGTCTCAGACTGTAGATAAACTCGAGGGAAATTGAGTGTTTGTAAAATTGGAACGTTGATTTCCACTCGAGGCACTCGCTTGCCGGGGTCTCCCCTGGACGCGATTTTCCCGCAGGAGTCTCGTACCTTACGCTCCAATCAACTTTATTTTCCCTTTTAATTAGAACCCTTTTGCCTAGTTTTAAAATTAAGGTGATAAAAATACTTTCTAAAACATTTCCGCTAAATCCTTGAAATGATTACTTTAGATCAATTGATCAATAGAACGATTTTGTAATCGTCACGATCGTAACACCAGGTATGATAATAATATCCTAGAGTCTCTTTGAAAACGTGATTAGAAGAGGCCACCAAACATATTTGAGGATATTTTTTTAGTACAATGTACGGAAAGAAGATCATCAAAAAATGGAAGATTCACGAGAGGTTACCTATTCTCTATACCTGATTCATTTCATTTCCAATAGTAAATCAGAATGGACTGCCAGGTGGCAGTCCATTTTTTATGCATGCTGGAAATTCCGTTTGAAGTTTCCGGCATTTCCTGTATAATGATATTCGTAAAATTAAACTGAAAGTTTACTTATATAAAACTTTATCTACTGTGGGTTTACTATAAGTAAACTGTTGAGGGTAAATATGATGCAAATTGGAAAAAAAATAAAGAACCTTCGCTTGAAAAAAGGATTGACCCAGGAAGAATTGGGGGAAAGAACGGATTTAAGCAAAGGATATATTTCACAGTTGGAAAGGGATCTTAGTTCCCCATCAATTGAAACTCTTTTCAATATTTTAGAAGTGCTTGGCTGCACGCCGAAGCAGTTCTTCGATGAAGAGGATCAAGTCCAAAAGGTAGTGTATGAAGAAGAGGCACAAACGTTTTTCATCGATGAAGAACGCGGGTATCAAATCCAGTGGCTCGTGCCTGAATCGAATGAGAAGGAAATGGAACCTATTCGACTGACTCTCCAGGAAAAGGGGGAGTTCAAACAATTTGAACCATCCTTGTCGGAAACATTCGGCTATGTATTAAACGGAAGAGTCATTGTAAAGCTTGGTAAACATACGTATTTCGTCAAGGCAGGGGAGTCGATTTATTTTCATGCTTCAGATGAACATCAAATCATCAATGATTTTGAAGGTCCTTCCGATTTATTACTCGTGGTGACGGAATCATACTTATAGAATTCAAATCAAATGCAATCGCTGAAAATTGATGAGTAAGGTAATGGAGAGAGGGAAGAGCTATGGCAAACGGGAATATAATACGCTTCGATCAGGTTACGAAGCAATTCGATGATGATACGGTAGTTCTCGATAATGTTAGTTTTGAAATCGAGAGAGGGAAGTTCTATACGCTCTTGGGTCCTTCCGGATGCGGGAAGACTACGATCCTTCGTTTGATTGCCGGATTTACGGAAGCCTCCAAAGGTGATATTTACTTTGAAGGAAAAAGGATCAATGATGTGCCAGCCAATAAAAGGCAAGTGAATACGGTATTTCAAGATTATGCACTTTTTCCGCATTTAAATGTGTTTGAAAATGTAGCATTTGGTCTTCGGATTAAAAAAATGAAAAACTCGGAAGTGGAAATAAAGGTGAAGGAAGCCCTCAGCTTTGTTAATTTGGAGGGTTATGAAAAACGGGAGATCAGGGAAATGTCCGGCGGTCAGCGGCAACGGGTGGCGATTGCCAGGGCGATCGTTAATGAACCGGAAGTCATCCTTCTTGATGAACCGCTATCTGCCCTCGATTTGAAATTGCGTACAGAAATGCAATATGAATTGCGGGAGCTGCAACAGAGGCTTGGAATCACGTTTATCTTCGTCACTCATGACCAAGAGGAAGCATTAGCGATGTCAGATGAGATTTTTGTCCTTAACAAAGGGAAAATCCAGCAAAGCGGGACCCCTACGGATATTTATGATGAACCGCTGAATCGATTCGTTGCCGATTTCATCGGCGAGTCCAATATTGTAAAAGGAAAAATGATTGAAGATTACCTCGTGGAATTCGTCGGCAGACAGTTCGAATGTGTCGACCAAGGATTGAACAGTAATGAGGCTGTCGATATTGTCATCCGCCCGGAAGATTTAGAGATTACTTCCATCAATCGCGGGAAACTGCAAGTTCGTGTGGACTCCCAGCTATTTCGCGGAGTTCATTATGAAATCAGCTGCTATGACCATGATGGAAATGAATGGCTTGTCCAATCAACGAGAAAAGTGGCAGTTGGGGATGAAATAGGTCTGTATTTCGATCCGGAATCCATCCATGTCATGCGATTGGGTGAAACTGAAGAGGAATTCGATAAGCGTCTGGAAGCGTATCATGATGGGGAAAGTCATGAAGAATAAAATATCCCGTAATATTTACTTCATACCATATGTCTTATGGATTGCTTTATTCGTTATCGCACCCATTTTGTTGATCCTTTACTACTCCTTCTTTGATATTGAAGGCAATTTATCTTTGATTAACTATCAAAAGTTCTTTACGCCAGTATATTTAAAAATGACTTTAAGCTCATTCTGGTATGCGTTCCTTATTACGGGGATATCCCTTTTAGTCGCCTATCCGACAGCATATTTGTTAACGAAAACCAAGCATAAGCAGCTATGGCTTTTGCTGATTATCGTGCCTTCCTGGATCAATTTACTTTTGAAGGCTTATGCCTTCATTGGTATCTTTGGCACGTATGGTGTGGCAAATGGTTTTCTGGAGGCGGTAGGAATCGGAAAACAGCAGATTCTCTTTACCGATTTCAGCTTCATATTCGTTTCGGTTTATATTTTCATCCCGTTCATGATCTTACCGATATTCAATGCGCTTGATAAAATGAATCCAACCCTTCTGGATGCGGCCAATGACTTGGGGGCGTCCAGATGGATGACATTCCGCCGAGTCATTTTTCCATTGACGATAGATGGTGTAAAGACGGGATGCCAGGTAGTCTTCATCCCGGCACTTTCATTGTTCATGCTTACAAGACTGATTGCCGGTAACCGCGTCATTACGCTAGGTACGGCTATCGAGCAGCACTTCCTTGTAACACAGGATTGGGGAATGGGTTCCACAATTGCGGTATTTTTGATTATTATAATGTTCCTGATTATGTTTGTAACGGGTAACCGAAAGCAGGGTGTGTAAATTGGGCAATAAATTATCACCAATATCAAAAGCGTTTCTCGTTTTGATTTTTCTCATACTCTATGCACCGATTTTCTTTTTAGTCTTTTACTCTTTTAACAGCGGTGGAACGATGTATGACTTTAAAGGGTTCACGATGGAGTGGTACAAGGAGCTGTTCCAAGATACAAGGCTGTTGATCATTGTATTGAATACACTTGTGATTGCTTTATTATCTGCACTGATCGCAACGATCATCGGGGTGATAGGGGCAATTGGAATTCGGTCCTTTACGAGCAGCAAAGCTAAGAATACGGTATTGTCATTGAATAATGTATTGATTGTCAGTCCCGATGTGATCATCGGTGCTTCCTTCCTGATTTTATTCACGATGGCCGGGATCAAGCTTGGATTCTACTCGGTACTGTTGTCGCATATCGCCTTCAGTATCCCAATCGTTGTGCTTCTGGTCCTTCCGAAACTTCAGGAAATGAGCCCTACTTTAATTGATGCGGCACGGGATTTAGGGGCAAGCCGGTGGGATGTATTGACGAAGGTCATCCTTCCATACATCCTACCCGGTATTTTTGCTGGTTTTTTTATGGCATTGACTTATTCACTTGATGATTTTGCGGTTACGTTCTTTGTGACCGGTAATGGCTTCTCCACTCTTTCTGTGGAAATCTATTCATTGGCACGCCGTGGAATTTCATTGAATATCAATGCACTGTCGACACTGCTGTTCGTCGTGACACTGCTGTTGGTTGTCGTTTATTACTTTATAACTCAACGTGTAAGGCAAACGGGAATGGGGGGGAAACGATGAAAAGGCTTGTCCAAATGTTTTTGATCATCTCCCTCGTATCGGCTTTGCTTCTATATGCGATTTCAAGATTGAATTCATCGCAGGGATTTACGAGCAGTAATACGCTTACCATCTATAATTGGGGAGATTACATCGATACCGATCTAATCGAACGTTTTGAAGAAGAGACGGGCATAAAGGTCATTTATGAGACATTTGATTCGAATGAGGCCATGATGACAAAGATCGAACAGGGCGGTACGACTTATGATATTGCCATTCCGTCTGAGTATATGATCGATAAGATGAGGCAAGAAGACTTGCTCGTTCCCTTGGATCATTCCAAGCTTCCGAATTTGAAAAATATCGATGAGCGATTCATCGATCTGCCATTCGATCCGGAGAATAAATATTCCGTGCCGTATTTCTGGGGAACGGTTGGAATTGTTTACAATTCCAAGATGCTCGGTGGAAAGGAAATAACGGCCTGGGCGGATTTATGGGATAAAGATTTAAAAAATGAAATCCTTTTGACGGATGGAGCTAGAGAAGTGATGGGCATGGGCCTGAACTCTTTGAATTATTCATTGAATGATATAGATGAAGAACACCTTCAAGAGGCAAAATCCAAGCTAGATGCCCTCACCCCGAATATTAAAGCGATCGTCGGAGATGAAAGCCGCATGCTATTGGAAGCCCAGGAAGCGGCGATTGGCCTTGTTTGGTCGGGAGTTGCTTCTGAAATCATGGCTGAAAACGAAGATCTCGAATACGTTGTTCCAAAAGAGGGGTCCAATTTATGGTTTGATAATATGGTCATCCCGAAAACAACCAAAAATGTCGATGCTGCTCACCAGTTCATCAACTTCATGCTGGACCCGAAAGTTGCAGCACAGAACGCGGAATATGTAAGTTACTCGACACCTAATAAAGAAGCACTGAAATATATGCCTGAAGAAGTGGTGAAGGATGAACGTTTCTATCCATCTCCGGAACTGACAAAGAAACTGGAAGTTTACGAAAACCTGGGGAAGAAAAACTTAGCCCATTACAACGAACTCTTCCTTGAATTCAAGATGCATCGTAAATAACACACAAAAAAAGCATGGTGTAGGAATTCCCTCCGTACACCATGCTTTTTCGATTATGTGTTTCACGAGTATTTACTCCAAATCCACGAGTAAAAGCCCAAAACTCACGAGTGAAAGCCGAATTGCACTCTGTTACCTATTTATCAAAAGGCGAAATAACGGTATAATATCTTTTTTTGTAATGATCAACCAAAGTCTCAATGTAAAATGGTAGCAGAAGGAAATACTCTAAAATATATGTAGGTATATAAGTATGTTAGTATAATGATCTTGTTGGTGCATATTGAAGGTGGAACTAAAATCTTAAGGATTAATTAATAATTCCAAGCTATCATTATAGAAAAATTAAGGGAGAGTATTCATGAAACTATTAAGGAGCACGAAGGCATATATTTGGGCAGGGAGCATTTTAATCATTGGCGGGATCATGGCATTTGCGATGATTTCATCCACGGATAAGACAATGGCGAGTATCGATGGCGAGAAAATCAATAAGGATGAGCTGTATGACGCGCTTGTTGCGGGATACGGAGCAGATACTTTAGACCTGTTGATTACGAATAAATTGGTTGAATTGGAAGCGGAAAAAGCAGGGATTAAAATTAAGGATGATGAAATCCAGAAAGAAATCGATGTTATGGTAGAGTCCTATGGTGATGAAAAGTCGCTAAAAGAGCAATTGGAAGCAAGCGGTTCTTCAATGGAAGCCTTAAAAAAGGACATCGTAGTTTATCTGCAAACGAAAAAACTGGTAGAACCGAGAATTACCGTGACGGATGAAGAAATCAGTACGTATTTTGAAGATAACAAAGATACATTTGCTCAAGCGGAACAAGTGGAAGCCAGTCATATTTTAGTCGAAGACGAAAAAACGGCTAAAAAGGTTGCGAAAGAAATCGCAGATGGCGGTGATTTCGCTAAATTGGCAGCTGAATATTCCACTGATACCGAAACGGCGGATAACGGTGGAAGCCTAGGGTATTTTGGGAAAGGCGATATGGTGGAAGAGTTTGAAAATGTTGCCTTTGATCTTGATATAAATAAAGTCAGTGATCCAGTTAAATCCGAATATGGATACCATATCATAAAAGTAACCGGTAAGAAGGAAGCAAAAAAAGCTAATTTAGAAGACAGTAAAGATGTAATTAAAGAAACGCTTCTTTCTGAAAGATTACAAGAGGAATATCCCGTTTGGTTAGCTGAAGTGAAAAAAGACCATGAGATAACGAATAAATTGGAGGACTCTAACTAAGGTATCAAGTGAAGGATATATGAAAAAACAAAAGGGTAATGGTGTACCTTTCATCGAATGATGTCCCCAATCCAATTGGCCCAAAGCAACACCTTCAACTCCATAGGTATGGTTCTGTCTGAATTTTATACAGAGTTGATTGGAGCGGAAGGTACGAGACTCCTGCGGGAAAAGCGCGTCTAGGGGAGACCCCGCAGGCGCAAGCCGAGGAGGCTCCACGTCCGCCCGCGGAAAGCGAGTGCCCTACGTTCCAATCAACGTCCAAATTGTACAAGCCATAATAAAAGCTGAGGCATAATGCCTCAGCTTTTTTATATATTAGAAGTTGGATGAGATGGACTTTTGATTGGATAATCCTGATTTTTTAACGATTTCATCACTCTCTTTTTCACCTTTATCATTATCGGATTTCAATGATTGTGCTGGCGTTTCTTTCAGCTGTTTACCGGCTACGACCACCTTTGAACTGATGTCTTTTAATTCACTTGTTGCTTCCTTCGCTGTACCAAGGGCATCAGTGGAGATATCCTTTACTTCTGATACTTTACCCACCACGTCTTCATTGACGGTTTCATATAGTGTTTCGACGTCATTGATTGCCTCTTTAATCGTCTCGGTTGCCCCTTTGACTCCTGATACCATCTGTTCCTTCATTTCGCCGGGATTTTCCTTGACCTGTTCAATCATATTCATGGAGTTGTCTTTTAAAAGGACGGCTGAACGCTTTACTTTATTTCTTGTGTTGGAGTCAAGTAAGGTCAACGCACCACCAACAAGCCCCCCGATTAGAATCCCTTTTAAAAGTTTGCTATTCGTTTGAGTTTCGATAGTTGATTGAGTCATTTATATTTCCTCCTTTAGAATAGTAGATTGTATGCTTACTTTGGGTTTTCCCTTATTTACCATAAGTTAAACTGGAAATAATAAACTGTCATGGGATTGACATAATAAATAAAACAATAGTAATCTACATATAGTTAAATGACTGAACTACTTTTTGGGAGGTGCAACAACGATGACTAATGTAAAAGTTACTGGATTGATTGATCGATATATGAAGGTTTCCTTCTATGTCAATAAGATGGGGGAGCTTTTAATAAAAGACCAGATTTGTGATGTGCTGACGAACGAACAATACTATACTTTACGGTTCATTCAACAACAATGGTTGTGTACATCGACGGAAATCAGTGATGCCTTTTATGTTAATAAGAGTGCCGTCACATCCAACATCAATAGGCTGGAAGGCAAAGGATTGATAGAACGGGAACAGGACCTGGTTGACCGAAGGGTCTTTCACTTGAAGCTTTCAAAAGAGGGGGAAGCATTGTTACAGGAAACGGAAAATAAGATTCATAAGTTGGTAGAGAGCATCATGACGAAATTCGATTATGAAGAGATCGTTAGATTCCTTGATACATATGAGAAGCTTGCACAAATTTTAATACAAATGAAGAATGAGGAATGGGAGGAAATATAATGAGGGGGATCATAAAGGGAAGATGGCTGGTCATTATCGCTTGGGTTGCAATTACGGCAGGTCTATTGTTTGCGGCACCGAATATGGCTGACCTTGTCCGGAATAAGGGGCAGCTGGATGTACCGGCAGAGTACTCCTCTGGGATGGCCAATGAGCTAATGAAAGAGATCCAGGATAAGGATGAGTCACAAGTGGCCCTCGTATTTCATGGTGATAAGAAGCTGTCTTCCTCGGAATTGAAAGAGATTGAGATAGCGATCCAAAACCTTGAAAAGAATAAAGCAGAGCTTGGCATCAAAGAGGTCATGACCCATTTTAAAGAGCCCTCGCTAAAAGGTCAGTTGGTCTCGGAGAATGAAACGACGGTTTTGACGTCCATCACGATGGTCAAGGGGGACCGAGAAGCTAAGGAAGTGATCGATGCCCTTTATAAAGAGCTGGAGCAAGTGGATGTCGAGCATTATTACACAAGCAGCTGGATGATCGATGAAGATCTTAATGCCAATTCCCAAGAAGGGCTGAAGAAAACTGAAGGCATCACGGTTGTCTTCATTCTGGCTGTATTGCTGATAGTCTTCCGTTCAGTGGTGGCACCGATCATTCCGTTGGTAACGGTAGGTTTCACTTATTTATGCTCACAATCAATCGTCTCATTCCTGGTGGATAAATGGGACTTTCCGATTTCGTCTTACACCCAAATATTCCTGGTAGGTATTTTATTTGGAATCGGGACTGATTATTGCATCCTGCTGCTTAGTCGTTTCAAGGAAGAGCTATCGTCACAGGAGTCATTGCCTGAAGCGATCGTTGCGACTTACCGAACTGCGGGTAAGACGGTCTTCTTCAGTGGGCTGACCGTAATGATTGGTTTTGCGGCAATCGGTTTTTCTACTTTTAAGCTCTATCAATCTGCGGCGGCCGTTGCCATAGGGGTTTTTATTTTAATGATCGCCCTCTATACGATCGTTCCATTTTTCATGGCGGTTCTTGGCAAAAAGCTATTCTGGCCGGCAAAAGGGAAACTTGAGCACAGTGAAAGTAAACTATGGGGAATTCTCGGTAACTTCTCCATGAACCGCCCATTGTTGGCGCTAATGATCGTTGCAATCGTCTGTGTTCCCTTTTTGTTTATGTATGATGGGAAGATTTCATATAACTCCCTTGAAGAAGCGGGTGATGATGTTCCTTCCATCATGGCATTTAATATCATTTCCGATGAATTCGGACCAGGACAATCCATGCCAACACAGATTGTCATAAAGAATGACGAACGCATGGATTCGGAAGAGTACGTCGCACTTGCTGAAAAAATCAGCCAGGAAGTCGTCAAGGTGGATGAAGTCGATGTAGTTCGATCCATGACCCGCCCGGCAGGTGAACCGATTAAGGATTTATTTGTAGCAAACCAGGCCGAAACTTTGGAGAAGGGAATCGGAGAAGGAAATGAAGGCATTAAACAAATAAGTGATGGATTAAAAACGGCAGGCAGTGAGCTTTCAGATTCAGGACCGCGGTTGAAGCAAGCGACGGACGGAATAGGGGGTCTAATATCCGGGACCAATGAATTAAAGAGCGGTGTAGGCCAGGTGGAGAAGGCGTTAACAAGCATTGAAGCAGGCATTCGCGATGGCTCTTCAGGGACTGGGGATATAAAAAATGGACTGAATGAGGTCAAGGCAAACTTGGAGAAGCTCGCCACCGGAAGCGGACAGCTCCTCGAAGGCTATAAACAATCAGCTAATGGGCTAAGAGGGCTCACAGATGGATACAAAGAGATTCAAACTAATCTTACGGGCGTATCACAAAGCCTTGCTGGCTTAAATCCTTCCTTTGAGCAAATGGAAGCCACTCATCCAGAATTACAGGCGGATCAGTCCTATCAAACGATCAAGCAAACAGTGCAAGGGGCACAGGGTGGCTTGGAGCCCATGGCAGCAGGCCTTGCCGAGCTAAATAGGAATCTTGGTTCAGTGTCCGGCGGTTTGAATACGGCGAACGAAAATATGGCACAAATCGTAAACGGTCAAACATCTCTCGGGGAGGGCCTGAACCAATTGATTTCAGGTGTTGACACTTTACAAAAAGGTCTAAGCACGATGGCCAATGGTCAGGGGGAAGTCATAAATAATCTGTCAGGGTTTAAAGGCGGCCTTACTAGCTTAAGTAATGGGCAGCAAGAACTCCTAAATGGTTTTTCAAGCCTCGGCGGGCAACTTACTGATTTGACAGATGGCTTAAATGAAAGTGCCGATGGCCTGAATGAAGTCCATGATGGACTATCGTCCGCACAGGGTTATTTATCAGGGCTGGCAAAAACGGATAAAACGGTAACAGGCATGTACATTCCCAAAGAAGTAGTCGAAAGCGAAGAATTCGGGGAAGCATTGAACGCGTATTTATCTGAAGACGGTAAAACCATGACCATGGATGTGGTGTTCAAGGCGAATCCATATTCCAATGAAGCAATCGAGCAAATTGATTCGATCGAGGCAACTGTTGAAAGAGTAACGAAAGATACAAAGCTAGAAAATGCGCAAGTGGCGATAGGGGGAATCACAAGTACACATCATGACTTGGGCATGATGTCTGAGGAGGATTTCTCACGGACGGTCGTTTTGATGCTGTCGGGGTATCGCAATCATTCTCTTTTTCATGCTGCGATCCCTGGTCATGCCGATCTATTTGATTGTATCGCTCGTTTTGACTTATTATACAGCGGCAGCCATTACCGAGTTGCTTTTTGTTAATATTCTCGGTTACGCCGGCATCGGCTGGGCAGTTCCTTTCTTTGCTTTCGTCATCTTGATTGCTCTTGGCATTGACTATAGCATTTTCTTGATGGATCGCTTTAACGAATGGAAGGATAAACCGGTCAAGGAAGCGATGTTACTGTCCATGAGAAAAATGGGAACGGTGATCATCTCGGCAGCCGTAATTCTTGGCGGAACCTTTGCTGCCATGATGCCAGCAGGAGTTTTATCGCTCTTGGAGATAGCCACTTTAATATTGGTGGGGCTTGCTTTATATGCGTTTGTCATATTGCCATTGTTTATTCCAGTGATGGTTGCGACGTTCGGAAACGCGAATTGGTGGCCGTTTTTGAAAAATAAGGAATAAACTTAAATTAAAGAAGGCATCCGAATGGATGCCTTCAGTCTTTTCGACTGAATGGGGGTTCTTGAATGGATGGAACCTCCCTAGATAGAATAAATTTGCGACACTCCTGGCCGAATAACTCCGCTAGATTGCTTGCTTTGAAGAGGGCTTGGCAGACAGTTGGTGAAAAGGAGCGAATTTAATGAGTGTTGAATGCGAAGGTCGAATAAAATCGTGAACGGTCGAATAAAGAGCGTGGTAGGTCGAATAAAATCGTGAACGGTCGAATAAAGAGCGGGATAGGTCGAATAAAATCGTGAACGGCCAAAAAAAGTGTGTTGAAGGACGAAAAGCTGCGTGGACGGCCGAAAAAAGCTCCGGATGACGAATAACTGCGGCTCCGGAAACATATTCAAATAAAAAAACTGCAGACAATCTCGCTTTTCTTCGAGTTTGTCTACAGTAAGAAGGCATCCGCATGGATGCCTTCTTTAATTATGTATTCTTTTTTGGCTAAATCGATTCATAATTGGGGGATTCTTGTTTTATATTTCGCGATGATCTTTTGATTGTGTTCATCTGCCCCTTCGATATTACTGCTTAGGAATACGGGAGGGGTCTCCCCTGACTCAATAATCGTTTGGATGACTTGCGTGAAAATCATATTGAGGAGAACGGCCCCGACCACGGTCGATCCAGAACCAAAAGGTATATTATTTGATTTCAGTAATGTGTCACCTTTGGCAATATGATTGTCTATGACCAAATCAACGACATCGTGGAGATAATGCTTCTGTTTATGCCGCGAAGGACAACTTTTTGCATACTCCGGTGATGTTAGTCCAATGACGAAGGCCCCTTTTTCTTTTGCGATAGTGGCGACATCTATGGGAACGGGATTTACGCCGGATGATGAAATGACGATACAGACATCACCAGGACGGATATCCTCATCATGCATGAATTTCTCTGATAGGTCATTTTGCCGTTCAAGTTGGGATGATCTTGAAGCACCCTTAAAAAGCATCAAATCTTCAAAGAAAATAGGACGAATTGCCGCTAACCCACCTGCCCGGTAGAATACCTCTTCGGTCAAAATATGAGAGTGCCCGCTTCCGAATAAATGGATGATTCCATCTGACATCACTGCTTTTGCGATATGTTCCACAGATTCCTTAATTGATTGCTTTTCCTGTTCTTCCACAATTGTGAGTAAAGCCTGCACTTCTTCAAAGTATGAGTTCATATATGTGACACCCTCCGATTGAAAATAATCAATTTTATCTGCTTATTTTGATACTGAACTTATACCTGTCCGCACGATAAGCCGATTTAACATATTCAAGGGGAGTTCCATCTATCAGGAACGTATGCCTTTGAATGAATAATATGGGTGAGTGCTTTGGAATCGCTAAATGGGTGACTTCTAATTCAGAAGCAATCGATGATTCCAACGTTTGTGTAGCATAGTCTATTTTAAGTTTAACGTAGTTCTCCACATATTGGTAAAGAGAAAGGTTAATGATTTCTTCCGTTAATCCTTTAATTAAATTGGCAGACATGTACACGGTCTCGAGCGCCATTGGAACATCATCAGCCAACCGAATGCGTTTTATTTCATAAACGGGAGCATAAAGGGAAATGTGCAATTCACTGGCAATCTTCTTATCGGCCGGAATGATTTCAAAGCTCAGCAGCTTACTGCTTGGGTTCAAACCCCTGGCTTTCATGTCCTCGGTAAAACTGGTCAACCCATTGAGCTGCTGCTCCAACTTCTTATCGGCGACAAAGGTTCCCCTTCCTTTTTGACGGTATAAGTATCCGTCATTCACCAAATTATTTATGGCTTGCCGGACGGTCATCCGGCTAATTCCGAATTGCTCGGCATATTCACGTTCAGATGGAAGGGCATCGTGCGCTTGGAACTCACCGTTTTCTATTTGTCTTTTTATTTGTTCTTCGATTTGAAAATAAATCGGAAGAGGTGAGTTTTTATCAATCATCGACTTTCGCTCCTTTTAGGGTATTAATACTCCGGATAACGCTTTTTGGTCTGCGATAATTGTAACATTATTATGTTTTTTTAGGATAGATGCAGGGAATTCCTCTGAAATGTCACCGTGTATCAATTTCTTCAGTGTTTCGGCTTTTTCTTCACCAGATATCAACAGCAGAATTTCTTTGCTTTTCATGATTGTTGAAATGCCCATCGTAACGGCATGTGTAGGAACTTCGTCTATGGAATCGAAATAACGTGCATTCGCTTGGCGCGTTGAATCCTCGAGTGTCACGACATGTGTTCCTGATGTGAAGGAAGTTCCAGGTTCATTAAAACCAATATGGCCATTTTGCCCAATGCCAAGTATCTGAAGATCGATCCCTCCGACGGAATCTATCATTTCATCATACAGTTTACATTCTCCGTTGGTGTCATCTGCTGTGCCATTTGGCAGGTGAGTGCGCTCTTTATTTATATTGATGTGAGTGAATAGGGAGTCATTCATATAATAATGGTAACTGTTTGGATCATTTGGTTTTAAACCGATATACTCGTCAAGATTAAAAGACGTTACATGTTCATAAGATGTATGATTGCGCACGTGATCTTCAATCAAATTATCGTACATTCCTTTAGGGGTACCGCCTGTTGCAAGGCCCAATTTGATATTAGGATTTCCTTTGACCTTTCCGATCACTATTTCTGCGGCTGTCCGGCTCATTTCCATGTAGTCCTGCACTTGTATGATATTCATTATACATTCTCCTTTTTAAAAGCTATATTTCCTCTGCAGAACGTCATTTCAACGTCCAAGCGGTCATTCAATATTACAAGATCGGCGTCTTTGCCGACCTGGATGCTTCCTTTTCTGTCAAAAATCCGAAGTTGTTTGGCAGGGTTTTCCGCCGTCATTTTTATAATGTCAGTCATGGAACAATCGGTATATTCCATTGTGTTCTTGATGGCATCGTTCATTTTCAATATACTGCCGGCTAGTGTACCATCTGAAAGCGTTGCTTTCGTTTCGTTAACATACACAGGCTGACCGCCTAAATCATAGGTTCCCTTTTCAAGCCATTTGGCACGAAGCGAATCCGTTATCAAGATCATTCGTTCGCTGGTAATTTGGTTATATGCCAGCTTGATCATTTCCGGCCTGCAATGAATGCCGTCAGCAATAAGTTCAACATATAGCTCGTCTCGAAGATAAGCAGCTCCCAAAACACCGGGTTCACGGTGATGGAGTCCCCGCATCCCATTATAAAGATGTGTAACGTGGGTAGTCCCTGCTTGGATTGCTTCATCGATTTGGTCATATGTTGCATCTGAATGTCCAATGGAAGCGACGACGCCAGTTGCCTTTAAGTGAGCGGCAAGATCTAATCCGTTTGGTTGTTCAGGAGCAAGCGTTACAAGCTTGATTTGATTTTCGGCCATTTCCTGCCACCTTTTAAATAGAGTGACATCAGGGTCAACGATATGCTCTTCAGGCTGCGCTCCTTTACGGACCGGTGATATGAAAGGACCTTCTAAATGGATTCCAATTATTTCAGCGTGTTCTTGAGATTGATTTTCGATATATTTACCAGCATTAAGAAGTGCTGATTCAATGGCTTCGGCAGTTTGAGTCATTGTAGTGGCCAGAAAGCTGGTGGTTCCTTCTTTGGGAAGAGTCTCTGCCATTGTGGATAATGCTTCATGTGTGGCATCCATTGCATCGGAATTGGATGCTCCGTGAATGTGGATGTCGATCGCACCGGGAATTACCTGATAATTTGGTGAAAGAGTAATTACCTCGGCATCATCATCCTGTTTGTATTGGCTGACTGGACCAACCTCGGCAATTTTTCCATCTACGACTTTAATATACCCATTTTTGTATGTTTCCTTTTCGCTATGAACTATTAGATTATTAATAATGAATGTTTTCATACATAATCTCCTTTATGAAAGTAAAACTTAATGAATGAGTCAATATATTTTGCCCTCATTTTATCGTTTTTATTAAAAGTTGTCTAGACCAGTTGGGATATATCAGGATTAAAAAAGCATTTTTTGCTTTTTTTTCGAAGGAAATAGTATATTTTTAAGTGAATTGGTATAGACATCTATATATTTTCTGTGCTAGTATAAGCCAAAGAAAAGTTATTATATTGATAAAATGAAAACGCTTTATACGTCTTTTCGTTCTGCTGAATCAAAAGAAGTTAGGAACAAGGGAGATGAGTTCGATGTTAAATTTTTTACAAAAGATAGGTAAGGCTTTAATGTTACCGATTGCTGTTTTGCCAGCAGCGGCTTTATTGCTTCGTTTAGGGCAACCGGATTTACTCAATATTCCATTTATGGCTGCCTCGGGACAAGCCATTTTTGATAATCTTGCCATATTGTTCGCTTTAGGTATAGCGATTGGATTATCCAAAGATGGAAGCGGTGCTGCGGCATTGGCAGGTCTTGTTGGTTACTTTGTTTTAACGAATGGTACACAAGCGATTAATAAAGATATCAACATGGCTGTTTTAGGCGGTATTATATCCGGTATAGTTGCCGCTTTTCTATATAATAGATACTCCGACATAAGACTCCCTGAATGGCTTGGATTCTTTTCAGGGAAACGATTCGTCCCGATCATCACTTCGCTTGCGATGATTATACTTGCGGCAATATTCGGTTTTGTTTGGCCGCCGATTCAAGATGTAATCAATAGTGTTGGTGACTGGATTACAGGTGCAGGGGCATTGGGTGCCGGCGTATTCGGCGTTTTGAATCGCTTATTGCTTCCAGTAGGCCTGCATCATGTCTTGAATAGTATGGTTTGGTTCGTCTTTGGTGAGTACAATGGAGCAACAGGTGATATAAATCGTTTCTTCGCAGGGGACCCGACTGCTGGGCCCTTCATGACAGGCTTTTTCCCGATCATGATGTTCGGTCTTCCAGCTGCGGCATTAGCGATGATTGCAGCTGCAAAGAAAGAGAAACGTAAATTGGTGACGGGGATGCTTGTTGGGTTAGCTTTCACTTCTTTCCTTACAGGAATCACTGAACCGATTGAATTTCTGTTCATGTTCATCGCACCGGTGTTATATGTAATACATGCCCTTTTAACCGGGGTCTCCCTGGCACTTGCTGTTATATTGGATATCCATCATGGTTTTGGATTCTCCGCAGGAGCCATTGATTATTTCTTGAACTTTGGTATTGCGCAAAAACCGCTATGGTTAATACCGATTGGCTTAGTATACGCGGCAGTTTACTTCGTGATTTTCTATTTTGTCATCAAGGTCATGGATTTAAAAACACCTGGCCGTGAAGACGATGAGGAAGAAGTGGAAGAAGAAACTATTGTGAAAACAGGGGATAAATATACCGATATGGGATCGCTTTTCATTCAAGATCTTGGCGGTAAAGAGAATATAAAGCTAATTGATAACTGTGCAACACGCTTGCGTTTAAATGTGGCCGATTCAGGAAATGTGAATGAAGCAGCCTTAAAACGGCATGGTGCGCGCGGTGTCATGAAGTTGAATAAATCGAGTGTGCAGGTCATTGTTGGAACGAATGTTGAATTCGTTGCAAATGCAATGAAACAACTTGTCAAGAATGGCGTCGACCCAAGCCAAGTGAAAGCAGTTCCATCTGCACAAGTGGCAGAGGATATAGTAGAGGAAAACCAAGCTTTGGGTGCAAATGACTTTGTCCTTCCAATTGAAGGAACGGTTTTACCGATAGAACAAGTTCCCGATCAAGTGTTTGCTATGAAAATGATGGGGGATGGCTTTGCTATCGAGCCAGTCAACGGAAAACTAGTATCCCCAATCGATGGGGAAGTGCTAAGTATCTTCCCGACAAATCATGCACTGGGATTGAAAATGGATAATGGTCTGGAAATTTTGATCCATGTTGGTTTAGATACAGTTAAATTAAATGGAGAAGGGTTTACATCTCTTGTACAAGAGGGTCAAAGACTAACAAAAGGAACACCTCTTTTGGAAATTGATTTAGATTTCATAAAACGGAATGCCCCATCAACGGTCACTCCTATTATATTCACTAACTTACCTGAAGGAACGGCAGTGAAATTGCAAAAGTCAGGGATCCAGAAACAAAATACACCAGATATCATCAAGTTGGAAAAACTATAAATTTATCAAAAAAGGGATGTCGACATTGTCGACATCCCTTTAGACTGTGGACAAACTCAATGAAAAGCGAGTTTGCCTGCAGTTTTTTTTATGGCTTGTACAATTTGGATGTTGATTTCACTCAAGAAACTCGCTTTCCGCGGGCGATCGTGGAGCCTCCTTGGCTTGCGCCTGCTGAGTCTCACACATTCGCTCCAATCAACTATGTTTTTAAAATTCAGATGGAAACCGAACTTGAGGAGTTGGTTTGGGTCAGTTGATTCGGGAATATCATTTGATGAAATATACGTTTTCCGAACCACTTTTAGAAGCACACCTTTCAATTGGATGAAACGGCTTCTTTATATACTTCTTGCTGTGATAAATTGTCATAACCAAAACAAACGGGTGCCCCATTGGCAGGATCTATCATGACCCTTGCATGAATACGAAAGACTTCTTCTAAAACGGGAGGTGTAATGATTTCGGTGGGGGTACCGATTTTAACGATTTCTCCTTCCTTCATCGTTATGATTTCATGTGAAAACCGGGACGCATGGTTAATATCATGCAGCACCATGACAGTCGTTATTTTTTGTTCTTTATTAAGCTTTTCAACTATTTGCAAAACCTCCAGTTGATGAGCCATATCAAGGTAGGTGGTCGGCTCATCCAATAATAAAATCTCCGTTTTCTGTGCTAAAGCCATCGCTAGCCAAACTTTTTGTCTTTGACCACCGGAAAGATTTGTGATCTCCCGGTTTCTAAATGAAAGGGTTTTGGTGATATCCATGGCCCATTCAATCGTTTCTTTATCTTCTTTCATTAATTTATTTACATTATTGCGGTGCGGATACCTTCCATATGAAATAAGCTCCTCTACCTTCAATTGGGCTGGAGCAACCGGGTTTTGGGGAAGTAGAGCCAAGTGCTTGGCAATCTGCTTCGTATGGATCTTATGTAAATCCTGACCTTGTAAAAAAACGCTTCCGCTCTTTTGCTTTAGAATGCGGCCTATCGTTTTCAGTAATGTGGATTTACCACAGCCATTAGGACCAATGATGGTAGTGACCAGGCCTTCTTTTATTTCCAAGTTCAAGTCTTTGAACACCGTGAATTTCTCGTAATTCGTTTCTAGATTTTCCATGCGGAGAATACTCACTGATCATCTCTCCTTCTACGATTTAGCTTTAATTAGTAAATAAAGAAAATATGGGACACCAATAATTGAGATGACGATCCCAACTGGCAATTCAGCCGGTGCAAAAACGGTTTTTGCGATAAAGTCGGATGCGATCACCAGCAATGCGCCAATTGCTCCCGATACTGGAATTACCTGATTGTGATGGATACCTACAAGGTGCTTTGCTATGTGGGGAGCCATTAAACCTACGAATCCGATATTTCCCGATACTGAAACGGAGGCGCCCACCAATCCGATGCTGCAGAGTAAAAGGATGATCGTTTCCTTTTCTACTGAAACCCCCAAACTTTTAACGCTCGATTCTTCCAACTGATACAAATCCAGTAAATACGCCTTTTTCTTAATAATCGGAATCAGGACTATCATCCATGGTAACATCGATGCGATGTATTTCCAGTTCGCATCATATATCGTTCCTGAAAGCCAAACCGTTGCCATTTCAAAATCGGTTGACTTCATTTTTAATGATAAATATAAGGAAAGGGCACCAAATGCCGAGCCTATGGCGATTCCGGTCAGTAAAAGGCGGCCCATGTCCAGGGTGCCATTCTTCCAAGAGAAAAGGAAAATCAATAGGGCTGCCAAAAGCCCGCCTACCAAACCGAATAGCGGAAAACTCATAATGGAGAACCAGTCCGAGCCGCTGTTTTGACCTTGATAGAAAAACATGAAAATGACAATGGCCGTACCAGCACCGGCATTAATACCGAGAATACCGGAATCGGCTAAGCCATTTTTCGTAACCCCTTGAATGACAGTCCCTGCAATTCCTAAGCTCACTCCCACCAAACCGGCGATCACAATGCGGGGGAGCCTGAAATCAAAGATGACCAAATCAAAATCGGAAACTGGATTCACCCTGAATAATGTCTGAAGGACAGCTTTGACGGTCATGTCGAATGTACCGGATATCAAACTAAAATAACTTGTAATAACGATTAAACATAAAATGATGGTCATCGTAATGGTGAAGCGCCACCGAGTATTCTTATCCATTCTTTTCTCCTCCTCTCGTTCTAATTAAGTACAGGAAGAAAGGAATGCCGATCAGGGAAGTAACGACTCCTATGGGGGTTTCGAATGGATAATTAACAAACCGGCTCAAGACATCGCAAAGAGCTAGAAAAACCGCACCGATTACCCCAGCACATGGAACGATCCACTTATAATCTATTCCAATTAAAAACCGGGTGATGTGGGGGATGATAAGTCCAACAAAACCGATTTTCCCTACAAGCGCCACTGCGATTCCCGTTAAGCAAATGACGGAAAGGAGGGCCACAGCTTTTACTATTTTTGTGCGCTGACCTAAATTGATGGAAATTTCTTCGCCTAAAGATAATATCGTAATGGATTTTGAGATGAATAGGGCGAGGATGATTCCCACCATTCCACACGGTATCGCCAATTTTAGTACATTGGGATCGATCTGGTGCAATCTCGAGTTATACCAAAAACTTACATTCTGGGAAATTTGGAAATAGGATGCTATGGCAGCAGAAATACTGCTTAAAAATGTCCCGATCACAGTTCCGATTATGGCTAATCGAACGGGTGATAATCCATTTGGAAGCAGCGACCCAAAACCAAAGACAATTCCGGCTCCCAATGCAGAACCTAACATGGAAAAGAGGATCATTTGGAATGAAGACATACCTGGAGCAAATACCATACAAAGTGTAATTACGAAAGCAGAGCCATCCGTCACTCCCATGATTGAAGGGGATGCAAGATAATTTCTTGTCATCCCCTGCATGAGTGCTCCTGATATGGCTAAAAATGCCCCGACTAGTAGGGCACCCAAAACTCTAGGCAAGCGAGAAGCCATAATGATCGTATGGTCAACGTTACTAGAGTCATAGTGGAAAATGGCATTCCATACCGTTATGGAATCTATATTTTTGGCACCATATAAAATCGATAATACGATGGAGAAGCAAATCAATAGAGGTGCCATACAAAGAATTATTATTGGTAATGAATTTGTTTTTGCCATATCAATCAACGCACCTTACTGTTTATTTAGCTAATTCTTCCGTTGCAGCCTTCAGGAAAGCTGTTTTACTCCAAGCCGTTCCACCTTGAGCAAGGGGGTCAACCGAGTTTACAAACACTTTATTGTCTTTTACTGCCGTGATGCTCTTCCAAATGGAGTTGTTTTCCAAATCTTTTAACGCTTTCGGTTTTTGTGCATTTTCACTTTCCGAGAATTGCAAGAAGACATAATCTGGGTCCAGTTCTGCAAATTTTTCTAATGAAATCATTTCTTGTGCTTTAATAGGCTTAATTTCTTCAGGGACAGTCAAGCCTAGATCTTTATAAATTACCGGGTTGAAATATACATCCTCAGGATATAGGAATAGGCTGCCGTTCCGGATTCTCACCACTAAAGCCTTTTTATCCTTCAGTTTTTCACCAATTTCCAGTTTTGCTTTTGCGGCGTCATCATTATAGGTTGTGATGATTTTTTCAGCTTGATCTTTTTTTCCGGCAAGGCTGGCCATTAACCGCAGGTTGTCTTCCCAATTTGTCGAAATATGTGAATAAGGGAATGTTGGTGCCACTTTTTCCAATTGTTCCGTCACATTAGCTGGGGATTTAGAAGACCACATGATCACATCAGGTTTCATCCCAAGAATAGTTTCATAGTTCGGCTGCATTTTTTCACCGATCGACTTAGCACCTTCGAGGTCTTTAGCCAAATATTCAGGTATTTCTCCACCTACAGTAACAACACCAGAAGGTTTAATCCCTAATATGGCTGCATCCTCCATTGATTCTAAACTAGCAGTGGCGATACTGGTGACTTTGGCTGGGATTGTATACTCCTTATCCAGATATGTGACGGTTTGGGTCTTTGCTTCTTTTTTCGCCGTATCTGTTACCTTGCTCTTCTGTGAAGCATCCTCGGAAGTCTTTTCGGCATTGCCGCAAGCTCCAAGTCCTAAACTGAATACTGTTGCCATTCCAAGTACGAATAATTGCTTTTTCATTAGTCGATTCCCCTTTTTGAAATATATTAAATATCATTTATCGCTGCTTCATAGGATCGAAAACAAATCCTTATTGGTTGAATATCTATTTCACTTCCTTTGCCGGTTGAAATTAACAATAGCTTAACAAAATGACGTGTGTTAGTGATAACGATTATCATTATCAATTCAACATGCTATTAAATATATAATTAATTTTCAATTATTTCAAGAATAATTTTCCATATTGATGTTTTTGGTATGTCAAAAAGGCTTTGAAAATCGGTGGGGAAAGGGGGGTGGGAAAGCTCCTTTTTGTAAAATGATAGGGAAAAATTATCGGTGTATGTTGATATATTAATTGAGAAAGATTATCATTATCGGTGTTGTGCAATGATATTCTTTTAAAAATTACCTGAATAAAATTACTAGTATTAGAGGTTGGGGGAATTCATTTAGATGATGCATAAAAAAATGGACAAAAGCGTAATGGACAAAACTGCTGCCAGCACAGAGGTTACGATCAAAGGAACTCAACAGATTCCCATGCAGTCGAGTGCCGGGAAACGTGAATACCAAATCTTTGTATCAAAACCATTGGAAGAGCCGCCACCCTCGGGATATCCAGTCATTTATTTGCTTGATGCCAATTCGGTATTTGGAACGATGGTTGAGGCGGTACGATTGCAATCGCGCCGGCCGGAAAAGTCAGGCGTGGTTCCCGCCATCATTGTGGGTATTGGATATGCCACCAATGCACCATTTTCTTCTGAACGTTATTATGATTTCACTCTGCCCGTTGCGGTTAGCGAGTTACCAGTAAGACCAGACGGAAGTCCATGGCCTTCACATGGAGGGGCGGAAAACTTTCTGAAATTCATAGAAGACGATTTAAAACCGGAAATCGGTAAAAGGTATAAGGTCGATTACAATAGCCAAACGCTTTTCGGGCATTCCCTTGGCGGTCTTTTCGCTTTATATGTTCTTTTTGAAAATCCGTATGCTTTCCAAACATACATAGCTGGGAGCCCATCTCTCCATTGGAACAAAAAGTGGTTCCGTGAGGAGGAGGATAGGTTTCTTTCCCGATTGAATCAAGGAAATGGTGATATTTCCTTATTGCTTGGCGTGGGTGAACTGGAGGGCACCCATAAAAGCGGCATGAACGAAAATGCTTTGGAATTATCAAAACGATTATCCTTAAAAGATAGCGGAGTGAATGTTCAATTCAAGGAGTTTGAAGAAGAGGGGCATCTTTCAGTTTTGCCGCCTTTGATTAACAGGGCCATACGTTTTGCTTTGAAGAGAAATGTGCCTGGTAAGAAATAGGTCTTTCTCAGTAAATCCGTGGAGGGCACTTGACCATTAAGTTATAAATATATATCATTACCTGTAGGTTCCAATTGATAATGATTATCATTATTAGTTGGGCTGGGAGATTGCTAATAAACATTCACTATCAAGAATTTGAAAAAATTATGAAGGAGGACAATGACTGATGACCAACCGTTTCGTGAATGAAAATGGGATCTACAATGAATTTATAAATGAAGAAGGTCGGCATTCCCTTTGGCCCGCCTTTTTGGTTATTCCAGAAGGCTGGTCATTGATATATCGAGAGGACTGCTGGAAATACATAAAACTAGTTGCTAGCATTGATGGAACAAAATGAAAACAAGGATACAAATGGGCCCTAAAATAGTAGTGTGCATCGTTTATGTCATAGCGATGTTCATGGTTTCGATGGACGGGACGATTGTCAATGTGATCCTCCCGACAATCAGTAATGAATTTAACCTAGATCCTTCTTCAACCAGTGGCATTAATATTGGATATTTAGTTAGCCTGGCTGTCTTCCTTCCAGTAGCGGGTTGGCTAGGGGATCGATTTGGGACCAAGAAGATCTTCTTGATTGCATTGGCTGTCTTTACGGCTGCTTCCTTTTTATGCGGCTTTGCCAATAATCTGCAAACCTTGAACTTGTTCAGGGTTTTGCAGGGGGCTGGAGGCGGGATTCTGACACCGGTGGGAATGGCGATTTTATTCAGAACGTTCTCTCCGGAGGAACGGCCAAAGGTTTCCCGTTCCCTTGTGCTGCCCATTGCATTCGCACCAGCCATTGGTCCGATCGTTGGCGGGTTCTTCACGGAGCAGCTGTCTTGGCGTTGGGCATTTTATATAAATGTTCCTTTCGGGATTATGGTCCTGTTAATCGGTGTACTGTTTTTAAAAGAACATAAAGAGCCTACGGCTGGCAGGTTGGACCTTCCGGGATTCCTGCTTTCAGCTTCAGGCTTTTCCATGCTGATGTATGCAATGAACATAGGTCCATCAAAAGGATGGGACTCCCCCATTATCATGTATACAGGGATTATCGGTGCAGTTCTTATTCTCTCATTTATTCTATTGGAACTGCGAGTGGACCAGCCGATGCTTGATTTGCGTTTATTATCTGATCGATTGTTTCGGACATTGGGCATCATCTCATTATTTTCAATGGCCGGCTTATTGGGGATGCTCTTTGTGTTCCCGTTAATGTATCAAAGTGCGCTTCGTGCTTCAGCCTTGGAAAGCGGGCTGACGACATTCCCGGAAGCCATAGGTTTGATGGTGGCATCCCGGATGATGCCTTTGACTACAAAGAAACTGGGCATACATCAGGTGATCCAGTTGGGGCTGCTTAGCACAATCATCATTTATACCTTGATTAGCCTCGTGGGGCCGACAGCCAACCCGTGGTTCCTTCGGGCCCTATTATTTAGCGTCGGCGTATGTTTGGGACATACAGTTGTGGCCATACAGTACTCCACTTTCACTAATATCAACTCGGCTTCGATGGGGATGGCCGCCACATTGTTCAATGTTCAAAACCGGATTGGCTCTGCGATGGGTGTCGCCATCCTAGCCAGCATCCTGGGGGCAGCGGGCGCTGACACGATGGGAACGAATGGGCATGTTAACTTATCATCCTATCAATTCGCTCTCTTCGGTTCTGCCATTTTGCTCGTCATAGCCCTATTATTTGCGATGCGTTTAAAGAAGGATGATTTTAAGGCCACCATACCGAAACAGGACAGGGCTAATTCCCTTGATGTAAAACCGGTCAAAAGCGGGTAAGTTCACTCATTCAGTTAATGTATCGGGTAGAGGGAGGTCACTGTGATTTTAACCAGTGGCCTCCCCTTCATTTTGCTGCAGTAAGGAGTAGGGGCAGGAGAAATGGTTGAATTATATATATGTAAATTGCCTCTAAAGAAAGAGGAGTCCGACTTAAATAAGCTGCTTGTCCATGTTTCAGCCGAAAGGCAAAATCTGGTGAAAAGGTTCGTCAAGTTGGATGATGCGTACCGTTCTTTGTTGGTACGGTTTGTTATTAAAGAACGATACGGTCCAGTTAAGGAAGGACTGGATTGGATGACAAATTCATTTGGGAAGCCTTTTTCATCCAATTTTCCATCGTTCCATTATAATATTTCCCATTCCGGTGAGTATGTCGTTTGTGCCGTGCATGATGCAGAAGTGGGAGTGGATATAAAGTGGGCAGGAAGAAAATGATCATTTCTTGTGTCGCACTTTTTGGCACATTTACGTTATTGACAGGTTATGCTCAAGGGCCGGTTGATTTTGCCATTTACCGGTTTGCGGCTGGGCTGGGCCTTGGGGGGAATCCTCCCTTGTTGGACGTTCTTACTTCGGAATATTCACCTAAGTCCATTAAAAATATAATGGTGGGCGTCATGTTTAGCGGTTATTCGATCGGAGGCATTTTGGTGTCGCTATTAGGAATGAAAGTGATTCCGGATCTAGGTTGGCAGTGATGTTTTTCATAGGTGCCATTCCGCTAGTATCCAGTTTATTTACGTTTGGCGCCATTTGTTTAATTTTACTTTGTTTTAAACCGGGAACAACCGTTTTATATTTCTTGGTTGCAGTAGCAGGGGCGGCATCCATAGGATCGCAAATTAAACAATGCATATATTTCAACTTTCTATCCAACTTATATTAAATCGACAGCACTTGGCTGGGCACTTGGAATCGGCAGGTTCGGTGCCATTCTGGGACCTTCGATTGGCGGAGTATTAATAGAGTTAAAGTTGCCCATTTATATGAATTTCATCAGTTTTGCACTTCCAGCCTTAATTGCAGCAGTGGCAATAATTTTCATTCAGGATAAATACAACAGTTCGAGGACCTTGGAGTTCCAACAACGGTACGAAAAGATAGATTGATAGAAGGCTAATGTTCGTTAGCGTGATATGGAGGATATATAAGGCCAATTTCGTTTGCCGGATATGTGGTCGTGGATTTAAAAGTTATAATGAAAATGCTAAATACTGTTCCCAGATCTGTAAAGGGACAGCCTACATAAAATATGAATTAAAGAAATGTAGTCAATGCGGGAAGAAGTACAAACCAAGAAAGGATTGTTCTTTGGATTGCAGCAGCAAGGGCAGGAAAAACCGTAAAGGATCTGGTTAATTTCCCAGCATTCATTTCTGCTTTACGGATTGCTTCCGTATATGGTCAAAAAAAGAGCCTGTTTTATTGAAAACAGGCTCTAAATATTAGGTCTTAAGACTCAGCGGAAAAGAGTATTATGCATTCGAGCATATGCTGGTTATTTCTGCTGCATCAACGATACGCTGAACTTCAGATCCCTCAAGTGTTTCTTTTTTCAATAACTCTTCAACAAGCTCTTCATACTGTAGGCGATTCGAGTCAATCAACATTTCCGTTTCAGAAATCGCTTTCGTGAATAATTCCTGCATCTTTTGCTCCTTCTCGCCTTTATTAAAGGTGAGGGTAAATCCATCTTGAAGCATTCCGGTATCGACCATTTGTTCAAGTAGATGTTTCGCCTGCTGCACATCCCCGCCTACACCGATGCTATGTTCTCCTAAATACATTCTTTCCGCCACGCCGCCTGCTAAAATCATTTTGACTTGATCAAGCAATTCACTGGCTGTTGCCAGATGGAGTTCTTTAGGTATTGGCGCTACATACCCAAGGGCTTCCCCACGCGGGATGATGGTTGCCTTTCGAACGGAACCGGGCTTTGTCAAAGCTGCGATCAAGGCATGTCCACTTTCATGGATGGCCACGCGTCGCTTCGTATCCACATCATTCAAGGTACGTGATGTCGCTCCAAGTATCGTGCGATCAATGGCGTAATCAAGATCCTGTTTACGAATCATATCCTGTTCATTCCTCAGGGCATGACGTGATGCAGTATCGAACAGGGAGCTTAAGTCAGCACCGGAGAAACCGGATGTACTTTCAGCCAACTCATCCAGGGAAGCAAGGACATCTGTCGCCAGACGCTTACCCTTCGTATGGATATTGATGATTTCCTTTCTTCCTTGTGTATCCGGAAGTGGAACTTGGAAAGAGAAATCGATCCTGCCTGGACGTAGAAATGCCTCATCGAGCATATCTTTCCGGTTGGTCGCTGCAATGAATAAAATCCCTTCATTTGGATGGCCCCCATCCAATTGCACTAGCAGTTCAGTTAACGTTTTTTCGCCTTCTTCACCGCCATGAGCTTTCCTTTTACCAGCCAATGCGTCGACTTCATCGATGAAAATGACAGCTGGCGATTGCTTACGTGCATTTTGGAAAAGGCTGCGGACACGGGCTGCACCGACTCCAACAAACATTTCGTTGAAGGCTGAACCGCTCGTTGAGAAGAAGTTTGCACCAAGCTCTTTTGCGATTGCCTGTGCAAGCAAGGTTTTCCCCGTTCCAGGGGGGCCGTATAATAAAATGCCTTGAGGCGGCTTAATTCCAATTTTAGCTGAACGCTCAGGTTCCTTTAGTGTAGTGAGTGTCTGCAGGATTTCATGTTTGATTTCGGATTGCAAACCGCCTACATCATCCAAAGTTATCTCTGGCAGGGGCTTTGGGGTGGAAAGGCTTTGTTTTTTACTGCCGATCCGCAATCCGCCCTTTGATTTTTTCTGTATAATGACAGCGGTTGTGACGAGAGCCGCCATTAATCCGCCTAAAATCCATAATGCTGATTTATTAGTTGATGAAAAAGAATATTGAACGTTATAAGTTTCGACAAGTTTATTGATCATTTGACTGTTGGGAGGAATACTGGAAACGTATTCTCCATCTGGTGTGGAGATGTGAAGAGTGCCATTTCTTTTTTCTTCAATGGTGACAAGGGCTCCATCTTGGGCTTTAATCGTCTTTTCCACCGAGGAAAAAGGAATGACCATATCCTTTGACTGAGTAACAACATACCAACTGATTCCAGAAATTATCACAATGAGAGCCGTCAGGAACGGCAGCAATTTCGAAACTAATTTAGAGTTCGAGTTCAATTTTTCATCTCCTTTAAGTATATATATTCAGTATAAAATTTTTAAACATGTTATCTATAGGTCTTTATGCCTTAAATTAAAGGTAAATAATGTTAAAGCCAAGAAATAATATTTATTACGAAAGTTTAAAGAGTCCGGAATTTAGAAATATTTAATCTAACCGGCATATTAGACTTTTTAAATGCGAAATGCTAAAGTGAAATGGTCTAAGTCATGAAAAAATAAAATGGTAGAAGAGTGTGAAGTTCTATGAGTAAATTTATAAAAGACTATATGATTACGATGAAGGATATCGTTAGAGAAGGTGATCCCATTCTGCGTCAGGTAACGGATGAAGTTAGCCTGCCGATTTCGGATGAAGATCGTGAAACGTTGGAATGCATGATGCAATACCTGAAAAACAGCCAGGACCCAAAACTCCAAAAGAAGTACAACTTACGTGAAGGAGTTGGGTTGTCTGCAAATCAGATAGGCTTGAATAAACGCATGTTCGTCATGTATTTTCCCGATGAAAAAGGGAAGCTGTTTGAATATGCCCTTGTGAATCCGAAAATCATCAGCCATTCTGCCACAATGATCTATTTACCGCAAAGTGAAGGCTGCCTTTCCGTCGACCGTGACATTAAGGGGTATGTACCTCGTTATGAACGGGTTAAAATCAAAGCTTTGGATGGTAATGGTGAGGAAATAGAGATGCGGCTGAAGGGCTTTGCTGCAATCGTGTTTCAACATGAGTTAGATCATTTAAACGGGATGATGTTTTATGACCGGATCAACACCGAAAACCCTTTCAAGCTTCCGGAAAACGTGGAAGTGAAAAGTCTGTAAGGCAAAAAGGCAAAGCGACATGCTTTGCCTTTTTACTGTTTTATGGCTGCACAAGCATATCCTCTTCCATATGCTTATGCAGATCACTGAGTATGGCAAGGTTCTGTTAGCTTAGCCAAGAGTTCGGATAATGTACCCTAATATAAGAAATGCCTCTGGTTTAACTGTCTCCAAAACATACGTCCTTCAAACTTCTCACCTCGGTATGATCTTTCGACTATCTTCACTTCCTATTTATAGAAGGGAGATGAAAAACAAAAAGCGCTGCAAATGCAGCGCTTTTTGTTTAGTGTAAGTATTCCTTTTTTGAAGGTGTTTCCACTCTTGTTTTACCCATGAAGAATACCGTGATTGCTGCAAGACCGATCGGAATGAGAGCCAAGGTGAATATCAATGATATCGAATCGGACATCGCATGAACGATTTTATCCAGGATAAAGTCCGGAATCTCGGCACGTGCATCCGATTGGAAGAGCTGACGTGGGTCATCCATCAAGCCGGCTGTATCCGGACCTCCTTGCATTCCTTTAAATGCATCCGTCATTTTACTTTGGAATACATTGGTCTGAATCGCTCCATAAATCGTTACACCGAGTGTCATCCCAAATGAACGGAGGAATGAGTTTGTTGAGTTGGCCGACCCCCTGAATCTAGGTTCCAAGTTGTGAATGGACGCAATAGGCAAAAGGGAGAAGGAAAAGCCCATGCCAAATCCAGTCAGAATCATATACAAAGTTAATAAAGTCCTGCTGGTATCAGGGGTGATGGTTCCTAATAGAAGCATTCCTGCAAAATAACAGATGACAGAAACCGTCATTAAGTTGCGAAAACTTGTCTTTGTATTGAATATCCCGCCAACTGCACTGCCGAATACAGAACCAAGCATCATGGGAGTTAGGATCAATCCGGCATTTGTTGCAGAACCACCGTAAACTGCCTGCACGAAAATCGGGATATAGACGGTTAATATAATGAATGTACCGCCATAAAGAATGGCTAAGATCTGAGAAGTGGCAAATAATCGCCTTTTAAACAGCCATAATGAAATGATTGGATCTTTTGCCCTTTTTTCGAAAAAGAAAAATGTAACGAAGAAAACCAAAAAACTGGCAAACAGGCCTATGATGGGAGAGGAACTCCAGCCATACTCCCCGCCCAGTTCGAGAGCGAACATTAAGCTGATAACGGCAATGACGAGTGTTGCTGCGCCACCCCAATCAATTTTTTGCTCTTGGTTGTTGGGTGACTCCTTGTAGTAATTCCAGATGAAAAATAAAGAAATGATCCCAATCGGAACATTGACGTAGAAAATCCAGTGCCAGCTGGAATATTCAGTGATATAAGCGCCTAAAAGTGGTCCCAATACGCTTGATGCCCCAAACACAGCACCGAAAAGTCCAGTTAATTTTCCCCGTTTTTCAGGTGGGAAAATATCAAAAATGATCGTAAAGGCTATAGGCATCAAAGCGCCTCCGCCTATCCCTTGGATTGCACGGAAGATACTTAACTGCACTATGCTCTGGGCCATGCCGCATAATGCGGAGCCGATTAAAAAGACTATAAGTCCAAAAATAAAAAACCTCTTTCTTCCATACATATCGGAAAGCTTACCGAATATCGGCATACTGGCCATCGTGGCGACCATATAGGCAGATGTCACCCATACAAACTTATCGAATCCGCCTAAATCAGAAACGATCGTTCCCATTGCAGTCGCAACAATCGTATTATCCATTGCTGACATCAAGATACCCAATAGTAAACCGGCAACAATGAATTTTTGTTTTTTTTGAGCGTTCATTTATTTTCCTCCTTCGTATCAACCAGTTCATGAATTTCCTTTACATGGTTGAAGGGTAAACGTTAAGATGAAACAAAACATTTATCTTGAAAATCAAGATAAATTTAAGTGTAAAAGGGGTGGCATTTTATGTCAAGCGATAATAAGGTGAATGGAGCTCTGCTAAAGAGCTTAACACACAGATTGCAGCGGTATGGAATGAGATCCGTATTATTTCAACAAAATATGGCCCACAAAATAGGTGTATCCCATACGGACTTAAAGAGTGCTGAAATATTGAATGAAACTGGACCGATTACGGCCGGTGAATTATCCAAAATTACAGGATTGAGCACGGGATCGGTCACGGCACTGATCAATCGCCTTGAGAAATCCGGTTATGTTAAAAGAGAACGAGATCAATTGGACGGAAGACGGGTGATGATTGCACCGATACCCGAAAGGCAGGAACAGATCAAATCGCACTATCAATCGCTTTCTATGGCCACCAAGGAGTTATGTTCATCTTATAATGAACAAGAGCTAATATTGATCAATCAATTTGTTGAGGATATCACAAAAATCATGGACAAAGAAAATGACAAATTAATGAGTGAACGGGAAAGGTAGCCGGTATGCAGGCTGCCTTTTTTATTTTTAGCCAGCTGGCAGTTTCTTATCAATAATACAAGGAGTAGAGTGAAATTTATTTAAAAAAGAATGAACAATGTCACGTTTCCAGTAAAATATATATTGATAATGATTTTCATTATCTGCTAATATGAATCTACAAATCATTTAAAAGGGAGAATACACTATGAAAAAAGCAAAGGCGTCATTAGCGGTCTTACTATCAACCAGCCTATTATTTGGCTGTGCGCAGAAAAAGGAAGAAGCCAAGCCGGCAGATGATAATGCCAAAGAAGCAAGTGCGAGTAAGCTTGATGATGTATCTAGCGAGTACCGGGAATATGCCATCGGTGAAATAGAAGAGTTCGTAAACGCAACGGAAGAATTCACTGAGGCCGTATCTGCCGGTGATATTGAAAAAGCGAAGGAATTATACGCACCAGCCCGTATGCATTATGAGAGAGCGGAACCAATCGCTGAAGTATTTGGGGATCTTGATCCCAAAATCGATGCGCGTGAAGGGGATGTCAAAGATGAAGACTGGGGCGGTTACCATAGGATTGAAATGGGGCTATGGCAAGAAAATACAACGAAGGGCTACGAAAAGTATGCAGAACAATTAATGAGTGACGTCAATTTGCTTCGAGCCAAAGTTGAAACGGTTGAGGTAACACCTGATTTGTTGATCACGGGTGCGGTGGATTTATTGAATGAAGTTTCCACGAGCAAAGTGACAGGAGAAGAAGACCGATACTCCCATACCGACCTGTATGATTTCGTTGCAAATGTTGAAGGTGCAGAAAAGATCTATGAACTGCTTACTCCAGCGCTGAAAGAAAAGGACGCGAAGCTTGCTGAGGAAATCCAACAACGTTTTGACGATGTATACGGCTTGCTTGAAAAGCATAAAGAAGGGGATGGCTACATCTCATATACGGATTTAAAGAAATCTGAAGTCAAGGAGTTAAGTCAAGCAATTGATGCATTGGCTGAACCACTTTCGCAAATAGGGATTGTAACGGAGGAATCTTAATTGAAAGAACATACGCCTAAAGATGAAACCGGACTTTTTACAAAAAAAGTGAGTCGTCGAAATATGTTGAAAACGGCAGGAGTTGGTGGAATCGGAGTCGTGATAGGGGCTTCTGGATTTGGCGGGCTGCTGACACTTTCTGAACAAAGGGCAAAGGGACAAACTAAGGATATCGTTCCTTTTTATGGAGCACATCAAGCCGGTATCACCACTGAGGCGCAAGATAACCTTTACTTCGCATCATTGGAAGTAACCACAGATAAAAGGTCAGACCTAATCCAGTTATTTAAGGATTGGACAGAGGCTGCGGCTCAGATGACTGAGGGGAATTTGATTGGTGAAGCATCGCATAATACGAATATGCCCCCAAAGGATACGGGGGAAGCGAAAGAATTATCACCCTCCAATTTAACGATCACTTTTGGAGTGGGTCCGACCCTGTTTTCGAAGGATGGCAAAGATCGATTTGGTTTGAAATCGAAAAGGCCTGCAGAATTAAAGGATCTGCCTCAATTCCCTTTAGATGCTTTAGAAGAAGAATGGAGCGGTGGGGATATTTGTATTCAAGCATGTGCAGATGATCTCCAAGTGGCTTTTCATGCCGTCCGGAACTTAGTGAGGATCGGAAGAGGGAAAACGATCATTCATTGGGCACAAACAGGTTTTCAACGGACTAAGCAAGCCGATTCACAAAAAACGACACCTCGTAACCTTTTCGGGTTTAAGGATGGGACTGTCAATCCGGATACGAATAATGACAATGAAATGAATGAGCATGTTTGGGTGAAGGGTGAGGACGGTCCTGACTGGCTTGTTGGGGGCAGTTATATGGTGGTGCGCCGAATCCAGATGTACATTGAAGTTTGGGACCGGACAATATTGAAAGAACAAGAAAATACGTTTGGCCGTCATCGTGACAGTGGAGCTCCATTAGGAATGAAGAATGAGTTCGATACCGTGGACCTTGAAGCTAAAGATCCAAATGGAAATCGGGTCATTCCGGAAGATTCACATATGAGTCTCTCCAGGGGGGACGGAAAAGCAAAGATATTGAGGCGTCCATATTCATATGCAGATGGAATGGATCCTAAAACAGGGAGCTTCAATGCAGGCTTGCTATTCATTTGTTTTCAGCGAAATCCAAGTGAACAATTCATTCCCATACAAGAGCGACTGGCGAAAAATGATAAGCTCAACGAATATATCGTTCACAAGGGCAGTGCCATGTTCGCTTGTTTACCAGGTGTGAAAAAGGGTGGCTATATTGGGGATTCCCTTTTTGGAAAAATATAATCTCAAATGAGGACGTGAAAATCGCCAGCATGGAAATTATCCAGTTGGCGATTTTAGTTCATGAATAAGGAGGGACCAGTATGACCGTTTCTAAATGGAAGAGTGGGATTTTGGTTTTAATCGTCAGCCTTTTATTTCTTTCGACGGCTGTAAGGGTTGTTTCGGCGGGTGAAAACCATGATCAGCTTTTTGTTTATATTGGCGATAGTTTAATGAAGGTAAAATCCGGAGACCTTGAGGAAGTATCGAAAAATATCGATCTTTTCGAGAAAGATTGGCAAACGATAAAAACGGACAGCAAGAGTGCGAGGGAAGTCGACGAGAGGCTGTCTGCGGTAAAAAGTGCTGTGAGAGACCAAGCCTCCACAGATGAAATCAAGAAGCGATTATCGGCATTATCCAGTACTCTTGTTATTTATGATACCAACGAAAACCCTGTTGACAAGACGGACTATGAAGAACGCTTAGAAGCAATACTACCTTTAATAGATAAGTTGGAAGCTTCGATAACTGAAGGTGACTTTGATCAAGCTAAAGTTCAATATACCAGCCTTCTGAGTCAATGGACCGAAGCAGAGGTCATTGTCAGGGAGAAAAGTGTTGCTGCATATGGTGAATTTGAAACGAAAATGGCCTTTGTGCGGATAGCGATTACCCAAGACCCACCTGATTCGGAAAAAGCCCAAAAAAATCTAGCTGAATTGAAGGGCCTAATCGAGGATTTCCTTGCTGGTAAAGTTGAAGAGGGAAGCCAGGAGAATACCTATTCCCTTGGGGATGTAACGCAACTTTTACAAGGAAGTGCAACGGATATTGAAAAGGGTGACATCGATTCTGCCGTTGATCAGCTAAATGAGATCTTGACAATTTGGCCTAATGTCGAAGGGGAGGTCTCCACAAGGGACAGCAAGCTTTACAGCGATATGGAAACGAAAGTCCCGACCGCAATCAGCCTATTAGAATCGAAAAAGGTAAAGGCGGAGGAAGCGAAGGGAATCGTTTCCGATTTAAACACAAGGTTACTCCCTTTAATTAATGATACGGGATATACGACATGGGATGCCGCTTCGATCCTTTTGCGGGAAGGGTTGGAAGCACTCTTAATTGTAGCTACATTGCTGTCTTTCCTAAAGAAAATCGGGCAAGCGGACAAACAAAAATGGATTTGGACAGGGGTTGGTGCGGGTTTAGTTGCCAGTTCCATATTGGCGGTCATAATCAATATCGTTTTCTCTCAGATCACGGCTGCGTCAAGCCGGGAATATATTGAGGGAATCACTGGGATAATAGCCGTATCGATGATGTTGACAATTGGTCTTTGGCTTCATGGTAAATCGAATGTTCATGCATGGAACCGGTATATCGACAAGCAAATGAACCAAGCCATTGCTACGGGAAGCATCATCTCTTTCGCTTTGATCAGTTTTCTATCCATATTCCGTGAAGGGGCCGAGACGATTATCTTTTATGCCGGTATGGCTCCTTATATGGAATTAAAGCAGCTGCTGAGCGGGATTTTCCTTGCCTTCCTCATTTTAGTGGTAATTGGTTTCATCATGCTGCGCTTTAGTGTGAAATTACCGATGACCCTATTCTTTAAAGCGGCAACGGTACTCATATATGCCTTGGCTTTCAAGATTCTTGGAGTCTCCATTCATTCACTTCAGGTTTCACAGGTGATACAGACAAATACGATCAGTTCCTTTCCGTTTGTAGAAACGATAGGTCTTTATCCAACAATGGAAACGCTGGTGCCGCAAGCTGTATTAATTTTGCTGATTGTTTTGGCGACCATTTGGGTCAAAAAGAGTAATTCCTTACGTACAACCGAATAATATAATGGGACTGATGCATGTCAGTCCCATTTGTGTATGGTATTAGCGAATAGATCGGCGATAGGAATATTGCTTCCATTGATAAAGGATAAAGCAGCCGATGCAGAATCCAAGGATGGCTATGAGAGAAGCCAATCCGACCATCAAGGTGAATATATAACCGGTAACATCCCAACCCAGCAAAAAAGATATGAATCCAAGTCCTAAGCAAACGACAGCTATTGCTTGGTTGAACTGTTGCTGTGAATGATCTTCAGGAATATAATCGGAGGGTTTCTTTTTAAGAAAGAGCTTGGCGAGACGCATCACTGGATTGAAATTAAAGAGAAGACCTAAAAGTCCTGCAGTTAAAGGAATCACTAATATCCACATTTGTCCCGTTAATAAGGCGGTGGCTACGCTTAACAAAATGACCCATTGATTCGTTCGTACTAAAGGACGGGGAATGGAACGGATTTCACTCGTCATACTAATACCAACCTTCCTGATATGTTTTGTTTATATTTTATCTTTATTTTAATCATATGTGAAGTCTAACAAATTAAAGATAAAACCTTATTTATAATAATTTTAATTTAGTATTGATTATCATTAATAAAGTAGTATAATATGTATAACAGCAAATAAAGTGAGGAGGACAGTATAAATGGTAGCAAAAGTTTGTGAAACATGCGGAACACCAATAAAAAAGCTAAAGCATTCTGCCCTTTGCCAATGCGGTCCTAAGATATTGAGCAATCAATTCTCAGTTAAAACGAAAAAATAAATCTGTGGAATAAATCATAAATTAAACCATTAATCGGTTTGAGTTTATAGACAAAAGGGGTTCCATCTTAATTTTTTATACAAAGTTGATTGGAGCGGGTGTTCGAGGCTCCAGCGGGAAAAGCGTGCTCACAGAGACCCAGCAGGCAAACCGAAGAGGCTCTCGGACCGCCCGCGGAAAGCGAGTGCCCTACGTTCCAATCAACGTTCATATTTTATACATTCTCAAAAATGCAGGCAATCTTAATTAATATCAAGTTTGTCTACAGTCTGAACCGATTATTCAATTAATCGGTTTTTGTTTTTCCAATGAAGGGTAAAGAGGTAATAAATATTTTCCATTTCAATTAAAATAATGTACGATTAGGGAATAGAATAAAACGTCATGGAGGAAAAAGACATACTTTCAGTTTGTCAAACCATCACGTGACGGTTAGGAGGGGTTATGTTGGGAACGAGACTTTAAAAATTGGCGAGTTGGCGGAAATGGCGAATGTTACGAAAAGAACTGTAGATTATTATACAAACCTAGGCTTGCTTAAAGCAGAACGTTCCGCCTCTAATTACCGTTATTATTCAGTCGGTGAACTTGAAAGGCTTCGCCGTATCGAGGGATACAAAAGAGAAAACCTTTCATTGGAAGATATTAAAGAATTACTTAAGAAGGATAAGGAAGACACATCAGCAATTGAGGAAAAAGGTCTTCAACTCAAGAATAAAATGGATGGCCTGAACGAGGAACTTCAGGAATTCATTAGCTTGATTGAAAAGGACGGAAAAAGTGAGCTTCTTCTAAAAAAACAGATATCCCGCGAAAGCATGGCCTTAATCCAATCATTGCTAGTGTTGCTGGTATGATTAAAATTTATCCCTATAGTTTTTTGCACAAAGGTGCATATTAACGAAATAGGCTAAAGGGTTTTGATTAGGCAAAAATCGCTTTTTGAAACGAAAATAACCATTTATACAGGAGGTGCTTGGGATTTAGCCGTACATGTCTAATCCGAAGGTCAGAAGGATGGGCACAACATGGCGAACCCGCACATATTGGAGATATTTTTAAAATTATTAGCAGTAGCTGTATTAATAGCATTAACCGCATTTTTCGTTGCATCGGAATTTGCAATCGTGAAAGTCAGAAGTTCCCGAATCAATCAATTGATTGAGGAAGGGCATAGAAATGCCCTTGCAGCCAAGAAAGTGACATCACATATCGATGAATACTTATCTGCCTGTCAATTGGGGATTACGGTAACCGCCTTAGGTTTAGGGGTATTGGGTGAACCGACGGTCGAGGCCATCTTAAAACCATTGTTCACTAAATGGGGATTAGAGGAGTCCGTAAGTCACATCATCTCGTTCCTGATCGCCTTCGGTTCTGTAACATTCCTTCATGTTGTTGTCGGCGAACTTGCACCGAAAACGGTTGCGATTCAAAAGGCAGAAGAGGTAACCTTGCTATTTGCAAAGCCGTTAATCCTCTTTTACCGCATTTTGTACCCATTCATTTGGTTACTGAATGGTTCTGCACGTCTCCTGACGGGCATGTTCGGATTAAAGCCTGCGTCCGAGTCCGAAATGGCCCATTCCGAAGAAGAGCTGCGCATCATTTTATCGGAAAGCTATAAAAGCGGTGAGATCAACCAATCAGAATATAAATATGTCAATCAGATATTTGAATTTGATGAGCGCATTGCCAATGAAATCATGGTTCCGCGTACGGAAATGACCGTTATTGAAAAGGGCATGCCATTATTGGAAGTTGTTGAACTGATTCAGGAAGAGCAATACACAAGGTATCCGGTCATAGACGGTGATAAAGATAATGTCGTGGGAATGGTCAATATCAAGCGACTTTATACAGCGACGATTACAGAAGATAATGTAACAGCTTTGACGGTGGATTCCTTTGTAACACCCATTATCCGTGTTCTTGAAACGATCGCCATTCATGATTTGCTGCTGAAAATGCAGAAGGAACGGATCCATATGGCTGTTTTGACTGATGAATATGGCGGAACTGCCGGTCTTGTTACGGTTGAAGACATACTTGAAGAAATCGTCGGGGAAATCCGTGATGAATTTGACCAGGATGAACGTCCGCTCATACAAAAGATTGATGAAGGGCATTATGTATTCGACGCAAAAACATTGGTTGAAGATGTCAATGATACCCTTGCGATCGATTTGCCGGAGGAAGATATCGATACATTGGGAGGTTGGTTCCTGACAGGCAGATTCGAGATTGCTGTCGGGGATAAAATCGAATACGCCGGATATGAGTTTACTGTAAAGGAAATGGACGGCCACCATGTTTTATATGTTGAAGTGAAGAAGATTAAATAAAACAGGATTACAACAAGAGCCGAAAGTGGAAACTTTCGGCTTTTATTATGTACGAAGATGTCTATTCGGTGTTTAGAACAATCGTCAAGGCAGACTGTTACTTAATTGGAAAATGAATTCATTAAAAATAACACTGTAGGTAACTATTTTAGCTTGGAAAATGTTAAAATTGACTTTGAGCAATGAATCTATCTATATATCATTTTAAGTTTCAAAGAATATAAGGAAATTCTTCAAAAGTAATACTAATGATAGCATTAAGATTTATTTTGCATGCCGTTGTTTATTTATGGCTGGTATAAATAAGTATTGAAGGTGGGCGGGAAAATGGGTTTTAAGAAGAAGCAAATGTTGGGATTTGGTTTGATCTTGCTTTTCTTGGCTATTTTACTTTCTTTCATGATGGTTACGCTTAACAATTTAAAGAGCAGCATGACTGAGATAGTTGAAAATCGCTATGAAAAAGTTTCAGCTTCGATGGAAATCCGTCAGCTGTTTTCCAGGTCGGACCGTGAGATCCTGTTTGCAGCTAATGATGCAAACAAAAAAGAAAGAGCAGAGAGCCTCGAAATCATCAATGAGAATCATAATTTGATTGAATCAAAAATTGCTGGGTTATCAGGTACGTTAAATAAGGTCAAAGCGAAGCAATTATTGAAAGAGTTCGAGACTCAATATGCTTCTTACTCCATAACGGAGGCTGAAATCATCCAGAAGATAAAATCTGGAAACTCTTCGGATGATCTTTCAAGCCTGATGGACGACCAAAGGGAAAAACGAACGAAAGTCATCAGTACGATGGATGAATTTAAGGATTACCAGGAAGGTGTCATGAACGATACCTTAAACAATTCGAAACAAACCTATGAAGATATGATTGGTTTTGTAATTTTTGCGGTTATTCTCAGCATTTTGGTTATTTCCGTAACGGTTGTTTGGATGATCCGCAGTACATCGAAAGATCTACAATCGATTACGAAGGTCATCAAAAATATCGATTATAAAAATTTATCGGTCATACCGAGAGTTCCGGTTCGGACTACTGATGAAATTGGTGATATAGCGAGATCGTTCAACGAAATGGCGGGATCGCTTGAAATCTATAATCAAAAAGAGAAAGATTTCACCGAAAAGATCAGTGAACAGAACTGGATCCAGACCCGTGTTGCAGATATAGCTACGATGTATCAGCGCATTGTTGATGTGGAGGTGCTGGCTGACCGGTTCATTACAAGACTTGCACCGATGATGGGAGCTTCAATTGGAGCTTTTTACGTCAAACGGGGCGAGGGCGTGGATATGCGTTTTGTGAAGCTTGCAAGCTTTGCGGGAGATGGCGAAGATTCAGGCAGGCGTGAATTCCGTCTTGGCGAAGGTTTAATTGGACAATGCGCCCTTGAAAAGGAATCGAAAGTCATTGAAGATATTCCTGAAGATTTTCAATTGGTTACGACAGGATTAGGGGAGGTAAACCCGAAAAGCATTGTTATTGCGCCGGTCGTTTTTGAGGATGAAGTGGTGGCGATGGTCGAGCTGGCGAGTTTGGAGAGCTTTACGAAGCTGCAAAAAACTTTCCTGAACCAGGTTCTTGATACTCTGGGCATCACGATTAATAATGTTGAGGGCCGGATGGAAATAGAGCGTTTATTGCAAGAATCACAAGCACAGACCGAAGAGTTACAGGCTCAATCGGAAGAATTGCAATCACAGTCAGAGGAAATGCAAGCCCAATCGGAGGAACTGCAAACACAGGCTGAGGAATTGCGAATGATCAATGAACAATTAGAAGAAAGAAATCGTGAAACTGAAGAAAAATCGAAAGAGCTTCAAGTCGCAAAATTGAATCTTGAAAAACAAGCGGAGGAATTAAAGTTAAGTTCCAAATATAAATCGGAGTTCATGGCGAATATGTCCCATGAATTGCGGACACCGCTCAATAGTATCCTGATTTTATCAGAAATGCTTTCAGATCCGAATGATAGTAAATTAAACGAAGAGCAACAGGAATTCGCTCGGGTCATTAACTCATCAGGTCAAGATTTATTAACGTTGATCAATGACATTTTGGATTTATCGAAAGTCGAGGTCGGAAAGCTTGAAGTAGTCTTTGACGAAATGAATTTGAGTGAGCTTCCAGAGCAATTGCACCGTAATTTCGATCATGTAGCGAAGAAAAAGAACATTGACTTTATAATAGAAAAAAGTAAAAACGTTCCGGATATTTTCTTTACGGATGAACAGCGCTTCCAGCAAATTCTGAAAAACCTATTATCCAATGCATTTAAATTCACGGAAAAAGGTTCTGTGACTGTCCAAATCAAAAAAGCTGATGAAGAAAATGTAGCACAATGGATACAGACAAAAGGAGCTAGCAATTGGGTTGAAATTAAGGTGACGGATACGGGCATCGGAATTTCTAAAGAGAAGCAAAAACTTATCTTTGAAGCGTTCCAGCAAGGTGACGGAGCTACAATGAGAAAATATGGCGGTACAGGACTAGGGCTATCGATTTGCCGGGAGTTCGCCAAACTTCTGGGAGGCTGGGTCATTGTAGATAGTGAGGAAGGGCAAGGCAGTACCTTTACTTTCTTTATTCCAAGCATGCCAGAAGGCTTCAAAAATATCGGCGAAGCAATGGCTGCTTCTCCAGAAGTGGCAGCAGCCAACAACGATGATTCTGCCGCCGCACCTTTTGACGGTCAGGGAGAACCGGATGTAGTTATAGTGGATGAAGAAGATCGAGATAAGGCCAAACCATTCTGCAATAAAACAGTACTGGTCGTCGATGATGATCACCGTAATATATTTGCCCTGAAGAATGCGCTGAAGCATGAGGGGATGGAAATCCTTACAGCTGAAAACGGCTATGAATGTTTGGAACTCCTTGAAAAAGGAAACAATATAGATGTTATTTTGATGGATATCATGATGCCAGGCATGGACGGTTACGAAACGATGACCAGAATTCGCGAGCAAAGTAAGTTCGAGGATCTTCCAATCATCGCGCTAACTGCGAAAGCGATGAAAGGCGACAGGGAAAAGTGCCTGAAGGCCGGCGCTTCCGACTATGTCAGCAAGCCGTTAAAATTGGATCAGTTGCTATCAGTCCTAAGGGTATGGCTGACTAATTGATTGATAGTACGGGTAAGGAAGGTTTTGCATGAAGGATACATTAACGATTGAAGAAAGAGAAGACTTGGAAATCGAATTATTGTTAGAGGCCGTCTATTCCGTTTCGGGCTTTGACTTTCGCAAATATATGCGTTCTTCAATAAAAAGAAGAGTTGAAAATAGAATGAGACTGGACCATGTTCGCAGGATCAGCGGAATGATTGAAATGGTTTTATATGAAAAAGGGTATGTCGAGAAGCTATTGAGAGATTTTTCAATAAATGTCACTGAAATGTTTCGCGATCCGGATTTCTTTAAAGCCTTTCGTTTAAATATAGTACCGCTCCTGAAAAAACTTCCGGAAATCAGAATTTGGCATGCGGGATGTTCAACCGGTGAAGAAGCCTTTTCCATGGCGATCATCCTCAAGGAGGAAGGACTTTATGATAAGGCGAGGATTTATGCCACTGATATGAATGATGAAGTCCTCCGTCATGCGGAAAAAGGAATATTGCCTTTAAATAGAATGCAGTCTTATACGAAAAACTATTTGCAAGCTGGAGGCAGCCAGGAATTTTCGGAGTATTATACAACCGATTATCAAAATGCTTATCTTGATTCGAATCTCCTTAAAAACATTGTGTTTTTCCAGCATAATTTAGTTACTGATGGTTCGTTCAATGAGTTTCATATCATCATGTGCCGGAATGTGATGATTTACTTTACCGGTGAATTGCAGACCTATGTTAATCAGTTGTTTTATGACAGCCTTTGTAAAGACGGCTTTCTTGCGGTTGGCAGCAAGGAAACACTTCATACATCATCCTTTTCGGAAGATTATGAGGACTTTGACTCAAAGGAACGAATTTATCGGAAATTGTAAAAAGAAAGAGTCCGCATATAAGCGGACTCTTTCTTTTTAATTTAGTGCATTATTTTTCGGTTTTTTTTCATTTCTATGTTTAAGGTGACGGAAGAAGGGGTATAAATAATGAGTTGGTCTCCAAATAGAATGACTGCCGTTGTTTATTATTATTAAAAGAGACTGAACTTCGTTATAATATAATAGGAAAATCCCTATTAAGGGAGCTTTATGAAAGTACTGATCCATATAAAAAAGATAAATGTTGCCGCTCGATATAAGCCAAAAGGGGAATGAAAGAATGACGATTTTAATCGTAGATGATAACCAGGTTAACCTTTTCGTTATAGAGAAAATTCTAAAACGAGCTGGCTATACGGATTTTCTATCATTAACTTCAGCTGTTGAGATGTTTGAATATTTACAGGTGGATAGTCCGCAACCTAAAGAGACTTCAGTTGATATCATTCTGCTCGATATCATGATGCCGGAGATCGATGGGATAGAGGCGTGCAGGAGACTTCAAAGCATTCCTCACCTTAGAGATATACCCGTAATTTTTGTGACCGCCCTTGAAGATTCAAACAAGGTTGCCGAGGCACTTGATGTTGGCGGAATTGATTATATTATGAAGCCTATCAATAAAATAGATTTACTTGCGAGGATTCGCGTGGGGTTAAGACTTAAATATGAAAAAGATTGGCATAAAATGCAGGATGAAAAAATCCGCAATGAATTGGATCTTTCCATGCAGGTTCAAAGCGGTTTATTAAGTGAACCCATTATAAATGATCACTTAACCATAAGGGCATCATACTTACCTGCGAATAAATTGGCAGGGGATATGTACTATTGGCATCGCATCGATGAAAGTCGGTATGGGATCATCCTGCTGGATATGATGGGGCATGGCATATCCGCCTCACTTGTGTGCATGTTCATTTCCTCCGTATTGAGGGATGCCATCAGGATACATACTGATCCGGTGGCAGTAATAAACGAAATGAATCGCTGGATGAGTACCCTTAATAAAGAAGATAATCCAGTGCATTATTATTTTACCGCGATTTATATGGTCATTGATACAGAGCAAAAGACTGTGGAATATGTGAATGCCGGACATCCTCCGGGCTTTGCTTTAATGGACGATGGAAAAGTGGCCTCGCTTTCAAAAGGGACATGCCCTGTTGGGTTCTTCACCGAAATGAAAATAGAGAAGTCAGTCATTCATTATGAAGAGAAGATTCAGCTCATGCTATTTACGGATGGAGTCATGGAAGCGATAGATCGAGAAGGGACGGAAGGACTCGACCAAATAAAAGAAGCGGTCTCGACGAGATGGTTCGATTGTAAAGAATCTCCCCCTATCGATTTTTTGATGTCCCCGGAAATGCAGCAAGATCAACCGGATGATATGTGTGTTGTTGTTATTCAAGCAAATTGAACAAGGAAGAGGCGGCAGATTATCTGCCGCCTCTTCTCTATAAAAGGGGGGGGATATGTTAAGAGAGTGAATCATATATTCGGCTATTTGCAATTAACGGTCATTTTTTAATTTACCAATGCCATCTTGGAGATTGCCTTTTAATTTATCGACTTTACCTTCTGCTTGTAAGTGAGGATCATTTTTCGCGTTTCCGACTTGGTCTTTCGTTTCACCTTTAACTTTATTTACAGCACCTTTTACTTTGTCTGATAAACCGCTCATCATGTTACCTCCTTTTTCTTTATATACTGTATATACCCATGAAGTGTACGGATAAACCTGTTTTATATGGAGAAAAAGGAGTTTAAGAAGCGATTATAGCCCTTTTGCTTAACCTTTGAATGAACTGATATGACCGTTCAATGATATGATCCTTGTCATGATCCAACGAGGCCACATGATATGAATTTTCAAGGGGCGCCATCTCTTTATCCCCGGACATGACCGTATCGTAAATCTGGTAGGAACATGAGTCTGGTACAACGTGATCTTCTGGAGAATGGAAGATAAGAATCGGGCACGAAACGTCTATTAGTTTTTGACTGGTATGTTCCATTATATCAAGCAATTGATTAATCGCTTTTAACGGAACCTGGTCATTTGTGATTTCTTTAGTTGTATCGTCTTTTATGTCAGGTTTGCCCTCAGGAACGAAGCGTGGAACCGATTGGTTACGGTATATTTCATATTCAGGAACTTCGAGAGCGGCATTGATGGTGAGAATTCCATCACAAGACACTTTTGTAGCTAAATCGAGAACAAGGGCGCCTCCCATTGATTGTCCGATGGCGAATACATGGGTGCAGGTTCGTTTTAATTTTGCATAAGCCATTTCAACATCTTGTATCCATTCCTGATAAGTACTCGTTTCCATTTCATATTCATCCGTCCCGTGGCCCGCCAGTCGAGGAGCGAAGACAGTAAAGCCTTTGGCGGCAAATTTTTCACCTAAATATCTTACGCTTTGTGGCGTTCCGTTAAAGCCATGGCAAATAAGAATGCCGATAGAATTGCCGGGTAAGAAAAAAGGTTCCGCACCTGGTATTACCATTGCTGCTGTCATAATCCCATCTCCTTTAATTTGCTATACTTAAATTAAAATTAACTATTCCGATTATTTTACTTGGTTATATAATATCATAATGAAAATTATGAAGTCAACTTGGTTATATGCCAAATTTCATTATAAACAGGCATTAAAAAAAGATACAAAGATACTTAGTTAGGTCTATCCCGTGTTTGCTGCCACTCTTACCATTATATAAGTACTGTCCTTGCATTGTTGATAAACAGAAGAAGCTAAAATAACCGGTTGCAGGGTATAAATAAAAGAAAAGGAAAAAAGAGTTGACTTTAAACTGAAATGGGATTAATATAAATAAGCACCAACTAAGACAAACGAAAAACCTCATCGCCTTTTGGCTGATTGCTGAAAGAAATAATAACTATTGACTTCTTACTATGAAAATGATAAGATGAAATGGTCGCTGAAAAACACAGCGATTTAAAATAAGTTAAAAACTTCGCAGAAGTTGACAACTAATCAATAAAGTGTTATGATGAATAAACAGCCGTTCGAAAGAACGATTGTGAAATTGCTCTTTGAAAACTGAACAAAACAAAGCGCCAACGTTAAATTTTAAGTGAGCACACACTATCAAAAAAGCAAATGAGCAAGTCAAACAT
>NZ_JBNNSB010000012.1:0-63622 GCF_050277335.1 Peribacillus sp. NPDC101480
AGGTGCTAGAGGGAGTGCCATCATGTATAGTGTGGTTGAAACGGCAAAAGAGAACGATTTGAGTCCCTATCATTATCTTCGCTATTTGTTTGAAACGCTACCAAATATGGATCTAACGAATAAAAAAGAAATAGATAAAGTCTTGCCGTGGTCATCTAGTTTACCCTCTGCATGCAGAGTACCGATAAAAAGTGAAGCAAACAAAACATAGTCCCGAAATACACCATCCATGTAGTATTTGGGGGCTACTTAACGTTTACGATTAACTGGAAGGGCTAGCTGCAATATTGCAGTTTATAATGGAGTAAGGAGGTAGGTGGGTTAAAGACGTATAGAATAAAACCTTCCATTAACATAATCCGTTGGGTTACATCAAGAGTGATGCTACCCATCTAATATCGAAATTTCTTTGAGGAAGTATTTGTTATCGAAGATTGATTTAAATAATTTTTAAAAAAAGTGCTTCATTGAAACTTTTACTTCAACAATGTGAAACACTTAATCTGGACTAAGTATGTTAAAATAAATTGATAACTACATAAATAAATAGAATGGTAACTACATAAACAAATAGAGTGGGGAAGATGGAGTCATGAAATCTTTTTTAGTAAAAACAGGGTTACTAGTGGCATGTATGGTCGGTTTGTTTCATGGTAAAGCGACAGCAGAATCGGAAACAGAATGGTCATTGAATTGTGAACAATATAGTGACATTAAACCAAATGAAAACCCAACTTACCAACATATCAATTGTTTGTTGACAAACGCTGCAATCCAAGCGGATATTCCGCCTGAAGTCGTAAAAGGGATTGCCACAAGAGAATCATACTGGAGACAATTCGTCGATGGTAAGCCGTTCATCTCGAAGGACGGGGGAATTGGGATTATGCAAATCACAGATACAACCTTACCAGAGGAACAGCAAGAGCGCTTAAAGAATGATATTCTTTACAATATCGAAACAGGCGTACGTATTCTCAATAGCAAGGCCAGTTTGACTACGCTTCCGAGCATCAAAGGAGCAGGACGAGACATCATTGAAAATTGGTATTTTCCTGTCATGGCATACAATGGGGTCGTGCCAGTGAATAGCCCTCTATACCAAGAAACAGGAGAAATTAATCATGAGGCCTATCAAGAATTAGTTTTCGGAAAAATCGAAAAAGACAGTTTCGGAAAAATCGAAGAAGAAAGTTACAGGGGCGATACCATCTTAGCAAGGTATCCATTTGACGTAAAGGATTTCAAATACGACAGAGAAAGTGATAAGCCCATTGAATTCCTAAAGCCCGAATATATCGTACAGGGTGTTCATGAGACAACGATCAAATTAAAAGCAGGGGACCGAGTACTGACAACTGAGAATGACGTTAAATTACGAAAAAAACCAGGGTCACCGGATTATAAAAGGTTGCCGATCAATACACCCTTACTAATTGAAGGCACATTTGAATTTGATGAGTCTGAAATCAGTCAAAATCAATTTGTCTGGTTTCCAGCGAAAACACTCGATGGACAGTATAGTGGATACGTTTCATCGGCTTATATCGAGAAACAAGTCGCGTTTAAAGCCGCATCTTCTTCCTATAATAGTATTAAAACTAGCTGGGCGGCAGTAAGCGGTGCATCAGGGTATGAGATTTATCGATCGACATCAAGCACAGGTACGTATTCTAAGGTTGGAACGACGACATCCACAAGTTTTATGAATAGCGGCCTGACAACCAATCAATCGTATTATTACAAAATGAGAGCATACCAAACGGTTGGAAGTACCAGAGATTATAGTAATTATTCAGCTATTGTTACGGCAAAACCGTTACCAGCTGTACCAAGTTCAGTTAAAGCCGCATCTTCTTCCTATAATAGTATTAAAACTAGCTGGGCGGCAGTAAGCGGTGCATCAGGGTATGAGATTTATCGATCGACATCAAGCGCAGGTACGTATTCTAAGGTTGGAACGACGACATCTACAAGTTTTATGAATAGCGGCCTGACAACCAATCAATCGTATTATTACAAAATGAGAGCATACCGAACGGTTGGAAGTACCAGAGTTTATAGTAATTATTCAGCTATTGTTACGGCAAAACCGTTACCAGCTGTACCAAGTTCAGTTAAAGCCGCATCTTCTTCCTATAATAGTATTAAAACTAGCTGGGCGGCAGTAAGCGGTGCATCAGGGTATGAGATTTATCGATCGACATCAAGCACAGGTACGTATTCTAAGGTTGGAACGACGACATCCACAAGTTTTATGAATAGCGGCCTGACAACCAATCAATCGTATTATTATAAAATGAGAGCTTATCGAACGGTCGGAAGTACGAAAGTTTATAGCAATTACTCAGCTATTGTTTCGGTAAAACCGATACCCGCAACACCGATTTCAGTCAAAGCAGCTTCATTGTCTTATAATAGTGTAAGAACTAGTTGGACCGCAGTAAGTGGAGCAAGTGGGTATGAAGTATATCGGGCCACATCAAGCACAGGGACTTATTCTCTTGCAGGATCAACAACCTCAACAAGTTATACTAATACAGGACTTACAACGAATAAACCATATTATTACAAAATTAGAGCTTACAGGACCGTAGGAAGTATGAAGGTATATAGTAATTATTCAACTGTAGTTACTGTAAAACCAGTACCAACTGTTCCAACTATTTTTAAGGCAACCAGAATAAGTTCAACCAGCTTAAAACTGACATGGGGCTCTGTATCTGGAGCAAGTGGCTATGAACTTTACAGGTCTACATCATTCTCAGGAACATATAATCTACTAAAAAGCACAACTTCCTTATATTATACAAATAGTAGTTTAACAACAGGAAAGACATATTATTATAAATTAAGAGCATATAGAACGGTTGGCACAGCAAAGGTATACAGTGGTTGGACAACAATAATTAGTGCCAAACCTTAATTATTATTACCTGAATATGTATAAAAAGCTGACAAAATCAAAGCCCCCACTTCATACAGGAGGGGGCTATTTTCTTTTCACGGACAATTTATCAATTAAGGTGTACCATTACTTTTAGTTCCGTTACATCTTCCTTGAGAGGTTGATAATCTAAAAAATGCCATTTCAAAAGCGTAAAAATACGCTTATAGTAAGGTGAACAAAGCTACATCATCACTTTATTATTTTTTCTACAATCAGCAGTCCGCACATGTTGAATGTGTCTCGCAGCTCATTTTAAAAGAAGGCAACTAACCCTTATGGGAGTTGCCTTCTTATGTTTATTGTAATGGATTTACAAAGCTGTATTTAATATGAATTGTTATGTCTAAGGGTGCGATTCCCAATAATGAAGGATCGCTTTTTCTTATTCGAGTAAAAGGAAGTTTTATGGAAGAAGGAGTTTGTGTATTATTTGTAGAAGTTTAAAAAGTTACAAACGAATGGTTTGAGGAATTTCTCTGAACGACCTAATTTTTATTTTAGGAGGGAACAACATGGAAGTTTTTGCGAAATATTTAGCGGGTATCTATAAACCCGAGCACTGCGAACGAACAGAGGAAATTTTGGCGTGGGTTGCTAATAAATTCCCCAATTTGGAATCACAAATCAAGTGGAATACGCCAATGTTTTCCGATCACGTTTATATAGGGAATTATTAAACTAACGAGTGCATTAACTTAAGATTAGAGCTGTCTTTAAGGCAGCCTTTTCTTTATGGAACTAAAGGGCCGGATTGTGGAGGATTGGAAAATTTTGATTCTACAAAAAAAATGGGGGATTGGAAGAAGGAAAGCTATGTATAATTAGTGATGTAAGTTTATGCTTTTTATGTAATAATTATTTTGTAGAGATGTAAAGTTACAATTCATACATAGTGAAGGTGGGGATCATGATGGCAACGGGAACGCATACTGTAGTAGTTCCAGTAGATGTACAAGCAGTTTGGGATTATGTCAGTGATCTCGAAAAATGGGCAACGACAGTACCAGCCTATAAAGAACATGAAATCATAAATGACAAGCAATCTATTTGGACGTTTGAAGGTAGTGTGAAAGGTATTAAAAAAACAATACAAGCACAGGTAGATATTACCGAATGGAATGAACCTTCAAATATTAAGTTTGAATTAAAAGGTTTATCAGATAATTTTACAGGAAGCGGTCACTTTACTGCAGAAGATGTTAATGGTGAAACAATAATGACTTGTACGGTGGAAATACATGCAGGCGGATTATCTGGTGCGGTGTTAACACCAATTATTAAATGGGCTGTTCCAAAAGTAGCATCTCGTTTAACAGAATCTATCGCACGTAAAATTGCAGTATTCTCATAGTTTTCAAAGATTGAAAGCCAATTCATTTTGGAGATACCTTCTCTGAAGTATAGATGGTAACATTCTGAAGTGACCAATATAATTATATCGAGAAATTTTATAATTAGCGGAAGGGGGGCTGTCCAAAAAGGATGGCCTCTTTTTTTCAATATTCCAGAATCGCTTTTCTTAATGAACTAACATGAGCGTTAGCTGAAGATCGAGCTGTCTTTAAGGCAGCTTTTTCTTTATGGAACTATCGGGGCAGGTTAGTTGAATAAGCGTAGTGTATTCCTAATGCGACATAGCAAAATATTGTTTCTGTTTCTTTTTTAAAATTTGTAAAATTATAAATAGGGATAGTCCAATGACTATCCCTAACATTACATATGATTTCGATTAACGAGTTCTTCCGCCTAATTGTTGTTCAGCCATTTGCACTAAACGTTTTGTAATTTCTCCACCAACAGATCCGTTCGCACGGGATGGTGTATAAGCGCCAAGTGTAACACCGAATTCACTAGCGATTTCGTATTTCATTTGTTCTAGAGCTTGCTCTGCGCCATTAACTACTAATTGATTACTGTTGTTATTTCTAGCCATGTTGTCAGCTCCTATGAATGTAATGTGTTGCTAGTCATAGGTTTTGATATTGTTAAGAGTTATATGCATAGAATTTAAAATAAATCAAGGCAGTGATTAAGTGAAATTAAACTCATCTGTAGCTCTAGAAGGGAAGAGTTACAGGAAAACATTGAAGCCACCGGCAAGGTAAGGGTTTCAGAAGCTCCGAAAAGCAAATAATCTGATGTAGAGGTTTTCTCCTCCTATTGCACAGTTTATATCATAGCCGAAGTTAAGGTAAAGAAAAGGCGATAATAAACGGGATATTAATTAATAATCAGAGCTGTTCTTAGACGGCTTTTTATTTTTGAATAGAAGGTACAGATTAGTGTGAGGAGGCACTGCCTTCTGTTAACAACGGAAGGCCTCCCTTATGCCGGCGGTCTCGGTTAGAATCAAAGGCTAAGAAGTTATAACATTAATTTGGAGCCGGTGTTTTAGCACTGATGATAACACCTGTAACGATTGAATAAATAGACTATTGTCTTTTATAAATCTAAAACGGGCGCAGGCAATTTCGTATAAAAAATTCACCATGAAGTATTATAGGAAGATAATATCTATTTCGAAGGAGGAAAAAATTGAGCGATCATATTAAAAGCGAATTATCATTATTCACCGAGTACCTTGTATCATTATTATTCACAGCTTGCCTTGCGGTTTTTCTCACAAAGTTCACTGATTCATTTCCATGGCTTTCCTTTATTGGTGTTTCAATAGGTCTTGCCCTCATGATTTACTGTTGGGAACAAAAGAAAAACCAATGGTCTCTTTTTATTACAGGCTTATTATTGAACACTGTTGTTTGGTCTATTGTTTTGAATTGGTCCTCATTTTTTTAAATATATTTATTCCTGAAAAATACAAAACAGCCTGATCCATATTGATTGGATTTGGCTGTTTTATTTTAAGTTTAATTAAGGCCTTTTTTTAGAAAATTGCCTACTCACTTTTTCTGTGATAACCACTCTGCCACGATTGCAGCTTCTTCATTTGAAATAACGCCTGCTGGCATCCCATTTTTACCATTATTAATAATATCCTCTATATCACTTTGTGAATATTTTGAACCAATTTTATTTAAAGCTGGACCAGCTCCTCCTTGTAAATTTTCTCCGTGACAAGATATACAACTATTACTCACAATTTCTTCAGGATTACCAGCTGAAGTATCCTGTGGTCCCCCATTTGAATTTGGGGAAGGTGAGGGTTGATGGCCTCTGTAAAAAAACAGTAAAAATATTAAACATCCTGCAAGAGCAATACTGACTCCAGAAGTAAACCAAATTTTTTTCATAAATACCTCCGTATTTAATGTAGATTGGAGTAAAAATCTTTTTTGATAAAAGAACAAAGAAAGTTTCTAATTTATCTTCTAATAGAATCCGTGGAAAATACATAAACATCTAAGTTCTTATTTACTCTTCCAAAGTACTTAAGCATTATTATTTAATTCATATCTTTCCCCAAAGTTATTTTTGCATGAATACATTTTTACAAAAAGGTGAGGTTCTTTTAATCTATCTCGGGTACCAAAAATTCCTTTATAAATTTTCAACTTTCTGCATGGTATTTAATAAAAGTTAATACATATGGTCGAATTACTGAAAAACTAATATGAACTATTAGAAAGATGAGGAATTTGGATATTGAACTGTAAACAAAACAGGCATGTATAAATATAAGCTAGGTATAAAATTGAGCAGTTTTGTGAATATATTATAAGGAATAAAAAAGGCAACTAACCACCCTTTGGTGTAAATAATAAAGTTTACTGGAAAGGTTACAAACGGTTTTTAGTAAATGTAACTGATGTTTTTTATGGAGGATTGACGTGATGTTTCAGAATATTGGGATTCCAGGCTTGGTCGTAATTCTTATCATTGCACTTGTTATTTTCGGTCCGAAAAAACTACCTGAAATTGGTCGGGCGTTTGGACGGACATTAACGGAATTCAAGGGTGCAACAAATGGATTAATTTCTGATGAGGATAAACAGGAAGAGAAAAAACATGAGTTATCGACTGCTGAAAAGAAGATGCTGGATAAACAGTAGAGTCCATAGTGGATATGAAGGTGGGCATTTTTCATATAACAGGAGGAGGCCACCATGGAAAACAAAGATTCACATCTCATTGAACATCTTGATGAACTTCGGCAACGAATGATTAAAACTTTGATAGCCTTCGTTATCTTTTTCGTTGGTGCGTTAGTTTTTGTTGAAGACATCTATAGTTGGGTAATTAGAGATCTTGGGAGGGATTTAGCTATCCTAGGACCAAGTGATATTTTATGGGTGTATATGATTATTTCGTGTGTTTTTGCCATTGCAGCTACGATTCCTGTAGTTGCCTATCAGACTTGGAAATTTATAGCACCTGCCCTGACAAAAGAAGAACGCAAAGTGACTCTAAGGTTTATCCCAGGATTATTCATTTTGTTTATTATCGGAATCTCTTTTGGATACTTTTTGTTATTTCCCATTGTGCTAGGATTTTTAACAAATATGTCAGCGGGGCAGTTTGAAATGATGTTTACAGCAGATAAATATTTTCGGTTCATGATTAATTTGATTTTACCGTTTGGCATTCTATTTGAAATGCCATTGGTAGTGATGTTTTTAACAAGATTAGGAATTCTCAATCCAGAAAGGTTGGCAAAAACGAGGAAGGTATCCTATTTTTTTCTGGTAGTCGTATCTATTATGATTACCCCTCCAGATTTCATATCGGATATGCTGGTCATTATTCCTTTACTGATTCTTTACGAATTGAGTGTCACTATATCCAGGATTGTGTATAAGAAAAAGATAGTAAGCGATGCATTAATGTGATAAGGGAATTCACACCTTTTTTTTAAAAATAGGAGGGTTTTTTTTGTCGGATAAAGAGAAAAGTCAAATTGAAAAACAAGGTAGTACGAGACGTACCTTTTTAAAGAACTCTGGATTAGCTGTTGGAGGCCTCATTTTAGGTGGAGCAGTTGGAAGCATGTTTGATAGAAATTCGGAAAGTGGTGTGACAACAGAACGGAAAGGTCAAACTCAAACTCAAGCTAATAATCCGAATGAAGCCCTGATGTTTTTTTATCCAGAAGAATATCAGACGACAGCGGCAGCGGCAGAACGTATTTTCCCAAAGGACGATCTTGGACCAGGGGCTATGGAATTAAATGCGGCGATTTATATTGACCATCAACTTAACAGTGGGTGGGGAGTAAATGAAAAGGATTATAAACTTGGACCCTATTATAAGCCAGAAATAACACAAGGTGAACAGAATAAGCTTTACCGAAAAGATTTGTTTCGGCTAGGCTTAAAAGAATTGAATACATATAGTAACAAAAACTTTAAAAAGAAATTTACAGAATTAGAGGCTAATGAACAGGATGAAGTTTTAGCTGCGTTTGAGAAAGGTAAAGCAAGTTCACTTTCTGGTGCATCTTCATCGGCATTTTTCCAATTGTTAAGAACTTTGACCATTGAAGGTGTTTATGCCGACCCATTGTACGGAGGAAATAAGGAAATGCTAGGCTGGCAGATGCGAAAGTATCCTGGTTCTCGAATGAGTTATACAAAAGAAATCCAAAGTAAAGAATTTTTAAAGCTAGATCCAAATAGCCTTCAAAGTCATATGAAACATTCATGATAGAAAGGGATGAAAAACATGGCAAAAAAACTACCTAAGGTACCCGTCGTTGTTGTCGGGATGGGCTGGGCTGGAGGTATTATTGCCTCGGAATTAACAAAGGCAGGAATCAAAGTCGTTGGACTAGAGCGCGGGAAAGAACGGGATATGAGTGATTATTTAATGGTGCATGACGAATTGCGTTTCCAACATCGTGAAGAGTTAATGCAAGATTTATCAAAAGAAACTATTACTCATCGTAATAACCAAAAAATGAGAGCACTCCCTATGCGTAATTATGGAACTTTTATCGTAGGTGAAGGTCTTGGAGGAGCTGGTAGTCACTGGAATGGACAGACCTACCGTTTTCTTCCTTATGATTTTGAAATTAAATCTCTAACTGAAAAAAGGTATGGTAAAAATAAAATTAAATCAGACTATCCGATTCAAGACTGGGGCATTACATATGACCAAATAGAACCATATTATGATACATTTGAAAAAATGGCAGGAATATCTGGTGAAACTGTTAAGTTATATGGAAAACGCTCAAATCCTTATCCAACAGGACCGATGATAAAAACACCTGTTTTAGCGGAATTCGAACAAGCAGCGAAGAAGCTTGGCTACAAACCATATATGATTCCATCTGCAAATCTATCAGAGAATTACGAAAACCCTGATGGTATTTCACGTTCAGCCTGTCAATATTGTGCGTTTTGTGAAAACTTCGGTTGTGAGTATGGTGCAAAAGCAGATCCAGTTGTTACGGTCATTCCTGTTGCAAAAAAAACTCGTAACCTTGACCTGCGCACATACTCAAATGTCACCCGTATTTTAAATGATGGTACGAAAGCGACAGGTGTTATTTATGTGGACACCTTCACGGGTGAAGAATTCGAACAACCGGCAGAAGTAGTGGTCTTAGCGAGTTATGTATTTAATAATGTTAGACTTTTACTTAATTCAAATCTTGGAACACCCTATGATCCAAAAACCAGAAATGGGGTAATTGGTAAAAACTATTGTTACCAAGTGAGTTCAGGATATTCAAGCCTTTATTATAATGACCGTGAGTTCAATTTATATGGAGGTGCAGGTGCATTAGGTATTGAGATTGCAGAATTCACAGGTGATAATTTTGACCATTCGGATGTAAACTTCCTTCACGGAGCAGGAATTCGTACAACCCAATATGGGAATAGACCTATAGCAAATAATAACTCACCGATCGGGACACCTTCTTGGGGTGCAGAATTCAAAAAGCAATCAATCAAATATGCCAATAGCATCCTGCAAGTCAAATCACAAGGTGCAAGCATGCCACACATACAAAACTACCTTGATCTGGATCCTACTTATAAAGATGTATATGGTATGCCTTTATTACGGATGACATATGATTATACTTCCCAAGACCGTGAGTTAGTAAAATACATGGCGAAGGTAACAAGATCGATTGCTAAAAAAATGAGTCCAGATCATATTGATACGGTCGCAGAACAAGCAGATTTTAACGTAAACACAGATACGAATACGCATAACACAGGAGGCGTCATCATGGGGGCTGATCCTAAAGATTCCGCAGTCAACACTTACCTGCAAATGTGGGATGCTGAAAATGTATTTGTTGCTGGTTCTTCGGCATTTCCTCATAACAGTTCGTTTAACCCAACTGGTACATTAGGTGCTTTTTCATATAGAGCGGCAGAGGGAATTGTAAAATATCTTAAAAAAGGGGGTTCTCTCGTATAAGCCCTTTTCTTTGACCTAAAAATAACATGACCTGCTCCCACAATAATTGGGGGCAGTTTTTTAATTTTAGGATGCTAAAAAAAACAAACATGCATGCTCCATTTAAGACTAAGGGTATCGTTTAAGGTACATATTAAAATTAATACCAAAAACTTAAGATACGGGGGGTTATAAAATGAAAGGCAAATGGAAAATCACTATTTTATTCGCATTACTTTCGGTAAGTATTCTGTCAGCATGTAACGCTGGTAATAACGACTTTAATGATCAAGAGGAAGTAGATTATCGTCCTGTTCGAAATGACACTGACACGAATCCAAATAATAATGATGATAATAATCGATCATTTAAGCATGATGAAAACCCTGATCAAACAGATAAACAAATGGAAAAAGGCGATAACCTTGAATTTAATAAAACGAGAGGCGATTTATAGAACCCTAATAACTAATGTCCAAAGGCTTTTCGATTCGATTTCTGGTGAAGTTAGTCTAATGTTGTTGGAACTGTTTCCATAAGAAGACAAAATTTCATTTGGGATACCATTGGAAAAACTCCCAAAACCCGCTTATCCTCCAGTTTGACTTTATTTCTCATTCTTGCACAAATGTATTCCATGGAGTTGACATGATAAAATGAAATTTAACAAGAAAAAAATCAACGTTGTAGATATTAAAAAAGCGAAGAAAAGTGTGTTTGCTACAGGGGTAGGAAATGCTATGGAGTGGTTTGATTTTGGCTTATATTCCTATTTAGCTGTTATCATTAGTCAAAACTTTTTTAGTGCTGTTGAAAATGATGAGCTAAAATTAGTGTTCACCTTTGCAACATTTGCGATTGCCTTTTTAATGCGCCCGGTAGGCGGTATCATATTTGGTAAAATCGGAGATAAATTAGGAAGAAAAGTCGTTTTAACAACCACGATTATTTTGATGGCTTTTTCAACATTACTAATTGGTTTATTACCTACATATGATCAAATCGGTATATGGGCACCTATACTCTTATTAATTGCTAGAATTATTCAGGGTTTTTCAACTGGTGGCGAATACGCTGGTGCAATGGTCTATATTGCAGAGTCTTCTCCAGACAATAAACGTAATATGCTTGGAAGTGGATTGGAAATTGGTACGCTCATTGGTTATATATTAGCTTCACTACTTGCCAGTACACTCTTTATCACTCTATCTGATCAACAGATGGCCTCATGGGGTTGGAGAATACCGTTTCTACTTGGCTTACCTTTAGGGCTTATTGGGTTGTACTTAAGAAAAAGTTTAGAAGAATCACCGATTTTTGAAAATGAACTTTCTGATGATGAAGCCCAAGAGGAAAGCTTTCTATCTATTTTTAAAAATCACAAAAAGGATATTCTTGTATGTTTTGTAGCTGTTGCATTCTTTAATATTACAAGCTATATGCTATTATCATACATGCCTTCTTATTTAGATGAGATTATTGGATTATCTAGTACAGTAGGAACCCTATTAATTACGATTCTAATGATCATTATGGTGCCACTTACTTTAATGTTTGGAAAGCTCAGTGATAAAATTGGAAATAAGACTGTTTTCTTAATCGGTTTAGGCGGTTTAAGTCTATTATCTGCCTTTGCTTTTTATTTAATAAACTTGAATGCTTTAGTATTTATTTCGTTAGGTGTTCTAATTCTAGGTGTTCTGCTTTCAATTTATGAAGGCACAATGCCTGGATCATTACCAACCATGTTCTATACTGATATTCGATATCGAACATTATCAGTGACATTTAATGTTTCGGTTTCAATATTTGGTGGAACTACCCCTTTAGTTTCCACATGGTTAGTTCACCAAACGGGGAATAACTTAGCACCTGGTTTCTATCTAACAGCCGTGAATATTATCGGATTTTTAGTGATATTATTCTTGTTCAATAGTACTTCAGGAAAATCCCTAAAAGGTTCTTACCCAACAGTTGCTTCTAAATCTGAATATCAAGAAGCTGTTGAAAATCCAAAAGATTCCCTATGGTGGAAAACGGAAAAAAGAGAAAAGTAAATGGAATTAAAAAGCACCCATTCAATGGGATGACTACTCGAAATACAGACACTCAAACATGAGCGTCTGTATTTCGGGTTTTTGTTTTACTTATTGAGGTCTCGCCAGCTATTTAACAAAGGGTGGTGAGGAATTATGAAAAAGAATTATACGGTTTTCTTTTTACTTTTGTTTATTGAAGCTATTTCTAGTGGTATGCCACTTAAAAATTATTTCGACTATTCTATGATTATTGGAATTGGTTTAGCGACAGTATATTCGCTTGGAAAAAAGATCAGGGTAAATAATTCACATCATTAAATGGTTTACAATTGGTAGTCAGGGCAGGTGAGTTTTTTGTTAAATTACATCATTTTTATTATAACTTTTTTTATTATTGCAATAGTGTTTGAACGTTGGTTGAAGAAGAAATTGAAGATTGATAAAAGTTAGGGGGCATTTTATAAAGGTGTCAATCCATTTCAGAGGTGGACTGAAATTGCTATGATAATAGCATTTCTTTTATTAATATGGTTTGTTGATAATCCTATTTCCTGGCTTATTGGCTACTTTCTTATTTCATTAAGTTTTCGTGCTTTCATGGAATGGAAATATAAAAGGGAAGAAAAAGAATACATCTTAACTTTATACTCTATGTTTATATACCTTTTGGTTTTGGTCATAGGCTTTTATTTAATTTAATTTAATATTATCTAAATAAAAACAGCCCCAATAAGGGACTTTTTTTACTGTGTCCTTAATGAACTAACGGGTGCTTTAACTGAAGATCGGAGCTGTCTTTAAGGCAGCTCTTTCTTTATCCAATTAACGGTGCAGGTTAGTTTGTTTAATAAGCGTAGTATGTTCGTACTGTGTAAAAACAAACACGAACATTTTATGGAAAAAATTACATAAATTAGTTAAAATGTTTACGAGGTGATTTTGTTTTGGGATACACAGGTTTGTTCGTAATGCTGGCAATTATCTTTTTAATAGTAATTTCCAATAGGCATTTATTTTGGTGGATAAAAGCCACAATAGCAGCCTATTATTTTGTAATTTCTTATATCTTTATCACTACTAAAAACAAAATTGATAAACAATATGAGAATATACTTCCTGTACCAGATGCATATTGGGATAAGAATTCAGGATGGGTTAATACAATGGTTGGTTATTATTTCTGGCCTTTGGCTGTAATTCTCCTTTTTATTTACTACAAATGGTATAGAAGTGTACAAAGCAGGATAGCAAAAGGATGGATTGTTGTTAGTTTCATTCCAGCAACTGCTATTTTTTTAATTATTACTTTTTTCTTTGGTTTCGGATACGGGTACAGACCATAAGGTTTGTACTTTATTTTTATTGCATAGTTTGTGTCAACTCTACACTAAGCCTTTTAGAACTAATGGTGCTTTACTTCAATAAGGCAAGCCTTTTTCTTATGGAACTATCGGGGGAGAGGGCTGTTTGATCTTTAATTGGGCCATATTCTGGAGTAACTGATTGTGCAAATGACTAAAATTTGAAATAGTTGTTATTAATCTAAATGGTAGGATTGTTGAAGGAGTAATGCTTTTATTAATAAGGAATGTTAATGTGGATAAAAAAGGTAACACTAAGTCTGCAAGTAACTCCATAGTTTTTCCCACACTAATGGGTTCCTTTCCGGAATATCCATGCTGCGTGAATATTCCAGGCACGAGCGTTCCGCACACTACTAGTAAAAAATTTTAAAAGAATTTATGGATTTGAATTTGTTGCCATACAATTTTATAATTGTATGATTAATGATTGTATGAAAAAGGATGAGGAATGTGCCGATTAATTCGTTTGAGGATTATCCAATGACATGGAAGCCGACAATAAATCGAGAAGACAGACCGATTTATCAGGCATTAGCTAAGCAGTTAGAATATGACATTATAGAGGGGCGTTTAGTGCCTGGCACGAAACTTCCACCACAAAGGGAGTTAGCGGATTACTTAGAGGTGAATCTAAGTACGATTTCGAAAGCTTTTAAAGTATCTGAGTTAAAAGGAATGGTCAGTGCGACCATAGGTAGCGGCACTTATGTTTCGTATGATGCGATTTCGAACGCTTATTTGCTTGCAGAAGAAAAGCCAAAGCATTTAATTGAAATGGGAGCAATTTTACCAGATCGTGTGTCGTATGGGCCTTTATTTGACTTATTGCAATCAATGTTACAAGAATCAGATTGTGCGAGATGGTTTGGATACAGTCGGCCAGGCGATTCGATTTGGCAAAAAGATGCAGGCGTCAAATTATTGAAATTTGCCGGTTTTGAAACGACCAGAGAACATATCTTACTTGCTAATGGCGGACAAAACGCCATCACAGCAACACTTGCAAGCCTTTGTCAGCATGGAGATCGAATTGGAGTAGATCACCATACATATCCAGGCTTAAAGACAGCAGCCGCGATGCTGGGAATTCAGCTTGTACCGATTCGTTCAGAGTCTGATGAAATGAGTCCGGAAGCACTTCTTTATGCATGTAAAAATGAAAATATTAAAGGATTATATATTATCCCAGATTATCAGAATCCGATGACATATACGATGAGCGTTGAAACTCGTAAGGCTATTGCTGAGATTGCTGTAAAGTATAATTTATTTATTATTGAAGATGGAGCGTACCATTTAATCCAAGAAAAAGTCTTGCCGGCTGTAGCGACATATGCCCCTGAGCATACGATTTATATAGCGAGTTTATCGAAATCGATGGCACCTGGACTCCGTCTTGCTTATGTGGCAGTTCCTTTAAAATACCTGAATTCTACTCGAAAGGCTCTTTATAATTTAAATATTTCCGTATCGCCACTACTTGCAGAGTTAGCATCACGAGTAATTGTATCGAATCAGTTTGAAAACATTGTTGCATTTCATAAAGAGGAAACAAAAGCTCGCAATCAGTTGGTTAATCAATATTTAGGTAAAGAGAACTGTTTAGGTGAAGAAACAGGGATTTTTCATTGGTTACATCTGCCGCATCAGTATACAGGTGACCAATTTGAACAACTAGCTGCAGCACAAGGTGTACAGGTATATAGTGGACGGCGATTTGCGGTAGGTAATGTCGCTCCAGCAAATGCCGTACGTGTGGGGGTTTGTGCTCCAGAAACGAGAGAGGAACTTGAAAAAGCTCTTATTATACTTAGAAAAATAATTGAAATGTAAAATAAATATTGTTTGCCATACAATAATTATATTGTATGGCTTTTTTTTTACGTGTTATGATAATTCAAACTTAGTTGGGGGATGAAAGGCAATATTAATTTTGGTGTCATAAGCTTATCATTGGAATAAGTTTATTATAAAAAATCTGAATATTCCAATAAAATTGGAATTGGGTAGGTAAAAAAAATTGAAATGTTAAAGGAAGGAAGGTTTACAAATGGATAATAAATTTGCTGAGAGGGCCCGTCTAGTTAATTCGTCTGAGACCCGTGAAATATTAAAAGTAACAGAAAGGCCAGAAGTCATTTCTTTTGCGGGAGGACTTCCAGCTCCGGAGCTGTTTCCTGTTGAAGCCCTTAAAGTTGCTTGCAATGTTGTATTGAATGAAGAGGGCGCGGCTTCTCTTCAATATAGTACCACTGAAGGCTATGGTCCTTTGAGAGAAGCTATTTGTCAAAGGATGAAAGCCATTGGGATTAACTCTGCTATTAACAATGTTCTTATCACTTCAGGATCCCAGCAAGCGATAGATCTTACTGGAAGACTATTTATCAACGAAGGAGATACTATTATTTGTGAAAGCCCAACCTATCTTGCAGCAATTAATGCATTTAAATCATACAATGCAAACTTTGTGGAAGTTGCTATGGACAATGATGGGATGATAATGGAAGAGCTGGAGAGGAAACTGCAAGAGCATCCAAGCGCAAAATTCATCTATACTATTCCCGATTTCCAGAACCCTACAGGTCGTACATTAACACTTCAAAGACGTAAAAGAATGATCGAACTTGCTAATCAATACGATGTACTGATTGTAGAAGATAATCCCTATGGAGCTATAAGGTTTGCTGGAGAGGGGATACCGCCGGTGAAACATTTTGACACAGAGAACAGAGTAATTTATATGAGCACGTTCTCTAAAATTTTCACTCCAGGCATGCGAATTGGATGGATTTGTGCAGATCAATCGTTTATTGATAAGTACGTGGCTTTCAAGCAAACAGCTGATTTACATACTGACAGCTTTGCTCAAAGGATAACAGCAAAGTATATGGAACTTTACGATATGGAGGAGCATATTAAAAAAATCAAAGCAGTTTATAAAGCAAGATGTACAATAATGTTAAAATGCATAAAAGAATTCTTTCCGGAAGATTTGTCTTACAGTAAGCCAGAAGGTGGATTGTTTATTTGGATTGAGCTCCCAATGGGGATTGATTCCAAACATATATTTTCAGAGTGCTTGAAAAATAATGTTGCTTGTGTTCCTGGTGTTCCATTCTTTCCAAATGGCACACAGAAGAACACTTTACGTTTAAATTACTCGAATATGCCTGAAGAGCAAATCATTGAAGGCATGAAGCGTATGGGTGATGTATTACATCGTGAACTAAATAAAGAGACAATATGTTTGTAACTAAAGGAAACAAAATATAATTAAATCAAACACCAAAACCATTAATAAATACCTTCTAAATGTTTAATGAAAGCACTAATCTTAAAAATATCCAATTCAAAAAATAAGATTTTAATTATATTTTTTTATAAATCTTACATTTGAATAATCAGGAGGCTTATTATGCCAATATCATTTATAAATCCATATATTACAAAGTCCGTTTCGACATCACCACCACCACCGTTTACTCCTTTATATACGCTTATATATAAAACAGATTAAGAATCTGCGAAATATATAAGCTGTTTCGCAGATTCGAAGGAGTAGACGATGAAATCTAAAATTCAGTTTATATTATCAATGATTATTTTCGGTACAATGGGTTTAGTTGTGAAATACATTGATTTATCTTCGAGTGAAACAGCTTTTCTAAGCAGTTCAATTGGGTGTCTATTTTTAATGTTTGTATTTTTCATTATGAAGAAATCCATTCCATGGAATTTAGTGAAAGTTAATGCTTCTGCCCTTTTTCTTTCTGCGATTGCATTAGGAGGGAATTGGATTTTTCTTTATCAATCCTACGATCATACAACACTTGCTAATGCAACACTGGGGTATTATTTTGCGCCAGTGTTTGTCATGGTTCTCTCGCCATTTGTACTTAAGGAGCTTTTACCAATTAAAAAAATTGTTTGTATTGGTGTAGCGATATTAGGTATGTTATTGATTATTGGAAACGGCATTAGCGCCTCTGGTAAAGATGATCTACTTGGAATCCTTTTCGGATTAGTTGCGGCTGCATTTTACGCAGCCTTAATGTTATTAAATAAATTCATTCAAAACATGGGCATGTTAGAGATTACAATCATTCAACTTGGAACAACTGCTTTACTTCTCTTTCCCTATGTATTATTCACTGAGGGATTTGGTATCTTGGAAGTCTCAAGATCTTCCATTCCTTTTATAATACTATTAGGCGTTGTTAACACTGGTATTGGCTTTTGGTTATTTTTTTCTGGTATGCTAAAGTTAAAGGGACAAAGCATTGCTATGCTAAGCTATGTAGATCCTTTTGTAGCTATACTGATTTCTGCTGTAATCTTACAAGAAAAAATGACAATTGTTCAAATTATAGGTGGCACACTCCTTTTAGGTTCAACTTTTATTAGTGAAAATAATTCAATTAATTTTCGAGAACGACATACGAAGATTTTAACAAAATAAAGAAATGGGGCAGTGAGGGGAAATCCCGCACTGCCTTTTATTATGTTCAAGTAAAAAGACTAAGCTTTATTAATCACCTTACTTCCACCAAACTACTTCTTTATTTAACTTACGCAGAGTTTGTGTCACTCTACAATACGTCTTAATGAGCAAACGGGGCAGGATAGTTCAATAAGATGTCGCAGCACACACTAAAAGAATGGTACAGCTTTCAAGAAAAATAGAAAGCGGAAACCAAAAATGGTTTCCGTTTGTTTATTTTGAACTTAGGATTTTAATTGCATGATATGCTTTTCTTGGAAAATACTTAAACTTTTTGAAACTTTTCTTGTTTATAGATTCCACTAATTAGTAAAGGGGGTCAAATAAGATGGAAATAGAAAGCCACCGGCTAGTTAAAAAAGCAATCAAAGGTAATAAAAGCGCCTTTGAAAAGTTAGTTCAACAACATTATGAAAGAATCTACCGTACTGCCTATCTTTATGTACATAACGAAGAAGATGCGTTGGATGTTGTCCAAGAAGCAACCTATCAGGCCTTTACATCTATCCATTCGTTAAAAAATCCGGAGTACTTTATGACCTGGCTCACCAGGATTGTCATACGGTGTTCGGGACATGTCCTAAAGAGAAAAAGCAATGTCGTTCCTTTGAGTGATGAGATATTGTCAAACCTGCCGGGTCAAGTAAATCCAAACATTGAAGAATCATTACAGCTGATTGATGCAATTCAGCAGCTGAAAGAGAATTACCGTACTGTTATTATTCTATTTTACTATTACGACTACTCGATAAAAACGATTAGCAGTGTCATGGAAATTCCAGAGAATACCGTAAAAACTTATTTAAGCAGAGGGAAAGCGGAGTTAAAAAAGTCCTATAAAAATGAGGAGGAGGACAAATGCCATGGATAAGAAGGAACTCAAAGAAGCAATAGAACAAATAGCTGTACCGAAAGAAAAAGTATTTAGTGCCATTTCCAAAGGGATAAACAAGGAAGGTAATAGTGGAAAGGCAAAGAAAAAAAAGGTTCTTGCAGGTGTGGCGACTGCTGCTGCTCTTCTTGGAATCACCGTAGCCTCAGGATTTGTTAATCCTACAATGAATAGAGTATTAGCTAATACCCCTTTAATAGGCGGGATTTTTCAAGAATTTAATGATTCAACAGGCGTGGAATTAGCTAACCAGGATGCAGTTACAGAATTAAACCAATCAATTACAAAAAATGGGGTAACTGTAAGACTGACCAGCGCTTACTTTGATGGCAATGTAGTATCAATTACAGGATTTGTAGATGAAGATGTTGAAAAGGGGCATAACGAAAAAGGAGAAGTAAGCTTTGATGTAAACTTTGAACACAATAAAGGGGATCATGACCCTTGGTTAAATGGAAAGTCAAATGACATTAAGAAAGTGGAAAATGGATATAACTTTCAATGGAAAATGGTATATCCTTATAAATCATTTAAGGAGAATTCTACTCTTCCCATAACGATTCATAATATCAACGGGATAAAAGGTGAATGGAATTTTGATATTCCAATTCAACAAGAAAAAAATCGTACATTAGCTATTAATCAAGAGCAAGGATACCCGGACGATGAGGTCAAAATTCGTATTAAAGAGATTCTTACCGCAAAAGCGTCATCTTCGCTTGTTTATGAGACCGTGGAGAAATACAAGGGTGATGACATTATTATATTAAAAGCTGTTGATGATAAAGGAAATGTGTATAGGTTTGGAAACCAAACAGTTCTCGAGGATTCTGAACAAAAAGATGGATATCATAGTACCGTTCGGACAGAGATGACCAAGCTGAATTCTACTATTACTTCCCTTACTTTTAATCCGCAGATAAATATCGCAGATCCAAAAGTAAAACAGCTTTTGAATATTAAATCTTTCACCTTAAAAAGCACACGGTTCAATTTAGGCCTGCAGGTAAATGATGTTACTCAAAAAGATGAGAAATTGGTAATAGATTATCAACTTACAGGGCTTCCGAAGAATTTGAGTAAAGGTAAACTTGAAATAATTAACCATAATTTGAAATACCTTTTCTGGTTGGTTGATAAGGAATATTTAACTAAGATCGACCCGGAAAATCCATGGCCTCCTAAAAACCACGGTATTCCCTTTAATAAAGTAAAAATGATTGATAAGGAAACAGCACACTTCCAATCTACCTTTGACTTAAACGGAGAAGAAAGGATTGAGAATTTTAAGCTGGAAAATACAATGTTGCTATTTGACTTTTCAAGCTTGGTCCCAGCTAAGGAATTAAAACCATTTACTGTTGTACTTTCAGTGGGGAATGAATAAACAATTAAAGCAGCTCATTTTAGGGACCATATAGTTGACGAGTGGAATGCTACTAGTGCATTGAATAATTAGTAATATCGGGGCGATGACTTATATAAGTCACCGTCTTTTTTTATTAGTTAGAAGTCTGTGAAATATTGTACTTAAACTATAGGGTGCTTTAGTTCATTAACAGGGGTTGTTTCGGCAGCCTTTTTCTTATGGCACTAACGGGGCAGGTTGGTTCAAGAAGGTATTAGTAAATCTTTTGACGAAAATATAAAGAGCTTAGTAAGAAGCGCTTAAAATACCATTTAATAATAAACAGGAAAAAACTAACTGCTAAAAACTTTAGGGGGGAAAATATTGAAACAAACATTACTGATAATCGATGCTCAACAGGAATTAATAGAAGGTAATAAAGAAGAACAAGGAGTCTTTGAGAAAGAAAAAATCGTTAATAACATTAATACTGTAATTGAAAAAGCGATAAATGAAAGTATCCCCGTTGTTTTTATAAGAGATTTAGATGTTTCAAATGGAGAAGGACCTGGATTCCAGATACACAGGGATATTAAAATACCATCAACTGCTATCATATTTGATAAAGCTGCCACAAATTCATTTTATGGAACTCCATTACACGAACATTTAAGTAAAAACAATGTAGACCATATTGTAATAATGGGATGTAAGACGGAACATTGTATTGATTCAACTGTTAGAACAGCAACAATCAATCATTTTGATGTAACATTAGTTGGTGATGGACATTCCACTTCTGACTCCAAAAACTTATCTGCAAAACAAATAATCCTTCATCACAATGAAACCCTTCACGGTCACTATAATGTAGACAATTTTTCACTTGTTAGAAATTCTAATGAAGAATTGTTTAAACCTATTCACAATAATTACCGATAATAATCATCTTCAATTAACGAATGCGTTAGCCGAAGATCGGAGCTGTCTTTAAGGCAGCTTTTTCTTTATGCAACTAAAGGGGGAGGTAATCCGATAATAAAAAAATACATATATAACGAGATTTGGTAAAATTAATTAGAGGCTTTAATCATCTTGGTTATTTGTTTCTTTTCTGGAAATATAACACAAGTGGTTGACCCTAGAGTAACAACTTTTCGTGTATTGATGATATGTGGAATCATTATATCTTTCTCTTTCTCTTTTCTCAGTGAGAAAGGACTTTGGAGAAAATTAGCTTAGGTCTTAGTAGATTTGTTGGTTTAGTTTACTTTATGGTTGTTGAATTAATGAGAATAATATTCCAGGGTAATGGATTTTAAATTGTTTATTCAACAAACAGGTGCTTACTTAAAATTACCAGGAGCTGATCAACAGCTCCTTTTCTTATGGGGGTACCCTAATAGTTCTCACATGTCACTGCAAAATTCTATATACTAAAATTAAATACACGAAGAATCTTTAAATAGAAGTGTAATACGAGGAGGAGATATCATGCTTATTACGGAACGGCATCAATTAATTTTAAAGCTATTAAAAGAAAAGGAGAATGTTAAGATTCATGAGCTAGTAGAATTAACAAATACTTCAGAATCTACTTTGCGTCGTGATCTAGATCAATTAGAAAAGCAGAACTACTTAAAACGTGTACATGGTGGAGCTTCACTTTTACATAGTAAACGAGACGAACCGAGTGTGTTTGAGAAAATAACGCAGAACCTTGAGGAAAAAGCTAAGATAGCAAAATATGCGGCAGAACTAATTTTGGACGGCGACTGTGTTTATCTTGATGCTGGAACAACAACGTATCAGATGATCAAACATTTAAGACAAAAAGATATCGTTGTCATTACAAACGGAATTGATCATTTAGATGCATTACTTGAAAATGATATCTGTACATATTTTATTGGTGGATTTGTTAAAAAGATTACCAAAGCAACAGTTGGGCGTTATGCATACGAAAGTATAAAAAAATACAGATTTGATAAGTGTTTCATGGGTGCGAACGCTATTCATTATAATTTTGGATTGACTACCCCAGATCCAGAAGAGGCGCAAATTAAAGAAAGAGCCATTTTTTTGTCACGTGAGGCCTTTGTATTAGCAGATCATACAAAATTTGGAGAAGTATCATTTTCTAAGTTTGCAGATTTAAACCAGACAAAAGTTATTACGAATGAAGAAGGTACAATAACGTTAGGAAAATATAAGGAGAAAACGGAGATAATTATTGTGAAGGACTAAAAACTAAATTTGCTATCGTTGAAGGAAAGCTGGTATTCGAACTGTCTGATTCAGACATTTAGAATACTAGCTTTTTTTTTTGAAGATTCCGAAATTATTTTATAAAAAATTTTCCCCTTGTTGTATCAATATAATAAAGAATGCTTGATTTATTGTAATGTGGCCAATTAACAATGAGGGAAAATCTGCTCCATCTATTAAACATTCCATTGAAACGTTTAATATTTTGTTTTATCAATATATTTTTTGTAATAATTGGAACCATTGACAATTACAAACAGCTTTAATATAATCAAAATCAATCAAAACCAATCAAATTCACTCAATTATAATTCTAATGTGTAAAGGGTGATTATATTGTTATACAAAAGATGAAAGCGTTACCAATTGATTAAGATGTCATTTTAAAAACTATCAAAATCAACCATATTTCCATTGTTTCAACCAAAAATATTCATTTAAGGAGGTGATCTAGTTTAAGAGATTGAGAGCGTTAACAATTTCTCGTTCTGCAGCTAATTATTTTCATCTTCAAAAACTAGGGGGGACTAATATGGTGAAATATTTAAAAGTAATAGGAATGCTAGTTTTGGCGTTTGTAATTGCCGCGATGACGGCATGTAGTGGGGCTAGTGAATCATCAAATGGATCAACAGACGGTAACGAAGGACAAAAAGGTAACAAACAATTAACGATCGGTGTAGCGGTGGGTAGTTTAGCAAACCCTTTCTTCGTCTCCATGGCTAAAGGTGCTGAAGAAGCAGGAAAAGAATTAGGTGCTGAAGTTCTAGTTGAAAGCGCTGAATATGATTTAGCCAAACAAGCAGCTCAAATTGAAAACTTTATTACGAAAAAGGTAGATATCATTCTTTTAAATGCTGTTGATACAAAAGGAATTGCGGCAGCTGTTCAACAGGCCAAAGCGGCTGATATTCCAGTAGTTGCTGTAGATACCAATGCTGAAGGTGGTGTCGATGCCACTGTTACTTCAGACAACTATCAAGCTGGTAAACTGGCCGGAGAATATGTGATTGAAAAATTAGATGGAAAAGGAAAAATAGTTATTATTGATGGACCTCCTGTTTCGGCTGTATCTGATCGTATTCAAGGATTTGAAGATGCAATAAAGGATTCCGAAATTAAAGTTATCGCGAAGCAAAATGGAGAAGGGAATCGCGAAAAGGCATTAACGGTGATGGAAAGTGTTTTACAAGCTAATTCATCAGGCTCTATTGACGCTGTATTTGCGATTAATGATCCAGAAGCAATTGGTGTTGAAATTGCTCAAGAGCAAGCGAATCGTAAAGATGAATTTTTCATTGTCGGAGTGGACGGTGCTCCTGAAGCCACAGAAGCAATGGCAAAGGAAGGAAGTACAATTGCTGCTACTTCAGCTCAGTCACCTAGTAACATGATCAAAAAAGCTGTTGAAATCGGAATGAAAGTGAAAAATGATGAAAAAGTTGAGGAGCTTATTAAAGTTCCAGTTGAGATTGTAACTCAAGATACATTAGATTCTTACCAAGGTTGGTAAGAATCTTTCAATAAATAGGCTGATAAGGATTCCTCCTTTAATCAGCCGATTCAAATCAATATAAGGGGTGAGATAAAGGTATGGCAGTGAATGAAATGTCCCTTAAAGGCCAACAAAGTCTAAAAAAGCCAGTGTTGAATATGGAAGGGATTGGTAAGACGTTCTCGAGTGTAACCGTATTGAACAATGTGAGAATTGAACTTTATCCAGGTGAAGTACATGCATTAATGGGAGAGAATGGCGCTGGAAAGTCAACTTTCATGAAAATCCTCGCAGGCATTCATACACCTGATGACAATGGTGGGAAAATCTACTTGAAAGGTCAACCAATTTTATGGAAGGACCCTACTGATGCAAGGAACAAAGGAATTAGTGTTATTCATCAGGAGTTAAACCTTTCTCCTAATTTAACAATAAGTGAAAATATCTTAATGGGTTCCACCTTTCCTAGAAATGGTTTAGGAATGGTGAAATGGGATAAGGTCCATGAACGTGCCCAAGAGGTGTTAGATTCAATGGGGTCGAATCTAAATCCACGCCAATTGGTTTCGACCTTAAGTGTTGCTCAACAACAAATGGTCGAGATCGCCCGAGCATTATCCTTTAATGCAGAGGTACTCATAATGGATGAACCAACCGCCTCTTTAACAGATAAAGAAATAAAAAAGCTGTTTGAAATTATTGATGATTTGAAAAAGCAGGGAGTTGCCATTGTATATATCTCTCACAGAATGGAAGAAATCTTTAAAATTTCTAATAGGTTCACTGTATTACGTGACGGCGAATGGATTGCAAGTGGGCCGATTGAAGAGACAAATCCTGATCATCTCGTAAAGCTGATGGTAGGACGGGATTTAAAGGACTTGTTTAATCGGTCAAAAGCCTTTGGCACAAAAAATCCAAAGGAAGTTTCACCTGTACTTGAATTGAAAAATGTTTCTGATAACACAATTGTAAAGAATGTATCTTTAAAAATTTACCCAGGTGAAATTGTTGGTTTAGCGGGGCTTGTTGGTGCTGGCAGAACAGAATTGGTTAGGGCCATTTTCGGTTTGTCCGAGTTGAAAAGTGGCGAAATATTGGTTGATGGTCAATCTGTTAGAATCAAATCCTCAATAGATGCTATTGCTAATAGGATTGCACATGTACCTGAAAGCAGGAAAGAACAAGGGTTATTTTTATCAATGTCCGTAAAAGAAAACATCATAATGGCTGAATTGAAAAAACACGCTAAAGCAGGAATTGTTAGTTGGAAGCAAGCAAATGAAAGCGCTAACCAATATATTGAAGACTTAAATATAAAAATAGCTTCCCCAGAACAGCAAGTATCAAACTTAAGTGGTGGGAATCAACAAAAGGTAGTGATCGCTAGGTGGCTATCAATTGCACCAAAGGTATTACTACTTGATGAGCCAACACGAGGGGTTGATATAGGTGCCAAGACTGAAATCCACAAGATTGTTTCAAAGCTTGCAGATGAAGGATTGGCCGTTTTAATGATATCATCTGAACTTCCTGAAGTATTGGGGGTAAGTGATCGAATACTTGTCATGAGTGAAGGAAGGTTAAGAGGCGAGCTTTCGAAGGAAGAAGCTACACAGGAAACTATTATGCGTTTAGCTACCATAGGGGGAAGAGAGAAATGAGAGGGAATACGCAAACTATTACACATTCACAACGCCTAAATATAGGAAATGTCCTTTATTCTTTATGGAATAGGCTTGGCATGATCATGATTTTATTATTATTGTGTGTAGTACTTTCATTTACAGCACCAAATTTTTTAGATACAGCCAATTTATTGAATGTATTAAAACAAGTTTCCATTATTGCTATTTTAGCTGCTGGGATGACAATCGTTATTTTAACTGGTGGTATTGATTTATCAGTTGGTGCAACAGTTGCTCTATCTGGCGTTATCTCAGTCATGGTCTCTTCTGCAGGAGTTAATCCTATAATTGCGATGTTATCAGGCGTACTAGTAGGGTATGCAGTAGGACTGATTAATGGGTTTCTTACAGCCAAAGCAAAGTTACCAGCATTTATTGTTACACTAGGCAGCTTCACATATGTTCGTGGACTCGCTTATGTCATTAGTGGCGGTTATCCAATTGTTTTACAAAACGAAACATTTAAATTCATCGGTGGTGGAAGTATTTTCGGAATCCCCACTCCTATTTATATCATGTCTTTAGTATATGTCGTGATGTTTTTTGTTCTTAAATATACGATGTTCGGCCGTCATATTTATGCGATTGGTGGCAATGAAGAGGCAGCTCGGTTAACTGGAATTAAGGTTGAAAAGTCTTTAATCAATGTGTATTCGATTAGTGGTTTACTAGCTGGTTTAGGAGGAGTCGTTTTAGCGGGAAGGTTGTTTTCTGGACAGCCAACTGCTGGTCAAATGTATGAGTTAGACGCAATTGCTGCTGTTATTCTAGGAGGAACAAGTTTAACAGGTGGAAAAGGGAAAATAATAGGAACAATTATTGGGGTTTTAATTATGGGGGTAATCAGTAATGGGTTAACTCTAATGGATGTCAACTATTATTGGCAGTTAGTTGTAAAAGGTGGAGTCATTGTAGCAGCCGTTCTATTAGATCGATTGCGCGGAAATAGTCCAGCATAACGATCACATATCATTTTAGATTTTAAAAAAAGGGATGTGAAATAAAAGTGAAGAGGATCATTAGTATTCTACTAATATGTTCAACTGTCACTTGTTTACCATTTAATCGTGCATATGCAGAAGACCCTGGGTATTATAATGAACCATACCGTAATCAATTTCATTTTTCTCCTGAAGCTAACTGGATGAATGATCCGAATGGTATGGTTTTTTATAAAGGTGAATATCATTTGTTTTATCAATATCATCCGTATGGAACGACATGGGGACCGATGCATTGGGGGCATGCTGTCAGTAAAGATCTTGTTAATTGGGAGCATTTGCCGATTGCTTTATCGCCGGATGAAAACGGTCAGATTTTCTCGGGGAGTGCTGTTGTTGATTGGAACAATACAGCTGGCTTTGGAAAAGAAGCAATGGTTGCCATCTTTACGCATGCAGGAGATAAGCAAGTCCAAAGTATAGCGTATAGCCTAGATAAAGGAAGAACTTGGGGAAAGTATAAAGGGAATCCCGTAATGCCAGACCCTCCTTCACAAGATTGGCGCGATCCTAAAGTATTTTGGCATGAAGAATCAAACCAATGGGTTATGTCGTTAGCGGCTAAGGATAAGATCATGTTTTATACCTCACCTAATTTAAAAGAGTGGGAGTATGCAAGTGAATTCGGCGAAGATGGTGGAATACAAGCAAATAGCTTAGACAGAACTTCTTATAGCATGTCATCCCAGACAGGTGAATCATTTAGCTATGAGGGAGATATTACACTTAATGAAAAGAATGGGAGAGAAGGGACAGGCGGTTTAGTTTTTCGGTCAGATAGGCGTGCAAAGAACGGCTATTTTGCGAGCTTAGATGCCAAAAACGATGTCATAACATTAAGTAAGAATGTAGATGGAACAAACGAGGAAATTGCGAGAAAACCTTTTACCCTCAAAACTTCAACTACCTACCAGGTGAAGGTGGAAACAGATGGGGATCAAATTCAAGTCTCTGTAAACGATCAATCTGTTATAAACAAAACAGATAAAGAATTCGATTATGGATACTACGGATTGTCAGCGTGGAATTCAACGGCTGCCTTTCGAAATGTGGAGTTCAAGAATACATCTAACTTTGAAACCAATTTATCGAAATGGACAGATGTAAACGGAAGCTGGGAGAACACGATGGATGGAAAAAGTGGAACCTCTACGGAGGATGCTTTTGTAATGAGTGGTCAAACAGGGGATAACTTCTTTTATGAAGCAAACATTGAGATATCTGGGGAAAAAGGTGGCAATGGAGCTGGCTCGCTCGTTTTTCGTGCAGATCCTAATGCAACAAACGGTTATATGGCGAATGTCGATGCTTTAAACGATACAATAAAAATCATGAAAATCGAAAATGGAGACATATCCATTCTAGCTGAAAAAACAATAAATCTAGATACAGATAAAAGGTACCATTTAAAAGCAAGCACCCATGGAAAAAATATTAAAATTTCTTTAGATGGAAATCTCATTCATGATGTAAATGATTCAACTTTTTCATCAGGGCATTTTGGCTTAAATGTTTGGAATTCATCCACGTTATTCCAAGATGTTCAAGTTGGTAAGAACATCATGACAAATGAGAAGGAAATTATTAATCATGATTTTGAGACAGGTGATCTAACTGGGTGGAGTACAATCGAAGGTAATGCTTTCACAAAAGACCATGTGACAAATGTACCATCATACTGGGGAGGGGATTTCGGCCACCAAGGAAACTACCACCTATGGGGGTTTACTGATCTTCAAAAGGGAGATGACGCAACAGGTGAACTGCACTCCTCATATTTTAAACTAGATGGCTCTGGAGAAATCAACTTTCTGTTGGGCGGAGGTAATGATATCAACAACCGCTATGTTTCGTTAGTGAGAGCCTCTGATGATCAAGAATTAATTCGACAAGCCAATACCAAATTTAAAGAAGAAAAATATCAAAAATACGTCTGGGATGCTTCTAAATACATTGGAGAAGTGTTATATATTAAAGCTGTAGACCAAGCTACAGGTGGTTGGGGTCATATAAACATGGATGATGTTAATGTTTATAATGAAGGGGCCATGCCAAATGAAGTAGACCAAGTTGCCAAAGAGCCTGAGAAAGACGATTCGAAAGAAAGCGGTATCCTTACAGACTGGTCTGCTGTTTCTGGAGAGTGGATACCTTCTACTCATGGTAGTAACGGAGGGATTTGGGAATGTCCTACACTTATCGAATTACCAATTGATGGTGACCCTTCAAAAACAAAATGGGTACTACAGGTAAGCATTAATGATGGCGCTCCTGCAGGCGGGTCAGGTATGCAATATTTTGTAGGTACCTTTGACGGGAAAGCGTTTAAAAATGAAAATTCTTCCGATCAAGTGTTATGGACTGACTACGGGGCAGATTATTATGCCGCAGTAGATTGGAGCGGAATTGATGGTAAGAATGGCGAAAAATATTGGATTGGCTGGATGAGTAATTGGCTGTATGCAAATCATACACCAACTTCGACTTGGAGAAGTTCAACGACATTGCCAAGAAAGATGGAGCTAACTCAGACAGATGAAGGTTTACGTTTAAAACAAACACCAGTTTCTTTAAAAACCATTCGAGATAAGGGTGAAAAAATTTCATATAAAAATAAAGTCATATCTGGTGAAAGTAATCTCCTATCTAAACTATCAGAAGATACATTTGAAATGATAGCTGAGTTTGATGTAGATGATATAAAAGCAACTGAATTCGGCTTTCAAGTTCGTAAAGGAGCAACTGAATATACGACTATTGGCTATGATGTTGCCACCAAACAATTATTCGTAGACCGTTCAAATTCAGGAAGCTTTGATTATGGGAACAATGTGGTCGGTAAGCATGACGGACCGTTAAATGCATTAAATGGGACTGTGAAAATGCATATTTTCATTGACCGATCTGCTGTAGAAGTGTTTGGAAACAAAGGTGAAACGGTTATTTCTGATCAAATTTTCCCGGATCCATCAAGTAAAGGATTACAAATTTATAGCAAGGGTGGAGAAGTTACATTAAAGTCTTTGAAAATATACCCTTTAAAGAGTATATGGAAAAGATAGATGGGTTGATAGTAAGAGTTTATGAAGGCTGTCGAAAATGATCGATAGCCTTTCATTTTACCTAAATCACAAGAATGGAGATGTAATGTAAATGAATAAAACAAACCGCGCAGTCATATGCGTTGGGGAGCTTTTGATCGATTTTTATTGTACAGATATTGATGTTAATTTAATGGAAGGTAATCATTTTCTAAAGAAAGCAGGGGGTGCACCAGCGAATGTCGCAGCTGCTATTTCAAGGCTAGGTGGGGAAGCAAGTCTTATTGGAAAAGTAGGAAATGACCCATTTGGATTATTTTTAATAGAAACGATAAAAGAGGTGGGGGTTGATACATCGATGATTGTTACTGATGATTTGGCACCAACTACTTTAGCATTTGTTTCTTTACAAGCAAATGGTGAAAGGGATTTTGTATTCAATAGAGGAGCGGATCGAAATTTAACAGAGGATAACTTATACCCAGATAGATTAAGTGGTGCAAAGATCATTCACTTTGGATCTGCAACTGCATTTCTGGAAAACCCTTTTAAAACAACTTATTTAAAGGCAATGGAATTTGCACAAAATAGGGGGATATTTCTATCGTTTGACCCTAACTTCCGACATGATTTATGGAAAAATAGAGTGGCTGAATTTATTAGTTTAGCTAGAAAGGGTATATCAATGGCTGACTTTGTAAAAGTAAGCGAAGTAGAGCTTGAACTAATCACGGGAAAAATGGATAAATATGATGGAATAGCAATGCTCCATCATTTAGGGGCAAAAATAGTGGCTGTTACCCTTGGATGGGAAGGCACTCTTCTTTCAAATGGAAGTGGAATGAGTGTAATAAACAGCGTCGAAGTAAATTCAATTGACTCAACTGGTGCTGGTGATGCATTTGTCGGTGCTGCTTTATTTCAATTTGCAAATCTTGAGTCCTATGACACAATTCTTAGTGATTTTAGTAAACTTAAAGAGATCATTCTTTTTGCAAATAAAGTGGGTGCCGTCGTATGTACGAAGGTAGGAGCGATTTCTTCTCTACCAAACGAAGAGGATATATATAAGGTTTAGTCTACATCGTATTGTTTCGAATTTTTAGTTTATATTGGTCCCTTAGCGGATAAATATTATATATATATAAATAAGAAGAACCATGAACTGAAGTGAATTAGATTTTATTTTGATTAACTAGTAAAAAAACAGATGAATAACAAAATCATGCCTTAATCGTTACTTAGAACAGTAATTAGGTAATTACTAATAGTGCCTCGCCCATTTGGATTGAAGGCACTATTTAGTGATTTAAGAAAAATGAGCCCACTTAATGTGAACTTTGTGAAATATTGTACATAAACTAACGGGTGCGTTAGCTGAAGATCGGAGCTGTCTTTAAGGCAGCTTTTCCTTATGGAACTATCGGGGGCAGGTTTGTTCAATAAGGGACTTGAGTACAAGCTGCTAAAATAGTTAGAAATAGGCAGGGAAGGGTGAAGTAAATGTGTGGAATCAATTTCATTTTAGCTAACACTTATAAAGAAACGTATAAGGAAGAAACATATGTAGAATTTGAAGAGGGAATACATTCATATCTTTTAAGCAAGGAAAAGGACTCTAATAAAACGAGTTATGTTTACTTCTAAATCTTAATATTTATGGTGAAACAATATTGTATAGAGACGAGATTAATGAATTAAAATTTTTTTGCATAGAAGCGTTAGAGCGAAAAAAACATATATTTGCCATAGGTGATTAGTTTTAAAAAGTCTTAAACTTGGTGCGTTAATTCAAGATCGGAGCTGTCTTTAAGGCAGCTGTTTCTTATGGAACTAACGGTTTAATAAGGAATGCTATAATAGCCTTAATTTTCAAAACGATTTTAAGGAGTTAAACTCTTATGATAATAAAAATTGACTTTGGTGACGATTTTATTCAATACCTTTCTTGTTCAACAAAAGTAGGTAGGAAGATGAATAGTATTCAGGAGGACTTTCTAAATTGGATTTTTGACGAGGAAAAGAATACAGAACATTGGGCTTTAGAAAATGGGGAAAGAATTCACCCTAATTATGATGCAAAAGCAATTGTTGAATGGTTAAACAATGTAAGATTTAAGCGAGGAATGGCGAAAGCTAAATTAATCACGAATCCTCAATTATGTGTTAAAAAAAATTATATTTTTAGAGTGTTTTTTTAATATTTACTGGTCAAACCATAAGATTGTGGAAAAATGTACTTAAAATATCGGGGAAGGTTAGTTAAAGAAGGTATAATCAATTAATCAACAAGAATATGAGGAACACGAGGTCAAAAGTGATGTATCAACCATAAAAGGCTGTCAATTGGCGGCCTTTTGAAAGTAAATCAAAGTCATTGTTTTTTATTAAATCCTTGAAAATGTAAGCGCTTTCTATTATAATGATAATGGGTTGGATGGCATGTGTGGCTGTCATAGTATCTGGCGTAGGCGGGGCCGATACTAGGAAGAGGGCTTAGGCAATGTCCTTTTTTATTTGTTAAAACTAGTTTTTTTATGCGGTCAGAAGTCAAAATGTTAATGTCCAACGATGTATAAATACATACATAAACAATAAAAACGAAAGACATTAAACCCCTTGAGGCCTAAGGGGTTTTTAGCATGCTGCTTAATTACATTCGTTAAATTACACTATTATGGACCTACAGCATTCATAATTAGATAAATCAATGATTGAAATAGAAAAAGCTCTAGTGGTTAATCTAGTGGTTTTATTGATCATCTAGCAAACCCTTGCTACATCAAGGTTGTATAAAATCCTGAATATACGATAATAAATGACTAAGAACTAAACCCTTGATACACATGGGTTTGGCTTTTTTAGCTACTACCTAAAATAGAGTTGTATAACATATGCATTCGTTCCTTTGAGGTCTTCTTCAACGGGGCAGTTTATTTTCTTAATTTAATGGACAAATTATTATAAGTTGAATTGTGTAATGGTACGTTAGTACAAATAGGTTTATGTTAGTCAAAAAACATATAGAAATTGGAGAAAAATGAATAGTAAAATAGAGAACTTAACAAAACGACTATCTGCTGCTCAAATAATTGTTTTTTATTACCTAGTGGCTGTAGTGGTTTCAACCATTTTATTGCTGCTTCCTATTACTCAAACGCAGAATGCAGAGCTCTCATTTATTGATGGAGTATTCATTTCTATTAGTGCGGTAACTGTAACAGGATTATCTCCGGTAGATGTAAGCCAGCTGCTTAGTGTTCCCGGTACGTTTATTTTTGCAATCATCCTCCAGTTTGGTGGAATTGGGATCATGGCTTTCGGAACAATACTATGGCTTGCATCAGGAAAGAAAATAGGACTCAGGGCAAGAATACTCATGACGACGGAACAAAACAGCTCCACTTTTTCCGGGATTGTTCGGTTTATACGAATGATCTTCTTTTTCTTTGTCATGATTGAGCTATTAGGGGCTATTGTCTTCGGTACATATTTTTTGAAGTATTTCCCAACATGGCAAGAGGCATATTTACAGGGTTTCTTCGCCTCTGTGTCTGCTACGACAAATGCCGGTTTTGATATCACAGGAAAATCACTGATTCCGTTTGCAGACGATTATTTTGTCTTGACCCTTAATATAGTACTCTTTATTATCGGATCCCTTGGGTTTCCTGTTCTAATGGAGGTAAGTCAGTGGCTGAGGCATAAGGGTAAGATGCCATTCCGGTTCACCTTGTTCACAAAAATTACAACCGTAACTTTTTTCATACTGATCGTAATCGGAGCCATTTTCACTTATCTGTTTGAGTACAGTCATTTCTATTCAGAAACCTGGCATCAATCCTTTGTCCATTCTTTGTTTTATTCGATATCTTCAAGGACTGGCGGAATGGCGATCAGCGACGTCAACCAATTTTCAGTGCCTACCATTTTGTTACTGAGTATTTTTATGTTCATAGGGGCATCCCCCAGCAGTGCTGGGGGTGGGATAAGAACCACCACGTTTGCTGTGATGCTGCTTACCATTTACAACTATGCGAAAGGGAACAGAACAATAAAAATATTCAAAAGGGAGATCGATGAGGAAGATATCATCAAGTCATTCATCGTTTTCACAACAGGTATGATACTGTGCAGTTTGGCAGTTGTCATTCTTGCATGCATTGAATCTGCCTTTTCCCTAATGGAAATTTTATTTGAAGTTTCCTCTGCTTTTGGCACTGTAGGCCTTTCGCTTGGCATTACACCGGAATTGAGTACTGCTGGGAAGGCCGTAATCATGATTTTAATGTTTATAGGGAAAATCGGGATGTTTACCTTCTTATTCAGTATGGGAGGCAAACCAGTTAAACATCCGTATCACTATCCCAAAGAGCGCATCATTATAGGATAAAAAATGTACTACAGCAAAGGTAATCAATTAATAAAGATATACAAAAGTGCAATAGTTGTATTGAAAATCCTTTTCTTCTTCAACTATCTCCTCCACTTATATTAAACAAGCAGTAAAAAGGATCCTTCAGTTTTGAAGATCCTTTTTTTATACCGTCTCATGAGGATAAATACGTATAAGAGACATATATAAATCAGACTCTCGAATATACCCCGTAATTCTTCTAATAATGCGTTCCAAAAAAATCGTGAAATCTTCATTATTTAAACATAATCAATTTTATTATGCATAACAATAAACGTAATTAACTTTTGTTTGCAATATAACAAACATAATAATATAATGTTTGTTAATTAGCGGGAGTAGAATGTGGTGTTTAAAATATGAATTTCGCCTGTCCTATGTTTATCAGAAATCTTAAATAAGAAGATAATTAGGATTTCTAAGCAGAAATTTCTGACGGAACATCGTATTGGGGGAAGGAAAAAAACGAAAAAATAAAAAGGAGCAATGATATGAATAAAGGTGAATATAAGTATAAATCAATTATCACTGTTGAAAATTACGACAAAGTAGATGGTAAGGCTGCCTATGGTAAAGAAATCGAATCGTTAAGCACAGGAATGCTACAGGGGAAATCGCCCAGAACAGGAGATATCGTTGGAAAAATTGTAATGATTGATGATTCTGCTCAAGAAATTGAGTTATCTGCCACTAGAATTTTAGATTTAGCCATCCTTATTTTATCGACCAACTTATATTTTAGAGATGCTTATAAATTTGAAAAGCTGTATGATCCTGAAAATCCAATCGTTACAGCTTTAGGGTTGCAGGGAAATAAGATGCAATTAGAAATTGACACAAAAAATGAGAATTTAGATAAAGATATTCAATATTTTTATGATATGTTGCAATCGGATGGCGAAATTTTGGGAGAAAGATTTAGAATCATCAACGATATTATGAAGGAAATGGGATATCGGTAAGGAGAATCATAATGATAAGAGGATTTGTCGTTTCAGATGGCAGAAAATTTACAGAAGAAGAAAAACAAATGATTTGGAAAAAGTCTCCTAGCCATCAAGAAAGTGTGGAGGAATTACGTGTTGCAGATACAATCAATAGGAATTGGCATAATGGAGAACTGCGAGTCATCAATGTACTGCTAGAGGGGGATGCTGGCTCAGGTAAAACACAACTTGCCAAAGCTCTCTCTCATGATCTTCGATTGCCATATACGAAAATTACCTGTTTTGCCGACATGGATAAATCAGATATTTTCGGCTCACTTTTGCCAGTAATGGAAGAAGCACAAGTGGAAGATAAAAAAATAATTCAGTTTTTTGAAAATAATAGCACGGCGCAGCAGTTTTTAGAAAATTTGTCTTCCTATCTACAGTTAAATATGGCAGAAACGAAAGAATACTTGGCAAAACTTGAAAAGAAAATCAAAGACACCGGTAAGAATGTAACATATAAGTATTATCCATCAGAAATCGTTCGTGCACTACATGAAGGCTACCTGTTAGAGATACAAGAACCTACTGTCATTAGAGATGCATCGGTTTTAGTTGCATTGAATTCTGCTCTTGAAATTGATGGTATTTTAAATACTCCAACTGGAATGATCAAACGGCACCATGATGCTGTAGTAGTTATTACAACCAATAGAAATTATCAGGGGAATAGACCCCTTAATGAATCATTACGTGATCGAGTTCAACACACGGAACGAATGAATCTTCCTTCTAAGGGAGTGATGGTCAACCGGGCTCTCAGTAAAGTTGGTTTTGCAGATGAAGAGCTATTAGCAATGATGGCTGAAATCATTATTTTATTAGATGCTACTTCAAAAGCTAATGGAATCAAGGGTGTAGCAGGAATGAGAAGTTATTTCTATTGGGTGAATGCAGTGCATCAAGGAGAAAATATCTTTGATTCTATTTATCAAAAAGTCATCTATAAAATTACCACCGATGAAACTGAGATTAGAATACTAGAAAAAGAATTAGAAAGCAGTCAATTATTGGAGCGTATTCAATCTTATTTACTGAATCAAAAGAATCCAATGAATAAACCGCAAGCTCCTCCAGGGTCACCAATGGTAGATAATTATGAGGAACAACAAGACGGTGAGGAGGAACTTCAAAAAGATACATCTTCCATTTATTTTACAAAAGAAGAGGAGAAAATTCAAAATAGTGATTCCGCTCTGCCTCAACAAGAAAAAGGGGAACCCTTAGAGATTTTTTCTGAAAAGAGATCAAAGGACATTGAAATCGATAGTAATAAAGGAAAAGAGCATGAGGAATCTCAAACAGGTATTTCTCAGCAACAAGTAAAACAGTTGCCGGAAATACTAGAGAAGCAAGAAGCTGATAAGAAAAAAGAGTTGAATAAAGAAGCTCGAACGCTTATGAAAAACACGATTCATCAAAAAGAAGGGATCATTATCCACCGCCCTCATGCAACGAAGGAAAGTATGAGTGAAGCAGAACATATTAAAAAGGAAATAACACCTCTTGTGGAGAGTATGGCAAGAAAAATTCTTGCTGTATTAGAAAAAAAAGAGTCAGTAACATACACTCCAGGGAAGTTATACGGTACGCGATTTAATGCTTCTAAGGTTGCAATGGGAGACTATCGTTACTTTGATAAAAAAAATCCTCCAACTGAAAATCCCTCTCTAGCTATAGCGATACGTATAGATGAGTCTGGTTCCATGGTTCGGGCTCAACGAATGGAGAGTGCCAAAAAAGCAATAATCGCTTTAACAGAGTTTTGTAGAATGTTAAATGTTCCTTTGATGATTTATGGAGACACTGCAGATATTAGTCAAAGGGAAATGACTTCACTATACTCGTACAAAGAGTTTGATGATGGGTACGATGGGGCTATAGGGAAAATTGCGACAATGAAGCCTCGCCAAAATAATCGTGATGGTGTTAATTTACGAATATTGGCAGACAAACTATCGAAACAAATCGCTTCTACCAAGCTATTGATAAATATTAGTGATGGACAACCAAAAGCCATGCCTAATTATTCAGGGGATGCAGCGAGGGTGGATATCCAATCAGTTATTAGAGAATATGAAAGAAAAGACGTGCTATTCCTATCTGTTGCTATTGGAGAAGATAAAGAAAAGATTGCAGAATTACACGGAAGAGAGAGATTCCTTGATATGACTGACCTTAAATCGTTTCCTCAAAAATTAGTGGAAACAATCAGTCGCTTTTTATAGGAGGGATTTGAAAATGGTTGAAAAAAGCAAAAAGGCACTGGTACGGTATCAATAAAGATTTTTCCGTTTTTTTAACCCCGTCCTATATTTAGAACGGGGTTATGCTTGTTTGAGGTTTTAAAATTAAATAACTTTGTTGTCTTTGTGCAATTTTCTCGGTATTGTAAGCGAAAATTATAGTCTAACCATAACCTCAGTGCCGTCCTTAGCTTTGACATCTACTAGCACGATCCCCCTATAATTTTTCAGTTCCTTGACGATAGGCTTTAGCGTTTTTTTGTCTATTAGTGGAAAGGTAAAGTCCAGTTTTTTTCTTTCGAAGTGCACTTTTGTCCATTTGTTTGCATTTTGCTGAATAAATTTTGAAGATAAAATTGAAATAACAATGTTTAAAATGGCATATGGAATTGGAAGGGTAAACCGAACGCCTTTCGCTTTCACTTTAACATGCATCATAAGCGAATCACTAATCAATGATGACTGAAACGGTATCCCCGTTTGCCGATTTAATATCAACAATTTGTCCATCTAATTCGTTTTCGATTGCTTCAATAATAAGACTTATGTCTATATCTTTAACGTATTTTTCCGATTGAGGAATACTCGCTGCGATGCTGTGTCCAGCCACTAATACTGCCTTGACAAGTTTTATAGGCAAATTGACCGTGACATTATCATTTTCGGCGGATACAACACGAACTTTTAAGGTTTTATCTAAATATTTAGTCGGTTTTTCAAGAAGCTTGTTACCTGTTTCTTCTTTCTCTTTTAATATTTGAATCAGTTCTGATCCCTTATCTGCATCAATCTTCCCTTCTTGAACCATTGTTAACACTCTTGTAATTTCCTCTTTCATGATAAATTCCTCCCTATTCCTCTTTTAAGAGCTTAATGGCTTCTTCTGTTGTGATTTCGCCATTTTCCAACATGGTGACAACTTTTTTCTCGTCCACTTCATTTTTCTTCTTCTGTACATATCCAAGGGATGAAATGATGTCAGTTAGCTTGCCTCGAACCGTTGGATACGAAATCCCCAGTTCCTTTTCAACTTCTTTGATATTCCCTCTGCATGTTAAAAATACTTCCACAAAATGAAGCTGATCCTTTGATAAGGATGCCAGCTTAGATATTTCAAACTCATTTTCAATCGTAGTGTGACAATGAGAGCACTGCAACTTTGTAATTTTCAATGTTTTACTGCAAACAGGGCAATTTGTGATTAATTTATAAGCCATAATGAAATCACTTCCTTTTAGTTAATTCGATTATAAAACAAGGAATTAAAAATATAAATAATAAAATTTAAATTTTTAATAAAATAATTCAATAATATTAATTTAAGGTTTAATATTATTGATTATTCGTTTTTATTATCCATTCAAGTATTATAATGGTTGAAATTGTAGACATTTTTCTTGGGTAAAATAACCAGTCACATAATGAGCACAATTACATAGTCTTTGAGATGCTGTTCAATAATCCATTTGATATTAATATTCCAATTATGATGATTATTCAGCAGTCGGTGGCATTGATGTATTATTATTGATTTAACTTGAAAATTATAAGCTTACGGGTTGATTAATCTCCGATTATGCAGTGAGTTGAGGACTTAGTCTTTATTAATGTGTTGAATGCCGTTTTCAGCTAAGCTCCTCTAATGTACCAAAACAAGGGTGATTAAGAATTTGAGATTTTCCAGTATTGTACTATGATAAATTTATATTATTTTGAGTTTGGAAGGGTATGGGTCAGTAACCATACTCTTACAGATTTATTTAAGGAGTGGTAAAATGGCACGTGTTTTATTTATTAATGCTGGATCAGAAGGACATATCAATCCAACTATTGGAGTTGTGCAAGAGCTTATTTCGCGTGGAGAAGAGGTAGTGTACTTTACGATAGAATCATTTCGAGAACGTATCGAGAAGACGGGAGCTACTGTACGAACAATTGACGGTGAAAAATTTATAGAAGCTTTTCTCTCAGGCGGAAGAAATTATTTACTCGAAAGAATCAACGGTCTTTTAAATACGGTAGATATCGTCATACCTAGCGTTCTTGAACAGATCAAAGGAGAGCATTTTGATTACATCATCCATGATTCCATGTTTGGCTGTGGACGTTTACTTGCCCAAATCCTTAAGCTTCCCGCAATCAATTCTTGTACTTCTTTTGCGCAGACAAAAGCATCATTCGATAAAATGCTGGAACAGCTTTCTAAAGAAATTCCTCCAGACATAGTTAAACCTATACACGATGAATTTCAAAGACTGACGGTAATGGTGAAGGAAAAATATGATGTGGAGATCCATTCTACTTACGAAGTTTTTTGTAATCCTGCACCACTTTCAATCGTTTATACAACTAGGGAGTTTCAACCTTTTAAAGAAGCATTCGACCAAACTTACAAATTTGTAGGTCCATCCATCTCTTCACGGTTAAAGCAGGATAACTTTGACCTTGCTGATATCAAAGGAAAAAGTCCCATTTACATTTCTCTTGGAACAGTTTTTAACCGGTCTCTTGATTTTTATAAGCTTTGTTTTGAAGCATTTGGAAATAGCAATCACACGGTTGTCATGTCGGTCGGTCAACAAACCCCACTAATTGAATTAGGAGAAATCCCCCAAAACTTCATTGTGAAAAAATATGTTCCACAAACGGAAGTGCTAAAATGCACTAAATTATTTATCACACATGGTGGAATGAATAGTACCAATGAGGGTCTCTACTACGGGGTTCCGCTAATTGTAATCCCACAAAGCGCGGATCAGCCCATAATTGCAGGGCAAGTTGCCAATATCGGAGCCGGTATTAAATTACAAATGCAAAGCTTGACTGCAAATCAACTGCGTGAGGCCGCAGATCATGTATTAAACGACCCATCTTACCATAAATCTGTTTCAAATATAAGCGAATCCTTTCAAAAATCGGGTGGATATCACCAAGCTGTTGATGAGGTTTTTGAATTTATAGGTCAATACGATATTTAAAATAAATTATCGGTGGCATTTTCTTAGTGGCAATTCTTTTTTTATAAATGAAGGAATGAATCAATTTGTATTTTTGAAAGATGGAAAAGTGGTCTGCTATTTATATGGTTATCCTAAGAATAATGGATATGGTATATTTTTGAATCTGAGGATGCTGGCTAATTAAGGATGATTTAAAATTTCGAGTAGACAGAAATGACATTGTCGTATATTTGAGAAAATAGGCAAGGGTTTAATTGAGGGTTTCTGCGGCAGCCTTTTTTTGTGGAGCTAAAGGGGCAATTTAGCTGAAGAGTAGTGACATATAAAGGTATTGTCCTATTTACATAGAATATTTTAAGAGAATAGCATGTGGAAAATTGGGGGACATATATGGACATTTGTTTTATTGGTGGCGGAAATCACACGGATAATGAATTAGGTGAAGTGTTCCTGGAACTTTCAAAAATGATTAAACATGATGCTAAGATTTTAATTATCCCTTTTGCAACCGACAATTCCAGGTATGAAAGTTGGATGGCAAGTATAAAACAAGCCTTTTCAATCATGGAGAATGTAAGTATTGAATTATTAAACGAAGACCTTTCAGACAAAGAAATGAAAGAGTCTATAAAAGAACATGATATTCTTTACTTTATTGGTGGAAAGCCAGAAAGGTTAATCCATGTTATAGAAGAAAAAGGACTCGTCCCAATTATCAAAGACTTTCAAGGTTTAATCATCGGATATAGTGCGGGTTCATTAGCCTTCTGTAATGATTGCATAATAACAAAAGATAAAGACTACCCAGTAACGGTAGTGATCAAGGGCTTAGGATTAGTTGGGTTTAGCGTTGAGGTCCATTACGAGGATAATATAGATGGAGAATTAATTCCCCTTTCAAATGAACGAAGGATATATGCAATACCAAATGGAAGTGCGATTTTCTCCAAGAACGGGGAACTATTTAAAGTTGCAAATGATATCTATTCCTTTCAAAATATGAAAAAGGAAATAGTGAATTCCTAAGTCTTAAAGAACCAACAAGCTCTTTACCTCAATTGGAGCAAGGGCGCCGGGCGCTAAAGGATAGAGAAAAGGAGACTGCAATGAAAATAAATTTAATGATTTTCATTACATCAATAAAAGAACAAGAAAATGGTATATCAATGATGAAAACAGTTGAATCTGATATTCGTCCTGTTAAAGGGGATATAATGGATGATCCAGGATTCGATTCAGGATTTCATAATGGATATGAAGTTGTAAAGGTTTCGATTAATTATGCCTCAAATGAATGTTTTGTTTCGCTGCACCCGCTTGCGATTGAGATTAAGGAAATCAGGATGGAAACCTATATAGAGAAACTGGAAGCAAACGGTTGGCGTGCTGTCTCAAAAGAGGAATTGAAAAGTATGTAAAAAGGTAAACCCATAAAATTGACGTAAGGAGCATGTAAATGGAAAAATACTCAACAACCACTTTAAAGATGACAAGAAATTTTGATGTAGTGCCTGAAATGGTTTTTGATGCATGGTTGAACCCTGAGATGATGAGAAAATGGTTTTTTACATTGGAAGGGACAAATAAGGTGGCACAAAATGATCCTCAAGTGGGAGGTACTTGGGAAATTATTGATCATCGCGATGGAAAAGATTATCGGGCGATAGGGGAGTACCTTGAAATGGACCCTCCCAATAAATTAGTGTTCACTTTTAAAATGCCGCAATTCAGTGAATTAGTAGATACAATTACAGTTGAACTGAAAGAACTTCAAAAGGGCTGTGAAATGACATTTTCACAAAAAATCATCGTTCCTCATGAAGAAAATTGGACAGAATCCGATATCGAAAAAGCTCTTGGAGAGTATCACGATGGATCTGAACATGGCTGGAACTTAATGTTTATGGGACTGAAGGAACTGGTTGAAACTGGACAAGTTAGCTATAAAGGCTAATGATTCGAATTTCAGAGAGGGATGGGACAATGGAAAGTAAATGGCCAAATGATATGAAAGTAGCGCAAATGCGGGTTGCACGTCCTACTGATCAACTAAAAAAGGTTATAAACTTCTATTGTGAAGGATTAGGCTTGAAAAAAATCGGTTCTTTTGAAGGGCACGAGGGATATGACGGTATCATGATCGGTCTTCCTGATTCCAGCTATCATCTGGAGTTTACTCAACATAAGGATGGCAGTCCTTGTCCTGCCCCATCAAAAGATAATCTGCTTGTCTTTTATATTCCTGAACGTAAAACCATTGAGGAAATCACGAATAGGTTGAAAGGTATGGGATATGAACCGGTTTCTCCGGAAAATCCATATTGGGAAAAATCAGGTGTTACTTTTGAAGATCCGGATGGTTGGAGAATTGTATTGATGAATTCGCCCGGCATAGGAAATTAAATTTTGAAATGAAAACGACCAAAAAGCACCATGCTTTTCGGTCGTTTTGGGTTTATGAGGACATCGTGATCCCGCCATTGATGTGAATGCACTGTCCTGTTATATAGGCACCTTCATCAGATGCCAGCAGCACGTAGGCACCTGCATGATCTGCAGGCTGCCCGGGGCGGCCAAGCGGTGCCTCGGTACCAAATTCGGCAACGGATCGTTCGTCGAATGTCGCAGGGATGAGCGGAGTCCAAATCGGTCCTGGTGCAACCATATTGACCCGGATCCCTTTTTTAGCCACATTCTGTGCAAGGCTGCGTGTGAATCCGACGATTGCTCCTTTTGTCGCTGTATAATCCATCAAAGTTGCATGGCCTCTGTAAGGATTGATCGATGTTGTGCTGATGACCGAGTTGCCTTGTTTCATATGAGGAACCGCGTGCTTGCTCATGTAAAATACTGAATAAATATTGGTGCGGAACGTTCTGTCCCATTGCTCGTCCGTGATATCTTCAATGTTTTCCGTCGGAAATTGCACCGCAGCATTATTGACGAGGATGTCCAGCTTTCCGAACTCGTCCAGCGTCTTAGTAATCAATTCTTTACAATTCGCCTCCACGGAAACGTCACTTGGAAGTAGGAGGCAGCGAACGCCTTCCGCTTCAATCAGCTGCTTTGTTTCTTCGGCATCACCGTGCTCATCTAAATAATTCACAATCACATGGGCGCCTTCCTTTGCATAAGCAATGGCAACCGCACGTCCGATGCCGCTATCTCCGCCTGTAATTAAGGCAACGCGGTCCTTAAGCTTACCGCTTCCTATGTAATCCTTTGGCTGAATCGGAAGTGGATTCATCTCAGATTCAATACCAGGCTGTCTTTCCTGCGTTTGTCCGGGCTGTCCATTCTTTTGCTGTTCATATATATTCAATGAAATCTCCTCCTTTTAAACTATTGATCTAGTCATACTTTAGCCGGTAAAAAGTACGGTTAAACATCGACATTCCCACCGATTCCATCTGCAAACGATTACAAAAATATAGTGAAGAAGGACTTACGGTGTTCAAAGTTGAATTACATTTAAATAAAAATTTCAGGGGTGAAATATGAATTCGACAGGAACAATACAAGAATTGACCAAAAAAGAACAATGGTTAGAAGCCTTTCCAATCATGAATCAGTTGCGTACTGACTTAACTCAAAAAACATATCTGGAGTTACTTGAAGAAATGAGGAAGGACGGATACTGTTTGTTTGCTTTATATAAAGATAACCAGGTTGTATCCTTGGCTGGTTTAAGCTGGAGAGTGAACTTTTATAATAAACGTCACGTGTTTATTTATGACCTTGTAACAGATTCTGCACACCGCTCATTTGGATATGGAGAGAAGTTATTAAGTTATATACATAACTGGGCAAAAGAAAACGGAGCTGCATATGTGGCATTGGAATCTGGGATCCAACGAAACGAAGCCCACCGATTCTATGAAGAGAAATTAGATTATGATAAATGGTGCTACTCATTTAGAAAAACGCTGTGAGTAAGAATAGCAACGTAAAAGAGCTGAGTATTCAGCTTTTTTTGTGCCACTTTATAGAGCAAATGGAGTGAATGTAAGACACGTTGTCCACTATGTGTATTGGATTATAAACATTTTTAGTAAGAAGAGATCAATTAAAGATAAATTCACGAGTAAACCGCTGAAACTTACAAGAATAAGCCCCAAACTCACCGCAAATGCTCCAATACCCAGAAATTGGAACGTTTATAGCAAGTATAATAATGAATCCAATTCCTTTGAAAAAATATATTGAACTACTCATCTTACTAACTAGAATATCCTTCTGCTGCAGAGTTTGATCAAAAGTCCTTATTTTGATGTTTACGTCAAGATGAAAAGTGAGGAGTTCGATGAAGTGTTGGAAATGCTAGTTTGTTTTTTTGTTTTATAACGGGAGTCGTGTTTCTATATTTTGGTTTGTTTCAATACAATTGGCTGTATAAGGGTGTAAAGGAGATTGAAGAAGACAATGATTTTCCTTTCATAAGCAGTTATTGGTTCTGGCGGATTTTGTTCATCGGAATCAGTTTATTCATCATTTTTAGGACTGTAAATTCATTCTTTCGCTGAAAAACCCAAATTTTTGTAATGATTTATTTAGCCTTGGACATACTTAATTAAGATATCAAAATGTAACATTTAATTAAGGAGGAAACCAAATGGCTAACGAAAATATACAAATGAAAATGGAACATATTTGGCAGGATACCTGTGGTTCTTGGGAAAATTGTACGGAAACCACAATTCAGTCATTCTTGGCAAAATCCGAAGAAGGCAATATAGATCCGCAGTATTGCATGAGCTGGGTGGAACAACATAAAGCTCAAATACCCGAGTGGGATGCCGTTTCAAAAGTGTCGCTCGCCTGGGTTAATCAACATACATCAACGGGTTCACCCATTTCAATCAAGGAAGATTATTAAAAGGCTTATGAATGGTTCGAATTCCACTATATTTAAGAGGTGAAGATAGTTGTCAAATAATGAGGAAAACGGTAAATCAAATCGTCGGGATCCAGATTACAGAGTTAATGCTTGGGATGAAATGAATGGTGAAGATAAGTTTGTACAATCAGCCATCCAAGAGGAATTCAATAATCCAGTAATTGAAGAAACGATTTTGAAGTTCAATAAAATAGCAAATGAAGAAGAAAAGGAAACTTGATTTTTGGACGCGCCCTATAGGGCGTTTTTTTTTTGAAAAAAGGAAGAAGGAACTGCTAATAACTTATTATTCAAAAGCTTTATCTTTTAGATTTATAAAAAACAATAATATACAAATAAAGGGGAAAGGCATCTTGGTATCGTATAAAGCATAGTATAAATCGTTTTTAATAATAAGTTAGCAATATCATTATGGGAGTGAAGATCATGGAAGCTGCTGTAGAACGGATTTTTTCTAATGAATTGGTGAAATTGGCTGGAGATTTTTTTCAAGTGAATGCGGGGAATCCGGTTAAACTTGGAGATGCAGAGAACTACGTATTTGAGGTTTACAGGGATGGAACGCCATACATTTTAAGAATGACACATCAATCACATCGTACAAAAGCTCAAGTGCTTGCTGAGTTAAAGTGGATTGAGCATTTACAGAATAATGGTAGTGAAATTCCTAAGGTTCTCTTTTCGAAAGATAATAACTTAGTTGAAATTGTAAAGGGCTCGGATGGTTCAGAATTTTATTGTTGCCTGTTTGAAAAAGCTCCTGGTGTAAGAATGAAAGTCACCGATGAAAATTTCAATGAACCTTTATTTTTTGAATGGGGAAGAACCATTGGCCAAATGCACAAACAAACTAAAAGTTATAAGCCAAAAGCGGAATATAAAAGGCTGGATTGGCATGAAGAAGAATTATTGAATGCTCAGCTCTTTCAATCCGATGTACCGGAGCAATTGATGCGCCAACAAGAATTAGTCACGAAGAAGTTAAATGCCCTTCCGGTTCATCAAGATAATTTTGGATTGATTCATTCTGATATACATAACGGCAATTTCCATTTTCATGAGGGGAAGATTCATGTTTTTGACTTTGATGACTGTTCTTATCATTGGTTTGCCAGTGATTTGGCCATACCTCTGTACTATCTGATGTGGAGCTTGGAACGTGAAGGGACAAAAGGGCTCGATGAATATGCTGCCAAGTTCATGAGGGAATTCATAAAAGGCTATGAGACGGAAAATATTCTTGCGCCTATAGAATATGAAACGATTCCTCTATTTTTAAAGCTAAGGGATTTAACGTTATATAATTTTTTCCATAAAAAATACGATTTGAAGAATGCGGATAGTCCATTATACAAAACCGTTCAAAAAATCGAACAAAGAATCATCGAAAGCCGTCCTATTGTTCACTTCGATCCGAACATGGTTCATTAAGGGGGATTGGAATGTCAGATATAAAAAATAATGGGCTTGCATATAGAATTCGGACTGGTGTATTGGAAGATGCGGAAGCGGTTTTGGATGTGCAAAATTCCGTTATTTCCGAAGGCGAGTATTTTATTGCCGTATCGGAGGAGTTCAATAAAACATATGAACAGCAACGAGATTGGATACGAAGGTTATTGGAAAATGAACGGGAAACCATCATCGTGGCCGAAATAAATGATAAAGTGGTTGGATGGATAGCCTTTCAATCGGAGAATAGGAAGAGAATGTCCCACAAGGGTTCATTTGGGGTGATGATCAGAAAAAATTTCAGAGGGATGGGATTGGGAAAGGAGCTTATTGAAGCGTTATTGGATTGGGCAGAAGCCAATCCGTTGATTGAGAAGGTGAGTTTAGGAGTTTTTTCCACAAATCATCGGGCAATATCATTGTATAAAAGGCTGGGGTTTGTTGAAGAAGGCCGTAAAATAAAAGAATTCAAGATGAGCGAAAGTGAATACGTTGATGATATTATCATGTACAAAATGGTTTGATCAGACCGAAAGAGCATGAATGGATTCATTACATGCTCTTCCGGTTTGGTTATGTATCTATTTTTATAGTAAAACGATATTTATGTCATGCATTATTTAATTACTCTTACCTTCACTTGCTTTCTTCCCCACGTTAAAGCATCCGCTTCCTTCGCGATGAAGACATCGATTCTGTTTCCTTTGATCGCACCGCCCGTGTCTGCAGCGATAGCTTGTCCGTAGCCTTCGACTTCAACGATGGAGCCTAGCGGAATCACGTTCGGATCGACTGCTATCAGTTTGGCATCATCATATTTTTCTAAATCGACACCCATTCTTGTAGTGCCTGAGCATCCCTCGCAACTTGCTGTATATGCTGTACTTGTAACCGTCAGTTCTTTAACGGCTGAGCTTGCCGAACTGGCTCTTTCTTCTAATTTACTGATGGTCCGTGCACCGGCTATACCGTCAGCGGATAAGCCCTTTTGCTTTTGAAAGTTGATAACGGCTTGCTTTGTACCTGAACCATAAATGCCATCGACCGTTGATGAGTAAACATCCCAGGCTTTCAATAGCCTTTGCAGTTCAGCTACAGGCCTTCCCATATCCCCGCTTTTCAGTACCTGTATTTTCTGATTCGTTTGTGTTCCTGCTATTCCATCGACTTTCAGCCCTGATTTTTCCTGGAACTTCTTTACGGATTCCTTTGTAATCGGTCCGTAGTAACCTGTTGCTTCATGATAGGGAAAAACCCCTTTTGTCAGTAATAATTCTTGTAATTGTTTTACATCACTATTACTCATCCCAAATGAAAGTGTGCGATCCAAAGCAGCGGCTTCGCCTTTTGTTGGCATGCAAACTCCTAGAATGAATACAGAAGCCGTTAGGATCGTTAATAAAATTTTCTTCATGTTTATCCTCCTCGTTGTTTCCTGCAATTAAACCATTCGTTAAACTATCACTCTTTTAGGCGCAGTAAAGGAAAAACACCGCGAAGGCACTAAGTAATTGTTAAAACATGTAACATATAAAAAAGAAATGAGGCGGACATCGGGTTACCATATCCTTAGTGATTAACTAATTATGGAAAAAATCACCTTCATATGGAAACGGACCGGAACCGTTTGGTTGAACAGGGGCATTCATTCATGTACGTTTAAGTTAATAGAAGTTCTATTTTAAGGTTAAAGGAGGAAATCATTTGATTAAGGCAGTTATTTTCGACTTTGATGGTTTAATTTTAGACACGGAAACGGCTTGGTATGAGGCTTATAAAGAAACGATGGCTTTTTATGAATCTGATTTGCCCCTCGAACATTTTGTTACATGTATCGGAACGGATAATACTGAGCTTAATCAGTACTTTAAAGATCAGCTGGGGGAAAGGTGTAATATTGAAGAAATTGAATCCAGAGCAAAAAGCCTCCATGAAGTAAAGATGAAAACATCACAGGCACGTGAAGGTGTGAAGGATTATTTAGAAGAAGCAAAAAGAAATGGATATAAAATCGCCCTCGCTTCAAGCTCGACAAAAGAGTGGGTCACTCATCATTTGGCGGAACTCGGACTGTTACACTATTTTGAAGTTATTATCACAGGGGATGAAGTCGAGAAAGTAAAACCAGCGCCTGATTTGTATGTAAAGGCAATTGATGTTCTGGCCATTCAGCCGACAGAAGCCGTAGCATTTGAAGATTCGTTAAATGGGCTTCAAGCGGCCCTGACTGCAGGTTTAAAATGTGTGATCGTTCCTAATCCCGTGACGGAAGCTTTAGCTTTTGAAAATCATCATTTACGCCTCCGTTCCATGATGGATAAGAGCTTGTCTGACGTCATAAAACATATTGAGCAATAAGCGTTCGAAGGAAAGTATAGTATGATAAAGGGATGAAACCGAGCCGAAGATGGCAGAGTCTTCGGTTTTTCTGGTTTTAATGAAAGTTATATTTTGGTGGGGAGGGTGAGTTTATGGGATTGCATATCAATGACGAAGGAGTCCGGCTGCAGGAGGTCAATGAGAGCGATCTTCCAATCTTTTTCGAGCAGCAATTGGATCCTGCCGCAAACTATATGGCTGCCTTCACATCTAAAGATCCATCAGACAAGGCGGTTTTTTTGACACACTGGAAGAACATCTTATTGAACCGGGATATTCAAAAAATGACCATAATCCACAACGGATGTGTTGCGGGCAGTATTCTCAAGTTTGAACAGTTTGGTAACCCGGAAGTGAGTTATTGGATCGGGAAGCAATATTGGGGGGAAGGGATCGCTACAGGGGCACTGCTCCATTTTTTGCCGAAAATAAAAGTCCGCCCTCTTTATGCCCGCGCAGCCAAGGATAATCTTGGTTCCATCAGGGTGCTGGAGAAATGCGGATTTGAAAGATTTGATGAAGACAAAGGTTATTCCCATGCAAGAGGCAAAGAGGTTGAAGAATTCATTTTGAAACTTGAAAGTTAAGATAATAATAACAATATCGTTTAGCCTATGAGGAAACGGGTGACAGACAATGGGATATAAGATTTTTTCGATCATTTTTATTTTATGCGGTCTATTTGTAATGTGGTTCGCCATTTTTGGCAAAAAGAAAGAGATTAAAGAGATCGGCATACCAACGAATTTCATCGATGTAGTTTTAATGATGATATATAAGCTTTTACCTTCCAGTATTAGAAAAATCCTTCTTTTTGCATTGGGTCTGTCCATTTCTATCGGATTTACCTATATATTGATTAAGTTATGAAAAATTTTCCTTATTAGATTAAATAATCCTGAAACTTTATTCTTGCGGAATCGTATTAAATGGTAACGATATATAGGAGTTGTTGCTATTTCGAGGAAAAAAAGTGATGGCAGTGTTTAGGATAATTGGGGCGGGAAGTTGACGCAGACGGAAGGCTTGATGTTATTTCACAATAAGGTCAAGAACGGGAAACCATAAAATTCAAATCTATTGATTGCAGCTGATTCAAGGGGTGTTTATATCCAAATGGAAGAATATCAGTATAGTAATAATATGCATAATATGGTAATGTTGAATTTGTGTGATTTTGGAAATTTATAAAAAAAGGAAGGTATTATATGTCTGAATCGGTTCTTAAGGTTCAATCCTTAACTAAAAAAATTGGAAAAGCAACCATCGTAGACAATGTTAGCTTTGAAATAAAAAGCAATGAAATATTCGGTTTGCTTGGTCCGAATGGAGCGGGTAAGACCACGATCATCCGTATGATCACAGGTCTCATCAATCGTACGGGCGGTACTGTCATGATCAATGGCAGTGACCTGGATAATGATTTTGAAGGTGCGATGAATCAATTGGGGGCCATTGTTGAAAACCCGGAGTTCTATAAGTACATGACAGGCAGAAAGAATATCCTGCATTATGCCCGAATGTCATCCAATGACATATCCACTGAGAGAATAGAAGAGGTCATTAAGCTTGTCAAACTGGATCATGCCATCGATAAGAAGGTTAAAACCTATTCATTGGGAATGCGCCAGCGCCTTGGAGTGGCACAGGCCATTTTACATAAACCATCGTTATTGATTTTTGATGAACCGACGAATGGCTTGGATCCGCAAGGGATCCGCGAGTTTCGTGATTATTTGAAAGTACTGGCAAGTGAAGGCGTCGGGATATTGATTTCATCACATTTACTATCGGAAATGCAATTGATGTGTGATAGTTTTGCCGTTATCGAAAAGGGAAAACTGATCCATACGAAAGAACATATTGTTGATGAAAAAACCGAAACGATCAATGAAGTTTCATTCACTGTCAGTGATGGGAAGCTAGCTAAAAAAATCCTTCAAGAACAGTTTGCGGATATTACGATTCTAAAAAATGGTGCGAAGACAATCTCCGTATCGGCCACCCGAGAACAAACGGCCAATATAAACCGGAGTTTTAATGTAAATGAACTGGATGTCTTTGAAATTGGCATAACCACAAAATCGCTGGAAGATAAATTCTTCGAAATCACTGAGCAGGAAATGAGGGAGTCTGTATGATGTCCTTAGTAAAAAATGAATGGATGAAAATCTTCTCAAAAGTATCAACTTATATATTCATCGCTTTTCTATTATTGGCAGCATTAGGGGCTGCGGTCATCGATTATAAACTAAGTCCTGACGAAACGAATAAAGATTGGAAGCAAGAGTTAAACGCAGATATCCAAGAACAGGAAAAGGCTTTGGAAGCTAAGGAAATCAGTGAAGATGAAAAAGCCGCCATCATGGAAGACATTAATTACAACAAGCAACTGTTGGCTGATAATATAAACCCTGACTTAAACACGAATTGGACCTATATGGCTGAATGGACTACATCACTAACATCATTTGTCACTTTATTCGTCGTTATAGTTTGCAGCTCGCTCGTTTCTTCGGAATTTTCCGATGGCACCATTAAACAACTGTTGATCAGGCCTTATAAACGTTGGAAGATCCTATTTTCCAAATATATTACTTCCCTGTTATTTGCAGCGTTACTACTTGCGAGCCTTCTTATATTCAGTTATCTAATCGGAATCATATTCTTTGGCAATGGTTCGTATTCAGATAAAATCATGGATCCTGCATCTTTCGAATTCAGTCCGGTGGTAGTCGGCGAATATTTCGTAGACATGATCGTTTACTGGATACCAGGATTCCTAGTCATCACGACCATCGCTTTCATGTTAAGCACATTATTTAAAAACCAAGCACTTGCAGTAGGGATATCCATTTTCATCCTATTTGCATCTTCGACATTAAATATGGTCATTCAATCATTCATCGGAAAATACGAGTGGTTAAAATTCGTCTTATTCCCCCACCTTGATTTAAGGGGCTATATTTCCGGAACCATAGAAATGTTCGATGGAGCTACACTTGGATTCTCGATGGGTGTACTCGGCATCTATTATCTTATCTTTTTAGCGCTAACTTTCTTCTTCTTCCAGAAAAAAGATATCACTAATTAAATAGAGCGAAAAACCGAAATCAGTGGCTGATTTCGGTTTTTCTTATGCAAAAGGAATGTTGCTACTTAGAATCTGGCATAAAGTGAAACCTTTATCCAAAATTATCCGTATAAGATAATATGAGGATATTCAGTTGGGTGTAGGGGTGAAAAATGAATAAAAACAAGGTTCTATGAATTGGACTTATAGGATTTTCTTTATTTCTAATAGGCATGATGATTTCACAATGGACAGTTGCTGGCGTAGTGATCGGGATAGGCGGAGGGTTCATAATGGGGATCAGTTCCTACCTGCTTGCTAGTCAGTAGCTCCATGTACATATGAACAATACACTAGTTAATTGCGGGCTTCGCGGAAATAATCTGATAGAGATGGAGCAGATTTAAAGATGGGGAAAATGCATTATAAACGAAAGTTAGTCATTGTATTTATAATTATTGGAACAGCATTAGGGCTCTATGTGTACTCGGCATTCTCTGAAAAATTGACAAAATCAACAGATTTGTCTGATGAATCTATCGGGGGATTTAAAGTGTTGGATAACATATCGAGTCCAGAATTCATTAGGGAATATGGTGAACCCATCGATCAAGATAATAATAATGCTTATGATTATTATTATTGGAAGGGCGGGTTGAAAACGGCCTCTATCAATACAGACGAGGATAAAGGGAAAATCATGCGGTTGATCATTTCAAGTACGGACGACGCCCAATTTGAAAACTCCCTTCAAACAAGCAAAGGTATTAAATTAGGAAGTAAGAAAGCGGACGTCCTTTCGAAGTACGGGGATCATTATTATAAAAGTTATGAACAGGGAGCGGATATTATCGGATACATTGACCATAAACGAAATATTACCTTAGAATTCTGGTGTGTACCAGGTGGAAGGGTCGCAGAAATACGATTGGATGATGCAGATGTCATGTAATGTTTTTTCACCAGCGTCCCCGATTAAGGGTCTTGGCTGTTTAAGTGAATAAGAAAGCGATGCGATAAATAATATGTTCATAAAAAATTTCATCTATCATTACATCATTTATCCAATCATATTTGTTGGGGTATATGCAGCATTTACCATTTTCAAACTTGATGATACCCCGGTTCCTATAAATGATGCTCTGCATAGGTTTTACTCTATTATTTTGCAATAAGTGTGTATCATGCTTTTCCTACTATAAATTCTAAGGGGAAACAGAAAAAATTTCCATTTTTTTCATGATCTCCGAAACCATTTATTACTTTATCCGTATATCTAAGTATGTACGGTGCTTAGGAGCACCGGTATTTATCGGCATTTATCATTTTAATAAATTGGGAGATGAAGGATCATGAGCGAAAAGGGTTGTATGAAATGCGGAAGCAATGATGCGGCTAAGAAGGATGTAGCCATGACAGGAACAGGCTTGTCAAAAATGTTCGATGTCCAGAATAATCAATTTACGGTTGTGTATTGCAAGCAGTGCGGTTATTCGGAGTTTTATAATAAGCAATCATCTGCAGGCAGTAATCTCCTGGATCTATTCTTGGGATGATCATTGGCAAAACAAGAATCCCCTTTTTCATGAAAAGGGGATTCTTGTTTTTTATTCATTTTAGGAAGAGAATTACTGATGGAACCGGACTAGGCCGCCAAAATAAAGGAAGGCAGGGAAGACGAGATCATGACAATCTTGCCGCGAGATAGCAGGTGTAAATTAAGTATTCCGGATCAAATGTGGGCGAATATCATTACTCGTGACGGCATGCCCGAGAAATGATAGTATTAATGTAAAAAATGGAAATTTCATGAGGGGAATTAAATGAATAAAATAGCACTTCTTCAACTGTCTCTAGCCATGACAATCTTCGGTTCTGTCGGTTTCTTTTCGGAACTATCAGGACTTCCTGCATTGGAATTGGTTTTTGTTCGCTGTATTTGTGCTGCCGTATTCTTATGTGCAGCCTGGATGATTACCGGACATTTCAAGAACGAAATATGGAATGGCAGGGAGGTAATGCTCATCATTTTCTGCGCGGTGGCGAACTTGTTAAACTGGATATTCCTCTTTAAATCTTTTGAGCTGATATCAGTGACAATCGCCATTTCGCTTTATCATTTAGCGCCGATCATTGTACTCATTATAGGGAGCTTCATCTTTAGGGAGAAAATGAATTTATTCTCCATCTTGGCCATTTCCATTTGCTTCATCGGCACATTACTCATTATGGGAACAGATGGATTTCGATCATCATCTCCTGAATGGGAGGGCATCATGTATGGAATCATTGCTGCATTTTTCTATGCGGCAACCATGCTTTTAGGAAAGAGCATTACAAAGACCAGTGTATATGCGACCACATTTCTGCAAATGTTCATTGGATTTCTATTACTGATTCCTTTTGTCGATTATTCCGTATATACAACTTTAAATTCTTCCGAATGGTTTTATACGGTTCTTACCGGCATCATCCATACAGGCGTCGTGTATTTGCTGTTTTTTAATAGTATTCGCCATTTGCCTACAAATGTAGTATCTTTCATGATTTTTGTCGATCCGGCAGTTGCCATCCTTTTGGATATTCTGCTTTCAGGATTTAAACCGGACGGTATTCAAATTCTGGGTATTTCCTTGATATTTATTGGGGTGGTCTATTCACTTAAAACGACTAGACCGACTGAAAATGATGTCATGCAGAAAAGGCCGCACACAATGTGAGGCCTTTTTCCTTTATGAATTTACCTATTGATTAAAATGATAGACATCCCAAATGTCAGGGGTTTCTGATCCAATGTACCAAGCAGCTGCACCGCCTAGATGATTTTGTTTTACCAGGTCAATCCGGAGCTTGATCGATTTTTTATCCTCTATCCAAATTTGATGCTTTTTCCCTTTGGAAGTATACACCACGTAATTTTGTTGAGTCTTTTTATCCCATACCTTTTTAAGTTTTTGAGATGAAATGATTTTGTTGACCTCAGCCATGGTACGGTCATGACTTATCACTTTTTTGGTCGACAAATCGGTTACCCATTCTCTCGTATAAAATGGTACAGCCAATATGATCTTATGAGCAGGTACTTCTTTCATTAAAAGCTTGGTTCCTTCTTTGATCCAAGGTAACGAGGAAACGGACCCGGCTACTGGGCTCCCTCCCCAATGCTCGTCATAACCCATTATGATTATATAGTCCGCTATTTTGCCAAGTGCTTTCCTATCTAGACTTTTTGACCAATAAGGGTCGTCATTTTCTCGGGTGACATCCACAGACACTTTAATTCCATGCGGTTTTAGTGCCTTTTTTAGTTCGCCTATGAAAAGTACAAAGTCCTTCTTATTTTTTGGGTCGATGTTTTCGAAATCTACATTTATTCCATCACTTTTCGTTTTAACAAGTGAATCCCGTAAAGTTGAAACCAATTTCTGGCGTTTTTTTGTATTGCCTAGTACTGAACCAGTTAAAACAGGGTCAAATTTATTCCCGATTAGCTGCCAAACTTGTTTTCCTTGTTTATGTGCAGCTTGGATGTATTTTGTATCTACAGAAACCGAAACGTAATTACCGGTATCCGTCAGTGTATAAGAACGGGGAGAAACTACATTCAAATTGGGTTGTTTAAGTTGCTGGGTATAGTTTTCTTTCGATCCATTATGCTTCCAGCCCATGACGATCCGGTTTTGCGCCTTTTTTTGAAGTTGGGATTTCTTTATCCATCCCTTTTTTCCGCCAAGCAATTGGACCTGGTAGTAATAATCCGGAACCTTCAATTTTTGGCCCACTTTAAGGGTAACCGAACCTAAGTTATTTAATTTCGTCAATTCACTTGTTGTTACCTTGTATTTAGTAGAAATCTTCCACAATGTATCTCCTGATACAACCTTATGAATCTTATATTTCTGGGGAATCTTCAGGTTTTGGCCGACAGTTATTTCGGAAGATGTTAATTTATTTTCTTTTTGTAGCGCACTTACTGTAACACCATATTGATTTGCTATTTTCCATAGTGTGTTTCCAGTCTTTACTTTATGAATGATGGGCCCAGCGGAATCCCCTACTGAAGAAGAAATGACGGGAAACGCCTCGCCCTTTTTTAAAGTCTTTAATAGAGTAGAACCTAATTTAGGAGAACTAAAAACTTTTGTATTGTCCACTTTAACAGAACCTATGTATTGGGTTTTACTTGATGAATGACCACTGGTTGGAAAGAGACACATACAAAGAAGGATTAACATAATAAAATATCCAAAGAATTTTTTCACAATTTTTTTATTCCCCTTTGTAAAATTTAACTTTACTAGTTTACTATGGAGAATAGCTTTAAAAATAGAGGTACATTGTGGAAAGGCATTTCTAACCTCGTGTGGGTTGAATTAATTCATGTGTAGGTCGAATTATTCGCTGTAGGTCGAATTAATTCATGTGTAGGTCGAATAATTTCGCTGTAGGTCGAATTATTCCGTATGAAGACCGTTAATTCGTAAGTTCTAGTCTATATATGAAGAAGGGGAGATTTCATATGTCACATTTTGCATTACAGTTTCATGATTTTAACGCATGGGCAAACGAACAAATCTTTAACCGCTTAAAAGAGCTTCCAAAGGATGTTTACCATCAAGAAGTACAAAGTGTGTTTCCATCGATATCGAGTGTGATGGCTCATGTGTATCTTTCCGATCTGGGGTGGGTGGAGGTTTTTTCCGGTAAAAGCATGAAACATGCATTGGAGTTGGCTGAACAACTGAAGGAACAAACAGAGTCAAAGGAATTAGAGGAAATGGAGGCCATGTTTTTTGAGTTGTCCGGTCGGTACAAATCGCTGCTTAGCCAAAAAGAAAATTTAGATAAGCCTCTTATAATTGAGAATCCAGCTGGCGGTCTAATGAAAACAGGTGTTGCCGAATTGATTCCGCATGTCGTGAACCATGGAACATATCACCGTGGCAATATCACAGCTATGTTGCGACAAATGGGTTATGCCTCTACTTCAACGGATTACGGTCTTTATTTATTTGTTAAAGGAGAGTAACTGGATTTCATTTGCTTACTGCTGGGACTTTTAGCCTGACATGAAAAATTGACAGTCCTGTTCTTAATGTGAGGTTACCTGTCATTTTGAAGATAATGAAATCCTATACATGTGAGCAGGTTAACCGGTTTTTACTGGTTGGCCTTTTTTACGTTTGCAGCTGGAAATGACTAGTACATGACATTTGTCATCTTCTAGTCATGACACCTGGTACTAATAATTTCAGGTTGATTTCTTTATACTATGTAATAACGACAAATAAAAGGAAGTGCAATTGAATAATGACCTTGCAAAATACGAAGAACTTGAAAAAACAAATTGCTCCTTTTGAACAATCAACGACAAAGCAAAGTATATGGCAGATCATCAATACCTTGGGGCCATTCATTATTTTATGGTACCTAGCATATATAAGTCTTTCCGTTTCTTATTGGTTAGCTTTAATTCCAGCTGTGTTTGCTGCTGGCTTCTTGACAAGAATATTCATCATATTTCATGATTGTACGCATCATTCATTTTTCAAAAACCGCCGTGCGAATAGAATAGTCGGTACAATTATGGGTGTTTTGACTTTATTCCCGTTTGATCAATGGGGACATGAGCATTCTGTTCATCACGCAACAAGCGGTAATTTGGATAAGCGGGGTACAGGGGATATTTGGACCCTAACGGTCGATGAGTATTTGGCTGCACCGTTTAAACTTCGTTTTGCCTATCGTTTTTACCGCAATCCAATTGTTATGTTTGGTTTGGGTCCGATTTATGTTTTCCTTCTTAAAAATAGATTTAACCGTAAAGGCGCTAGAAAGAAGGAAAAAAATAATACGTATTTGACGAATGCATTAATCGTCGTTTTAGCGGCATTGCTTTGCCTGGCAGTAGGCTGGCAGTCGTTCCTTCTTGTACAAGGTTCCATTTTCATGATTTCTGGTTCAGTCGGCATTTGGCTGTTTTACGTCCAGCATACATTTGAGGACTCTTATTTTGAAGAAAATGAGGAGTGGGAATATGTATTGGCAGCAGTGGAAGGAAGTTCTTTTTATAAGCTTCCAAAACTGATGCAGTTCCTCACTGGTAATATCGGTTACCATCATGTTCACCATTTAAGTCCAAGGGTACCTAACTATAAATTGGAAATGGCGCACAATAATACGCAGCCTTTAGAGAACGTTCCAACGATTACTCTTGCGACAAGCTTGCGCTCACTCCGTTTCCGTTTATGGGATGAGGAATCCAAGAATTTTATCGGTTTCAAAGATATAAAATATTTAACGAAAAAAAGCGTTCCCGCTCAAGTGAAATCTGAACTGTAACGTTCAGTATCATTCCAGACTCCCTTAATAATCCTCGGATTTGGGGGAGTCTTTGCTTCATATAAGGAACTCGATAAAGGAGAGAACTTAAAATGATTCGAATTGTCATTGCAGAGAATCAGCAAATGCTGTTAGAGGCAATAAGTTCTCTACTCAATCTTGAAGAAGATATAGAAATTGTCGGGCAAGCCGGTAATGGAGTAGAAGCGGTGGCCCTTGTTCACCAATTACAGCCTGATGTGTGTATCATGGATATGGAGATGCCTGTAATGAGCGGACTTGAGGCAGCAGAAGCATTAAGGTCAATTGGATGTAAAGTGGTCATTTTAACGACATTCCGAAGAACTGGTTATTTTCAACTCGCAATAAAGGCTAATGTAAGTGGTTATTTATTGAAGGATAGCCCGGGTGAAGAGTTAGCTTGCTCGATTCGCAGCATAATGGATGGCAAGCGAATATATTCCCCAGAACTTATAGATGAGACTTCCAGCAATAATGGCCGGGAAATGGGAGTGTTAGGTTTGTTAGCCGATGGTCAATCAAAAATTGAGCCGTCAAATCAGCAAAGCGGCACAATTGGGACAGTAAGGAAATATTTTTCCACCATCAAAGATAAAATGAAGTTACCGGCTGGTTAGGATTTGTTTCTTAAATCCTGTTGACACGTTTTTTTAAATTGTGTACGATGGATTAAATTATAATATTGAAAATTCTGTGATGAAGAGAGTAGTTCATTTTGAAATGGAAAGCGAGTTAGGGATGGTGGGAGCCTAATGCAGGACGGATGAATGAAGCGCACTTTGGAGAAATTTCTTGAACCGTTTAGTAGGGAATATCGGGGAGTCACCTCGTTAACAATGGAAAGTGGTCACAATTTGTGGCAACTAGAGTGGTACCACGGGAATTCATGCTCTCGTCTCTTATTTAGAGGCGGGGGCTTTTTTGTTTAGGAGGGAAAATGACGATGAATAAACCAATTGCAGAATTGATTTCAACTGCTTTGAACAATGAAATGCCAGCTAGTGAAATAGAAAAATTAATGGAAAAGCCAAAATTGATGGAATTAGGCGATGTCGCCTTTCCATGCTTTACTCTTGCGAAAAAATTCAGAAAGTCGCCTCAGGTGATTGCGTCTGAAATAGCCCAACAATTAAATAGTAAGTTGATCCAAGAAGTGAACGTTGTGGGTGGTTATCTGAATATCTTCGTCAATCAACAGCTGGTGACGGAAAACGTGCTGCAAACGATATTAAGTGAAAAGGATCAGTATGGTTCGATGCAGCCTGTACAGGAAAATGTCGTGATTGATTATTCCTCCCCGAATATTGCCAAACCTTTTTCCATGGGGCACTTACGCTCAACGGTCATAGGGAATGCACTGGCTAACATCGCCGAAAAAAATGGCTACAATGCTGTGCGTATTAATCATTTAGGAGATTGGGGCACGCAATTCGGCAAGTTGATTGTCGCATATAAGCTGTGGGGCGACAAAGAGGCAATCGAAGCTTCGCCGATTCAGGAATTATTGAAGATCTATGTGAAGTTCCATGATAGAGCCGAAAGTGATGAATCGTTGAATGAACAAGCACGAGCAAGCTTCAAGTCGCTTGAAGATGGGGACGAGGAAGCACTGGCATTGTGGAAATGGTTCAGGGATGCGTCTCTAAAAGAGTTTGAGACGATTTATGATTTATTGGGCATCCGTTTTGATTCCTATGCCGGCGAAGCGTTTTACAATGACAAAATGGATGCGGTTGTCGGGGAACTAAAAGAAAAAGGCTTACTTACCCTATCCGAAGGTGCCTATGTCGTGCAATTGGAAGATATGCCGCCTTGTTTGATTACGAAAACGGATGGTGCGACACTTTATGCCACGCGTGATTTAGCTGCCGCCATGTATCGTAAAAAACAGTATGAGGCGAAGAAAACATTTTATGTTGTCGGGAACGAACAATCCCTGCACTTTAAACAACTCTTTAACGTCATTGAAAAAATGGGGTATGAATGGTCAAAAGATTTGCAGCACGTAGCATTTGGCATGATGTTAAAAGATGGTAAGAAAATGTCGACTCGTAAAGGGAAAGTCGTGCTCCTTGCGGATGTATTGGCAGAGGCGATCGAAACTGCGAAGCGCAATATTGAAGAAAAAAATCAAGCGCTTGAACAGAAGGAACTGGTTGCAAGACAGGTCGGTGTCGGAGCGGTAATTTTTAACGATTTAAAAAATAACCGCATGAACGATATTGATTTTTCATTAGAACAAATGATGAATTTTGAGGGAGAAACGGGTCCATATGTACAGTACACATATGCGCGAATTTCCTCATTGCTTGAAAAAGGTGAATTTAACGAGCAGGCCATCCATTTTGACGCTTTAGGTGAATATGCGTGGCCAGTCATCCAGCTGCTGGAGCAATATCCGAGCATTGTCCAAAAATCGTTTGAACAAGCCGACCCATCACAAATCGCGAAATTCAGCTTGCATTTATCGCGTGCATTCAATAAGTATTATGCACATACAAAAATTCTAGTTGAAGACGAATGGAAACAAATGAAACTCTCATTCGCTTTTTCCGTAGCGATTGTATTGAAGGATGCGCTAAGTTTATTGGGAATTTCCGCGCCGAAAAAAATGTAAAGGTAAAATGAAAGAATCCATTTTGAACTTTCAAAATGGATTCTTTAAAATCTTATTCAATGACATCGAACCATAAGGGGGATTTATCATCAATTTCACCGTTGTAATTGATCGTGATTTCTTCGCCAGCCTTTATGTCTTTATGTGCATAAAAGTCTATCGTTAAATCATCTAAATTATTATCATACTTCGCATTCGGAGTGTATGAATGATTGAATAGCGATCCATTTCCTAAGGCAATGGCCGTTTCATCGTCATCTCCCCAATAGAAACAGTGATGAAAGAGTGACGTTTTCTTTAAATATTTCCATTCTCTTTTGGGTGAAATGATGACAGGTGATGCCTCAATGAGTTCATCCTTTTTAATATCCCTTACCGCATATATTCCCCTGCCGTATTTCCCCGTATTTTTAATACAGATTGGTGATACGGCCTCTATTGCTTTTTTCCAGTCCTGCTTGGCTTTCAGTTTTGTTTCGTCTAGGTCACCAAGATGCTTATTTAAGTAATCACTGCGATTGCGAATGAAATCGAAGATGAATTCTGGTTCCTTGTCAAATAGATCCACTTTATTCTTTTTATATGGATCAAGAAGGATGTGGGGGCGTATCGCCTGGTGCAGTGATAATACTTTATTTTCCATGTGATTCACAGTAAATGTGGTTTCCAATTGTTCAACCAAGAGGTCTTTGTAGAACTTGCGGTATTCCGGAACCTGCAATAGAAGATAACTAAGGTGATTTGTCCTTTTTCCTCCAATAGGGACATATGTGTGTTCCATGATCCCGCCACTGACTTTGCGTCCCCAAGTGGCATCATAATCCCAAGGAATGATTTCAAATAAGTTTGTTTCACTATTGCGATATAATGCATAGTTATGAGTGAAACCGTCGTTATTCATTGAACATACAGCTCCAGCCAGCCAGCGTAAGTATTTATGAATATCAAGATGCTGCGAGACTTCTTCAGGAAATTTGGCAAGCGGGGTGGTATTGATTTTTCTGATCAATTCAATAAGGTATTCATCGTCGGACGGTTTTCCAAACGCTTGTTTATAGCCTGATACAAGGGAATCTTTCGGTTTCCCATCCCTTTCCAATGAAAAGTTGGCATGATTGTTGACTGCATAATAAATGGGACCGGCAGGAAGTCCTCTTTTTTCCAAAAAGAATTCATCAACGGACTCCAGTTGTAAATATACCCCTTTACACGAGCCGTTACGATATAAGTCAATATGCTGACTATGGGGGGAAAGAACTCCAAGGTCTTGGAAGTAATCGAGTGAGAGTTTATTGCGAATGAGGGAAGGATCTTTGTATTCGGCATTGAGATGGATTTTGTGGGCGCCAAAGAATTTTTCTGGCTTGATGAAATCAATCCAATAGGATCTTTTCCTGAATTTTCGGGTATAAGAGCCCCGATAGGCAATATCGATATCATAAATGTCGTTTTCCACTTTCAAATAGGCGGGAATGGGGTCATTACTCCATACGTCCGCACGTAAATCTTCTAGATCTTCTTCTTCAATCATTAAGAAATAAGATGGAATATGATAAGGCATACACTCACCTTCCTTTCTTGAAGATGTATTATGGTCAAGCGCAAACAAGTAATGTATGAAAAAATTCAACTTAATCAACCAGAGATTGATTAAGTTGAAGCTTTTTAGATTTAACTATCTTCTTCTTTTTTTCTTTCCACTTCCAGTGGATGTACTAGATGTAGATGAGCTGCAAGTAGATGTGCTGCAAGTAGATGTGCTGCCAGTAGATGTGCTGCCAGTAGATGTGCTGCCAGTGGATGTGCTGCCAGTAGATGTGCTGCCAGTGGATGTGCAGCCAGTGGACTTGCTGCCAGTGGACTTGCTGCCAGTGGACTTGCTGCCAGTAGATGAGCTACAGCTGCTGCTGCTGCTGCTACTGCTACTGCCAGATGAACCGCCTTTTCCTTTTTTTCCTTTCGGCATAAAGACCCCTCCTTTAATAAGGTTAATTTCATGATATGCAGTATGGTACAAACTTGAACACTGGTTAACGACAAAAGGGCTAATAAAAATGGCGGAGATTAAAATAGTAATGTAGAGTTATGGCGGGACACTTCAATTAGAGTGTCTGCCTTTTCTGAAATGAAAAATGCCCCTTACTCCCAAATGGGAATAAAGGGCATGTACCGTGAACTTGTCACGGCGATCATGAATTAATAAGCCAAGCTGAATAGGGCTTTGATGTGTGATAGATAGCGAACATTACTTGCTTCTTTCATCAATGTAGCCGGAAGTCCTTTAAGGGACGTGTTATTGGCCCCAACCGTTGCCACCGCATCCTT
>NZ_JBNNSB010000013.1:0-57118 GCF_050277335.1 Peribacillus sp. NPDC101480
CACCCGTTCCCATTCCGAACACGGCAGTTAAGCTCTTCAGCGCCGATGGTAGTTGGGGGTTTCCCCCTGTGAGAGTAGGACGCCGCCAAGCCATTTCAAAAGATCAGCCATCCGGCTGGTCTTTTTTTTGCATAATGCTAAGAAAAATCATTGGATATAAAGGGATTATCAATTATGGAAACTTTTATAAAGACATACACGTAATGAAATTCTTCATCATACATTGTAAAAAGCATCCCCGGTTCTCTTAAACTATTTAAATTAATGTATGCGAACAATGGTTTTTGGGGAGAATGCAGGTATGGAGGTGGAGATGTTGGGGACAACAACAACCAAAACAACGGCAGGGGAAACATGCGCGGTTTGTGAAGAAATAAAAGGGATGGGTATACATCTATATACGACTTTTATTTGCGAGGAATGCGAAAGGGATATGATCGGGACGGATACGAACGACCCCAAGTACCAATATTACTTAAAGAAATTAAGAAAAATCACTAATCCTGAAATATTATCATGAAAAAATAGTTTGTGGAAAGTTAAAGAGTCAGAGAAAAAAGAAATGGTGTGTTTCTTTAGTCTCTGATTCTTTTTTTGGTACTTTAGAAGAATGCTTGCCAACACGCTTCAAGCTGCAACCAGACTGTTCGGGGATACATAATCGCCTTCCTATTGTCGTAATATGAGATAAAATTGAACTTATTTGATAAAATGAAAAAATACTATGACGTGAGGGAAGAGAAAAATGAATCAATCTCAGACACCATTGTTCGATGCAATGAGTGCATTTCAAAAAAAAAGCCCAATATCCCTGCATGTCCCAGGACATAAAAATGGATGGGTGTTTAGTAAAAAGGGCCAAGCTTTATATAACTCCCTGCTTGGTATTGATGCCACGGAGTTAAGTGGTTTAGATGACCTGCATGCTCCAGAGGGCGCCATTTTAAAGTCCGAGCAACTACTCGCTGACCTATATGGGGTAAAGCGGAGTTATTTTCTCGTTAATGGGTCAACCGTAGGCAACATTGCCATGATTCTTGCTACCTGCAGGGAAGGCGATAAGGTCCTTGTCCAAAGAAACTGCCATAAATCAATTTTACATGGCTTGATGTTAGCGAATGTACAACCAATCTTTTTACAACCGGTTTATTATGAGAAATGGGGCATTGCTGGCGGTGTAAGTTCAAAATTAATTGATGAAGCCTTGAGTGTACATCCAGATGTAAAAGTGATCATTGTTACCTATCCTAATTATTATGGTCTTGGTGAAGACTTGACGGAAATGGTAAGACTCGCACATCAAAAGGGGATTCCGGTGCTGGTGGACGAGGCACATGGCGCTCATTTTCAGGTAGGAAGCCCGTTTCCAAAGCCAGCCATATTGGCAGGGGCAGATGCCGTTGTCCATTCTGCGCATAAAACACTGCCGGCCATGACGATGGGGTCATTTCTTCATGTGAATTCATCCTTAGTTGATGTCGATCAAGTAGCCTTCTATTTACAAATGCTTCAGTCGAGCAGTCCATCTTACCCGATTATGGGATCGCTCGACTTGGCCAGGGCCTACTTAGCCGCTTTTACATCAGAAGATAAAAGTTCCCTTATTGAAAGGATATTAGATTTCAGAAGCGAATTAGGTGCCCTGGATACAGTAAGGGTGCTGGAGGCGCCACTAGGCATCGCGGCGGACCCGTTGAAAGTGGTCATTCAATCAACAAATGGTTTAAGCGGGTTTGAGTTACAGCAGCTATGTGAAGCCGAAGGCATTTTTACGGAATTGGCTGATCGTGATAATTTATTACTGATTTTACCCTTATTAAAAATGGATGCCGAATTTCCTTTTCATGAAATCGTTCAAACTATAAAAAGTGCCACTGAAGGCAGAATTGGATTCAAGGAAGAGAATCTTGGGGAAAGCTTGCCTGAACGAAGGTCAATGATAGGACTTGAAATGCCATACTCCGTCATGAAACATAGTAAATCAAAACCTGTCGCATTACACAAAGCAGTGGGTGAGGTATCTGCCGAGATGGTCATTCCTTATCCACCAGGGATCCCTTTGATTATGTCCGGGGAAATGATTACTCCTGAACATATATCCACTTTGAGAAGCCTGCTAGAACTGGGATCAAGGTTTCATGGCGGTTCCTCCCTTTCAAACGGAGAATTAATCGTTTATGAAAGCGGGCAGACTGGTTAAAATGTTATACTACAAACAAAGAACCTTGGAGGTACATCGATGAAACGTGGTATTTTTATAACAATGGAAGGGCCTGAGGGTGCCGGGAAAACAACAATTACCCAAATGCTTGGCAAGGCTCTGCAACAAGAAGGCTACCAAGTACTATTAACGCGTGAGCCAGGTGGAGTACCCATTTCGGAACAAATTAGGGAAGTGATCCTTAATAAAGATAATACAGCCATGGACGCGAGAACAGAGGCTTTATTATACGCAGCAGCAAGGCGTCAGCATTTAGTGGAAGTGGTCATTCCTGAGTTGGAACGAGGGGGAATTGTCCTCTGTGACAGATTTATAGACAGCTCGTTAGCCTATCAGGGCCATGCAAGGGGTTTGGATATAGAAGAAGTTTACAATATCAATAAATTCGCAATTGGAGATATGATGCCAGATGCCACGCTCTTTTTTGATATCGACCCAGAAGAGGGATTAAGACGTATCCAGTCCAATGGGGAAAGGGAAGTGAACCGGCTGGATCTTGAAGCCCTCGACTTCCATAAAAAAGTTTGTGAGGGGTATCAATTCATTATAAATAGATGGAAAGACCGTTTCATCATCGTGGATGCAGGCCGGACAATAGATGAAGTACTTGAAGAAACGAAAGCCAGCTTGTTGGATTTTTTAGCAAAAACGGGAAACTGAATATATAGGTTTCCATATTATTCACCCAATACTATTCCAGGCAAGGACTAGTTGATATAATGGAGTTAGTAAAAATTCAGAGTAACCGGAGGATGATGAGAATGAAAATGATCATTGCTGTCGTTCAAGACAAGGATAGTCATCGCCTGCTGAATCAATTAGTGGAAAATAATTTCGGAACGACCAAGCTAGCCAGCACTGGCGGGTTTTTAAAATCAGGTAATACGACTTTTATGATTGGCACAGAGGATGAACGCGTTGACCAAGCCATTCAGATAATCAAACAGAATTGTCAGTCACGATCCCAATTAGTATCACCGGTTTCACCGATGGGCGGGAATGCCGAGTCCTATGTACCTTACCCAGTGGAGATTCAAGTAGGCGGTGCGACCATTTTTGTTCTGCCGGTTGAAAACTTTTTACAATTTTAACGGTTAGTTACAGGGAGGTTCATTATGAAAATCAACCATGATATCCCTATTAAGCTTGATAAATCGCGTCAGGATGCCAAACAGTTCCAAACTGGGAATGGAAGATTTCAACAAATGGTTCAGACACAGGATCAAAAGATGCAAATCCAAACATTAAACCGTTTGATAGGCGATATTGAAGGTGCCGGTCAGCGTTTAGTAAGGTCACGTACTTTTAGGGAATTGGCAAAATATAAAGCATTGGTGAAACGGTTTGTTAAAGAAGCGGTTGAATATGGACTGGAACTGAAACAATCTACGAGCTGGAACGAATATGGACAAAGCCGGCCGTTGAAAACCGTGGAAACGATAGATGCAAGATTAGTTGAGTTAAGCGAGGAAATTCTTAATAAAGAGAAAAGCTCGCTTGAAATATTGGAAATGATTGGCGAGATTAAAGGTTTGCTGATTAATTTATATACTTAAGTGAGTTGATGGTTTTGGATAAAACATGGCAGGACATGAGTGAAATTCAGCCGCAGGTAATGACGATGCTGCAAAATAGCATAACGAAGAACAGGGTGGCTCATGCGTATTTATTTGAAGGGGAAAAAGGGACAGGTAAGCAAGAGATAAGCATTGCCTTTGCCAAAAGCTTACTATGTGAAGCCCCGACAGCAGGTTATGAGCCATGCGAACTTTGTCGGAATTGCAAACGGATTTCAAGTGGGAATCATCCTGATGTCCATTTGATAGAAAAAGACGGTCTCTCAATAAAGAAAGAACAAATCAAGGGGCTGCAGGAAGAGTTTTCGAAAAAAAGCGTAGAGGCAGATCGAAAGGTTTATATGATTGCCGATGCGGACAAAATGTCGGTGGGGGCAGCCAACAGTCTATTGAAATTTTTAGAAGAACCTTCGGCTGATACTGTAGCAATATTGATGACCGAACAGCTTCAGAGGATTCTACCGACAATATTATCTAGGTGCCAAGTGATTTCATTCAAACCATTATCTCCGGAGAATGTGAGACGGAAGCTGATAGAACAGGAGTTAGAACCACAGCTGGCCTCGGTCATCGCACACATAACACAGAATCTGGAAGCTGGAATCGAGCTTAGCCATGATGAATGGTTTGTACAAGCTCAAAAAATAGTGGTAAAATTATATGAAGTGTTAAAAATCAATTCCTTGAAGGCATTGCTGTACCTTCAGACGGATTGGTCCACACACTTTAAAGAAAGAGAACAGGTTGACAGAGGTCTTGATTTGTTACTTCTTATATATAAGGATTTATTATACATTCAGTTGGACAAAAAGGACTTCGTTGTATTCCAAAATAAACTGAAGGAATTTGAAACTCACGCTCTTCATCTTTCCCCAAGACGCCTTGCTGAACATATGGGTTGCATTTTGGAAGCAAAAAGGAAGCTGATGTCCAACACGAATCCACAGCTGTTGATGGAACAGCTTGTGCTGAATTTGCAGGAGGGATCATGATTTGTATGATGTTGTAGGTGTCCGTTTTAAAAAGGCGGGCAAAATATACTACTTCGATCCGGGTGAATTCACTATTCCTAAGGACGATTTTGTAATAGTGGAGACTGTCCGCGGTGTTGAATTCGGTAGAGTCGTTACAGCCCGTAAACAAGTAGATGAAAACGATGTTGTCCTGCCATTGAAAAAAGTACTTCGGGTCGCTGATGCAAAAGATAAGCTGATTGTAGACGAGAACAAGGCGGCTGCAGAAGAGGCTTACTCTATATGTTGTCAAAAGGTTGTGGAGCATAAACTGGATATGAAGCTGGTTGATGTGTCATATACTTTCGACAGAAATAAAGTCGTGTTTTATTTTACAGCGGATGGTCGCGTGGATTTCCGTGATTTAGTCAAAGATTTAGCTGCCATATTCAGAACTCGCATAGAACTGCGCCAAATTGGGGTTAGGGATGAGGCAAAGATGCTTGGTGGCATCGGACCTTGTGGCAGAATGCTTTGTTGCTCCACATTTCTTGGGGATTTTGAACCGGTTTCCATCAAAATGGCGAAGGATCAGAATTTATCATTAAATCCTACAAAAATCTCAGGTTTATGCGGTCGATTGATGTGCTGTCTGAAATATGAAAATGATGAGTATGAAAGTGCGAAGGAAATGCTTCCTGATTTAGGTGAAATGATTAATACGCCTGGTGGCAAAGGCAAGGTAGTGGGGCTTAATATTCTAGAACGCGTACTTCAGATTGAACTAATCGAGCAAGAAAGAGTATTAGAGTATACTCTAGATGAGATTCTTAAAGAGGGAGCCGTTTCTATTCAAGCCACAGATTATTAAGGTGGTGGGAGAGCGTGGATAAGAAAGATATTTTTGAGTCGGTGACCAATATGGAAACCCAGATAGGCCAATTATATAAGCAGCTTGGAGAATTGAAGCAGAACTTAGCTGAAATCCTTGAGGAAAATCAGTCGATCAAGCTGGAGAACGAGCATTTGCGCCATCGGTTGGGCCTTGTGGAAGTCGAAACTGCTCCTGCTGCAGTAAAGGTCAAACAAAAAGTGAAAAACCGTACTGCAAGTGCGGACAAGGTTATGGATATCGGGGAAGGCTATGATAATTTAGCCCGTATCTATCAAGAAGGCTTTCACATTTGCAATCTGCATTTTGGCAGTTTAAGAAAAGAAGGAGATTGCTTGTTCTGTTTATCTTTTTTAAACAAGAAGTGATAATGGAATAATATAAAAGATGTTCCATCTCTTTTACGTGATAGATAGACCGTTTACAATATATAGTGATTCGGGGTCTGACGCATACTATGAGTCAGGCCCCTTTTTGTACGATAGTTATGTCGAAGCATGTTCCCTATACATGCTTTTTCCATACATGATTAGGAGGGTAACAGCAATGGTGGAACTTAAAGGAGATGAGCGCCTGGATTATCTATTGGCTGAGAAATTAAGGATCATCCAGAGCCCGTCGGTGTTCTCTTTTTCATTAGATGCCGTTTTATTATCAAGGTTCGTAAATGTCCCGATCCAAAAAGGGAAAATCGTAGATCTTTGCTCAGGGAATGGGGTCATACCTTTGCTGCTGAGTACAAGAACGAAAGGGCAAATTACCGGTGTTGAAATTCAAGAGCGGTTATATGATATGGCCCAGAGGAGCATGGACTATAATGGCGTATCCTCGCAGATCGAGATGATTCATGGGGATATAAAGGAAATACCAAAACAGATAGGGTATAGCAAATATGATGTAGTTACTTGCAATCCACCCTATTTCCCGACGCCATCTATCGAGGAAATTAACAAAAATGAGCATTTTGCAATTGCCCGACATGAATTAATGTGTAATCTAGAGGACGTCATGCGTGTTTCAAGTCAGTTGTTGCGTCAAGGTGGGAAAGCGGCATTCGTTCATAGACCTGGCCGTCTGATGGATATCCTCCATTTCATGAGGATGTACAGAATTGAACCAAAGCGACTGCAGTTCGTTTATCCAAAGAGTTCAAAAGAAGCGAATACGATTCTTATTGAAGGGATAAAGGACGGCAACCCTGATTTGAAGATTCTTCCTCCGCTTGTTGTATATAATGATCAAAATGAGTATAATCCGGAAATCAGAAGGATTTTATATGGAGAGGAATAAGCATTATTTTTATGTTTTAAAATGCAGGGACGGAAGCTATTATGCTGGGTATACCAATAATTTGGACCGCAGGATTGATGCTCATAATCAAGGCAGGGGTGCAAAGTATACACGTGGCCGGACCCCGGTTGAACTGATTTATCATGAAATATTCGAAACACAGACATTGGCCATGCAGGCTGAATATAAATTCAAGCAATTAACCAGAAAACAAAAGCAAAAGTGGATGGCAAAGGAGGATACATGATATGTGGCAGCAAAAGAGTTTTGAAAAAGAAGGATTGGAGCCAGCTCTATATCTGGTTCCTACACCGATAGGAAACCTTGAGGATATGAGTTTCCGGGCTTTAAGAATCTTAAAGGAAGCGGATGTCATTGCTGCTGAGGACACGCGAAATACAAAGAAATTATGCAACTACTTTGAAATTTCGACACCTATCGTCAGTTACCATGAACATAATAAGGAATATAGCGGAAAGCAGATGCTTGAGAGGCTTCGGTCTGGAGAGGTCATTGCATTGGTAAGTGATGCGGGCTTGCCGACGATATCCGATCCGGGATATGAACTGGTCAAAGAAGCCATTGCCGAACAGTTTAAAGTCATCCCGTTGCCTGGGGCAAATGCTGCATTAACTGCATTGATCGCATCTGGACTGATTCCGCAGCCCTTTTACTTTTATGGCTTTCTACAGCGGGGAGCAAAAGAAAAAAAGCAGGAGCTGGAAAAATTAAAAAAATTGGAATCGACTTGGATCGTTTATGAATCGCCACATCGATTGAAAGATACATTGAAACATATGCATGAAATTTTAGGTGACCGTCGTATAGTATTATGCCGTGAATTGACCAAGAAATTTGAAGAGTTCATTCGAGGGACTGTGAGTGAAGCATTGACATGGGCGACGGAATCCGAAATTCGCGGAGAGTTCTGTTTAATAATAGAAGGAGGGCAATGGTCGGAGGAGGAACCTGAAGAAGCTTGGTGGATGGTCCTTGACATCGTCGGTCATGTTAATCATTATATGGAAACCAAGCAATTCACTTCAAAGGACGCAATCAAGCAGGTCGCAAAAGATCGCAATATGCAAAAACGGGATGTATATCAAGCGTATCATATTGATATACAAGAATAATAAACATAAAAAAAACTTCCGAAGGTCGGAAGTTTTTTTTATATCATTTATTTAGAAGCAGTGAAGTTTTGTTGAATTTCTTGAATAAGTAATTCTGCACCTTCACGGCTAAGGATCAATTTACCATTAGCAAGTGTAAGGTTGTTATCGGAAACTTCACCTGTAACTTGGCAAGTCATGTTTGGTTTGTATTTTTTCAAGATGATGCGCTCATCATCAACATAGATTTCAAGAGCGTCTTTCTCAGCGATACCCAATGTACGACGAAGTTCGATTGGAATAACCACCCGGCCTAACTCATCAACTTTACGAACAATACCTGTAGATTTCATTTTTATAATTTCTCCTCTCAGTTACAATCTAGTACCCTATTTTCTATTTTTTTCGCCATTTTTCGACAAATTTTTTTATAAATTTATAATACCAGCCATTCCCAAATTCGTCAATGATTTATTTTCATTTTTTTGTAAGAAATAGCATGGCTCATTTCGTGTAACAAAAAGGCTTTTAAAGAGAAAAAATCGGTTATGCCTTTAAAAGTAAAGAAATAGCTAGACTACAAGGAACCCCTCACTTCACCAGATTTCGACAAAGTGTGCATATAAAACATACTTCATCATTATATGTTTAATATAATTTAGTTTCAAAACAAAAGTTCTGAATTAAGGATAATTTTCTGAAAAACTTTACGAATATGTGAGTTGTTGCACAAAAAAAGAAATTTAGGTATATTTTGTTGAGGTAAGAGGTAATGCTGTCATAATAAGGGTAGTCACGTCCAGATCACTTATTTTTAAATATAATTTCTTAATTCTATTAACACGATGATTAGATTAGTGATTATTGTCGCATATAGCGTTAAAATAGAGATAATAACTTAAATATATTCTTATGGCTTGGGTCAATCCTTTAGCCGGTTTTTCAAAAGATGAGGAGGGAACGTAGTGCAAGATAAATTAAAAACATTCTATATCACGACACCCATATATTATCCGAGTGGTAATTTACATATAGGGCACGCGTATACGACAGTTGCAGGGGATGCCATGGCTCGTTATAAAAGGATGCGTGGCTTCGATGTCATGTATTTAACAGGAACTGATGAACATGGTCAAAAAATCCAGCGTAAAGCGGCTGAGGAAGGAATCACTCCACAGCAATATGTAGATAATATCGTATCAGGGATTAAAGAGCTCTGGGAAAAGCTTGATATTTCATATGATGATTTCATCAGGACGACGGAAGATCGCCATAAAGAGGTTGTAGCCAAGATATTCAAAAGGCTATTGGACCAGGGTGATATATATTTGGACCAATATGAAGGGCTATATTGTACACCTTGCGAATCTTTCTTCACGGAACGTCAGGTGGAAGAAAGCAATGGAAACTGTCCTGATTGCGGCAGGCCTGTTGAGAAGGTGAAAGAGGAATCTTACTTCTTTAAGATGAGTAAATATGCGGATCGGTTACTGGAGTTTTATGAGGAAAATCCGGATTTCATTCAACCGGAATCCCGCAAAAATGAAATGATCAATAACTTCATCAAGCCTGGATTGGAAGATCTGGCCGTTTCACGTACTACTTTCGATTGGGGCATCAAGGTGCCGGGAGATCCAAAGCATGTTATTTATGTCTGGATAGATGCTTTGACCAATTATATAACGGCATTGGGGTACGGAACGGATAATGATTCTAAATACTTGAATTATTGGCCGGCCGATGTACATCTGGTCGGAAAGGAAATTGTGCGTTTCCATACGATCTATTGGCCGATCATGTTAATGGCTCTTGATGTGCCGCTTCCAAAGAAAGTCTTTGCCCACGGATGGCTTCTCATGAAAGATGGTAAAATGTCCAAATCAAAAGGAAATGTAGTGGATCCCGTTACATTGATTGATCGTTACGGTTTGGATTCTTTACGCTACTATTTATTGCGTGAAGTTCCATTTGGTTCCGATGGAGTATTTACACCGGAAGGGTTTGTTGAACGGATCAATTTTGACCTGGCAAATGATTTAGGGAATTTATTAAATCGAACAGTTGCAATGGTCAATAAGTATTTTGATGGTGTAATTCCAAATTACGATGGATCCAATGGTGAATTCGAAAAGGCTTTGCTTGAAATGAACCAAGAAACGGTAGGCAAGTATGAGGAAGCAATGGAAAACATGGAATTTTCAGTTGCACTAACATCCATTTGGCAATTAGTGAGCAGAACTAACAAATTCATCGATGAAACCCAGCCATGGACTCTTGCTAAAGATGAATCAAGGAAAGCGGACCTTGCTAGTGTCATGGTTCATTTGGCGGAATCATTACGCAGGACGGCAATCCTTTTGAAACCGTTCTTGACGCAAACACCGGAAAAAATCTTTGCTCAGCTTAGCATCAAAGATGATGTGTTGAAATCCTGGGACAGTTTAGCGGAGTTCGGTCAAATTCCTGCTGAAACAAAAGTTTTGAAGGGAGATCCGATCTTCCCTCGTTTGGATATGGAAGAGGAAGTTTTATATATTAAAGAACAAATGCAGGGCGATGCACCTAAGGCCGAGGAAAAAGTGGAAGTGGAGATTCCCGAGGTTGATGAAATCACTATTGATGACTTTACAAAAGTGGAGCTTCGTGTTGCTCAGGTCATGGAAGTTGAACCAGTAAAGAAGGCGGATAAGCTTCTTAAACTTCAGCTTGATTTGGGCTATGAGAAACGGCAAGTCGTTTCAGGCATTGCACAGCATTATAAACCCGAAGATTTAGTGGGCAAAAAGGTGATATGCGTAACGAATTTGAAACCTGTTAAACTTCGTGGCGAGCTATCGCAAGGAATGATTTTGGCGGGAAGCCAAGATGGTGTACTCTCAGTCGCTACAATAGATTCATCGATTCCAAATGGTTCAAAGGTGAAATAAACCGATGAAAACATAAAGGTGTTTCATATGAAACATTTTTATGTTTTTTTCTTTATGCTTTTGGAAAAAGTACTTTTATACAGGTTTTGTTTTTAGTGCTGGATTATTAGTTGGGCATATAAGGTCCTTTGTAATCTGTTTGTTACCTAAATGTGAAACATAAAACTTTCATTTTTTTATAAAATAGTGCTAGAAAGGAAGAAAAATAATGTTATTTGATACACATGTACATGTTAATGCGGAACAATTCAACGAGGATCTCGAAGAAGTAATAGAAAGAGCTAAGGAAGCAGGAGTCAATAATATGGTTGTCGTTGGTTTTGACCGGCCTACTATTATAAGGGCAATGGAATTGATAGAAGCTTATGATTTCATGTATGCCGCAGTCGGCTGGCATCCTGTCGATGCTATAGATATGACAGAAGAGGACTTACAATGGATCGAGGAATTATCCAACCATCCAAAGGTTGTGGCCATTGGTGAGATGGGCCTGGATTATCATTGGGATAAATCACCGAAAGATGTTCAAATGGAGGTATTCAGGAAGCAAATCCGTCTGGCAAAAAAGGTTGGGCTGCCCATTATCATCCATAATCGGGAAGCGACCGCGGATATCGTGAACATACTCAAGGAAGAAGAGGCATCAAGGGTTGGAGGCATCATGCATTGCTTTAGCGGAAGTGCGGAAACGGCTTTGGAATGCATTAATATGAATTTTTATATTTCATTGGGTGGCCCTGTAACCTTCAAGAATGCAAAAAAACCAAAGGAAGTGGCAGCGGCCGTACCTTTAGACCGTTTACTGATAGAGACCGATTGTCCATATTTGGCTCCCCATCCTTATAGGGGGAAGCGTAATGAACCTTCGTATGTGAAGCTTGTTGCTGAACAAATTGCAGAAATCAAACAACTTACAATCGAGGAAGTTTCCCAGGCGACAACAGAAAATGCCAAAAAATTATTCGGCATTAACTGACATTTTATTTTACAATATCTCCCGGGGTTCGCTAGCTAAAATCGTATTATTTTAAACTTTCTACAAATCTCGCTCCAACTATAGGCTTATTATGTCGAGAAGTCACCCTTTCTTTTTCAATATGGAATATGCATAATAGGTAGTAATTTCCTGAATGAGAAGTGAATGGGTTGACAGCTTGATAACTAAGTCTATATAATCACCGGGAGGAAGGAGGAGTTTTTCATTCTATTAAAAACTATGAAAAACCTTATTCCCAAACCTTTTGGGAAGAAGAGAATGGCAATTGCCATTTGCAGTGCTATTCTTGTTTCTACAGCATTGGGAATACTAATATATCAAGGTACAAAGGATACAGTAACAATCATGCTAGACGGAAAAAAAGAGGTAGTGCGTACACACGCGGCTACTGTAAATGATATGTTGGAAGATTTAGAGATTACCGTTCAAGCCGCAGACTATGTCCATCCATCAAGAGCCACGAAGGTTGATGATGATTTAGAGGTGGTTTGGAAGCCTGCACAAAAAATCGTCATGGTACAGGATGGTAAGACGGAGGAAGTCTGGTCCACTGCAGAAACGGTAGAAGATCTTTTAAAGGATCAAGATCTTAGTGTGAAGGAACAGGATAAGATCACCCCTTCAAAAAATACGAAGCTGAAAGCGAATATGGAAGTTGCCATAGACAAAGCCTTTTCACTGAAATTAGTGGTAGGTGGAAACGAAAAGCAGGTCTGGTCAACTTCGACTACTGTCGCTGACTTTTTAAAGCAACAAGGAGTAAAACTCAATGATTTGGATCGAGTTGAGCCAGAATTAACCGAAAAAGTTGAAGCTGAGAATACGGTAAACGTAGTTCGAATTGAAAAAGTCACCGATGTAGTGGAAGAACCAGTTGACTTTGCTGTCATAACAAAAAAAGATGACTCTTTATCAAAAGGGAAAGAGAAAATTGTCAAAGAAGGAAAAGACGGACTCATTTCCAAGAAATATGAAGTTGTTAAGGAAAATGGCAAAGAGGTCAAAAGAGAATTACTTTCAGAAAGAGTAGTTAATAAAAAGCAGGATAAAGTTGTAACGGTCGGAACTCGAACGACAGTTGCCCAGGCATCACGCGGAGTAACTAACGTTAGTTCTTCAAGTGGAAAAGAAATATACGTATCATCAACAGCTTATACTGCCAGTTGTAAGGGCTGTTCCGGTGTCACGTCTACAGGCGTAGATCTTAAGAGTAATCCGGGTGCAAAGATCATTGCTGTCGATCCAAGCGTGATTCCTTTGGGGTCGAAAGTATATGTAGATGGATACGGCTATGCTGTAGCTGCTGACAAAGGCGGAGCAATAAAGGGAAATAGGATTGATGTCTTCTTTTCCTCGAAAAATGATGCCTATCGTTGGGGTGTAAAGAGAGTAAAGGTTCGTGTATTGGACTAATAAGGTTTCTCTCGCAGGAGATGAATTCGTCTCCTGTTTTTTGCGTTTTATTTTCCACTTGTTGAAAAACCCTATGTAAAACTGTTTTAATAAGATAGACGTCTCACTATTCCATAAGATTTCAATTTATGTGTGTAAACTTTCATAAATGATTTTGACTGGATTCTCTATCCAGAAAAATTTTACGGGGGACCGGTTACGTTTATCCAAGAGCTAATCAAAGCGCTTACGCTTTTCTGTATGGAGGAAACCATGAAGAAGATTAAAGAGATTATTGTTGTAGAAGGAAAAGACGATACGGTAGCGATAAAAAGGGCTGTTAATGCTGATACAATAGAAACCAATGGTTCCGCGGTGAATGAGTCCTGTATCGAGCAGGTGAGGCTTGCACAAATGACGCGTGGAGCCATCATTTTCACGGACCCTGATTTTCCTGGTCAAAAAATAAGGAACATCATTTCAGAACAAGTAAAAGGATGTAAACACGCCTTTTTAACGAAGGAGGAAGCCCTTCCTAAGTCAGGTAGAGGAATTGGTGTGGAACATGCTTCTCCTGAGGCGATTCGTAATGCTTTAAAGGATGCCCAGTTAATGGATGAAGAGGCTTCAGAAGAGATTTCACAGCAGGATTTAATAGATGCAGGTTTAATCGGCGGGTCCGGTGCCAAGGAACGAAGGGAAAAACTTGGATCTATTTTAAAAATCGGGTTTACCAATGGTAAACAGTTATATAAGAGACTAAAAATGTTCCAAATATCAACTGATGCTTTTGAGAAAGCGATGGTACAGATAATTCAGGAGGAAAATAATGAATAAGGATATTGCAACCCCTGTCAGAACGAAAGAAATATTAAAGAAATACGGATTCTCCTTTAAAAAGAGCTTAGGACAAAACTTTTTAATCGATACGAATATCTTGAAACGTATTGTCGAACATGCCAATTTGACAGAGGAAAGCGGCGCCATCGAAATTGGGCCGGGAATCGGGGCATTGACGGAACAACTAGCGAAAAGCAGCAAAAAGGTTGCGGCCTTTGAGATTGATCAGCGTCTACTGCCCATCTTATCGGATACACTGTCTCCCTATAACAATGTAAACATCATTCACGGGGATGTTCTCAAGGCAGATGTCAAGAAGGTAATCGAGGAGGAATTCGCTGGCTTATCGGACCTGATGGTTGTTGCAAATCTGCCATACTATGTCACGACGCCGATCATTTTAAAGCTATTGTCCGAGGACCTGCCCATTAGAGGCATCGTGTGCATGCTGCAAAAGGAAGTGGCTGATCGAATTGCCGCAAAACCTGGGACAAAGGAATATGGTTCTTTATCCATTGCGATTCAATATTATACCGAAGCCGAAACAGTGATGATCGTACCCAAAACGGTATTCATGCCTCAGCCTAATGTTGATTCAGCCGTAATCCGCCTTACCTTGCGCGATAAGCCAATCGTTGAGGTCCTGGATGAGGACTTCTTCTTCACTGTGACCCGGGCGAGCTTTGCACAGCGCCGGAAAACGATATTAAATAACCTAATCAGTCAGCTGCCGGATGGTAAGTCGAAAAAAGAGCTCATACTTGCTGCTCTCGAAGCCGCAGAAGTTGATCCTTCCAGACGAGGAGAAACACTGAGCATCAAAGAATTTGGCCGCTTAAGTGATGCGTTATTGCCGAATTTCAAATAAAGATAATGTGAAAGATTAAAGTCGGAATGGGGTCACTCCCAGCTTCCGGCTTTTTTTATTTTGATATTGGCATACCATGATGGAACCGTACCCAAAAATGTAATCAATCCCAACCTTTCACCATTCAAGAATGGTTCGCATAACTTAAGAATGAAAATAAACTAGGGCGGGCTGAAAATAAGTCTTCTCATGGGGTGAGGCCATGAATATTCAAATAAACGATATTGTCGGTCGGGTTTCTTATAAATGCGACGTGTTGTTCCGGGTAATCGATATCCGTGATATTGACGGAAGGCGTGAAGCTATTCTTTATGGGGAAGATATCCGACTGATTGCAGATGCACCTTTTCAAGATTTAATGATCATTAATGATAATGAAAGAAATGATCGACAAAAATCGAATGAGGTACTTCAAGAACAATCTTACCGATTATTAACACAAGATCTAGAGCTGCAACAACAAAAAAATGGCTATCAATCGAGTAATGGCTATCGGTATAGCGGTGAATATTTTCAGATACCAGGGAGGGTCCTCCATGTTGATGGGGATGCGTCTTACTTAAGGAAATGCATGGAACTATATCAGAAATTCAGTATTCCGGTCAATGGCATCTATTGCAATGAAAAGGAAATGCCCCAAAGAATCGGGGGGTTGTTGGACCATTATCGGCCGGACATTCTTGTTGTCACCGGTCATGATGCCTATTCAAAATCAAAAGGACCGATGTCCGATATCAATGCCTACCGTCACTCAAAGGATTTTGTACAGACAGTTAGAGAAGCACGAAGGAGGGTTTCCCATTTAGATCAACTGATTATATTTGCCGGGGCTTGTCAATCGCATTTTGAATCATTAATCCAAGCGGGGGCTAATTTTGCAAGTTCTCCCTCCCGTGTTAATATACATGCTCTTGATCCGGTATATATCGTCGGAAAGATAAGCTTTACACCTTTTTCCGATCATATTCATGTTTGGGATGTCCTTCGGAATACATTAACGGGAGAGAAGGGGTTGGGGGGAATTGAGACTAAAGGGGTGTTACGGACCGGGTTGCCTTTCAAGCCATTTCAGGAAGAATGAACGAGCTGCATTTTAAAAGAATGCAGCTTGCTTTTGGTGGGGAAGAATTCGGATATCCTCACAAAAAAACGGTTTTTTTGTTTGGTAATGTCACTAAGTAATGATTTAACTACGAAAATTCGGTTTAATAATTAATGAAATAGTTCGTTTACATAATTTTTCATTTCCCAGGATATAATAAAATTGTTCGCGATTTTGCCGGATTTCAGATAAAAATATATTGACTACATTTTTAAGTGCTGATATAATTTATTATTTTGTTTGCGTATATTTGTGAATTGTGATATACTTAACTTAGTGAGGTGGACCGAAAATGCCAAAAACTCTAGCTGATATTAAAACTGCACTTGATTCAAACCTAGGTAAAAGATTGCTCTTAAAAGCAAACGGTGGAAGAAGAAAGACTGTAGAACGATTTGGAACTTTGGCGGAAACTTATCCGGCTGTTTTTGTAATTGAGCTCGACCAAGATGAAAATGCGTTTGAAAGAGTATCTTACAGCTATGCGGATGTTTTAACGGAAACCGTAGAACTAACATTTTTAAACAAACAACAAGAGATTTAACTTAGACGAGGCAGCGAACAACTATGTTTGCTGCTTTTTGTTTTGTATAAAATATCCTGTGAGCCCCAATAGAGGCTTAAAAAGGATGTAATGAAATAGCTTATGATGCAAACACTAGGCATGTGACGGCATGTGAAAGGGGTTGCTTCGCTTGAGCAGGAAAAAAGGGATTATGTCAAATGGTCTTAAAGAGGAATTGGCTAAAGAACTTGGATTTTACGATGTTGTCCAGAAAGAAGGCTGGGGAGGAATCCGGGCCAGGGACGCAGGTAACATGGTAAAACTTGCTATCGAAAAAGCACAACGTCAATTGGTGAACAAGGAGTAAGATAAACACTTAATTGTATCATGCCGTCATGTTGAAAGTAGCCAGACTTCTTATGCGATGTATAGCTCTATTCATTTTTGCTTACATTGTAGTTAAGGAGTCTGGTTTTTTTATGTATCGGTAATTGCTATTTGGATATGTAGCAAGTCTTTTGGGATTCAGGAAGTGGCTGCTCTCCCATGTGCCTACATGTGTCTATTCCCCTCTAAAGGCCAATCTTAGCTTCATTACATTGAAATTACGATGAAAAAACCTTTAGAATATAAACAAATATGATAGAATAGGACAAGAACTTTTAAGAACGTTAAAGTAGGTGGACATATTGAAGCTTATGGAAAAAGCCCCGGCTAAGATTAATTTGGCTTTGGATGTGCTTTTCAAACGGCCTGATGGGTATCATGAGGTGGAAATGATCATGACGACAGTCGACCTTGCCGATAGAATTGAACTAAAGGAAATAAAGGGGAATCATATCCAAATTCTATCCCATAATCGATTTGTTCCGGATGATCATCGGAATTTAGCTTATCAAGCCGCATTTATTCTAAAGGAACGTTTTGGAATCAATAAAGGTGTTTCTATAACTATAGAGAAAAATATACCTGTAGCCGCAGGGCTTGCTGGTGGAAGCAGTGATGCCGCAGCTACATTGAGGGGCTTAAATAGACTGTGGAAGCTAGGTCTTTCCATGGATGAACTTGCGGAAATAGGAGCTGAAATTGGCTCCGATGTTTCATTTTGTGTATACGGAGGTACGGCATTGGCCAGAGGGCGCGGGGAAAAAATCACGCATCTTCCTGCACCGCCAAAATGCTGGGTCATCTTGGCCAAACCGACGATTGGCGTTTCGACAGCGGATATATATAAAAGGCTCCAAACTTCAAAAATGGAGCATCCGGATGTACCTGGAATGATTACGGCTATTATGGAAAACAATTATCACGATGTATGCGAGGGGTTGGGCAATGTTCTGGAACAGGTGACATTGCAGTTATACCCAGAGGTTGCGAACATTAAAGATCAAATGAAGACATTTGGAGCAGATTCGGTCTTGATGAGCGGAAGTGGTCCGACCGTTTTTGGTTTGGTGGAACATGATTCGCGCATGCAAAGAATTTATAATGGACTTCGCGGATTTTGTGATCAAGTCTATGCAGTCCGTTTACTGGGTGATCGAAACAACCTTGAATAGAAACGTACATTAGTGGTATAGTTGCTATATAATATTCGGAATTCACAAAGGGGGTGTCTCAATGAAATTTCGTCGCAGCGAGAGGCTAGTCGATATGACCAATTATTTATTAGAACATCCGGGGGAACTGGTTTCGCTGACTTATTTTGCTGAAAGGTATAGTTCGGCAAAATCCTCTATCAGTGAAGATTTGACGATCATCAAAGATACCTTTGAACAACGCGGGATAGGATCTTTAACAACCGTTCCAGGTGCGGCCGGTGGAGTGAAATATATTGTTTCCATCAAGGAAGAAGAAGCCAATGCCTTCATTGACGGATTATGCGATACGATTGCTAGTCCCGAAAGGTTGCTTCCTGGCGGTTATCTATATATGACAGACATATTAGGACATCCGCAAACCGTGAATAAGGTTGGAAGGATAATCGCCTCAATGTATGCCAAGAAAAATGTCTCAGTCATCATGACAATGGCAACCAAAGGGATATCATTAGCATACGCCGTGGCAAATTATTTGAATGTTCCAGTTGTCATTGTAAGAAGGAATAATAAAGTAACGGAAGGTTCTACAGTGAGCATCAATTATGTTTCTGGCTCTTCAAAGAGGATTCAGACTATGGTACTCTCTAAGAGAAGCTTGGTTGAGGGTTCGAATGTATTAATTGTAGACGATTTCATGAAGGCTGGGGGTACCATCAACGGTATGGTCAGTCTATTGGATGAATTCAAGGCAACAGTTGCCGGAATTGCGGTGCTGGTCGAATCCGAACATACGGAGGAGTGTCTTGTCGAGGACTATGTTTCATTAATCAAGTTGACGCAGGTAGTCGAAAGAGACAAGAAAATCAATGTCAGCCGAGGGAATTATTTTACGAAAAAGGAATAGGGGGAATCATATCATGAAAACGATACATACGGATGAAGCACCGGCAGCGATCGGACCATATTCACAAGGCGTGATCGTGGATAAGTTATTTTTCAGTTCAGGACAGATCCCACTTACTGCTTCTGGTGAGATGGTGACAGGGGATGTCAAGGAACAAACACACCAGGTCTTTAAGAATCTCCAAGCTGTATTGAAAGAAGCTGGGGCTTCATTGGAAACTGTCATTAAGGCTACAGTATTCATTAAAAGTATGGACGATTTCGGTTCGATTAATGAAGTATACGGAGAATATTTTTCTGCTCACAAACCTGCTCGCTCTTGTGTAGAGGTTGCTCGGCTTCCGAAAGACGCACTAGTGGAAATAGAAGTAGTAGCGCTCGTTAAATAAACGGGCGTTTTTTATTTTTTTAAAGGCAATTCGTAATGGGTAATTTTCCTTTAATATAAGGGTGATTTTTAGTATTTTAAAAAACTAGGCTGAATTTTCTAAAAAAATTACAGATAATAGAAGGAGTTCACGTTTTTTTGTTGAATATGTACTTTAAGTTTTAACAACAACAAAAAGGGATGGTGAGCTTAAATGGAAGTAACTGACGTAAGATTACGCCGTGTGAATACGGACGGTCGTATGAGAGCTATCGCATCAATTACACTGGATAATGAATTTGTGGTTCATGATATTCGTGTGATCGACGGAAACAATGGTTTATTTGTAGCAATGCCAAGTAAACGAACTCCAGATGGAGAATTCCGGGATATCGCTCATCCAATCAATTCCTCGACACGCGGGAAAATTCAAGAAGCTGTCTTGACAGAATATCATCGATTGGGAGAACTTGAAACTGAATTAGAGGAAGCTGGAGCAGGTGCTTCTTAAAATAACATTACTTTTAAACTTTAAAATTATAATTCGTGCATCTAGAGCCTACTTCATAAGTAGTGCTCTTTTTTATTTATTCAAAATCGGATAAGTTTAGAACTTGTCCGCTCATCATGCAGATATTTACTCTAATGAATATATAAACCTACGTTGTTATCTTCAAAAGTTTAAGTACCCGTCCTTTTTAATTTTTAAACCTTTTTTGTCCACCCAGATATTGAAATTCCTGTAAGTGGAATTAAAGGGATGCCACTTAATCTAGCCATCTGGTTGAAGATGAAATGAATTGGTAACCTGATTTCGGAATGGGAGTTAACAAAGGGTGAAGTATGCCCAAATGGCTTGTACATAGGGTATGGCGCACCATGATAGTGTTTTGGGATAATGGGGTTGGCTGGTGTTATAAAAGGCAGGGGACATTGTTTCTGTATTATGCTGTTAATGAAAATGACATCGACCATGATGTAAAATAATTCTCCAAGGTCCAATAATAACATTTAAAACCTTGTCGAAAATCGAACTTTTTTCACCTGATCGGTTGACAATTATATGTACTTTTAATTGTTACCTTGAAAAGAATCACTATTTGAGATAATATTTTTAGTGGATAAAAAGGTGAAAATGGAGGCCTGTTATGAGTAATCGCTATGCAATAATATTGGCCGCTGGGCAAGGTACTAGGATGAAATCTAAGCTTTATAAGGTTTTGCACCCTGTTTGCGGGAAACCAATGGTACAACATGTTATCGATCAAGTCAATCAACTTCAAATAGAAGAAATTGTAACAGTCATCGGCCATGGAGCTGAAAAAGTTCAAGAACAACTTGGTGATTCATGCAAGTATGCCTTACAAGAACAGCAATTAGGTACGGCACATGCTGTAATGCAAGCGGAAAGCGTTTTATCCGTGAAAAGTGGTACGACCCTTGTTATTTGCGGTGATACGCCTCTGATTAAAGCGGAAACGATGAAAGAGCTTATAGCATTGCATGAGCAAAGTCAGGCGAAAGCAACAATCTTAACAGCATATGCAGATAACCCTGCTGGCTATGGAAGGGTCCTTCGCGGTGAAGGCGGACTTGTAGAAAAAATCGTAGAGCATAAGGATGCCTCTGATGAAGAAAGATATGTTAAGGAAATAAATACCGGTACATATTGCTTCGACAATCAAGCATTGTTTAACGCGCTGAAAAAAGTTTCAAATGAAAATGTCCAGGGAGAATATTACTTACCGGATGTTATTGAAATCTTAAAACAGGAAGGCGAAGTGGTGACGGCCTTCCAATCCAGTGATTTCGAGGAAACATTGGGTGTGAATGACCGTGTGGCTTTATCACAGGCTGAGCAGGTTTTAAGAAAACGCATCAATGAAAAGCATATGAGGAATGGTGTAACGATCATCGATCCGCTTACTACGTTCATTGAAGCGGATGTACAAATCGGGCAGGATACAGTCATTAACCCTGGGTCATTCATTAAAGGAAAAAGTATTATCGGGCAGGATTGCTTAATTGGCCCGAATACGGAAATCAGTAATTGTGAAATTGGTGATGGAACGGAAGTCCTCCAATCGGTTGTACATGAAAGCAGTATTGGAAGTTTTGTGAAAATCGGTCCATTCGCACATGTTAGACCTCAATCAGATATTAAGGATTCCGTTAAGATCGGTAATTTTGTAGAAATTAAAAAGACCGTTTTTGGCAAAGGAAGCAAGGTATCGCATTTGAGTTATATTGGTGATGCAGAGGTTGGGGAGAATGTTAATATAGGCTGCGGATCTATTACCGTGAATTACGACGGGAAAAATAAATATTTGACGAAGATTGAAGATAATGTTTTCATAGGCTGCAATTCTAATCTGGTTGCACCTGTAACGGTAGGAGAAGGAGCATATGTAGCTGCTGGGTCAACCATCACGCAAGATGTACCGCAGGATGCCCTATCCGTTGCCCGGGCTCGTCAAGTTAACAAAGAAGATTATGTAAAGAATTTGAAATTTAATAAATAACCGACGGAGGTCATCATGTCAAATCAGTATTTAGATCCTAATTTAAAAGTATTCTCTTTAAATTCAAACTTCGATTTAGCTCAGGAAATTGCTGCTGCAATCGGTGTTGAACTTGGAAAATGTAGCGTAACAAGTTTCAGTGACGGTGAAGTTCAGATTAATATTGAAGAAAGTATTCGTGGCTGTGACGTATACGTAATCCAATCAACAAGCCAACCAGTCAATGAAAATTTAATGGAACTTTTAATTATGATCGATGCTCTTAAACGTGCTTCAGCTAAAACGATCAATATTGTAATGCCATATTACGGTTATGCCCGACAAGATCGTAAAGCGCGTGCGCGTGAACCAATTACAGCTAAACTTGTCGCAAATCTTTTAGAAACGGCTGGTGCCCACCGTGTAATCACATTAGATCTTCACGCACCACAAATTCAAGGTTTCTTCGATATTCTGATTGATCACCTTGTTGCTGTTCCGATTTTAGCTGATTTCTTCAAGGAAAAAGATTTAAGTGATATCGTCATCGTTTCCCCAGATCATGGCGGTGTAACTCGTGCCCGTAAAATGGCCGATCGCCTAAAAGCGCCGATCGCCATTATCGATAAGCGCCGTCCAAGACCGAACGTGGCTGAAGTCATGAACATCATTGGTAATATTGAAGGGAAGACAGCAATACTGATTGATGACATCATCGATACTGCAGGAACTATCACACTAGCGGCCAATGCCCTTGTGGAGAATGGCGCTAAAGCAGTTTATGCTTGTTGTACACACCCAGTCCTTTCAGGTCCTGCCATCGAAAGGATTCAAAATTCAACGATCAAGGAATTGGTCGTGACTAACTCGATTGCCCTATCTGAAGATAAGAAAATCGATAAAATTGTTGGACTTTCTGTAGCACCATTGATTGCAGAGGCAATTATTCGTGTGCATGAGGAACAATCAGTAAGCACATTATTCGATTGATAACATAATAAACAAAAACACGGCGAGCCATCGGGCTCGCCGTGTTTTTGTTTAAAAGTTTCAGAAAATACTTAATTCTTAGTTGACAGATGAGAATAGTAATAATAAAATAGCTATACAAATTCAATTCATATTCATGGAATGAAAAACTGTACTAACGCAGGTACATACTGGTTAACGCCGATCGGACTACCGAAGGCTCCTTTTCACTTACCAATAAAACATTGGGCATCATTTTGCCTATTGTCTTATCGGTGAAGGAAAGGAGCCTTTTATTTTTATATAAATAGTTTAAGAAGGGTGTGCAGAATATGAAGAAAAAACGAAAGATATGGCTCCTATCCATTTTTTGCATCTTCATGCTGATAGTGAGTGCATGTGGGCAGGAAAAGAACAGCTCCACAAGTGCTGACGCAAAAGAATCAGAGAAAACCATCCAAATCGGTTATCAAAAATTCGGGACATTAAATATTTTAAAATCAAAAGGGAATCTGGAAACACGTTTAAAAGAAGTGGGATATACCGTCGATTGGACTGAATTCCCTGCAGGACCTCAGCTGCTTGAAGCCTTGAATGTCGGCAGCATTGATTTTGGGCACACAGGGGAGGCGCCGCCGATATTTGCACAAGCAGCCAAGGCACCACTTGTCTACATTGCCAATCAACCGGCAAACCCATCAGGAGAGGCAATAGTCGTACAAAAGGATTCACCCATTAAAAATGTGAAAGAGTTAAAGGGAAAGAAGGTTGGCTTGAATAAAGGTTCAAATGTTCATTACCTATTGGTCAAAGCGTTAGAGGAAGCAGGTCTTACTCTTGATGACATTCAGCCCGTCTACTTGCCACCGGCTGATGCGAGAGCTGCTTTTGAAGGAAACCAAATCGATGCCTGGGTAATATGGGATCCATTTTTATCAGCGGCGGAATTGGAGCTTGAAACGAAAACGATCCGGGATGGAGAAGGACTGGTTGCGAATCGAGAATTCTTCTTGGCAACTGATTCATTTGCCCGGAACGAAGAGGCTTTGAAGATCATCAAAGAAGAACTGATAAAAGTTGATAAATTGATTGAAGAAAACCCAGGGGATGTCGCTGAGTTTTTATCTCCGGAAATTGGAATGAGTGTGGAGGCATTAGAAAAAACATTAAATAGAAAAGAATACGGACTTGAGGAGATTTCCAGTACGGTTTTGGATGATCAACAAAATATTGCCGATACATTTTACAATCTTAAATTAATTCCAAGCAAAATTAATGTTCTAGATGCATCTGCAGATGTTAAAAAAAATTAAGGGGGAAATAAAATGAAAGTATTTTGGTTTTTGCCATCACATGGGGAAAGTCGCTATTTAGGATCGACAAAGGGAGGGAGAGCGATTACACTTCCTTATTTAAAACAAATTGCACAGGCAGTTGATCATTTGGGATTTGAAGGGGCTTTGCTTCCAACGGGACGATCCTGTGAGGATGCTTGGGTAGTTGGTTCTTCATTGATTTCTGCAACGGAAAGAATGAAATTTTTAGTTGCTATCCGTCCAGGTTTAATGTCGCCAACCTTAGCTGCGCGTATGGCTTCAAGCTTCGACAGGTTGTCGAATGGCCGTCTTTTGATCAATGTTGTAACTGGGGGGGACCCGGTCGAATTGGCAGGTGATGGCGTATTTCTGGATCATGGGGAACGCTATGAGCAAACAAATGAATTTCTTGATATCTGGAGAAGGGAAATGTCTGGTGAGAGTGTGGAATATGAAGGGGAGCACTTAAAGGTTGAAGGTGGAAATATTCTGTTGCCACCTGTACAAAAACCGTACCCACCGCTCTATTTCGGAGGTTCATCCGATCCAGCCATCGATATATCGGGAAAGCATATTGATGTCTACTTGACTTGGGGTGAGCCGCCGGTGCAAGTGGCTGAAAAAATTGAAAAGGTACGTAAAAAGGCAGCAGAGTACGGACGTGAAGTCAGATTCGGCATTCGCATGCATGTCATCGTAAGAGAAACGGAAGAAGAAGCTTGGCAGGCAGCGGACGAACTCATTAAATATGTGGATGATGAAATGATTGAAAATTCACAAAAGATTTTTGAACGGTTTGATTCAGTGGGACAGAAGAGGATGTCGCAACTTCATAAAGGAAGCAGGGATTCACTCGAAATCAGTCCAAACTTATGGGCGGGTGTTGGTCTAGTGCGCGGGGGCGCCGGTACAGCACTAGTCGGAAGTGCTGAAAATGTTGCCGCCAGAATGAAGGAATATGAAGAAATCGGAATAGAATCCTTTGTTTTATCCGGGTACCCTCACCTGGAAGAAGCGTATAGAGTTGCTGAATTATTATTCCCTTTGCTCCCTGTTGAACAGCAGCAAGCTCCCGTTTCAAAAGCTACTAGCCCATTCGGGGAAATACTGGCTAATGACCACTACCCTACAAAAGGAAGTGAAATTGATGATGCAGAAAAAGTTAAACAAAAAGTTCAATAGGTTCCACCTCATATCATGGCTTGTGCCCATTCTCCTTTTGGTAACTTGGCAGCTGCTGTCATTGTGGGGGATTTTGTCGGATCGGATATTGCCTGCCCCGACTGAAGTATTTCAAGCAGGTGTTGCTTTATTGGAGACAGGTGAACTTATTGATTATATCGGCATCAGTGCTCAGCGTGCCTTCATCGGCTTTTTAATAGGCGGTGTCATTGGTTTTGTACTGGGTTTATTAAATGGATTATCATCCATTGCAGAAACCTTATTCGATACATCGCTTCAGATGTTACGTAACATTCCGCATTTAGCTTTAATACCGCTGGTTATTCTATGGTTTGGTATAGAAGAAGAAGCGAAAATCTTCCTTGTCGCCCTAGGGGTTCTGTTTCCTATCTATTTAAATACATTTCATGGAGTGAAATCGGTGGATAAGGAATTAATCGAAGCGGCGAGGGTTTATGGGCTAAGTGGTTTTTCTTTATTCTGGAATGTGATCCTCCCTGCAGCCTTTCCCTCCATTTTGGTGGGTATCCGCTTCTCCCTTGGAATCATGTGGGTCACATTAATTGTAGCAGAAACTATATCCGCCAATTCCGGAATAGGATATATGGCTATGAATGCCCGGGAATTCATGAGGATGGATATTGTTGTTCTCAGTATTCTCTTATATGCCTTATTGGGAAAAATATCGGACGTTGCGGCCAAAATAATTGAAAAAAGATGCTTAAAGTGGCATCCATCATACCAATGAGGAGGTCATTTGCATGAAAAGTGGAAATTCGTTGGAGTTGCAGGGTGTAAGAAAGAATTTTGGGGAGTTTGAAGTATTAAAGGGAATGGACCTCACCTTTAAAAAAGGGGAATTCGTAGCCATTGTCGGCAAAAGTGGATGTGGAAAGAGCACATTGCTTCGTCTTGTGGCAGGACTGGAAAAGCCGACGGACGGGCAGATACTGGTGAATGGAAAGCCTTTGAATGGATTAAATAGATCGTCACGTACGATGTTTCAGGATGGAAGGCTGTTTCCTTGGAAAAAAATCCTTGAAAATATTGGTGTAGGCTTAAAAGGGGATTGGAAGCCAAGTGCTATGGAATTATTGGAGCAAGTGGGCCTTGCCGATCGAGCAAATGAGTGGCCGTCCGTTTTATCTGGGGGGCAGAAACAAAGGGTGGCATTAGCGAGGGCATTGGTGAACCAACCTGACATACTCCTCTTGGATGAGCCGTTAGGGGCATTGGATGCTTTGACTAGAATTGGCATGCAAAGGCTGATTGAGGAACTATGGAGGAAAAGGGACTTTACTGCCTTACTTGTTACACATGATGTTGAAGAAGCCGTAATGCTTGCCGATCGTGTCTTATTAATCGAAGAAGGCAAAGTCGTCATGAATAAGGAAATCAATCTGCCGAGACCGCGGAAAAAGGATAGCATTCAATATTCATCACTAGCAGCCCAAATCCTTAACCGGGTGATGCAAGTTGAGGGGGAAATGGAAAAAAAGGCGATTCACGCTTGAATCAGAGAAAAAAATGAAAAAAGTTTTTTGTAGCAAATTCCTATGTTTACCATATGTTTATCACCTTCTTGCTCCCTTTGGATTTTACCTTTCATGTTTAATGCTTCGCCATTTAGGGAAATGTTAAATATAGAGAAACTTGCAATTCATATTCAGGAAGGCGGAGGATGTATGAGTAATATATTAGCTGCAAAAGAACGTACGGATTCAAAACACTCTAATTTAAGGAATTTGAGAGAAAGCGGCGAAATCCCTGCGATAGTATATGGCAATAAAAATGACAGTACGGCCATTTCAGTCAATAATATTGAGCTTCAAAAGACAATCAAGGAAATAGGCCGTAATGGAATCATTTCTTTGGACTTGGAAGGTAAGAATTATAAAGTCATGCTCTCTGACTATCAAAAGGATCCATTAAAGAACTCCATTTATCATGCAGACTTTTTAATTGTAGATATGTCCGCCCAATTACAGGCACAAGTACGCGTTAACCTTGTAGGTGTTTGTAAAGGCGTGAAAGACGGCGGGGTCCTTCAGCAGTCTCTTCATGAAGTGACGGTTACAGCTAAACCTAATGACATTCCTGACTCCATCGATGTTGACGTTACCGAACTTCAGGTAGGAGATACAATCTACATATCCGATATTCAAACGAATAAACAAGTTACAATCGACAACGATGGTGAAGAAGTCGTTGCATCTGTTCTGGCTCCTCGTCAGGAAGAGGAAATAAGTACAGGTGAACAGCAAGATGGCGGTATCCCTGAAAATGAAGAAGGCAGGGAAACCAAGGCATCACCAGAGTCATGATGCCGGGATTAAACAAGTGAATCGTGATATAATAGGCGTAGCTCTTAACGAGTTACGTCTTTTCAATCTCTGGATCATCCATTTAAGCCGGACCATTTTTTCGTGGTCGACTCCTTTAATAGGGTTTTTACTAATTAGTTCTCCGGTAGCTTGCAGGCAAGGTTGAAATTAGGGTACTATTTTTCTAAGGTCAATGATCTTGGAAAAACTTCGTCCCAGCGTAACTCCCTAAATAACCGTAATGACGGAGTGTGAATCATGAAAATTATTGTAGGGTTAGGGAACCCAGGTAAACAATATGAAAAAACTCGGCATAACGTCGGATTTGAAGTAATAGATGAGTTATCCAAAAGATGGTCGATCCCACTTGATCAAGCAAAGCATAAGGGGATCTATGGTGCAGGAATGGTAAAGGGAGAAAAGGTTTTATTGCTTAAACCCTTAACCTACATGAATTTGTCAGGAGAATCCATTTCGGCTGTCATGCATTTCTTTAAGGTGGATATTGCGGATGTTGTCATTATATATGATGACCTTGATTTGCCTCCAGGGAAGCTTCGCCTTCGTCAAAAAGGAAGTGCAGGCGGTCATAATGGGATAAAATCTTCAATTGCCCATTTGGGTACGCAAGAATTCAATCGAATCAGAATAGGGATTGGCCGCCCGATTGGCCGTATTCCGGTATCTGACTATGTCTTAGGGCGCTTTTCGCCTGAAGAATGGGATCATGTCGGTGCAACGATCGAAAAAAGTGCAGCTTCTTGTGAAGCCTGGTTGGAAAAACCATTTCTACAGGTAATGAACGAATATAACCAATAAGCAGAGAGTAGATATAAGTAAAGAATAATATCTTCCTGTTTCGCTGAATAAAACCCCTCTATTTTTGTACATACTAACACTATTACTAAAATAGGGGGTTACCAAATGGCTCTCCATTATCGATGCCGACATTGCGGAACTAAGCTGGGCTCAATCGAGGCACACTCACTGAGTACGGAGCAGTTAGGTTTTAATCAACTTACCGATGAAGAGCGACAAGAGATGATCGTTTATGATTCTGAAGGGGATATGCATGTAAGGGCGATATGTGAAGACTGTCATGAATCGCTGCAAAGAAACCCTGATTTATATGAAAACGATTATATTATTCATTAGCGGGAGAGGGCTTTGGACAAAATCCAAAGCATTTTTCCGTTTGTCTGGAATCCAGGGCACAAAAAAGTGCCTTTAATAAAAAGGACGCTTGGTTAAATGGCCAAGTTCTAATACAAAGAATTCAAATGTTTTTCGCACGTTAAGAGAGGGGGGAAATAAAATGAATGGATTACAGAACTTGTTCTCCAAACAAGATGATGTTCATTCGTTAATAGCCGGCATCGATGAAGGACTTAAGGAGCAAATCGTCTCTGGTCTGACAGGTTCCTCGAGATCACTATTGCTGGCTTCCGTATATGAAAAGACGAATAGGCCTATTTTATTGGTTACCCATAATTTATTGCAAGCACAAAAATTCCATGAGGACTTATCCAGTTTCATTCCCGAGGAAGAATTATATATATATCCAGCCAATGAATTGATAGCGGCTGATTTGAGTGTAGCCAGCCCGGAATTAAGGGCTCAACGTGTAGAGGCATTGAACTTTTGGGCGGAAGGAAAAAAAGGGATTGTCATTGCGCCAATTCCAGGGGTACGTCGTGTGCTTCCTCCAAAGGATATTTGGAAGAGGCATCAGCTAGCATTTAATTTAGGGGAAGACATCGAGCTTGAATCAACGCTTAATAAATTCATTGCCATGGGTTATAACCGGTCTGAAATGGTTGCTTCTCCAGGTGAATTCAGTATCAGGGGCGGTATAATCGATATTTATCCGATCACCGAACCTAATCCAATACGAATTGAATTATTCGATACCGAAATAGATTCAATAAGGACCTTTTCAAGCGAAGATCAGCGATCCATCGAGAAACTCAAGAAGGTGACGATTGGTCCCGTCAGTGAGGCTTTGCTAGAGACAGAGCATATCGAAAGAATTATAACAAGGCTCGAGAGCGGATTAAGTAAAAGCTTGAAAAAACTTAAAGACGAGAAAACTAAGGAACAGCTGGTTCAAACGATCAGTTATGAACTTGAACAGCTGAAAATGGGAAATATACCTGACAAAATCTTTAAATACTTAAGTTTAGCGTATGAGGATCCAGCTAGTTTAATAGATTATTTACCGGTAAATGGTTTGGTTTTCTTAGATGAAATCAGTAGAATCCAGGAAATCAATGATTCTTTGGAAAAGGAAGAGGCTGGTTGGTACACAGACCTTTTAAGTCAGGGACAAATTATCCATGATATAAAATTGGCTCATCCCATGCAGGAATTAATAGTGAAATCCAGCAGGCCGTTTGTATACCTTTCATTGTTTTTACGGCATGTACCGCATACGAATCCTCAGAATATCCTGAATTTTGCCAGTAAACAAATGCAAAATTTCCATGGACAGATGAATGTGTTCAAAGCTGAACTGGAACGTTGGAAAAAAGGTAAATACACAGTCGTCATACTTGGACAGGATGAAGAACGGGTAAAAAAGCTGCATTCGGTTTTGGCCGATTATGATATAGAGGCCGCAGAACTGTTTAATGCGGACAGCATTCTTCCAGGTAAAGTACAGATTTTACGCGGCAGTCTGAATAGCGGCTTTGAATTACCTATGCAAAAATTCAGTATCATAACGGAAACGGAATTATTCAATAAGAAGTCAAAGAAATCAATACGGAGACAGAAACTATCGAATGCGGAGCGAATCAAAAGTTATTCCGAACTGAAGATCGGTGACTATGTCGTTCATGTTAACCACGGAATCGGTAAATACTTGGGTATTGAGACCCTTACGATCAACGGGGTCCATAAAGATTACCTGAATATTCGTTATCAAGCGGATGACAAATTGTATGTTCCTGTCGACCAGATTGATCTTGTCCAAAAATATGTCGGTTCTGAAGGAAAGGAACCGAAGCTTTATAAGCTAGGCGGAACGGAATGGAAACGTGTCAAAAGCAAGGTTCAATCATCCGTTGAGAATATTGCCGATGATTTAATCAAGTTATACGCAGAAAGAGAAGCGGCAAAGGGCTATGCCTTTTCACCTGATGGTGATATGCAGAGGGAATTCGAAACATCATTCGCTTATAACGAAACGGAAGATCAATTACGTTCCATCGTCGAAATCAAAAAGGATATGGAACGTGAACGGCCGATGGATCGTTTATTATGCGGTGATGTTGGATATGGGAAGACAGAGGTGGCCATCCGGGCCGCTTTTAAAGCCATAATGGATGGCAAGCAAGTTGCATTTCTTGTTCCGACCACAATCCTCGCCCAGCAGCATTATGAAACATTAAGGGAGCGTTTTCAAGATTATCCGATTTCGATTGGTCATATGAGCCGTTTCCGGACTAAAAAACAGCAAACCGAGACGATTAAAGGATTGAAGGCCGGCACGGTGGATATTGTGGTTGGTACGCATAGGATTTTATCCAAAGATATCGTGTACCGCGATTTGGGATTGCTAATCATTGATGAAGAACAGCGCTTTGGCGTTACACATAAGGAAAAGATCAAACGGTTAAAAACTAATGTGGATGTACTGACTTTGACTGCGACGCCGATTCCAAGAACCCTTCATATGTCCATGTTGGGCGTGAGGGATTTGTCCGTCATCGAAACACCGCCTGAGAACCGGTTCCCGATCCAAACTTATGTCATGGAGTATAATGGCTCGTTGGTAACGGAAGCGATAGAACGGGAATTGGCCAGGGATGGTCAGGTTTACTTCCTTTACAATCGGGTAGAGGATATAGCAAGAAAAGCAGAAGAAATTTCCATGCTTGTGCCCGATGCCCGTGTCACCTATGCTCATGGGCAAATGACAGAGCAAGAACTGGAATCCGTCATGTTCAGCTTTTTAGAAGGCGAATATGATGTTTTGGTGAGTACAACCATTATAGAGACGGGTGTTGATATCCCGAATGTCAATACGCTTATCGTGAATGAAGCGGATAGAATGGGACTTTCACAGCTCTATCAGCTGCGTGGGCGTGTAGGACGATCCAATCGGGTGGCATATGCATTCTTCACTTATAGGAAAGATAAAGTGTTGACTGAAGTGGCAGAAAAACGTCTTCAATCCATTAAGGAATTTACAGAATTGGGTTCAGGGTTCAAAATCGCGATGCGTGATTTATCCATCAGGGGAGCTGGAAACATCTTGGGGGCTCAACAACATGGCTTCATCGATTCAGTCGGTTTTGATCTATATTCACAAATGCTGAAAGAAGCGGTAGATGCGAAACGTAATGACCAGCCAGCCGAAGAAAAGAACACCCTTGAAATTGATGTTGAAGTGGATGCTTATATCCCTGATGCCTACATAATGGATGGACATCAGAAAATAGAAATGTATAAAAGGTTCAGAGGTATTGCTTCGCTTGAAGAAGTGGAAGAATTACAGGATGAAATGATCGATCGTTTCGGAGAGTATCCAGACGAAGTTTCCTTTTTATTCATGATTGCCGAAATGAAGGTATATGCTGAAAAGGCCGGAATTGAAAGCATTAAACAATTAAAGCAGGAAATCAGCATTATCCTTAGGGAAAAGGTCAGCAGCGATGTGGATGGACAAAAGGTGTTCGAGCTGGGATCGAAGTATGGCCGTATGGTCGGCTTCGGCATGGACGGCAATAGAATGAAGCTGGTCCTGCACATAAAGGGCGTAGAACAAAGCAAATGGCTTAATATCTTATTTGAGATGACCAAGGGTTTACAGTATGTAAAAAAAGAGACTCAAGCCACAAAAAACTGAAATTGAATGATAGTCCTCTTGAAGAAATTTTTTTAGGTACCATGGTAAAAAAATGCAACAAAAAGAAAAATTTTTTCAAAGTGCATAGAACTTACCATTAGAAAAATACTAAGTACAATAGCTGGTGATGATTTTGCTACAAAATGAGGATTTATCAAATCAATTAGATGAAAGTGAGGCAACATTAGATGAAAGCAACTGGTATCGTTCGCCGAATTGATGATTTAGGAAGAGTCGTCATCCCGAAAGAAATTCGCAGGACCCTCCGTATCCGTGAAGGAGATCCACTGGAAATATTTGTGGATAGGGATGGGGAAGTCATCCTTAAGAAATACTCTCCTATTAGTGAATTAGGCGATTTTGCTAGGGAATATGCAGAAGCACTTTATGATAGCCTTGGAAATCCAGTTATGATTTGTGATAGGGATACTTACATTGCAGTGGCAGGCGGATCCAAAAAAGAATACTTAAATAAAAGCGTTAGTGAACTAGTGGAAAAAATCATGGAAGAAAGAAATCCTGTCCTGGAGTCTCCAAATGGACAAATTTCATTCGTTGATTCCAATGATGAAGAGGTCCAATCTTATACTGCAGCTCCGATCATTGCGAGTGGCGACCCGATTGGTGCCGTCTTGATTTTCTCTAAAGATAGTACCATTGGTGAAGTGGAACAGAAATCGGTTGAAACAGCAGCAAGTTTCCTAGCTAGACAAATGGAACAGTAACCTTGGACATGCCATTATATTTTTAAAGGTGGAAAGGGCAGCAATCGCGCTGTCCTTTTTGCAATTTCTAAAAAAGAAGTGGATATGGAAATTAATTAACAGTATGGCTGGAATTGAAAAATAACCATTAGAATTATGCTATAATAACTACCACATATGAGTGAAAAGGGGAAAAAGAATGGCTGAAAAGCCTAATAAAACATCAAATGAACTTTTTCGAGGTGCGCTGATTTTGAGCGCAGCTGCGATTATCGTAAAAGTATTGAGTGCGGCCTATCGCATTCCTTATCAGAACATTGCGGGTGACATCGGGTTTTATATCTATCAACAGGTCTACCCCTTCTACGGTGTTGCTTTTACATTATCAACACTCGGCTTTCCGGTAGTCATATCCAAACTTATTGCTGAACGGGAGTCTTCCAAAAATAACTTTGCGGTCAACGACATTTTAATGACATCATTCGTCGTCTTAAGTTCGATAGGAGTCATGATGTTTGCTGCACTGTTCCTTGGCGCTGATTGGATAGCAGGATGGATGAAGGATCCTCGTTTAGCCGGTCTGCTAAGAATCGTTGCCTATTCATATCTATTAATGCCGATTTCATCTGTTTTACGAGGTTATTTTCAAGGAATAAACGACATGTTACCGACAGCAAGTTCGCAGGTCGCTGAACAATGCATCCGTGTGTTGACGATACTGGTTCTTTCAACGATATTCGTGAATCAGGGCTACTCTCCTTATGTGGTCGGCAAGGGAGCGGTCCTCGGTTCGATAACCGGCGGCATGACCGGCCTGGTACTGCTTATTGCTTTCGTTATTTTAAGAGAAGAATGGAAGCTTTTTTTACGGATGAGAATCAAACCGGTAAATTTCATCAGAATCTCCAAAGTCCTGGTTTTCCAAGGGTTGGCCTTTTGTATAACTGGCTTGATCCTTATCTTGTTTCAGTTTGTCGATTCTCTGCACCTATATTCCCTACTAAGGGAAACGGGGATGGGGGAAAAGGAAGCCAAGGAATGGAAAGGGGTATATGACCGGGGACAGCCTTTGCTTCAGCTAGGTACAGTCGTAGCTAATTCTTTTGCATTGGCACTGGTACCTGTAATATCCGGATTCGTTCAGAGGAAAAGTGAACATGAATTATTGAATAAAATCAAATTGGCGCTTCGTGTAAGCGCGACGATAGGACTCGCAGCTGCGATCGGGCTGGTGGTGACGATGGAGCCTGTCAATCATATGCTGTTCACGGATGTTAAAGGGACCATTACTTTAGCAATTTTCTCTTTATCGATATTATTCACATCCGTCATAATGGCAGAGGCGGCAGTGATTCAAAGCTTAGGTTATTCGTTCATACCGGTGATCATTACGCTTGTGGGTGTGGTCAGCAAGTGGGCTTTGAACCTTGTCCTGGTGCCTCATTACAAAATCGCGGGAGCAGCCTCGGCAACAGTGCTTGCGTTTATGATCATGTCTGTATTATTTTATGTGGTATTGAGAGTACATATTAAAAAGACATTAATTGAAAAGAAGCACGTGTTAATAATCTTGAAGAGTACGGTTTACATGGGTACGGCGGTTGTTATATTCAATGGCTTATTCGAATTGATGTCCTCAGGCGAGAGCCGGTTGTTAGCTACGATTCAAGCTTTGACCGGTGTAGGGATCGGTGCAGCCGTTTTTGTGATGACCGCCATTCGTTCAGGCTTATTTGGTGAAGAAGAACTTGCACTTATACCTGCAGGTTCAAAGCTTAAACGATTTATTATAACGAATAGGAGTATACGAAATCATGAATGAGATTACGATAATAGGCCTTGGTGCAGGGGATTTAGATCAGCTTCCACTAGGAATTTATAAAAAATTGCTGCAAACAGAACAATGCTTCATCAGAACAATTGATCATCCGGTTATCGGGGATTTGAAAAAGGAAGGAATCAATTTCACGGCGTTTGACGGGATATATGAAAAGCACGACCAATTTGAAGCGGTATATGAAGAAATTGCCGGAACATTATTACAGGAGGCTTTAAACCGTTCCGTTCTTTATGCAGTTCCGGGGCATCCTATGGTAGCGGAAAAAACGGTTCAGCTTTTGCTCGAAAAGGGTCCGGCTCTTGGAATAGCCATTAAGCTGGAAGGCGGGCAAAGTTTCCTTGATCCCTTGTTTCAGGCTGTTAAAATCGATCCGATCGAAGGGTTCCAGCTATTGGATGGAACAGATCTTTCACCAGATGATTTGCACATTACCCAGCATATGATAATCGGACAGGTGTATGACGCATTCAGTGCGTCCAATGTGAAGCTGACTTTAATGGAAAAGCTACCGGATGACTACGAGGTATATATCGTTACAGCGGCAGGAAGCAGTCAGGAAAAAGTGACAAGATGCGCTCTGTTCGAGCTCGACCGTCAGATGGAGTTAAGTAACTTGACGAGTGTTTATGTCCCGCCTGTTAGGGAAGAAGCTTTACGATACAGGGAGTTTTCTAAGCTGCGGCAGGTCATCGCAGAACTTAGAGGTCCTGACGGATGTCCTTGGGATAAGAAACAAACTCATGAAAGCTTGAAGAAATATCTAATAGAAGAGGCATATGAGCTGATTGATTCCATCGATGAAGAGGACGATGAGGGCATGGTTGGTGAACTTGGGGATGTCCTGCTTCAAGTGATGCTTCATTCACAAATCGGTGAAGATGAGGGCATGTTCACGATAGACGATGTGATTGAAGGCATTACGGCGAAAATGATTCGACGCCACCCTCATGTATTCGGAGATGTTGAAGTGAACGGCGAGGAAGATGTATTAGTGAACTGGCAGAAAATCAAAGAGAATGAAAAAGGGAGCGAAACAAAAGCATCGCAATCCATACTTGATGGGATTGAGAAATCGCTGCCAAACTTACTTCGGGCCGAAGAGTATCAAAAAAGGGCTGCGAAGGTTGGATTCGATTGGGATGAGGTTTCCGAAGCCTGGAAAAAGGTCAGGGAAGAAGTGCAGGAATTGGAAGCTGAAATATTAAGCCCGAAAATGGATGTCGAAAGAATAAAATCAGAGCTGGGCGACCTCTTTTTTGCGCTTGTCAACATTTCACGTTATTATGACATACAAGCGGAAGAAGCCGTCTACAAAGCAAACCAGAAATTCCACCGGCGTTTTACATATATAGAAGAGTGCATTCAAAGGGCAGACAAAAAGTTTGAGGAATATACATTGGAAGAACTGGATTCATATTGGGATGAAGCAAAAGCTAAAGGACTTTAATTAAGGGAGAGATTTTAATGTCGATGAGATTGGATAAATTCCTAAAAGTTTCAAGATTGATCAAGCGCCGCACACTTGCGAAAGAGGTTGCCGATAAAGGGAGAATCACGATTAACGGACAACAGGCCAAAGCAAGTTCAAATGTGAAAGATGGCGATGAATTGACTGTACGATTCGGTCAAAAGCTCGTTACGGTACGTGTCGATAAAATTCAAGAAACGACCAAAAAAGAAGCGGCTGCAGATATGTATACCATCGTAAAGGAAGAAAAGCTAGCGGAGGAGTAAGGACAGGCTTGGTTCTAATTCCGCTCTTACGGACATACACTTGTACAAAATCAGTGGTACTGTGAGGGATGAAAAAATGAGCCAATATAATGATCCGAATGCTGGTTACACAAAGGGAACGACCCAAGAGCACGATGTAACGATGAAAGGCCGCCGTTTGCTTGATATTACCGGTGTCAAACAAGTTGAAAGTTTTGATAATGAGGAGTTTCTGCTCGAAACTGTAATGGGATTCTTATCTATCCGGGGCCAAAACTTGCAAATGAAGAATTTAGACGTTGATAAAGGCATCGTCTCCATTAAGGGAAAGATTTTCGACCTTGTTTATTTAGATGAGCAATCAGGGGAGAAAGCTAAAGGCTTCTTTGGCAAATTGTTCAAATGACCTTAACGATTCAATTTTATACGTTGCTTGCGATGATAGGCATGGGCAGTGGCTTTGGAGCTGCCCTGGATACGTATAGCCGGTTCCTGAAACGATCAGAAAGGAAAAGGTGGATTGTATTCATCCATGACTTCCTTTTCTGGATCATTCAGGGTCTCCTTATTTTTTATGTTTTGTTTTTAGTGAATGAGGGAGAGTTTCGCCTTTATTTATTTTTGGCCTTATTATGCGGTTTTTCAGCTTATCAAGCACTTTTCAAAGGTTTCTATCAACGTTTTTTAGAGTTTTTGATAATACTTGTGATAAAGTTGGCGAGATTTATAACGAATTCGGTTCACATGCTGATATTTGTTCCGATAAAATGGGTAATAGTATCTGTAATAGCCATTATCTTCGGGATATGTAAGTTCGTTTTAGCATTATTAAAATGGGCGGGGAAAATACTTCTTTTCATTTTGAATATTTTCTGGAGGCCATTAAAATGGATTTTGATCTATATATGGAATTTATTGCCGGTTTTTGTTACGAAAAACGTCGGGAAGTTTTATAATAAAGGAAAAGGGATTTTATTGAAAATAAAGAATTCTATATTTAGAACGCTAAATAGATGGAGAAATAAAAAGAAATGAGGAGCGATAAAAAATGAGTAGCCTGCGTAAAAGGAAAGTGGCAAAAATAGAAAATCCCTACGTCGCTCAACAAGAGAAAAAAGTACAAACCGTAGAAAAAAAGAAGCGTGGTCTAATGCGTAGATTAACTCTTTACTCAGTTTTCGCCGCTGTCTTTTTGATTTTTGCCGTTTCCACCCTCATAACGCAAAATGTTGCACTGGATGAGAAAGTACAACAGAAGGAAGAATTGAAGGGAAAGTTAGCTGAATTGAAAAAAGACGAGACCCTTCTTAAAGAAGAAATCGTAAAGCTTAATGACGACGACTATATAGCGAAAATAGCCAGACGGGATTATTTCTTATCTGAAAAAGGCGAAATCATATTTACCCTTCCAAAAGGGAAGGAAGATAGTGACTAATATTGACACTGTTTTTTTACTTTCGTTATAATATAGAGTGAAGAGATTTTTTAACATTTCTAAGGAGGAACATTTTTTTTATGTCAATCGAAGTAGGCAGCAAGTTACAAGGTAAAGTAACAGGCATAACTAATTTTGGTGCATTTGTAGAGCTACCTCAAGGTTCAACCGGTCTTGTCCATATCAGTGAAGTGGCTGATAACTATGTCAAGGATATCAATGATCATTTAAAAGTGGGCGATACAGTTGAGGTGAAAGTCATCAATGTTAAAGATGGCAAGATTGGCTTGTCCATAAAAAAAGCGATAGACCGTCCTGAAGCTGAGCAAAAACCTGCATACACACCACGTCCGCGCCAAGGAAGAGGGAATGACAGCCGTTCCAAAGACTTCCGCTCGAAAGGTAATGGTTTCCAACCGAAGGAAAACTTTGAGCAAAAAATGGCTAAATTCTTAAAAGATAGCGAAGACCGCTTAACGACCCTTAAACGTAGCACCGAAACGAAACGGGGAGGTCGAGGAGGAAGACGCGGATAAAACTGCTGCTGAAAATAATAGTTTAGCAACTTTTCCTGTGAAATTATTCATAGTGTAGATAAAGGCAAGCTTGCCGGCTTGTCTTCTTTTAATTATCAACAACATAAAAAAAGCGCCTCTTTACACTTACTGAGATAGGTGTAAAGAGGCGCTTTTGTATTTGATGACCCGTACGGGATTCGAACCCGTGTTACCGCCGTGAAAGGGCGGTGTCTTAACCGCTTGACCAACGGGCCATTATTTTCATGAAAAAAGATAGCGGCAGAGGGGATCGAACCCCCGACCTCACGGGTATGAACCGTACGCTCTAGCCAGCTGAGCTACGCCGCCATAATGATAAGTGCTACTGAAGCACAAGTTATATCTTACATTCGTGAAGAATAAATGTCAACAAAAAAAATAAAGTTTGTCGGTTTCCATTTCCTGATTATTTATTCGTGTTATTTTCCGCAAAAATAACCTAAAAACTTTGCTTTTCTTCAAAAAAAAAAGAACACCCGTTTCTGTATTGGAAAAAAAGGCACAAAAACCTGTATACAAATGATTGTTCAAGAAGAATTTCGTCGAACGTTTTTCTTATCCGCTTATAAAATTCTGACAAAAAAATAAACAAGCCCTCTATATAATAAAAATCACTAATACGAATGGGGTGTTGAAATGGAAAAAGTAGAAAGACCTATGATGGAACCTCTTGGTGATGTTCAGTTAAAAGAAGCGAAGGCAGGGGCCATCAATTGGATCCAACAACTGCAAATGAAGACGGAAGACATATTCATAAAAAAAGGTATCTCTTTAGCAATTATTGGTTTTTTATTAGGACGGGCATTAATTCTTTCACAGCTGGCACCATTTGGACTTCCGTTTTTCGCAGCCGTGTTTCTCATGAGACGTGACAGGGCACCACTTGCTTTATTCGGATTGATTGCAGGTGGGCTGACCGTTCACTATTCTAATAGTTTAGTCATCTTTGCATCGGCGTTTCTGCTCCTGTTATTTCATAAGATCAAGAAGCCCGCCGTGGAAGGACAATTCAAGACGATGTCGATGTACGTTTTTGCTTCACTATTCCTGGTCAACCTGGCCGAGCAATATCTGGTATTCCGAACGATTCAGCTGTACGACTTAATGATGATAGGAGTAGAGGCGGGACTCGCAATGATCTTAACCTTAATCTTCATACAGTCCATCCCGCTGCTGACCATTCGGACAAAGTCCCAATCATTAAAGACGGAGGAAATCGTCAGCATCATCATCCTGCTGGCTTCGGTGATGACCGGAACCATAGGCTGGATGATATACGATTTATCACTCGACCATATATTCTCGCGATACTTGGTCCTCCTCTTCGGGCTGGCGGGAGGGGCCGCCATAGGCTCCACTGTAGGTGTAGTTACTGGATTGATATTCAGCCTGGCAAGTATTGCTAGTCTCTATCAAATGAGCCTTCTCGCTTTTTCCGGGCTTCTGGGCGGTCTGTTGAAGGAGGGAAGGAAGATAGGGGTTGCCGCGGGCCTCATGATTGCTACGTTACTGATAGGTTTATATGGTGAGGGCACCGGCAATATTATGGTGACCCTCTATGAATCAATTATAGCTGTGGCCCTATTTATATTGACACCGTCATCCATAATCAACAAAATAGCGAAACATATACCAGGAACAGTCGAGAATTCTGATGAACAGCAGCAGTATGCCCGGAAAGTGAGGGATGTCACCGCTCAAAGGGTGGAGCAATTCTCACATGTATTTGAGGCGCTCTCAAATAGCTTTTCCCAAGTGGATGAAAGGGGGAGATTGGAGGAAGATGAGAAAGAATTCGACTACTTCTTAAGTAATGTAACGGAAAAGACGTGCCAGCTTTGTTTTAAAAAGGAACAGTGCTGGTCCAAGAACTTTAATACAACCTATGACGGCATGCAGGAAATTATGCTTCAATTAAGTGAAAATAATGGTCAGCTTCCCCAAAAGACTTCGAAGGAATGGGGGAAATATTGTAGCCGCGGCCCTCAGGTCATTGGGGCGATATCACAGGAGCTTACTTATTTTGAAGCCAACCAAAAATTAAAAAGGCAGGTGAAGGAAAGCCGGAAGCTAGTTGCGGATCAATTGCGGGGAGTTTCGGCAGTAATGGATGATTTTGCGAAAGAAATTCAAAGGGAAAGGAAGAATCATCATGTACATGAAGAATCCATTTTGGAAGCCATCCAGGATTTTGGACTGCACATAGGGTATGTAGAAATATACAGTCTAGAACAAGGGAATGTTGATATAGAAATGAGTGTCCCATACTGCCAGGGCAGAGGGGAATGTGAAAAATTGATTGCACCTATGCTTTCTGACATTTTAGGGGAAACGATAGTCGTTCATTCAGAAGAGTGTGCAACGTATCCAAACGGGCAATGTGAGGTGATATTTAGGTCAGCAAAAAAATTCACGGTCGAAACGGGTGTTGCTCATGCTGCCAAGGGGGGAGGGCTTGTATCAGGAGATAGTCATACGACCATGGAAATTGGCTGCGGCAAATTCGCAATAGCCATTAGTGATGGAATGGGAAATGGGGAAAGGGCCCATTTTGAAAGTACAGAGACATTGAAGCTGCTTCAAAAATTTTTACAATCGGGAATTGAAGAAAAAATAGCCATTAAATCCGTAAACTCCGTATTATCTCTACGCACTACCGATGAAATATTTTCGACTCTTGATTTGGCAATGATTGATCTTCAGGACGCAAAGGCTAAGTTTTTAAAAATCTGTTCAATACCGAGTTTCATTAAAAGGGGGGATAGGATAATAAAAATTGAATCAAGTAACCTCCCTATGGGAATCATCCAGGATTTCGATGTTGATGTTGTATCAGAAGAGCTCAAGGCAGGGGACATACTAATCATGATGAGCGATGGAGTGTTCGATGGCCCCTCACATGTTGAAAATATCGAGTTCTGGCTTAAACGGAAAATCAAGGAAATGGAAACAGACGATCCGCAGGAAATCTCTGATTTAATATTGGAAGAGGTCATCCGAACAAAAGGGATCATAGATGATGACATGACAGTGGTAACATCGAAAATCAAGCATAACACACCGAAATGGGCATCCATTCCCGTTTCTCCAAAACGCAAAAAGGCCCAGTAGGCCGTTTATATATATAATAAATAAAACAAAAAAATGAGGTGGTGAAATGGAAGAAGGTTAAAAGGTAAGGAGACTTTTCAATCACTCCACTCCATGATGTGACTTGATGCGATGTCTTAGCGTATAAATTCCCCCTTTTTAGTCAATTATGGTAACAAATTGATAGGAAGGGAGAGCAAATCATGAAAGCAGGAACATTAAAACAGATTTTGCTTATAACTGACGGATGTTCAAATCATGGTGAGGAGCCGTCTGCCATGGCTGAATTAGCAAGGAAGCAAGGCATAACAATCAATGTCATAGGTGTCATGGAAAATGATGTTATAGATGAAAAGGGTCTTAAGGAGATCGAGAAGATTGCTGGTTCAGGAGGTGGCGTAAGTCAAATAGTCTATTCCCAGCAGTTGTCACAAACCGTCCAAATGGTGACACAAAAGGCAATGACTCAAACTATACAGGGAGTTATCAATCGCGAACTTCAACAAATACTTGGAGATTCAAAAACGATGGAGGATCTTCCGCCGGATAAACGAGGAGAAGTGATGGAGGTGGTCGATGAGCTTGGGGAAACGAGCAAGCTCGAAGTACTGATTCTTGTTGATACCAGTGCAAGCATGAAACATAAACTGCCTACAGTAAAAGATTCCTTATTAGATCTTTCCCTTAGCATGAATGCAAGAATGGGTGACAGCAGTTTTTCCGTATTCGTATTTCCTGGGAAAAGAAATGATGTTGAAAAGTTGCTGGATTGGACCCCGAACCTTGAAGCCCTGACGGCAACTTTTCCAAAGCTTAGTACAGGGGGACTCACTCCGACAGGTCCAGCCATTCGTGAAGCTTTAACATATTTCAATAAAAAACGTTCATTGAGGGGATTGTTATCACATGATGATGAACAATACTTTGAGGAATCAATGTAAACTCCTGCCTGGCAGTTTGGTCACTGGAAAATGGAATAAGAACCAGTACAAAATAATTAAGGAATTGGGGTGTGGAGCGAACGGGATCGTCTATTTGGTTGAAAGCAAAAATCGTCATTATGCTTTAAAGCTCAGTGATAATGGGACGTCCATTATTTCGGAGATGAATATCCTAAAATCCTTTTCAAAGGTCCAGGGGTCTACCCTTGGACCTTCCTTTTTGGAAGCGGATGATTTCATGAAAACAGGAAAGCAGCTCCCTTTTTATGTCATGGAATATATCCACGGACACGATTTTTTGCGTTTCATCGATAAGAAAGGGTCATCATGGATTGGAGTCTTAATGCTTCAGCTTTTAACCAGCTTGTCTGCCTTGCATACCAATGGCTGGGTGTTCGGCGATTTAAAACCTGAGAATTTGATCGTGACTTCACCAGCCTATAAGGTGAGGTGCGTGGATGTAGGCGGAACCACCTTAATTGGGCGATCTGTTAAAGAATTCACCGAGTTCTTTGACAGGGGTTACTGGGGTCTTGGATCAAGAAAGGCAGATCCGCAATATGACTTGTTCGCTGTGGCGATGATTATAATCAATTCGGCCTATCCTGGACGTTTCCACAAGCAAGGGGAGGGGTATAGACAGCTTAACGACTTGATTAAGCAGAAAAAGGAATTGCACCCATATAGAAAGATGTTGGATAAAGCACTTCACGGGCAGTATGATTCTGCCCTCCAAATGCGGGAGGATTTGGTCACGGTGCTAAGTAAGCAAAATCACTCGAAGAAAAAGGGTCCGACCAAGGCAGCTACCGGCCAGTCACAAACAATTCAACCTGCAACGAGACAAGCAAGAAGGTCCCAAAACCATTCAAAAAAGAAAAGTGGCGGTTTTTTTGAAACTTTTTTGTTGGTTGCCATCATTTCGATGCTCTATGTTCTTTACATATATGAACAGTTGTTATGATATAGTTATTAGGTGAAATGCCATGGAATAATTGAAACCATTTCATGATTGAATCGTATAAAACTAATGCCTGTTCATAAAGAAGGAAGATTGTATGTTAAAGGAAAAAGTTCTGAGCACCATTTATAGAAACGAATTGATTAAGGAGAACTCGAAGTTGCTAATAGGCGTTTCCGGAGGGCCGGATTCATTGGTGCTTCTCCATATCCTTAAGGAAATTCAATCTCTTTTTCATTACGAGATGATTGTTGCGAGTGTTGACCATATGTTTCGTGGTGAAGAATCCTATGAGGATTATAAATATGTCGAGCATATATGTGAACGGTGGGGCATTACATTTGAGGGAAAAAGGATCGATGTTCCAGCCCGGATGAAACAGACGGGGGAAAGTTCACAAATAACGTCAAGAAAGCTGCGTTTTGCCTTTTATGAAGAAATGATGGATAAGCACCAAGCCTCCACTCTTGTCCTGGGGCATCATGGAGATGATCAAATCGAAACGATGCTCATGCGTTTAACAAGAGGGGCGACAGGGAAGGCAAGGGCAGGTATTCCTATAAAGAGACGTTTCCATACCGGAAATCTGATCAGGCCTTTTCTTGAAATCACGAAAAGCCAAATAATCGAATATGCGGGCCTTCATGATATCGAACCAAGATTTGATCCGAGCAATGAAACCGGTGTCTATGCTAGAAATCGTTTTAGACATGAAGTCCTTCCGTTTTTAAAGAAAGAAAATGGCAAGGTTCATGAGCATTTTCAACGATTCAGTGAAGAGCTTTATGAAGATGAAGAGTTTTTTTTGAACCTGGTTTCAAGCAAAATGTCCGATGTTTGGATCACACAGGATAAAGATCAAGCGGTTATTCAGATTGATAAGGTTCTCGCGATGCCTAAACCTTTACAAAGAAGGGCGATTCAACTAATATTAAACTATCTTTATTTGGAGAGACCTTCATCGCTTTCGGCATTACATATTGACCAACTTTTAGTTTTGTTTTTGAATCCTCAACCATCTGCAGAATTGCATCTTCCGGAGGGCCTTATTGCGGAAAAATCATATCAAACTTGCACGTTTAGGTTTTTCCGGCAAAAAAGCCAAAAATATTCCTATAAATTACAAATTCCCGGTGAGACTATTCTTCCGAATGGATATAAGATTAAAGCGCACTATATAAAAGAAGAAATTCCGGTACTTAGAGGAAATCATTCTTTTATACTTCCCGAATCAGCTGTTCAGCTTCCTCTTACAGTCCGAAACAGGAATGAAGGCGAGCGGATGGCCGTCAAGGGATTAGGTGGAACTAAAAAGTTAAAGGATATTTTTATTAATGAAAAGATCCCGATGCTAGAAAGAAATGTGTGGCCGGTCATCATCGATCAAACGGGAACGGTCATTTGGCTGCCTGGTTTAAAGAAATCGAATGTTGAGCCGGATATAATTTCTGATGAAAAATCTTTAATCTACTTAGAATATAAAAAAGCTTAATTCTTCATGGGGGGCAATTAATTACAATGACCATGCAAAACGACATTGAAAAGGTTTTAATAACAGAGGAAGAACTTCAAAAGAAAATCAGGGAATTGGGTGCGCAGATTGAAGCTGATTACCAAGGTAAGTTCCCGTTGGCCATCGGAGTGCTGAAAGGCGCCATGCCATTTATGTCAGATTTACTGAAACGCGTTGATACACATCTTGAAATGGACTTTATGGATGTTTCAAGCTATGGTAACTCCACTGTATCTTCCGGTGAAGTGAAAATCATCAAGGATCTTGATACATCAGTTGAGGGCCGGGATATTTTAATCATCGAAGATATTATCGACAGCGGTTTGACTCTTAGCTATCTTGCGGAACTTTTCCGTTATCGAAAAGCAAAATCAATTAAAATCGTTACCTTATTGGATAAACCAACAGGCAGGAAAGCGGATATCACTCCGGACTATGCCGGGTTCATCGTACCGGATGCATTTGTTGTCGGATATGGTCTTGATTTTGCGGAAAAGTATCGTAATCTCCCGTATATTGGCATATTGAAGCCTGAAATTTACTCGAATTAATCGTACCTGTTTGAAAGAGAAGACCAGATAAAAACAGCGGTGTTAAATTATTGTAATTCATTAATTTTGTATGATAGTATTTACTATAGTTTGTTTACCCGTGGGAGGAGGTAAGGGATGAATCGGATCTTCCGTAATACCATATTTTATTTACTGATCTTTTTGGTCATCATTGGGATTGTAAGCATTTTTAATAATAACAATGAACCAAACGTAAAATTGACCCAAGATGAATTCTATAAGCATTTGGAGAGTGGGGACGTTACATCACTTACGATGCAGCCCGAAAGCAGTGTATTTGAAATCACAGGAAAGCTCAAAGGTTATGAGGAAAACAAATTCTTTGTGACGTACGTGCCTTTCAGTGAGTATTCGCAAAGCCGGATCAATGACGCTGTAACCAAGCTGGATAAAGACATCATCACTGTCGAACCTCCAGAAAAGACAAGTGGCTGGGTGACATTTTTCACTTCCATCATTCCATTTGTAATCATTTTTATCCTCTTCTTCTTTTTACTTAACCAAGCTCAAGGCGGCGGCGGTGGCCGCGTCATGAACTTCGGGAAAAGTAAGGCGAAATTGTATAATGATGATAAGAAAAAAGTGCGCTTCAATGATGTTGCCGGAGCGGACGAAGAAAAGCAGGAACTTGTCGAGGTCGTCGAATTCTTGAAAGACCCTCGCAAATATGCCGAGCTTGGTGCCCGTATTCCTAAAGGGGTACTTTTAGTTGGGCCTCCTGGTACAGGTAAAACTTTACTGGCACGAGCAGTGGCTGGTGAAGCCGGAACTCCTTTCTTCTCAATCAGTGGTTCTGATTTTGTTGAGATGTTTGTGGGTGTCGGTGCATCCCGTGTTCGTGATTTGTTTGAAAATGCTAAGAAGAATGCACCATGTATCATCTTTATCGATGAAATTGATGCAGTCGGACGTCAACGTGGCGCAGGTCTTGGTGGCGGTCACGATGAACGTGAACAAACATTGAACCAACTCCTGGTGGAGATGGATGGTTTCGGTGGTAATGAAGGAATCATAATCATTGCTGCGACTAACCGTGCTGATGTATTGGATCCGGCATTATTGCGTCCAGGACGTTTTGACCGTCAAATAACGGTAGGCCGACCTGATGTCAAGGGCCGTGAAGAAGTGCTTAAAGTGCATGCACGCAATAAACCTTTAGCAGAAACGGTCGATTTGAAAGCGATCGCTCAGCGTACCCCAGGATTTTCTGGTGCCGATCTTGAAAACTTACTGAATGAAGCGGCTCTTGTAGCTGCCCGTCAAGATAAGAAGAAGATCGACATGTCCGATTTGGATGAAGCTTCGGATCGTGTTATCGCTGGACCTGCCAAGAAAAACCGTGTCATTTCCAAAAAGGAAAGAAATATCGTAGCGTGGCATGAAGCGGGCCATACCATTATTGGATTGGTTCTGGATGATGCCGAGGTCGTTCATAAAGTTACGATTGTCCCTCGTGGTCAAGCTGGCGGTTATGCAGTTATGCTGCCGAAAGAAGATCGTTTCTTCATGACGGAACCTGAGCTTAAAGATAAAATCGTAGGACTATTGGGTGGCCGTGTAGCCGAAGAAGTTACATTCGGAGAAGTGAGCACCGGTGCGCATAACGACTTCCAGCGTGCAACGGGCATAGCTCGGAGCATGGTTATGGAATATGGTATGAGTAAGCTTGGACCGCTTCAATTCGGTAATTCCCAAGGTCAGGTCTTCCTAGGCCGCGATTTCAACAATGATCAAAACTATTCAGATGCAATAGCATATGAAATCGATCTTGAAATTCAACGTATCATCAAGGAAGCTTACGAAAGATGTAAGAAGATACTTACTGAAAATCGTGAAAAACTTGATTTGGTTGCAAAAACCTTGCTTGAAGTGGAAACACTTGATGCTGAACAAATCAAAAGTTTATTCCATAAGGGTAAATTGCCAGAACGTGATTATACTGCACTGAATGGGAATTTAACCACTGATGAGAATGTCAAGGTGAACATCAATAAGAAGAAGGAAGAAAAAGAGGCCCTATTAGATCCATTGGATAAAAGAGGACCTGAGGACCTTGAAATAACGGAGGAAGGTTTGAATACCCCTCCAATCAAAGAAGGTGCACCTCAAGATCAGCCGCTTTCCTTCCCGAACGAAGATGACAATAAAAAGTCTTAAGTTGACTTAATTCAAAAGGGTATTTCCGCCTCGGAAATACCCTTTTCTTAACTTTTATGATAAGGTTTTTTGGGGTACCTTTCGAAAAGTGCGACTAATAGCGTGGGAAATAACAGTGTGTTATGATGTTGGAGAATAATTTACCGGAGTGATGAAACGATGATTTTTGTATTGGATGTTGGGAATACGAATACTGTATTAGGCGTATACGATGAAGATATTTTAAAATATCATTGGCGAATAGAGACTAACCGTCACAAGACAGAAGACGAGTATGGAATGATCATAAAGTCTTTGCTGCAACATGAGGGTCTTTCGTTTGATCAATTTGATGGAATCATTATTTCTTCGGTAGTTCCGCCAATTATGTTTGCGCTTGAACGCATGTGCAAAAAATACTTTGGAATTAAACCGCTAATAGTTGGACCTGGAATAAAAACTGGATTGAATATTAAATACGAAAATCCCCGTGAGGTGGGAGCTGACCGAATCGTTAATGCGGTTGCAGGCATTCAGGAATATGGAAGCCCTCTCATTATCGTGGATTTTGGCACGGCCACGACTTATTGCTACATAAACGAGGATAAACAATACATGGGCGGAGCCATTGCTCCGGGTATAAATATTTCTACGGAAGCACTTTATTCAAAAGCAGCCAAACTTCCAAGAATAGAAATCAGCCGGCCGGAAGGGATTATTGGGAAAAATACGGTGTCCGCGATGCAGGCTGGCATTTTGTATGGATATGTTGGGCAGGTAGAAGGAATCGTTAATCGAATTAAGGTGCAAAGTAATCTAGAACCAACGGTAATAGCGACAGGTGGGTTGGCTACCTTAATTGCCAATGAGTCCACTGTTATTGACGTTGTGGAGCCATTTTTGACCTTAAAGGGGCTGCAGTTGATTTATAAACGTAATCGTGAGCAAGTGAAGAAGTAATACAAAGCTTGAAAGGAGCAAAATAAATGAAGGATTATCTAATAAAGGCGTTAGGCTATGAAGGACAGGTACGGGCCTATGCTGTTTCAACAACAGACACCGTAGGAGAAGCGCAGCGTCGCCATTATACATGGCCTACTGCTTCTGCTGCCCTTGGACGGGCTATGACGGCAGGCGTTATGATGGGCGGAATGTTAAAAGGTGAAGAAAAGCTAACGATTAAAATCGAGGGCGGTGGACCGATTGGTTCCATCCTGGTCGACAGCAATGCAAAGGGAGAAGTCCGCGGATATGTCACTCACCCGCAAACCCACTTTGATTTGAATGAGCAGGGAAAGCTGGATGTAAGGAGAGCGGTGGGTACCGATGGATTGCTGACTGTTATTAAAGACATTGGTCTTCGTGATTACTTTTCGGGGCAAGTACCGCTTGTATCGGGAGAGTTAGGTGAAGATTTCACTTATTACTTTGTTACTTCCGAACAGGTGCCATCATCTGTGGGGGTTGGGGTTCTCGTGAATCCGGATAATTCAATTCTTGCAGCGGGTGGATTTATCATTCAGTTGATGCCGGGTACATCCGAAGATACGATTTCCAAAATCGAAAATCGACTAAGCACAATAACTCCTGTTTCCAAAATGATTCAAAGTGGCATGACTCCTGAAGAAATCCTAATCGAAATTTTAGGTGAGGGCAATGTGAATATACTAGAAAAAATGGATGTCCAATTCTCCTGTCAATGTTCCAGGGAAAGAATTGCGAATGCATTGATTAGCCTAGGGCAAGCTGAGATCCGGGATATCATTGAGACAGACGGACAAGCGGAGGCGCATTGTCATTTTTGTAATCAGACCTACCAATTCTCGAAGGAAGAACTCGAGAAATTAGAGGCAGAAACAAAAAAATAATTTACGGGGGATAAGGGTTTGCCAAAACAAAAGCTTCGGGCGATTATTGCTGGCCTTGCCTTGTTGAACCTATTGACTATCATTATCTTTGTCATAAAACCACTTATCATTTCAAAATCCGTCATTGGGGAAGAAACGGCCGCAAAGGTTGGATCCAAGGATATTTCCCGGGAAGCATGGATTAATGAGCTCGAAAAAAGATATGGGGAAGATGTACTTGAGGAAATGGTCGATAAAGAGGTAGTGAAACAGGCAGCTGAAAAATACAAAGTGAAGACTTCGGATGAAGAGCTTGATCGGGAACTTAAAATGATGAAAACGATGTATGGGACTGCCGGTCAGAACCTTAATAAAAGTAACGATCAACTGAGGCAGGAAATTCAGTCGAGTCTCCTTCTCGAGAAGCTCCTCACCAAGGACGTTTCGGTTTCCGAATCGGCAATGCGGAGTCATTATGATAATAATAAAGATATCTATAGAATTCCTACTGCTTTCCATATTTCCCATATCACCACTTCTACAAAAAAGCAGGCAGACCAAGTCATACGTGAACTGGAGAAAGGTGTCTCCTTTGATGTCTTGGCAATGGAGAAGTCCCTTGATGAATTCACTGCCAATCAAGGAGGCGACATGGGTTATATATCCCAGGATAACGAGCAAGTCTCAAAGGAATACATTGCCGCTGCCGAGAAATTGAAGGTGAAAAAGTGGAGTGATGCAATCCAAACGGAGGATGGCTGGGCCGTTCTCTACCTGCATGAAAGAATAAAGGGCAAGCAGTATGAATATGAAGAAGTTAAAGACAAGATTCACCGCCAAATAGCTCTTGAACAGATTCAGGCACCGGTCTCAGGGAAAATTTTCTGGGACGAATTTGATGTAGAATGGTTTTATGGATTGAAGGAAGAAAAGTAGGTCAATGGTTGTGTGAGAAAATTTAGAATATAGTATTTAATCATTGACAATGAACTATTAAAACTGGTAACTTTAAAATTATAAAACCAATAAACATACTCGGTATTGAAATGATAAGGGAGTGGAGAAAATGGCACGTATAGCTAATTCTGTAATCGATTTAATTGGACAAACACCTATTGTTAAGTTAAACAAGCTTCAAAATGAAAACAGTGCAGATATTTATTTGAAACTTGAGTATTTTAACCCAGGCAGCAGTGTAAAAGACCGTATCGCCCTTGCGATGATCGAAGCGGCAGAAAAAAATGGTACCCTTAAGCCAGGTGATACGATCATTGAACCTACAAGCGGAAATACGGGAATAGGTTTGGCAATGGTAGCTGCGGCAAAGGGCTATAAATCAATTCTTGTTATGCCGGAGACGATGAGCTTGGAACGCCGTAACTTGCTTCGCGCATATGGGGCGGAATTAGTTCTTACTCCTGGGCCTGAAGGAATGAAGGGTGCAATCGCAAAGGCGACTGAGCTGTCTAAAGAAAAAGGTTACTTCATTCCACAGCAATTCGAAAACGAAGCCAACCCTGAAGTACATCGGAACACTACAGGCCCTGAAATCGTTGAAGCCTTTGGAGATGAAGGCCTGGATGCATTCGTTGCCGGAATCGGTACTGGCGGAACCATAACAGGTGCCGGTGAAGTCCTGCGTGAAAAATTCCCTGACATTAAAATTTACGCTGTTGAACCTGCGGACTCTCCAGTATTATCGGGTGGTACTCCAGGACCCCATAAAATCCAAGGAATCGGAGCAGGCTTCGTTCCTAGCATTTTGAATACAGATCTCTATGACGAAATCATTCAAGTAAATACAGAGGAATCGTTTGATTATGCCCGCCGCGCAGCAAAAGAGGAAGGAATCCTTGGCGGTATCTCTTCTGGAGGCGCAATTGCAGCTGCCATTAAAGTGGCTGAAAAACTGGGTAAAGGCAAAAAGGTCCTTGCCATCATACCGAGTAATGGTGAACGCTACCTAAGTACACCATTATATAACTTTGAGTAAGACAGACACTAAATGAGAAGCGAAGTTCCTATGGGGCTTTGCTTTTCTTTTTGTGGCAAAGTATGCAGAAGTATCCCTGATTTTCATGGAGCTTGCACTATACCTATGTAAATGGGTAAACTCGTATATATAGATTTCTTTAGGCGAAGGAGAACGTTGGATGTCATTAGCAGGAGCACCAAAAATAAAATGCGGTTCATTTGAATTGGATTACAGCAAGAAAACCCTAATCATGGGGATTTTGAATGTTACGCCGGACTCCTTTTCGGATGGCGGAAAATATAATCGGATAGATGCTGCTTTGAAGCATGCCGAACGAATGGTTAACGATGGGGCGGATATATTGGATGTAGGCGGTGAGTCAACCCGTCCTAACTACGAGAGGATATCGGATGAAGAGGAAATAGAGAGAGTCGCCCCGATAATTGAGGCGATATCGCGTAATATTGAGGTTCCAATATCGGTCGATACGTATAAATCAAGAGTTGCAGAAGAGGCGGTAAAGGCAGGAGCCCATATATTAAATGATATTTGGGGAGGTAAAGCTGATTCCTTGATGTCAAAGGTTGCAGCGGAATATAAGGTGCCGATTATCTTGATGCATAACAGGGATAATATGGAGTATGGACATTTTGTCCGGGATGTACTTCAAGATTTATTCGAAAGCATCATATTGGTAAAGGATGCGGGAGTCAAGGATGAAAACATCATTCTCGATCCAGGTATTGGATTTGCGAAAGATTTAAAGTTTAATTTGGAAATGATGAGGAATCTTGATAAGCTGGTATCATTAGGTTATCCCGTGCTGCTGGCGACATCGAGAAAGTCCATGATTGGCCATGTTCTGGACCTGCCGCCTAGTGAGAGGATGGAAGGCACTGCCGCTACAATTTGCCATGGAATTCAACAAGGCTGTCAGATGGTTCGTGTACATGATGTGAAGGAAATGGCCCGGGCTGCAAAGATGATGGACGCTCTATTAGGAAAAGGTGAATGAAATGGATAAGATATATGTGAATAAGATGGAGTTTTATGGTTATCATGGAGTTTTTCCGGAAGAAACGAAGCTTGGTCAGCGGTTTAAAGTGGACTTAATCGTTCAGACTGATTTAGCCAAGGCTGGGAAGAGTGACAAGCTTGAAGACTCGATCAACTATGGCGAGTTATATGAAGTGTGTAAAAGTGTTGTTGAGGGAGAACCTTTTAAGTTAGTGGAAGCTGTCGCTGAAAAAATTGCCTCAGAACTACTTAATAAATATTCTTCCATCGAGACTTGCACCGTGAAGGTTTATAAACCAGATCCCCCGATAGCAGGCCACTATGAGTCTGTTGCTATAGAGATTGTAAGGGGACGCTGATTGTGATAAATACTGCTTACCTTTCAATAGGGTCGAACTTAGGGGATCGCCTTGAAACATTCCAAAGAGCTTTCCAATTATTGTCTGAGAATCCGCATATCAAGATGTTGGCCTGCTCTTCTTTATATGAAACAGACCCGATAGGATATGAAGACCAGGACTGTTTTTTAAATGCTGTTCTTAAAGTGGAAACCGATTTAGAACCCGAAGACTTACTTAACGCGTGTATGAAAATCGAACAAGATCTAGGAAGAAAAAGGGAAATTAGGTGGGGTCCCCGGACTATAGACCTTGACATTTTGTTATATAATCAAGAAAATATTGAGACAGAGATTCTTTCAGTCCCGCACCCTCGTATGCATGAGAGGGCTTTTGTTATCGTGCCTTTAATGGAAGTGGACCCTGATATATCACTTCCGCAAATGGATGCACCTTTGAGCGACCTGCTTGAACAGATTTCGGATAAAGAAGGAGTTCGATTATGGAAGGTGAAAAATGGGGAAGGCGTATTCGCGCTTTTCGAAAGTTAAAGGGTTATACCCAGGAAGGGTTTGCGAGGGAAATAGGTGTTTCCGTTTCCTTGCTGGGAGAAGTTGAACGAGGGAACCGCAACCCTTCAGAAGCATTTTTACTGGAAGTGGCGGAAATTCTTCATGTTTCCATTGAGGAGCTTCAGCCACCTGAGGATAAATGAAAGAATGTTATAGGAGGTCAACGTGTTAAAAATAGGCGATATAGAAATGAAGAATCCAGTAGTGCTGGCACCGATGGCGGGAGTCTGCAACTCGGCATTCCGCTTGACCGTCAAGGAATTTGGTGCTGGTCTTGTTTGTGCGGAGATGGTCAGTGATAAAGGAATCGTTTTACAAAATGCTAGAACGATGAATATGCTTTATATAGATGAAAGAGAAAAGCCGTTAAGCTTGCAAATCTTTGGCGGTGAAAAGAAATCTTTGGTCGAAGCTGCACAATTTGTAGATAAAAATACAAATGCTGATATCATTGATATCAATATGGGCTGCCCTGTTCCTAAAATCACTAAATGTGATGCGGGTGCGAAGTGGCTTCTCGATCCAAATAAAATTTATGAGATGGTTTCAGCGGTGGTTGATGCCGTTGAAAAGCCGGTAACGGTTAAAATGCGCATTGGCTGGGATGATGAGCATGTTTTTGCGATTCAGAATGCTCAGGCTGTTGAACGCGCAGGCGGAAAAGCCGTTTCTATGCATGGCAGGACACGAGTTCAAATGTATGAAGGAAAAGCTAACTGGGACATCATCCGTGAAGTGAAGAAGTCGATTAATATTCCCCTTATCGGTAACGGTGATGTGGAAACTCCACAGGATGCGGAAAGAATGCTGAAGGAAACGGGTGTTGATGGAGTCATGATCGGCCGTGCAGCCCTAGGTAACCCGTGGATGATTTACAGGACTGTAAAATATCTAGAAACCGGTCAACTTATGGATGAACCTTCAGTTCGTGAAAAGATGGACGTTTGCGTGCTTCATATGGATCGACTGATTGCGTTGAAAAATGAAAATGTAGCAGTTCGTGAAATGCGTAAGCATGCTTCTTGGTATTTAAAGGGTGTTAAAGGGAATGCTCAGGCTCGCAAAGGAATTAATATTTGTGAAACAAGGGAAGATGTTGTAAATCTTCTTTATGGACTTGTTGATGATATTGAAGCGAAGCAACAAAATATCCAAATGGTCTGATGTTTGACATTACCTTCCTATTTTCCTATAATACGCTTATCTTAACTGCCAGTAATCCTGGCAGTTTTTATATGTATATAAACAATGTTTTAAGATAAAAAGCTGTTGAATTCCTTTACTTTATGTAAGAATAAATATGTATGCAAAAGAATTTTTGATTAATTATATAAGGCATTTATTAATAAAGATGGAGATGATTTTCGTGAGTCATGAAGAATTGAATGACCAACTGCAGGTAAGGCGCGATAAAATGCAGGCCATGATTGATAATGGACAAGACCCTTTCGGGAGCAGATTCGAACGCACACATAACACTCAGGAGATAATCAGTGCTTATGGTGGATTAGAAAAGGAAGAGCTTGAAGAAAAAGAAATTGAAGTTACGATTGCTGGCCGTGTCATGACGAAGCGCGGAAAAGGGAAAGCGGGATTTGCCCATATCCAGGATATTAGCGGCCAAATCCAAATCTATGTCCGTTTGGATAACATAGGGGAAGATTCTTACCAAATTTTCAACCAAACAGATCTTGGTGATCTCGTTGGGGTAACTGGCGTTATCTTCAAAACGAAAGTCGGGGAACTTTCCATTAAAGCTAAAGAGTATGTGTTCCTTGCTAAGGCGCTTCGCCCGTTACCTGATAAATTTCATGGCTTGAAGGACGTTGAAGAACGCTATCGTAAACGTTATGTCGATTTAATTACAAATGAGGAAAGTAAAAATACGTTGATCATGCGCAGTCGTATTGTACAAGCCATGAGACGGTATTTGGACGATCATGGATACCTTGAAGTGGAGACGCCGCTATTGCACTCTGTTGCTGGTGGAGCTGCTGCACGCCCTTTCCTTACTCACCATAATGCCTTGGATATGCCTTTGAATTTAAGGATCGCCATTGAACTGCACCTAAAACGCTTAATTGTCGGCGGATTGGAGAAAGTTTATGAAATTGGCCGGGTTTTCAGAAATGAAGGAGTGTCCACAAGGCACAATCCTGAATTCACATTGATCGAATTGTACGAAGCTTATGCGGATTACCAAGATATCATGAGCTTAACGGAAAACCTGATTGCCCATATAGCTCAAGAAGTTCTTGGGACGACGACCATCCAGTATGGGGAGTATGAGATTGAGTTGAAACCGGAATGGAAACGACTTCACATGGTTGACGCTGTAAAAGAATATACTGGTGTGGACTTCTGGACTGAAATGAGTAAAGAAGAAGCCCAGCAGCTTGCTAAAGAAAATGGGATTGAAGTTAAGGAATCCATGGAGTTCGGCCATATCGTAAATGAATTCTTTGAACAAAAGGTCGAAGATAAGTTAATTCAACCTACATTCATCTACGGGCATCCAGTGGAAATCTCTCCTTTAGCAAAGAAAAATCCGGAAGATTCCCGTTTCACAGATCGTTTTGAGTTATTCATTGTAGGTAGGGAGCACGCAAATGCCTTCACTGAACTTAATGATCCCATTGATCAACGTCAACGCTTTGAAGCTCAATTGAAAGAACGAGAGCAAGGTAATGATGAAGCTCATGAAATGGATGAAGATTTCTTGGAGGCATTAGAATACGGAATGCCGCCGACAGGCGGACTGGGAATTGGTGTTGACCGTTTGGTTATGCTATTGACCAATTCTCCTTCTATACGTGACGTCCTGTTATTCCCTTTAATGAGACATCGCTAATATAAGCAAAAATGAGTTATGATTGCAGGGCCGAATTCGGATGGCCGGGATCATGGGCGTAGCTCTTGATCCTGGTAAGTCCAATTCGGTTTTTGTTTTTTAATTATAATTTCATGTCTTTCAATACAGTGGATTCTAGGGTTTATAAGAAAAACAACATTATCTCAAAAAAACTTTATAAAAGGTATTGCGCAGTTAACGTAATGGTGTTATATTTATATCTGTCGTTACGAACGAGTTGCAAACAGATTACAAACTTTAAAAAGTTTTAAAAAAGTTGTTGACTTGCAGTAATGAAAATGTTATTATAAATAAGCTGTCCCGAAAGACATTGCTCTTTGAAAACTGAACAAAACAAAGCGCCAACGTTAAATTTTAAGTGAGCACACACTATCAAAAAAGCAAATGAGCAAGTCAAACATTTC
>NZ_JBNNSB010000014.1:0-41637 GCF_050277335.1 Peribacillus sp. NPDC101480
ACCCGTTCCCATTCCGAACACGGCAGTTAAGCTCTTCAGCGCCGATGGTAGTTGGGGGTTTCCCCCTGTGAGAGTAGGACGCCGCCAAGCCATTTATTAAGATCAGCCATCCGGCTGGTCTTTTTTGATGTTCATAATTAAAAAAAGTTCTTTATTTATGGGACAGCAGGGGCTGGCCGTATTTTTGGTAAGCTGAGAATTGGGCGTATTAAAATTGTGAAACTTTAAAGAGAAGAAAAAATAGCAGGTTTTGCTTTTGTGTTTTTAGGGTATTTATGTAAGATATTTTAACTTTAATGTTCAATGGGGTATGTAACTACATATAATTTGGAGAAAATGGATATTACAGAAAGAAAGTGCGTTTAAGTTGCAAAATGCATTATTCCTTGTATAATAATAGTCAAATATAGTCAAAGTCAGAATGGAGGAGGCTGAGTGAGAAACATATCTGATGTTATCGAAACTTATTTGAAGCAAGTACTTGAAATAAGTCAAAAAGATATCTTGGAGATTAAAAGAAGTGAAATAGCAGATAAATTTCAGTGTGTTCCTTCTCAAATCAATTACGTAATCAATACCAGGTTTACCATCGAGAGAGGTTATGTTGTAGAGAGTAAGCGTGGGGGCGGAGGTTATATACGCATCATGAAGGTGGAATCACAGGATTCCGTGCAACTTATCAACCAATTATTATCGCTTATTGGTTCCAGGGTATCTCAATCGATGGCTGAAGGAGTAATTTCACGGCTGATGAATGAAGACGTCATTAATGAAAGAGAAGCAAAGATTATGATGAGCGTCATAGATAGATCGGTGATTTATATCGACCTACCTGACCGCGATGAACTTAGGGCAAGAATTTTAACTGCGATGCTTACGACTTTAAAATATAAATGAAACTGGCAGAGGTGATGAACGTTGATTTGCCAAGAATGTCATCAAAGGCCTGCTACCCTGCACTTCACCAAAATCATCAATGGAAAAAAGACTGAAATCATGATTTGTGAGATATGTGCTCAGGAAAAAGGCGAAATATTCATGGATGCAGGTGGACCTGGTTTTTCAATAAATAATTTATTAGCAGGATTGTTGAATATCGAGTCGAATATTCAACAGACGAAGGCAAATGCATTTCCTAAAACGGAAGAGAGGCGTTGCCCGCATTGTCATCGATCTTATAAAGAATTTGTCCATATTGGTAAGTTTGGCTGTGCCGAATGTTATAAAACGTTCAATGAACAGTTAAATCCCATTTTAAAGAGGGTTCATAGCGGCAATACAGCACATATAGGGAAAATTCCAAAAAGGATCGGTGGCACCATCTATCTTCGAAAGCAAATTTCAGATTTGAAAGAAGTTTTAAAGGCCCACATTGATCAAGAGGAATTCGAGAAAGCGGCAGAGGTAAGAGATAAGGTACGTTCCCTTGAAAAAAGGTATGAAGCCCAAGAGGGAGGCGAGGAATTATGAGCTTGGAAAAGTTTGTAGAAAACGCTTTGAGTTCCTGGATGAGTGCCGAAGGGCCGGAAATCGATATTGTATTGAGTTCGCGGATTCGGCTGGCCAGGAATTTCAAAGACTTTACCTTCCCAACCTCCTTTTCTAACGAAGAAGCTAAAAAAATCATTGAATTGGTCAAAAAAAGAATTGAAGAGGAAGTGACTCCAGAGATTGGGAAACTGGAACTTTTAGAGATTGACCAATTGCAGCCACTGGAAAAGCGCGTTCTCGTTGAAAAACATTTAATCAGTCCTCATTTAGTTGAAGATTCAGCGAAAAGCGCATGTCTCCTTTCGGAAAATGAAGAAATAAGTATCATGATAAATGAAGAGGATCACCTCCGTATTCAATGTTTAATGTCGGGATTGCAGCTGAAGGAAACCTTAAAGATTGCAAATGTTCTTGACGATTGGATTGAAGAATCCATAGACTATGCATATGATGAAGAAAGAGGATACCTAACAAGTTGTCCGACTAATGTGGGAACAGGATTAAGGGCTTCAGTCATGATGCATCTTCCCGGCCTGGTCCTTACACAGCAGATGAATAATATCATACCGGCTATCAACCAATTGGGGTTGGTGGTTCGAGGGATTTATGGAGAGGGCAGTCAAGCGTTAGGGAATATTTTTCAAATCTCAAATCAAATTACTCTTGGAAAGTCGGAAAGGGATATCGTTGAAGATCTAACAAGTGTAGTGCAACAAATCATAGCCCAGGAACGGTCAGCGAGGGATGCATTAGCGAGGACTTCCCACATACAATTAGAAGATAGAATTTTCCGTTCATATGGGATTTTGTCCAATGCTCGAATCATCGAGACCAAGGAAGCAGCTACCTGTATCTCCGATGTCAGGTTAGGGATAGATCTTGGGTATATAAAAAATATTTCCAAAAGCATTCTAAATGAGTTGATGATTTTGACACAGTCGGGATTTTTACAAAAGTACGCAGGCGGCCCTTTAAGACCCCATGAAAGGGATATTCGACGAGCAGCACTCATCCGGGAACGCTTGAATTTCACTGAATCTTCCTCCTCATAGAGGTCATAGACCTCTTTAGGGAGTATCAAATTTCATGTAATAGATATGGAGCAAGAATAAGCTTCTGCCATTACTTAGAGAATTGCCAGCAACTTTATTCAAAACGAAAATTCTAAGGAGGAATTCCCTATGATGTTTGGTCGTTTTACTGAAAGAGCCCAGAAAGTATTAGCATTAGCCCAAGAAGAGGCAATCCGTTTAGGTCATAATAATATTGGCACGGAACATATTTTACTGGGTCTTGTCCGAGAAGGCGATGGTATTGCAGCCAAGGCGTTATTTGCTCTTGGATTGGGTCCGGATAAGATTCAGAAAGAAGTGGAAAATTTAATTGGCCGTGGACAGGATACGGCTCAAACGATACATTATACCCCAAGAGCCAAGAAAGTCATTGAACTTTCCATGGATGAGGCAAGAAAATTAGGTCACTCATATGTTGGGACAGAGCATGTTCTTCTAGGTCTTATACGAGAAGGGGAAGGTGTAGCTGCCCGCGTATTGAATAATCTTGGAGTAAGTTTAAATAAAGCCAGACAACAAGTATTACAGCTTTTGGGCAGCAATGAATCAGGTGGTCATCAAGGTTCTGCCGCTTCAAATGCGAGTACACCGACACTGGATGGCCTAGCCCGTGATTTAACGGCGATTGCCAGGGAAGGAAGCCTGGATCCCGTTATCGGAAGAAGTAAGGAAATACAGCGTGTCATTGAGGTATTAAGCCGCCGTACAAAAAATAACCCAGTATTGATCGGTGAACCTGGGGTAGGTAAAACAGCCATTGCTGAAGGGCTTGCCCAACAGATCATCAATAATGAGGTACCTGAAATTTTACGCGATAAACGCGTAATGACACTTGATATGGGTACCGTTGTGGCTGGTACTAAATACCGTGGTGAATTTGAGGACCGGTTGAAGAAAGTTATGGATGAAATACGTCAGGCGGGTAATATCATCCTATTCATCGATGAATTGCATACATTGATTGGTGCAGGTGGTGCAGAAGGTGCCATCGATGCGTCCAATATCCTTAAACCATCATTGGCACGTGGTGAATTACAATGTATCGGTGCTACAACATTGGATGAATACCGTAAGTATATTGAAAAGGATGCTGCGCTTGAACGTCGTTTCCAGCCAATCCAAGTCGATGAGCCGACTATTGAGGAATCCATCCAAATCCTCAAGGGGCTGCGTGACCGTTATGAGGCACATCACCGCGTATCGATTACTGACGAAGCGATTGATGCCGCAGTCAAATTATCCGACCGTTATATTTCCGATCGCTTTTTACCGGATAAAGCGATTGACTTGATTGATGAAGCTGGCTCCAAGGTCAGGCTGCGCTCATACACAACGCCACCTAACTTAAAGGAACTTGAAGTGAAGCTAGACGATGTTCGCAAGGAAAAGGATGCTTCCGTTCAGAGTCAGGAATTTGAAAAAGCAGCTTCGCTTCGCGATACGGAACAACGCTTAAGAGAACAATTGGAAGAAACGAAAAAAACTTGGAAAGAAAAACAAGGGCAGGAGAACAGTGAAGTCACTGTGGATGACATTGCACATGTCGTGTCCAGCTGGACGGGAGTGCCAGTCACTAAACTGGCGCAAACAGAGTCAGACAAACTTCTTAATATGGAGTCGATCCTCCATGATCGTGTAATTGGGCAGGAAGAGGCCGTCATTGCGGTTTCTAAAGCAGTACGACGTGCCAGGGCAGGTTTGAAAGATCCTAAACGTCCAATTGGTTCATTCATCTTCTTGGGACCTACAGGGGTCGGTAAAACCGAGCTTGCACGTGCTTTGGCTGAATCAATTTTTGGTGATGAAGATGCCATGATCCGTATCGATATGTCCGAATATATGGAGAAACATTCAACTTCACGTCTTGTTGGATCCCCTCCAGGATATGTTGGATACGAAGAAGGCGGTCAGTTAACGGAAAAAGTGCGGAGGAAACCATACTCTGTCGTTCTGCTTGATGAAATAGAAAAGGCGCATCCGGATGTCTTCAATATCCTTCTTCAAGTATTGGAAGACGGAAGGCTGACAGATTCCAAGGGTCGTACTGTCGATTTCAGGAATACCATTCTGATCATGACATCGAATGTAGGTGCGTCGGCTTTGAAAATCGATAAGTATGTCGGCTTTAACATCCAGGATACTGGCCAGGACTATAAAAATATGAAAGGGAAAGTGATGGAAGAACTCAAACGTGCATTCCGTCCGGAATTCCTGAATCGTATTGATGAAACCATCGTGTTCCACTCATTAGAGAAGGATCACTTGAAACAAATCGTTACATTAATGTCAAATCAGCTTACTACCCGTTTGAAAGAACAGGAGATATACTTGGAGCTGACAGATGCGGCTAGAGAAAAAATTGCAACCGAAGGTTTTGATCCGGAATATGGTGCACGTCCAATCCGCAGGGCACTTCAGAAGCATGTAGAAGATTATCTATCCGAAGAGTTGCTTAAAGGCAACGTGAAAAAAGGGCAAACGGTCGTAATGGATGTCGTGAATAATGAGTTTGCAATCCGGCAAGGCGAGCCTGTTAATGTAAGTGAATAACCTGATCCTAAACTTCGAGGTACACGCAGATTCTTTTGCAGTGTACCTCTGTTTTTTATCTATAGGTAGATATGAGTATAAACGGGACAAGCAGAGTGAATATTTTTTTAAAAAAACTTAGCCTTAAGAAGGTTTAAATAAAACAGAGATATAATATCCTTAATATAGATATTTTTTCCAAAGGAAGAGGAGTAATTTATGGCTGTAAAAAAGAAAACAAAATTTATGTGTCAGTCTTGTGGATATGAATCCGCGAAATGGATGGGGAAATGCCCAGGCTGCGGTGAATGGAACAAAATGGTCGAGGAAACCGAAATCGTTAAGCCTGCTAGAAAGGGCGCGTTTACCCATTCGGAGGTTAGAGGTTCCGGGGAACGGGAGAAGGCAGCACCCATAACGACCATTCAATCAGAAAAAGAACCACGGATTAAGACGGATTTAATGGAATTGAATCGTGCTCTTGGGGGCGGGATCGTACAGGGGTCACTTGTATTGATCGGAGGGGACCCGGGTATCGGTAAGTCCACCCTGCTTTTACAGGTATCATCCCAATTGGCGCATAAACAGAAAAAAGTGCTATATATATCAGGTGAGGAATCAGTCAAGCAGACCAAATTGAGAGCAGACCGGCTGGGGACCATGTCGGAACATCTGTTCGTTTATGCTGAAACCGATATGGACTATATCCAACAGGCCATTACAGAGGTAAAACCGGATTTGGTCATTATTGACTCCATTCAAACGGTATATCATTCGGAGGTTACATCTGCCCCGGGAAGCGTTTCACAAGTGAGGGAATGCACAGCTTCACTCATGCGAATAGCTAAAACGAACGGGATCGCAATTTTTATCGTCGGTCACGTTACAAAGGAAGGGGCCATTGCGGGGCCGCGGCTGCTTGAGCACATGGTTGACACCGTTTTATATTTTGAAGGAGAAAGACACCATACATATCGAATTATACGTGCGGTCAAAAACCGCTTTGGTTCGACGAATGAGATGGGTATTTTTGAAATGAAAGAACATGGATTGGAAGAGGTAGCGAATCCATCGGAAATTTTCCTTGAAGAACGGTCGCAAGGAGCTTCGGGTTCCACAGTCGTCGCATCCATGGAGGGCACAAGGCCGGTGCTTGTCGAAATTCAAGCATTGATTTCACCTACGAGTTTTGGAAACCCAAGGCGAATGGCCACGGGAATTGACCACAATCGAGTTTCGCTTTTAATGGCTGTTTTGGAAAAGAGAGTGGGCTTGCTGCTCCAAAACCAGGATGCGTATTTAAAGGTTGCTGGTGGGGTCAAGCTTGATGAACCGGCAATTGACCTCGCTGTTGCAATAAGCATTGCATCAAGCTTCCGAGATAAACCAACAAACCCTGCCGATTGCATCATTGGTGAAGTGGGGCTGACTGGGGAAGTGAGAAGGGTGTCACGGATAGAACAAAGAGTGCAGGAAGCGGCGAAATTAGGGTTTGAGCGGGTTATCATACCGGCTAATAATATAGGGGGATGGACTGCGCCAAAAGGTATTAAGATCGTTGGTGTTTCATCGGTTTCGGAGGCTCTTAAACAATCGTTAGGGGGTTAAGTATGACAGATAAAAAAGGGTATGAGAAAACTAAATTGGAAATTCTGCAAATTGTAGCACCGGGTACCCCGCTTCGTGAGGGTATTGAAAATGTCCTGAGGGCAAATACAGGTGGTTTGATAGTGGTCGGATATAACGAGAAGGTGCGAACGATCGTAGATGGCGGCTTCAAAATCAACTGCAGCTGTACCCCCAGCACATTATATGAGTTGGCGAAGATGGACGGGGCCATCATTTTAAATGAAACGGCCGATAAGATCATTTTCGCAAATGCCCAATTAGTGCCGGACAATAGCACACCTTCCACTGAAACGGGAATGCGGCATAGGACAGCGGAACGTGTGGCAAGGGAGACCAAGTCGTTGGTCATCGCAATCTCACAACGTCGGAATGTCATCACTTTATATCAGGGCAATTTCCGGTATGCCCTTAAAGATATAGGAGTCATACTTGCTAAGGCTAATTTGGCCATCCAGACCCTGGAAAAATACAAGGTGGTCCTGCAGCAGAGCATATCGGTTTTAGGAGCGCTCGAGTTTGAGGAAATCGTGACCTATGCCGACCTTTTGCAGGTATTTCACCGTTATGTAATGGTGCTCAGAATCAAGGCCGAGCTACTAACGTACCTTAATGAGCTTGGTACGGAAGGAAGATTGATCCGTTTGCAAATGAATGAAATCCTGGCAGATATTGAAACGGAAGGAAAATGGCTTATCAAGGATTATACCTCCAGTAATGATGAAAATCCCGAGGAAATCATTTTTAGGCTTCAAGAGTTGGCCATGCAGGAAAAACTGGATGAAAGCATTCTTCTGAAGGTGCTGGGCTATCATGGATACATACATCTTGATGAGTCAGTACATCCCCGTGGTTACCGTATTCTTCATAAAATCCCACGCCTGCCGGGTTTGATCATCGAAAATTTAGTGAAACAGTTCGGAAGCTTTAGTGAAGTCAATAAAGCTACGGTTGAAAACCTTGACGATGTGGAGGGTATAGGCGAAGTCCGCGCCAATAAAATCAAAGAAGGACTCCGCATTTTAAAAAATCAGCTGGTCACAAATAGAAGGATGTAAGGAGCAGCTGGCCTTTTAACATTCACCTGAACCAGCTTGAAATTGGTTGGTGTTTATTTTTGACACTCAAAACTCAGGGTGCTAGGCTAATATTACGAAAAAGAGAAGAAGTCGTATTTGTAAATCCACTAATTCCTTAAGTGAATTTAACGTATATAATGAAAACGAATTTTCGAAGGTTTCATTTTATTTTATTGGTCAATAATGAGTAGAGGGAGGTGAAAGGGATGTTAAAACGCATTATACAAGCATGCTTCTTAATAGTCGGCGGAACACTTGGTATGTTACTAATTCCTGAATTATTAATTGTTTTACATGCAGACGATATTGCTTTATTAAACAATCCTTATGTAAGTGTACTGTTGGGTGCCATTATCTTTTATCTTATAACTTTTTGGGCAGTAGATCATGTGATCTATTTTATGAAGTGGCTGGAGGAACAGCTTGTTAAGATACCGATTACGGATATAATCTTTGGCAGCGTCGGCCTTTTAGTGGGACTGCTTGCGGCGTTCTTGGTTGGCTCCGCCTTCAGTGCCATCAAGGTTCCTATTTTAAATACAGTGGTACCTATCATCCTTACGCTTTTATTTGGTTATCTTGGTTTTCAGGTGGGCTTTAAAAAACGTGATGAGCTATTGAGTTTATTCATGAAAAGCAATAAGAAAAAGAATACTGATGGTGAAGCGAACGAAGAGGATGAAGAGGGGTATAGCAAGCGGCTTAAGATTCTCGATACTAGCGTCATCATTGATGGTAGAATTGCGGATATCTGTCAGACGGGCTTTCTGGAGGGTACCATAGTTATTCCTCAATTCGTTTTAAACGAGCTGCAGCACATTGCCGATTCATCTGATGCATTGAAAAGGAATCGCGGAAGACGCGGTTTGGATATCTTGAATCGAATTCAAAAAGACCTGCCGATTAAAGTGGAGATGTACGAGGGTGATTTTGAAGACATTCAGGAAGTGGACAGTAAACTGGTGAAGCTTGCCAAAATATCGGGCGGAATGGTCGTTACCAATGATTTCAATTTAAACAAAGTATGCGAGTTTCAAAACGTGGCGGTTCTTAATATCAATGATCTGGCCAATGCCGTTAAACCTGTTGTACTTCCTGGGGAAGAGATGAATGTTCAAGTCATCAAGGATGGGAAAGAGCAGAACCAGGGCATCGCTTATTTGGATGACGGTACCATGATCGTAGTCGAGGGTGGCCGTGATCATATCGGGAAACGAATCGATGTACTTGTCACAAGTGTATTGCAGACCTCTGCAGGCCGGATGATATTCGCTAAACCGAAACTATTAGAAAAAGCATTATAAAGAAGAGTAGGAGAAACCGTTATGTTTTATGAAGTAGTGATACCTGCAGCTGGACAAGGCAAAAGAATGAAGGCGGGCAAGAATAAACTTTTTATTGAACTATCGGGTATCCCGATCATTGTTTATACACTGCGTGTCTTCGAAGAAGATCCTGACTGTCGGGGGATTATCCTTTCGATAAACCCGGCAGAAAAGGATTATTTCAATCAATTGATAGCAGCGTATGGGCTTAAAAAGGTCAAGAAACTGGTCATGGGTGGCAAGGAGCGCCAACAAAGCGTGTATAATGGACTGCAACATGCAGAAGAAGACATCATCTTGGTCCATGACGGTGCCCGCCCTTTTATCAATCTTGGGCAAATCAGTGAATTGACTGCTGCCGCCTCCCTGCATGGAGGTGCCGTAATTGCAGTGCCCGTTAAGGATACGATTAAAAAAGCGGCAAACAAAGAGGTAGTGGAAACAGTGGAACGATCAAGCTTGTGGGCGGTGCAAACTCCACAAGCTTTTCGTGTATCCATATTAAAAAGTGCGTATGAACAGGCAGAAGCTGAAGCGTTTTTAGGGACGGATGATGCAAGTTTGCTAGAGCGGATCAATGAACAGGTAGTTATTATTGAGGGCAATTATGATAATATTAAAATTACGACTCAGGAAGACCTTTATTTTGCAGAAGCGATTTTACATAAACAACAACATGGAAAAAGATGATTGGGGAGAATGATATGTTTAGAATAGGACAAGGATATGACGTTCATCAGCTTGTAGAGGGCAGACCTTTGATTATTGGCGGGATTACGATTCCGTATGAGAAAGGTTTGCTAGGGCATTCTGATGCGGATGTCCTTCTGCATACTGTTGCTGATGCCTGCTTGGGTGCAATTGGTGCAGGGGATATCGGTAAGCATTTTCCGGATACCGATCCTGAATTTAAAGATGCCGATTCGGCAAAACTGCTGCAGTATATTTGGGCAATTGTAAAAAAAGAAGGATATTCCCTGGGCAATGCGGACTGTACAATCATTGCACAAAGCCCGAAAATGGCACCGTATATTGAGGAGATGCGAGGCAGGATTGCTGAACTTTTAGATACGTCGATAGACAGAATTAATGTAAAGGCGACCACTACCGAGAAACTTGGATTTACAGGCAGGAGCGAAGGAATCGCGGCACAGGCTGTAGTCTTATTGGTTAAATCAAACTAAATTCATTTTTAGGGTGGATGCCTTTATCCCAATGTATTTAAATGATAATATATACAATAGAATAGAACGACTGGGAGGTCTATATATATCATGAGCAGTGATATTCGAGTTCGCTATGCACCGAGTCCGACTGGACATTTACATATTGGTAATGCACGGACTGCTTTATTTAATTATTTATATGCACGAAATAAAGGCGGGAAATTCATCATTCGTATTGAAGATACCGACCAAAAGAGAAATATTGAAGGCGGAGAGGATAGTCAGCTTAAATATTTAAAATGGCTTGGTATGGATTGGGATGAAGGTGTTGATGTTGGCGGTGAATACGGGCCATATCGTCAATCCGAAAGGAACGACCTTTATCAGGAATTGTATCAAGAGCTTTTAGATAAGGGTTTGGCATATAAATGCTATTGTACGGAAGAAGAGCTTGAAGCAGAGCGTGAAGGACAGGTCGAACGCAATGAAACGCCAAAATATTCAGGGAAGTGCAAGCATTTAACTGAGGAAGAGCAAGCGGAACTATTGGCTCAAGGAAGAAAACCGAGCATTCGCTTTGCCGTTCCGGCTGGGAAGGTCCTTACTTTCAAAGATATGGTCAAGGATGAGGTTTCGTTTGAAACAGATGGCTTTGGTGATTTTGTTATCGTTAAAAAAGATGGCATTCCAACCTATAACTTTGCAGTGGCCGTCGATGATCATTTGATGAAGATTTCCCATGTCCTTCGCGGTGATGATCATATCTCCAATACTCCAAAACAATTGATGATTTATGAAGCTTTCGGCTGGGAACCGCCGGTATTCGGACATATGACGCTGATTGTAAACGAAAGCAGGAAGAAACTGAGTAAACGTGATGAGTCGATCATTCAATTCATTGAGCAATATGAAGAGCTTGGTTATGTACCTGAAGCGTTATTCAATTTCATTACATTACTAGGGTGGTCTCCGGTCGGGGAGGAAGAGATTTTCACGAAGGAAGAATTCATTAATATTTTCGATGCTGACCGTCTTTCTAAGTCACCTGCACTTTTCGATAAACAAAAGCTTACATGGATGAATAACCAATATGTTAAGCAATTGGACCTCAATCGTGCAGTGGAATTGTCAATGCCTCACTTAATTAAAGCCGGGAAGGTTTCAGAGACACTGACCGCCGAAGAAGAAGAGTGGGTACATGGGCTAGTTTCCCTTTTTCAAGAGCAGATGAGCTATGGAGCGGAAATAGTCGAGCTATCTGAACTGTTTTTCAAGGATGAGGTCGTGTTCGAGGAAGAAGCTAAGGAAGTGCTGGCTGAAGAACAGGTACCGGAAGTCATGAAAGCTTTCCTTCAGGAGATTGAAGGGCTTGAAGAATTTAACGCGGATGAAATCAAGAAGTCGATTAAAGCCGTACAAAAAGGCACAGGTCATAAAGGGAAAAAATTATTCATGCCGATAAGGGCTGCCGTCACGGGTCAAACACATGGTCCTGACTTGCCTAAGGCGATTTCATTACTGGGCAAGGAAAAAATTAAACAGCGTATTCAGAGTATTTTATATTAACAATTTGTCGAAAATGTAATATAGTATTTAATAATCTTACAAAAGAACGCGTAGATGGGGAGAAGTAAGTAAACGAAGCTTTTTAGAGAGAACCATAACCTGCTGAAAGTGGTTCAAGCCTCTCGTTTTCTGAAATGCACCCTTGAGTCCTTTGCTGAACTAACTTATAGTAGGCACAGGCGGAATTTCCTCCGTTACAGGGATTAAAGTTGGGGATGAAAAAACAGGAAAAAGCTTTATCTGGTTTTTACATTCCAAACAGAGTGGAACCGCGCTTCAAGCGTCTCTGTCTATTTGGACAGAGACGCTTTTTTATATGCTTTAAAAGCTTCAAAAGGGGATGTTGGAAAAGGACGGAACATAGGGGGGAATCATTTTGTTAAAGATGTTTAAAGAGGATATCGAAGTGGTTTTTGATCAAGATCCTGCTGCGCGCAGCTATTTGGAAGTCATATTGACGTATGCGGGTTTACATGCAATTTGGAGTCATAGGATGGCTCACGCACTATTCAAGAAGAAATTCTTTTTCCTGGCAAGAAGTATATCTCAAATCAGTCGTTTTTTTACCGGAATTGAAATTCATCCAGGGGCTACGATTGGCCGTCGTTTCTTCATTGACCATGGAATGGGGATCGTCATTGGCGAAACTTGTGAAATTGGCGACAATGTATCTGTCTTTCAAGGTGTAACCCTTGGGGGAACAGGAAAGGAAAAGGGAAAACGTCATCCTACGATAAAGGATAATGTCCTGATTGCTACAGGAGCAAAAGTGCTTGGTTCCATCACTGTTGGGGAAAACTCAAAAATCGGTGCAGGATCGGTTGTTTTAAAGGAAGTGCCACCTAATTCTACAGTGGTGGGCATTCCAGGTAAAGTGGTCATTCAAGATGGTATCAAAATCAACAAAGACCTAAATCATTGTGATCTTCCTGATCCAATCGCTGATCGCTTTAAGGAATTGGATAGTGAACTCAGGGCCTTAAGAGAGAAGCTGGCTGAACAGAAGCAGGAAGAAAGGAGTCTATAATATGGCGATTAAAATATATAACACAGCAACAAGAAAAAAGGAAACCTTCGTCCCGATTGAAGAGGGAAAGGTGAAGATGTATGTATGCGGGCCCACTGTCTATAATTACATTCATATAGGTAATGCAAGACCGGCAATCGTATTTGATACCGTTCGTAGGTATTTGGATTACCGTGGATATGATGTGCAATTCGTTTCGAACTTTACGGATGTAGATGATAAGCTGATTCGCGCGGCAAAAGAATTGGGTGAAGATGTCCCGACCATCTCAGAGCGTTTCATTAAGGCTTATTTTGAAGACGTATCGGCATTGGGCTGCAAAAAAGCGGATGCTCACCCAACCGTAATGGAGAACATGGATGCAATCATTGAATTCATTTCGGCATTAATTGAGAAAGGATTCGCTTATGAATCTGAAGGGGATGTGTATTACCGCACTCGTAAGTTTGAGGGATATGGAAAGCTTTCACATCAGTCCATCGATGAGCTGCGAGTGGGGGCCCGTATTGAAATAGGGGAGAAAAAACAAGATGCCCTTGATTTTGCCCTTTGGAAAACGGCCAAGGATGATGAAATATCTTGGGAGAGCCCATGGGGTAAGGGGCGTCCTGGCTGGCATATCGAATGCTCCGCAATGGTCAAAAAGTATTTGGGCGATACGATCGATATTCATGCAGGGGGTCAAGATCTGGCTTTTCCGCATCATGAAAATGAAATTGCACAATCCGAAGCATTGACGGGTAAGACCTTTGCGAATTATTGGATGCATAATGGGTATATAAATATTGAGAATGAAAAAATGTCTAAGTCCTTAGGCAATTTCGTCCTTGTGCATGACATCATACAGAAGCATGATCCACAAGTGTTACGCTTCTTCATGTTATCTGTACATTACCGTCATCCCATCAATTATAGCGAAGAAGTGCTTGAAAATGTAAAAGCGTCCCTAGAACGCTTAAGGACATCTTATCAAAACTTAAAGCATCGCCTTCAAGTAAGTGATGGATTGACTGAGAATAATGATGTTTGGTTGGAGAAGCTTAATGAATTACATGAACAATTCATTAAGGAAATGGACGATGATTTCAACACAGCTAATGCAATATCCATGCTCTTTGAACTATCCAAACAGGCGAATTATTACTTGATGGAGAAAAACACAGACAAGGAAGTGATTAATGCTTTCCTTGATAAATTCAACATCTTATTTTCTGTCCTCGGTTTATCCCTTGAAGAAGAGGGGCTTTTGGATGAAGAAATTGAAGGGTTGATACAGCAGAGAATTCAAGCGCGGAAAGACCGCAATTTTGGGTTATCTGATGAAATTCGTGATCGCTTGAAAAACATGAATATCATATTAGAGGATACCCCTCAAGGTACAAGATGGAAAAGAGGGTAATTAATGCTTCATTACGATAGTAAGGTAGATGCAAAAATGCTGAACAGTCTTGCTTTAGCATATATAGGTGATGCCGTATACGAAACGTATATACGGCATCACCTCATTCAAAAAGGATCGGTCAAGCCAAATCTACTTCACAAAAAGGCTACATCTTTTGTAGCGGCTAAAGCACAAAATAAAGTCATCCACTTTTTCCTGGACTCAGGTTGGTTATCGGAAGAGGAATCCGCAGTCGTTAGGCGCGGCCGAAATGCAAAATCCGGTACGGTACCGAAGAATACAGATGTGCAAACGTATCGCTACAGTACAGCCTTCGAGGCACTTATGGGATTTTTGTATTTATCCGGCCGAATAGAAAGAATGGAAGAACTCATCAAAAAATCCATTGAATACATTGAAGAAGAAAAGGGGAGTAACCCATGAGCGAAGAATATATCATTGGCAGAAACCCCGTATTGGAAGCTCTTCGCTCCGAACGGGATATTAATAAAATTTGGATAGCCGAAGGCTCGCAAAAAGGCTCGATGCAGCCACTCATCGGTCTGGCGAAGGAAAAGAAGGTATTCGTGCAAATCGTACCGAAGAAAAAAATTGACCAAATGGCTGAAGGCATCCATCAAGGCGTTATTGCACAAGTGGCTGCATATGAATATGTGGAGCTGGATGATTTATTCGCAAAAGCGGCTGAACGGGACGAAGCACCTTTTTTCATGATTCTTGATGAAGTTGAAGATCCGCATAATTTAGGGTCGATCATGAGGACGGCTGATGCTGTCGGTGCCCATGGAATCATCATTCCAAAAAGGAGAGCTGTGGGCTTGACGGCAACAGTGGCAAAAGCCTCGACGGGTGCAATTGAATATATTCCGGTAGCTCGCGTTACAAATTTGGCGAGAGCGGTGGAAGAGTTGAAAGAGCGCGGGGTATGGATAGTCGGTACCGATGCGAAAGGCAGCGATGATTACCGTAACATGGATGGAAAGATGCCTATCGGACTTGTTATCGGCAGCGAAGGAAAGGGCATGGCACGATTAATGAAGGATAAATGTGATTTTCTCATCCGTCTCCCTATGGCAGGTCAAGTAACTTCGTTAAATGCATCGGTAGCAGCCGGTTTATTGATGTATGAGGTTTATAGAAAAAGAAATCCCCTAGGGCAATGATGAAATGAATATTCTGTTGGTGGACGGTTATAACATTATTGGAGCTTGGCCGGAACTGAGAGAATTAAAGGAACGGGATCTTGCTGCTGCAAGGGACCGGTTGATAGAAATGATGGCGGAATATCAAGCATTTACCGGATACCGTGTAATTGTCGTATTTGACGCTCAATATGTTCAGGGAATTGCCCGTATATTCAAAAATCACAAAGTTGACGTAATTTTTACAAAAGAAAATGAAACTGCGGATGAAAGAATTGAAAAGATGGCCATTGAACTGAATAATGTCAAAACACAAATTCAAGTGGCAACCTCGGACTTCACGGAACAGTGGGTGATCTTCGGCCAAGGGGCCCTAAGGAAATCCGCTCGTGAACTGCTTATTGAAATGGAAGAAATTCAAGGCGAAATCAAGAAAGATGTAAGAAAAACAACAACGATAAGACCCGTGGCTAAAATTCCTTTAAGTGAAGAAGTGGCAGAAATTTTCGAAAAATGGCGCCGGGGTAAAATATGAACCATTGACGGGTAAATTTTACCTGCTGTATAATATTTCTATCTGAGTCAGGTCAGGGGGATATAATGTGGGTCTCAAATTCGGAATGAAGCTGAACGAAAAGTATCTGCAGTTTGAGGATGATGAATTGATAGGGTTGGTGCACACTGGAGACAGTGAAGCGCTGGATTATTTGATCCAAAAGTATCGTAATTTTGTAAGAGCTAAGGCAAGGACTTATTTCTTGATTGGTGCCGATAAGGAAGACATCGTGCAAGAAGGTATGATTGGTTTATATAAAGCCGTCCGTGATTTTAAAGGGGATAAGTTATCTTCTTTTAAAGCATTTGCAGAACTATGCATTACAAGGCAGATCATTACAGCTATCAAAACAGCAACACGTCAAAAACATATTCCGCTCAATTCCTATGTTTCCCTGGACAAGCCCATTTACGATGAGGAATCGGATCGAACTCTAATGGATATTATATCGGGTACGAAAGTTTTGGACCCGGAAGAACTGATCATCAACCAAGAAGAGTTTGACGATATCGAATTAAAGATGGCCGAGCTCCTGAGTGATCTTGAGAGAAAAGTGTTAGCTCTTTACCTGGATGGACAAACCTACCAAGAAATTTCGGAAGAGTTGAACCGGCATGTTAAGTCAATCGACAACGCCCTTCAGCGGGTGAAAAGAAAGCTCGAGCGCTATCTGGAAGTAAGGGAAATCAGTTTATAATCCCTCCGCTTTTTCCGCTTAATTTCATCTGTCCCTTCTCCACATGGAAGTTTATTATTCACAAAGATTTTTAATGGTTGGCAAGTAAACCGATATTCTGATTTCCGGTGTCCATAATCGTCGAAACCTGCTTTGATATTGACAATAAAAAACAGCCGTGATAAGGTTTTATGGATATAGTAGATAGGATAGGTGTATCTAATGCGAAAAAAAATAGTTCTTGCCTGCACTGATTGCGGTACAAGGAATTATAGTTATGAGAGCAAACAATCGACAAGCGGCGAACGACTGGAAATCAAGAAATTTTGCAGTACGTGCAACTCACACTCGATTCATAAAGAAACGAAATAACCGTTTTATAAATAGATTGACAGAAGCTTCTAATGCTTGGAGGTACATTCATGAAACGTTTTACCGAATTTTTCAGCGGAGTCGCTCGCGAAATGCAAAAGGTAAGCTGGCCGAAACGCAAGGAGCTTACCAAATATACAATCGTGGTGGTAACGACTGTAGTATTTATGGCTTTATTCTTTACAGTGGTGGATTTGGGCATTTCCGAATTAATTCGCTTAGTTATTGAATAAGAGATTCGAAAATAAGGTATAATAGTGATAGAATAATATGTGTCAGCAGAAAAGCCCGGAAACGGGTTTTTTAATTTGTCTTTTTTAGTAAGTTCAAAATCGAGCACTGCTGTAATATGTTCATCACAATATATTCTAGTTAAGTCGGAATGACGCCGTATGGTTTTTTGGCTAAAACGTTCAAAGATAAAGATTAATAAAGAAAATGATTGATTGCAGGGAGGGAAGGACGTTAAAGTCCTAACACATGGAAAAGAATTGGTATGTAGTTCACACCTATTCAGGTTATGAGAACAAAGTTAAGGCTAACTTGGAAAAACGTGTTGAAACTATGGGGATGGAAGACAAGATCTTTCGCGTAGTAGTTCCAGAAGAAGAAGAAACAGAAGTGAAAGATGGCAAAAAGAAAGTGACCAAAAAGAAAGTATTCCCAGGATATGTATTGGTTGAGATCATCATGACTGATGATTCATGGTATGTTGTCCGGAATACGCCTGGAGTAACAGGTTTCGTAGGTTCATCTGGAGCTGGGTCAAAACCGACTGCATTGCTGCCGGAAGAAATTGAAGTCGTTCTTAAGCGAATGGGCGTAGATGAAAGTAAAATCGAAGTTGATTTTGAAATCGGTGATACGGTTCAAGTTAAGGAAGGGCCATTTGCAACATTTGCAGGACCTATTGAAGAACTTGATAAAGATAAAGGTAAAGTAAGGGTTCTAGTCAATATGTTCGGCCGTGATACACCGGTTGAACTTGATTTTAATCAAGTGGAAAAATTATAAACGGAAAAAAACTTGAAATTGCCTTTTGAAAGTGGTAAAATTTCAAAGGTCAGTATGTTTCAATTTTTAGGCCTCAACGATACAAGCATTCTTTATTAATATATAAAGAATTCAAGATGAGTGGGAGGGTATTACCCTATTACCACATCACGGACTTATAAGGAGGTGTGTCTCGTGGCTAAAAAAGTAATTAAAATGGTTAAATTGCAAATTCCTGCTGGTAAAGCGAATCCGGCACCGCCAGTCGGTCCTGCATTAGGTCAAGCTGGTGTAAACATCATGGGATTCTGTAAGGAGTTCAACGCTCGTACAGCAGATCAAGCTGGTCTAATTATTCCTGTTGAAATCACGGTATTTGAAGACCGTTCATTTACATTCATTACAAAAACTCCACCGGCTGCAGTATTGCTTAAGAAAGTAGCTGGTATCGAGTCTGGTTCTGGTGAACCTAACCGTAATAAAGTTGCTACAGTCAAGCGTGATCAAGTGCGCGAGATTGCTGAAACTAAAATGCCTGACCTAAACGCTGCAAGCGTTGAAGCTGCAATGCGTATGGTTGAAGGTACTGCTCGCAGCATGGGTATTGTCATCGAAGACTAATCCATGTAATTGCTATTTGTTTCTACGGGGTTGCGATTGATACTCGCAACCTTTATTCGTGGGAGGTCATTCCGTTAAAACCACAATTTAGGAGGATTTATATCATGGCTAAAAAAGGTAAAAAGTATCTTGAAGCAGCTAAGCTTGTAGAAGTATCTAAGGCTTATGCTGTAACTGAAGCAATCGAAGTTGCTAAAAAAGCAAACTTCGCAAAATTCGATGCGACTGTTGAAGTTGCTTTCCGTTTAGGCGTAGACCCTAAGAAAGCCGACCAACAAATTCGTGGAGCAGTTGTTCTTCCGAATGGTACTGGTAAAACTCAACGCGTATTAGTATTCGCAAAAGGCGAAAAAGCAAAAGAAGCGGAAGCTGCTGGTGCTGACTACGTTGGCGAATCTGACTACATCAACAAAATCCAACAAGGATGGTTCGAATTCGATGTAATCGTTGCGACTCCAGACATGATGGGTGAAGTTGGTAAACTTGGCCGTGTATTAGGACCTAAAGGTTTAATGCCTAACCCTAAAACTGGCACAGTAACTTTCGATGTAACGAAAGCTGTTAATGAAATCAAAGCTGGTAAAGTTGAGTACCGCGTAGATAAAGCTGGTAACATCCACGCTCCAATCGGTAAAGTATCTTTCGAAGATGCTAAACTAGTGGAAAACTTCACTACTATCTATGATACATTATTGAAAGTTAAACCTGCGGCTGCTAAAGGAACTTACATGAAAAACGTTTCTGTAACAACTACAATGGGCCCTGGTGTGAAAGTTGATCCTTCTTCTTTCAAATAAATAATTGACATACCAAAACTATTATTGTTATAATAAGTTTTGTTGTGAATAAATGAATACTATTTGTACCGTAGACAGTAGGTGCTCATTACGAGCTTAATTCCCTGCCGAGGTAATTCGATAATAATAGTCCTGGACTATGACTTTTGAAATTACTGCCTTCATGTCTGCAATAGAGATGAAGGCTTTTTCTTTGAAACGGTATAAATGTTTTCAAGCAAATCTACAGGAGGTGTAAGGATGAACGCAATTATTGAACAAAAGCAAAAAATCGTTGCTGAGATTTCTGATAAGTTAACTTCAAGCCAATCAACAGTAGTTGTTGACTACCGTGGATTGACTGTTGCTGAAGTAACAGAACTTCGTAAGCAACTTCGTGAAGCTGGCGTTGAGTTTAAAGTTTACAAAAACTCTATGACTCGCCGTGCTGCTGAAAGTGCTGAACTTAGCGCTTTAAACGAAGCATTAACAGGTCCAAACGCAATTGCATTCTCAACTGAAGATGTTATTGCGCCAGCAAAAATCCTTAACGATTTTGCGAAAAAACATGAAGCTTTAGAAATCAAAGCTGGAGTTATCGAAGGAAATGTTGCAACTGCTGAAGAAATTAAAGCTCTTGCAGAACTACCTTCACGCGAAGGCCTACTTTCAATGCTACTCAGCGTGCTACAAGCACCTATGCGCGGACTGGCTCTTGCTACAAAAGCTGTTGCAGAGCAAAAAGAAGAACAAGGCGCGTAAGCTGACCGCTTATTTAGCCTGATGATTCAAAAAAAACCAACCATTTCGAGGAGGAAATAAAAATGACTAAAGATCAAATCATTGAAGCAGTTAAAAATATGACTGTTTTAGAATTAAACGACCTTGTAAAAGCAATCGAAGAAGAATTCGGCGTAACTGCTGCTGCACCTGTAGCTGTAGCTGCTGCTGGTGGCGCTGCTGCTGAAGAAAAAACTGAGTTTGATGTAATCCTTACATCTGCTGGAGATCAAAAAATCAAAGTTATCAAAGCTGTACGTGAAGTTACAGGTCTTGGACTTAAAGAAGCAAAAGAACTTGTTGACAACACTCCAAAAGCAATCAAAGAAGCTGCTTCTAAAGAAGAAGCTGAAGAAATCAAAGCTAAACTTGAAGAAGTTGGAGCTGGCGTTGAAGTTAAGTAATCTTGCATAAACAAAAAGCTCGCTATCACTGGCGGGCTTTTTTTCTTCATTTTTAAAGAAATGACGGAAATTAGCCGTTAATGGTTTGATAACGAGGACTTCGTTATTCCGACATTCCGGCATGCAAGCATCCATTCTTCAATTCTCTTCTCTCATTAAATCTTCAATATTCCTTTCTGATAGGGGGAGATGACTCTGACAGAGCATTACTACTCACAAAAACCGGATGTCGTAAGCAATCCGAAATTTTGGGATTTCACATTAAAGGGACGTACATTTCGCTTCAAAAGTGATAATGGTGTTTTTTCGAAAAAGGAAGTTGATTTCGGATCGCGTCTTTTGGTTGAGAGTTTTAACCTTAATGAGGCTGTGGAAGGAAATATTCTCGATGTTGGTTGCGGTTATGGACCAATTGGAATATCGATTGCGGCAGCTTATCCCGATAGAGCGATAGAAATGATTGATATAAATAGCCGGGCAGTTGAATTGTCAAAAGAGAATGCTGCATCTAATGGGATCGCAAACGTGAAGATTTACGAAAGTGATCGTTTTGACAAAGTTGCCTCCAATCAATTCGCGGCGATTCTTACGAACCCTCCCATTCGCGCAGGTAAAAGTGTAGTCCACGAAATTTTAGAAGAAAGCTATCGCAGTTTGGTAGCTGGTGGAGAATTATGGGTTGTCATTCAAAAAAAACAAGGAGCTCCATCCGCAATGGATAAAATGGAGCAATTATTTGGAAATGTTGAAGTGCCTGTTAAGAAAAAGGGATACTATATACTATTATCCAAAAAGGTTTGACTCTAAATTTTCGCTATGTTAGTATTATAAAATGCATATATATAATTCCGTAACTATGCAATTTTTATACCATTGGTGTATAATCAATGGATAATATGGGAAAAATATATAAATAATAGTTCGTTTTATGAGAAATAGTGGTTTTTAAAATAAAAACCATTTTCTTTTTGTCTATGGAAATGATTCCTTTTCCGAGGCAAATGGATCCTTATAACGCTTGATTTAAGGGGTGAATCAGTTGACAGGTCAACTTGTTCAGTATGGACGACACCGCCAACGTAGAAGTTATGCAAGAATCAGTGAGGTTTTGGACCTTCCGAATCTGATTGAAATTCAAACAGCTTCTTATCAATGGTTTCTAGATGTAGGTTTAAAGGAAATGTTCCAGGATATTTCTCCTATTGAGGATTTTACAGGTAATTTATCGTTAGAATTCATCGATTACAGCTTAGCTGAGCCGAAGTATTCTGTGGAAGAAACAAAAGAACGCGATGTTACGTATTCTGCACCACTTCGTGTGAAAGTGCGCCTTGTTAACAAAGAAACAGGGGAAGTGAAAGACCAGGATGTATTTATGGGTGACTTCCCGCTGATGACTGAAACAGGTACATTCGTCATCAATGGTGCTGAACGGGTAATTGTATCCCAATTAGTTCGCTCACCGAGTGTTTACTACAATGGGAAAATGGATAAAAACGGTAAGCTTGGATTCTCTGCGACCGTTATTCCTAACCGTGGCGCATGGCTCGAATATGAAACAGACGCCAAGGATGTTGTGTATGTTCGAATCGACCGCACCAGGAAATTACCGATCACGGTATTGATGCGTGCCCTTGGATTCGGAACAGATCAAGAAATCATCGATTTGATCGGAGACAACGAATACCTTCGCAACACTCTTGAAAAGGATAACACCGAGAGTGTGGAAAAAGCATTACTGGAAATCTATGAGCGTCTACGCCCAGGTGAACCGCCTACTGTCGAAAACGCGAAAAGTCTTTTAGTATCACGCTTTTTTGATCCAAAACGTTATGATTTAGCTAATGTAGGCCGTTATAAAATAAACAAAAAACTGCATATCAAGAACCGTTTATTCGGACAACGTATTGCAGAGACTTTGATTGATCCTGAAACAGGTGAAATCATCGTTGAAAAAGGTACAATGCTTGATCGTCGGACCCTTGATAGGATTCTGCCTCATATCGAAGCTGGAATCGGCTTCAAGACATTCCATCCATCAGGCGGTGTAGTGGAGGAGGAAACTCTTCTTCAACCTATTAAAGTGTTTGCACCAAACGATGCTGAAGGCGAAAAAGTGATCAATATCATCGGTAATGCCTATGTGACCGACCAGGTCAAAAACATTACACCGGCTGATATCATTTCTTCCATAAGTTATTTCTTTAACTTATTGCATGGTGTGGGAATCACGGATGACATTGACCATTTAGGTAACCGTCGTCTGCGTTCCGTTGGTGAATTGCTGCAAAACCAATTTAGAATTGGTTTATCCCGTATGGAGCGTGTTGTTCGTGAAAGAATGTCCATTCAGGATACGAATACAATCACTCCGCAGCAACTAATCAACATTCGCCCGGTCATTGCATCAATTAAAGAGTTCTTTGGAAGCTCGCAGCTTTCCCAATTCATGGATCAAACGAACCCGTTGGCTGAATTGACGCATAAACGTCGTCTATCTGCATTGGGACCTGGTGGTCTGACACGTGAGCGTGCTGGCTTTGAAGTACGTGACGTTCATTATTCCCACTATGGCCGCATGTGTCCGATTGAAACGCCTGAGGGACCGAATATTGGATTGATTAACTCGTTATCCAGTTTTGCAAAGGTTAACCCATATGGCTTCATTGAAACACCATACCGTCGTGTGGACCCTGAAACAGGTAAAATTACAAGCCAAATCGATTACTTAACAGCTGATGAGGAAGATAATTATGTAGTTGCCCAAGCGAATGTACGACTGTCAGATGACGGCTCATTCCTTGATAATGATGTTGTTGCACGTTTCCGCGGTGAAAACACCGTTGTTCCGCGTGACCGCGTAGATTACATGGATGTATCTCCTAAACAAGTTGTATCAGCTGCGACTGCATGTATTCCTTTCTTGGAAAACGATGACTCCAACCGTGCACTTATGGGAGCGAACATGCAACGTCAAGCAGTTCCTTTGCTTCAACCGGAAGCCCCTCGAGTCGGAACGGGTATGGAGTATGTTTCAGCGAAAGACTCCGGTGCTGCTGTAATCTGTAAACACCCTGGTATCGTAGAGCACGTTGAATCACGTGAAGTATGGGTACGTAGGGTAAGTGAAGTAGATGGACAGCAAGTAAAAGGAAATCTTGATAAATATCGTCTATTAAAATTCATCCGTTCCAACCAAGGAACGTGCTATAATCAACGCCCTATCGTCAGTGTTGGCGACAACGTCGTAAAAGGTGAAATTCTTGCTGATGGTCCTTCAATGGAAAAAGGTGAGTTGGCACTTGGACGTAACGTATTGGTTGCCTTCATGACATGGGATGGATATAACTATGAAGATGCCATCATCATGAGTGAACGTTTGGTTAAAGATGATGTGTACACTTCCATTCATATTGAAGAATATGAATCTGAATCACGCGATACAAAATTAGGGCCTGAAGAAATCACCCGCGATATCCCTAACGTAGGGGAAGATGCGCTTCGTAATCTTGATGAGCGCGGAATTATCCGTGTGGGTGCTGAAGTGAAAGACGGAGACCTCCTCGTTGGTAAAGTAACGCCTAAAGGTGTAACGGAACTGACTGCCGAGGAACGTCTATTACATGCAATCTTCGGTGAAAAAGCACGTGAAGTAAGGGATACATCACTTCGTGTACCTCACGGCGGCGGAGGAATCGTTCTTGATGTTAAAGTATTCAACAGAGAAGACGGCGATGAACTGCCTCCTGGTGTAAACCAACTCGCGCGTGTATATATCGTTCAAAAACGTAAAATCCATGAAGGCGATAAAATGGCTGGACGACATGGTAATAAAGGGGTAATCTCCAGGATTCTTCCTGAAGAAGATATGCCTTATTTACCGGATGGCACTCCAGTCGACATCATGTTAAACCCATTGGGTGTACCTTCACGTATGAACATCGGTCAGGTGCTGGAGCTTCACTTAGGTATGGCTGCACGCGCACTTGGCATCCATGTGGCATCTCCTGTATTCGATGGCGCTACTGAGGAAGATGTTTGGGGTACGATTGAAGAAGCCGGGATGTCCCGTGATGCAAAAACCGTCCTTTATGATGGCCGTTCAGGTGAAGCATTCGATAACCGTGTATCAGTTGGTGTCATGTATATGATCAAACTGGCACATATGGTCGATGATAAACTTCATGCACGTTCAACTGGTCCTTACTCCCTTGTTACGCAGCAACCACTTGGTGGTAAAGCGCAATTTGGTGGTCAGCGTTTCGGTGAGATGGAAGTATGGGCACTTGAAGCTTATGGTGCTGCTTATACATTACAAGAAATCCTAACCGTTAAATCAGATGATGTCGTGGGTCGTGTGAAAACGTACGAAGCGATTGTCAAAGGTGAAAATGTCCCTGAACCAGGCGTTCCTGAGTCCTTCAAAGTATTGATTAAGGAGCTTCAAAGTTTAGGATTGGATGTTAAAATCCTCAATGCCGAAGATCGTGAAATCGAAATGCGTGATTTGGAAGATGAAGATGAAGCCAACCAAGCAGACAAATTAAGCCTTGATTCAGAAACTAAAGATATGGTTGCTTCCGAAGTAGGGGCACCTGTCAAAGAATAAAATTAAATATAAACATATCTAGTTATATATCACCCGCTCTGACTGGCAGCAAGATGTTCATTTGAAGATCATGCTGCCTTGTTAGAGCCTTATTGATTCAATCAACCATCATCCGGTGTAAGATTGCCTGATATTTGACGGCAATCAAGGGTTAAACCTGGAGATTAAAAGGGAGGTAGGCCCCTTGTTAGACGTTAATAATTTTGAGTATATGAAAATTGGTCTTGCTTCACCAGACAAGATTCGTTCTTGGTCACATGGAGAAGTTAAAAAACCAGAAACAATCAACTATCGTACGCTAAAGCCAGAAAAAGACGGTTTATTCTGTGAGAGAATTTTTGGACCTCAAAAGGACTGGGAATGTCATTGCGGAAAATATAAACGTGTTCGTTATAAAGGCGTAGTCTGTGACCGTTGTGGCGTTGAAGTCACTCGTGCTAAGGTGCGTCGTGAGCGTATGGGTCATATTGAGCTGGCAGCTCCAGTTTCACACATATGGTATTTTAAAGGAATTCCTAGCCGTATGGGACTTGTACTTGACATGTCTCCACGGGCTTTGGAAGAAGTTATTTACTTTGCATCTTACGTCGTAACTGAAACGGGCGATACAACTTTAGAAAAGAAACAGCTTCTTTCTGAAAAAGAATATCGTACATACCGTGAAAAATACGGTAAGAAATTCCAAGCTGCCATGGGTGCGGAAGCTATTAAAAAACTTTTACAAGATATTGATACGGAAAAGGAAGTAGAGTCGTTGAAAGAGGAGCTTAAAACAGCTCAAGGACAACGCAGAACCCGTGCAATCAAACGCTTGGAAGTGCTTGAAGCATTCCGTAACTCCGGAAATGAGCCTTCATGGATGATCCTTGACGTGCTTCCGGTCATTCCACCGGAACTTCGTCCTATGGTTCAACTTGATGGAGGACGTTTTGCCACATCTGATCTAAATGATTTATATCGCCGTGTTATCAACCGTAATAATCGTTTGAAAAGATTACTGGATCTTGGAGCACCAAGCATTATCGTTCAAAATGAGAAGCGTATGCTGCAAGAAGCTGTCGATGCTCTTATCGATAATGGCCGTCGCGGCCGTCCGGTAACTGGACCTGGTAACCGTCCGTTAAAATCTTTATCTCACATGTTAAAAGGTAAACAAGGTCGTTTCCGTCAAAACCTTCTTGGTAAACGTGTTGATTACTCTGGCCGTTCCGTTATCGTAGTAGGACCAAACTTAAAGATGTACCAATGTGGTCTTCCTAAAGAAATGGCGATTGAATTATTCAAACCATTCGTTATGAAGGAGCTTGTTCAAAGAGGCCTAGCGCATAACATCAAATCCGCTAAGCGCAAAATTGAACGTTTATCTCCTGAAATATGGGATGTGCTTGAAGAAGTTATTAGAGAACACCCAGTACTATTGAACCGTGCACCGACTCTTCATAGACTTGGTATCCAGGCGTTTGAACCAACGTTGGTTGAAGGTCGCGCAATTCGTTTGCATCCGCTCGTATGTACAGCTTACAACGCTGACTTTGACGGTGACCAAATGGCGGTCCACGTTCCTCTATCTTCTGAAGCCCAAGCCGAAGCACGCATGCTTATGCTTGCAGCACAGAACATTTTGAACCCTAAAGATGGTAAACCTGTCGTTACACCTTCTCAAGATATGGTATTAGGTAACTATTACTTAACATTGGAAAGAGAAGGCGCTATCGGCGAAGGTATGATCTTTAAAGATACAAGTGAAGCATTGCTTGCATACCAAAACGGATATGTACACTTACATTCCCGTTGTGCCGTACATGCATCATCACTGAATAATGAAACATTCACTGAAGAACAAAACCGCCAGCTGCTTATTACCACTGTCGGTAAATTGATCTTCAATGAAATTTTACCAAAATCATTCCCGTATATTAACGAGCCGACACGATATAATTTGGAAACCAAAACTCCAGAGAAATATTTTGTGGAAAAAGGCGCTAATATCCCTGAATTGATTAAGGCTCAACCTGCTATCGATCCTTTCAAGAAAAAAATCCTTGGAAATATCATCGCAGAAGTCTTTAAACGCTTTAAAATTACCGAAACATCCAAAATGCTTGACCGGATGAAAGATCTTGGATTCAAATATTCGACAAAAGCCGGTATTACCGTTGGTGTGGCTGATATTGTCGTTTTAAAAGAAAAACAAGAAATCATTACTGAGGCTCAAACCAAAGTGGATAACGTCTTGAAACAGTTCAGACGTGGTCTAATTACAGAGGATGAGCGTTATGATCGCGTCATTTCCATCTGGAGTGCTGCCAAGGATACCATCCAGTCCAAACTTATGGACTCACTGGACCGACGCAACCCGATCTTCATGATGAGTGACTCCGGTGCCCGTGGTAATGCTTCCAACTTTACGCAGCTTGCGGGTATGCGTGGTTTGATGGCCAACCCGGCTGGACGAATCATTGAATTACCGATCAAATCAAGTTTCCGTGAAGGTTTAACAGTGTTGGAGTACTTCATCTCTACACATGGTGCGCGTAAAGGTCTTGCCGATACAGCCCTTAAAACAGCCGATTCCGGTTACCTTACGCGTCGACTTGTTGACGTTGCCCAAGATGTCATCATCCGTGATGACGATTGTGGAACGGACCGCGGCTTGAAAATTTCTGCCTTAAGAGAAGGTACTGAAATAATCGAGCATCTTGAAGAGCGCCTAGTGGGCCGTTATGCAAGAAAAGCGATCAAACATCCAGAAACAAATGAAGTAATCGTGGCTGAAAACGATCTTATTACTGAAGATCTTGCTAATTATATTGAATCACTTGGAATTGAAACAGCATGGATCCGTTCTGCCTTTACATGTAACACCAGCCATGGTGTATGTAAAAAATGTTATGGACGCAACTTGGCTACCGGTCAAGAAGTTGAAGTGGGCGAAGCAGTCGGTATTATTGCCGCTCAATCCATCGGAGAACCTGGTACACAGTTGACGATGCGTACATTCCATACAGGTGGGGTTGCCGGGGACGATATCACTCAAGGTCTTCCTCGTATCCAAGAAATATTTGAAGCGAGAAATCCTAAAGGTCAAGCTGTCATTTCTGAAATTGAAGGAACGATTGTTTCGATCAATGAAATTCGCGATAAACAACAGGAAATCGTCGTTCAGGGTGCTGTTGAATCACGCACGTATACTGCGCCGTACACAGCGCGTCTAAGAGTAACTGTTGATACACCTGTCCGTCGTGGTGAAGAGTTGACAGAGGGTTCCATCGATCCGAAAGAATTGCTGAAAGTTACAGACGTGCTTACTGTTCAGGAATACCTGCTTCATGAAGTTCAAAAAGTATACCGGATGCAAGGTGTTGAAATCGGAGATAAACATATCGAGGTAATGGTTAGACAAATGATGCGTAAAGTCCGTGTGCTTGATGCAGGAGAAACTGAAGTGCTTCCAGGAACATTATTGGATGTTAACCAGTTCACTACTGCAAACACTGATGCATTGCTGACCAATAAATTACCAGCAACAGGCCGCCCTGTATTGCTAGGTATCACAAAAGCATCTCTAGAAACGGATTCCTTCTTGTCCGCCGCGTCATTCCAAGAAACAACTAGGGTCTTGACTGATGCAGCAATAAAAGGAAAACGTGATGAATTGCTTGGACTTAAAGAAAATGTCATCATCGGTAAACTTGTCCCTGCAGGAACGGGAATGCTTAGATACAGAAAGGCAAACCCTGTCGTTGTTGGAGACGAAAATGCTGATGCAGTAACTGTGGATTAAAGGGAAAAGGACCAGCTCAATAATTTAAACTGAAAACCGCGCTCCTGTTTCCTATAGGAGCTGATGGATCAGAAGGTTATTGAGCTGGTCTCTCTTATTACTCATGACCGGCTGAAAGGCACTATGAGAATTTGATATATTCCGTTTAGGCAAATTGATAATCTTAATAGAATTTTGTAAGGAAAACCTTTTGCTTGAATTATTTTTTTGAAAGAAGTTGACAGTATCCGACTAATAATGATACTATAGCAAAGGTGCTCCTATGTTACCCTGTAACTTTGGAGGATATGGACCATGTCTTATGAAAAAGTAATACAGGCAAAGTCAGTGATTATAGGGACGAAGCAAGCAGTTAGAGCTCTTAAAAACAATTTAATTCAAGAAGTTATCATCGCTGATGATGCAGATATATACTTGACTGGGCGTGTCGTTGAGACTGCCAAAGAATTGGATGTTCCTATCACATATGTTGATTCGATGAGAATGCTTGGCAAAGCATGTGGTATTGATGTCGGAGCAGCAACTGTTGCCATCAAAAAGTAAAGATGTTTTTGCAAATGTATTTGCAAAGACTTTGTTTTTACCCATTTATGAACCACCTGGATGTGTGGTACTAGAAATGAAAACGTGAAGGGAGGAAAAATGTAATGCCTACTATTAATCAATTAGTGCGTAAAGGACGCGAGTCTAAAGAGGTTAATTCAAAATCTCCAGCACTTAACAAAGGCTACAACAGCTTTAAAAAAGCACAAACTAACGTATCATCTCCGCAAAAACGTGGTGTTTGCACTCGTGTGGGTACTATGACACCGAAAAAACCAAACTCCGCGTTACGTAAATATGCGCGTGTACGTTTAACAAACGGTATCGAGGTAACAGCTTATATCCCAGGTATCGGTCACAACCTACAAGAACACAGCGTGGTTCTTATCCGTGGCGGTCGTGTAAAAGATTTACCAGGGGTACGTTACCATATCGTACGTGGTGCTCTTGATACAGCTGGAGTTAACAATCGTATGCAAGGCCGTTCTAAATACGGTACTAAGCGTCCGAAAGCAGCAAAAAAATAATCTTAAACAAAAATTGAACTTTCTTGAAAGGAGGAAATACAATGCCTCGTAAAGGACCTGTAACGAAAAGAGACGTATTACCAGATCCAATATATAATTCAAAACTTGTGACTCGCTTAATCAACAAATTAATGGTTGATGGACAAAGAGGTAAATCACAAAAAATTCTTTACTCTGCATTTGATTTAATCAAAGAACGTACTGGCAATGAGCCGATCGAAGTTTTCGATCAAGCACTTAAAAACATCATGCCTGTACTAGAAGTAAAAGCACGCCGTGTGGGTGGAGCTAACTACCAAGTACCAGTTGAGGTGCGTCCAGACCGCAAATCGACTCTAGGACTTCGTTGGTTAGTAAACTACTCTCGCCTTCGTGGAGAAAAAACGATGGAAGAGCGTTTAGCTTATGAAATCATGGATGCTGCAAACAATACTGGAGCAGCAGTTAAGAAACGTGAAGATACACACAAAATGGCTGAAGCCAACAAAGCTTTCGCACATTATCGCTGGTAAGATTAATCACTATAAAATCCTTATAGAAGGAAGGAGAAAGACAAATGGCAAGAGAGTTCTCCTTAGCAAACACTCGTAATATCGGTATCATGGCTCACATCGATGCTGGTAAAACGACAACAACAGAACGTGTTCTATATTACACTGGTAAAATCCATAAAATTGGTGAAACGCACGAAGGTGCATCTCAAATGGACTGGATGGAACAGGAACAAGAACGCGGAATCACGATCACTTCCGCTGCAACAACTGCACAGTGGAAAGGTCACCGTGTAAACATCATCGATACACCAGGACACGTAGACTTCACAGTTGAAGTTGAACGTTCTTTGCGCGTACTTGATGGAGCTGTAGCTGTACTTGATGCCCAATCAGGTGTTGAGCCTCAAACTGAAACAGTTTGGCGCCAAGCTACAACTTACGGTGTACCACGTGTCGTATTCGTAAACAAAATGGACAAAATCGGTGCAGATTTCTTGTATTCAGTTGGAACAATCCACGATCGTTTACAAGCTAACGCTCACCCAGTTCAGTTACCAATCGGAGCAGAGGATCAATTCTCTGCAATCATTGACCTTATTGAAATGAAAACTCATTTCTATGGTAATGACCTAGGAACTGACATCACTATCGGTGAAATTCCTGAAGAACACCGGGAATTAGCTGAAGAATACCGTGAAAAGCTAATTGAAGCAGTAGCGGAAGTTAATGAAGACTTAATGGAAAAATACCTTGGCGGCGAAGAAATCAGCATTGCTGAATTAAAAGCAGCTATTCGTACAGCAACCGTTAATGTTGAATTCTTCCCTGTTATTTGCGGATCAGCTTTCAAAAACAAAGGTGTTCAATTAATGCTTGATAACGTTATCGACTTCCTTCCATCTCCATTGGATGTACCAGCTATCAAAGGTACATTACCGGATTCAGAAGAAGAAGTGGAACGTCATTCAGACGATTCTGAACCGTTCTCTGCTTTAGCGTTTAAAGTTATGACTGACCCTTACGTTGGTAAACTTACATTCTTCCGTGTGTACTCAGGTACATTAGAATCAGGATCATATGTAATCAACTCAACTAAAGGAAAACGTGAACGTATTGGACGTATCCTTCAAATGCACGCAAACAGCCGTGAAGAAATCTCAACTGTATATGCAGGAGATATCGCAGCTGCTGTCGGATTGAAAGATACTACAACTGGAGATACTCTATGTGATGACAAGAATCAAGTAATTCTTGAGTCCATGGTATTCCCAGAGCCAGTTATCTCACTATCAGTTGAACCGAAATCAAAAGCAGACCAAGACAAAATGTCTCAAGCTTTACAAAAGCTTCAAGATGAAGATCCAACATTCCGTGCGCATACTGACCAAGAAACTGGTCAAACAATCATCGCTGGTATGGGTGAACTTCACTTGGACATCCTTGTTGACCGTATGCGTCGCGAATTCAAAGTGGAAGCAAACGTTGGTGCTCCTCAAGTAGCATACCGTGAAACTTTCCGTGGTTCAGCTAAAGTTGAAGGTAAATTCGTTCGCCAATCTGGTGGTCGTGGACAATTCGGACACGTATGGATCGAATTCGGTCCAAACGAAGAAGGTAAAGGATTCGAATTTGAAAATGCTATCGTCGGTGGTGTAGTACCACGTGAATATATCCCTGCTGTACAAGCTGGATTAGTTGATTCACTTGACCGTGGTGTACTTGCTGGTTACCCGCTAGTCGACATCAAAGCAAAATTATTTGACGGATCTTACCATGACGTTGACTCCAATGAAATGGCATTTAAAATCGCTGCCTCTATGGCACTTAAAAATGCAGCATCTAAATGTAGTCCTGTCATCCTTGAACCAATCATGAAAGTAGAAGTAGTTATTCCAGAAGATTACCTAGGCGACATCATGGGAGATATCACATCTCGTCGTGGTCGTGTAGAAGGTATGGAAGCTCGCGGTAACACGCAAATGGTTAAAGCGATGGTTCCTCTATCTGAAATGTTCGGATATGCTACATCTTTACGTTCTAACACTCAAGGACGCGGAACATTCTCTATGCACTTCGATCATTATGAAGAAGTACCTAAGAGCATTTCTGAAGAAATCATCAAAAAAAATAAAGGTGAATAATTGATTTTCATCTCTTATTAAAGTATAACTATCTTATGTAAGCTGTGATGGAAGAATTAGTCTTCTTTCACAGCCCCTATATACTTAATCTTTTATTTATAATTTTAAGGAGGAATTCCTAATGGGAAAAGCTAAATTTGATCGTTCAAAACCGCACGTTAACGTTGGAACAATTGGTCACGTTGACCATGGTAAAACAACTCTAACTGCTGCAATCACAACTGTACTTGCTAAATCTGGTGGCGCAGAAGCTCGCGCTTATGACCAAATCGATGGTGCTCCAGAAGAAAGAGAACGTGGTATCACAATCTCTACTGCACACGTTGAGTATGAAACAGCTACTCGTCACTATGCACACGTTGACTGCCCAGGACATGCTGACTATGTTAAAAACATGATCACTGGTGCTGCACAAATGGACGGCGGAATCCTAGTAGTATCTGCTGCTGATGGCCCAATGCCACAAACTCGTGAGCACATCCTTCTTTCTCGTCAAGTTGGTGTACCATACCTAGTAGTATTCATGAACAAATGCGACATGGTAGATGACGAAGAACTTCTTGAATTAGTAGAAATGGAAATCCGTGATCTTTTATCTGAATACGAATTCCCTGGCGATGACATTCCAGTTATCAAAGGATCTGCTTTAAAAGCTCTTCAAGGAGATGCTGCTTGGGAAGAAAAAATCCATGAATTAATGACAGCTGTTGACGAGTACATCCCAGAACCAACTCGTGACACTGACAAACCATTCATGATGCCAGTTGAGGATGTATTCTCAATCACTGGTCGTGGAACAGTTGCTACTGGTCGTGTTGAGCGTGGACAAGTTAAAGTCGGTGACGTTGTTGACATCATCGGTTTCAACGAAGAGTCTAAACCAACAACTGTAACTGGTGTTGAAATGTTCCGTAAACTTCTTGACTATGCTGAAGCTGGTGACAACATCGGTGCACTTCTTCGTGGTGTATCCCGTGAAGATATCCAACGTGGACAAGTTCTTGCTAAACCAAGCACAATCACTCCACACACAAAGTTCAAAGCTGAAGTTTATGTTCTTTCTAAAGAAGAAGGTGGACGTCACACTCCATTCTTTACAAACTACCGTCCTCAGTTCTACTTCCGTACAACTGACGTAACTGGTATTTGTAACCTTCCTGAAGGCGTAGAAATGGTTATGCCTGGAGACAACATCGAAATGACTGTAGAACTTATCGCTCCAATCGCTATCGAAGAAGGTACTAAATTCTCTATCCGTGAGGGTGGACGTACTGTAGGCGCTGGCGTAGTTGCTACAATCCAAGAATAATTGATTCATAAAACAATATTGGAAGGGACGCCTTCCGGGAGAAGCAGATGGGACGCCATCTGCTTCTTTTTTTTTCTTATTAATATTGAATCTTTCTTCTATAATACCTGTAAATAATGAAGTGTATTTAATGGGTATCATGAGGATTATTGAATTGAAGAAAATGGATATGAAAGACCTCGTAGAATGTACTTGTAAATACTTGTGATAGTATGTATAATAATAAAAGTGTGCTGCACAAGAAATATTCAAGTTTAACTTGCATTGAGCTTGTGTTTTATGTATAATAGACAATGTTGGTCTTTGACTGCGATGATATGGAAGGTTGCTGACACACCCGGCCGCTTTGCCATGGCGAGTGTGTGGGAAATTTCCATTGAGAAGGTCTATTTCAAAATAGGCGAAAAGGAGGGAAAATTATGGCAAAACAAAAAATTCGTATCCGTTTAAAAGCATATGATCACAGAATTCTTGATCAATCTGCTGAGAAAATTGTAGAAACTGCAAAACGTTCTGGTGCGGCTGTATCTGGTCCAATTCCATTACCTACTGAAAGATCGGTATATACGATCCTACGTGCGGTTCATAAATACAAAGATTCTCGTGAACAATTCGAAATGCGTACGCATAAACGTCTAATCGACATCGTTAATCCAACTCCACAAACAGTTGATTCATTGATGCGTTTAGATTTACCATCAGGCGTTGACATTGAAATCAAATTATAATTCATATAAATATGAACAATTACTCTAGGAGGTGTGACTTATGACCAAAGGAATCTTAGGAAGAAAAATCGGTATGACTCAAGTTTTTGCTGAAAACGGTGAACTTATTCCGGTAACAGTTATCGAAGCTGCTAATAACGTTGTTCTTCAAAAGAAAACTGTTGAAACTGATGGCTATGAAGCAGTTCAAGTTGGTTTTGAAAACAAACGTGAAAAGCTTTCTAACAAACCTGAAAAGGGCCATGTTGAAAAAGCAAATACTACTCCTAAGCGCTTCATTCGCGAATTCCGCGGAACGGATCTTACTGAATATGAGATCGGTCAAGAAGTCAATGTAAGTATTTTCGCTGAAGGCGATTTAGTAGATGTATCAGGAATTTCAAAAGGTAAAGGATTCCAAGGCTCTATCAAGCGTCATGGACAATCTCGCGGACCTATGTCTCATGGTTCTCGTTACCACCGTCGCCCAGGTTCAATGGGTCCTGTAGCTCCAAACCGCGTATTCAAAGGTAAACTTTTACCAGGACGTATGGGTGGAGAGCAAATCACTGTTCAAAACTTAGCTATCGTTAAAGTTGATGTTGAACGTAACCTACTATTGATCAAAGGTAATGTACCTGGTGCTAGAAAAGCATTGATCAAAGTTAAAACTGCTGTTAAAGCAAAGTAATTTCTGAGAAAGGAGGAGCAATAGAATGCCAAAAGTTACATTGTTCAACCAAACAGGTTCACAAGTTGGCGACATCGAACTAAATGAATCCATCTTTGGTATCGAACCTAATAATCACGTATTATTTGAAGCAATCATCATGCAACGAGCTTCCTTACGTCAAGGAACTCATAAAGTTAAAAACCGTTCTGAAGTTGCAGGCGGTGGACGTAAACCTTGGAAACAAAAAGGAACTGGACGTGCGCGTCAAGGTTCTATCCGTTCTCCACAATGGCGTGGCGGTGGCGTTGTTTTTGGACCAACTCCAAGATCTTACGCTTACAAGCTACCTAAAAAGGTACGTCGTTTAGCTATTAAATCTGCATTGTCTGCAAAGGCATTGGAAGAGAACATTTTGGTACTTGAAAGCTTGTCTTTCGAAGCTCCAAAAACAAAAGAATTTGTAGCTGTACTTAAAAACCTTTCTGTTGATACTAAAACGTTAGTAGTTACTGACGGTTTAGATGAGAAAGTTGCTCTTTCTGCACGTAACATCCCTGGTGTTACTGTAGTTGAAGCTGATGGTCTTAATGTTCTTGATGTTGTTTCACACAACAAATTGATCTTGACTAAATCAGCTGTCGAAAAAGTAGAGGAGGTGCTTGCATAATGGATGCACGCGATATCATTAAGCGCCCCGTAATCACTGAACGCTCTTCAGACGTAATGGCTGAAAAGAAATATACTTTTGAAGTTGATGTTAGAGCTAATAAAACTCAAGTTAAAGATGCTGTTCAAGAAATTTTCGGCGTTAAAGTTGAGAAAGTAAACATCATGAACTACAAAGGTAAATTCAAACGCATGGGCAAACATGCAGGCTATACTAACAAGCGCCGTAAAGCTATTGTTAAATTAACTGCTGACAGCAAAGAAATCGAGCTATTCGAGGCTTAATTCATTAGAGAAGGAGGGAAATACAAATGGCGATTAAGAAGTATAAACCTACCTCTAACGGTCGACGTAATATGACAACTTCCGATTTTGCTGAGATCACTACAGACAAACCGGAAAAATCATTACTTGCTCCTTTACACAGCAAAGGCGGCCGTAATAACCAAGGTAAGTTAACAGTTCGTCATCAAGGTGGCGGCCACAAGCGTCAATACCGTATCATCGATTTCAAACGGAATAAAGATGGTATACCAGGACGCGTTGCTACTATTGAGTACGATCCAAATCGTTCTGCAAACATTGCATTAATTAATTACGTTGATGGAGAAAAACGTTATATCCTAGCTCCGAAAAACCTAGAAGTAGGTTTGGAAGTTATGTCAGGTCCAGAAGCTGACATCAAAGTGGGTAACGCACTTCCTCTTATTAACATCCCAGTTGGTACAGTAATTCATAACATCGAACTTAAACCAGGAAAAGGTGGACAATTAGTCCGTTCAGCAGGAACTTCTGCTCAAGTACTTGGTAAAGAAGGTCGTTATGTACTTGTACGTTTAAACTCAGGTGAGGTTCGTATGATTCTTGCTACTTGCCGTGCTTCAATCGGTCAAGTTGGTAATGAACAACATGAACTTATCAACATTGGTAAAGCTGGCCGTAACCGTTGGTTAGGTAAACGCCCAACAGTTCGTGGATCTGTAATGAACCCGAATGATCACCCACACGGTGGTGGTGAAGGTAAAGCGCCAATCGGACGTAAATCACCAATGTCTCCATGGGGTAAACCTACTCTTGGATTCAAAACTCGTAAGAAGAAAAATAAATCCGATAAATTTATCGTACGTCGTCGTAAAAAATAACGGGATTGAGCTACGGTTCATATATAGAACCGTAGAACAGTCACGAAGGGAGGTACTCGCATGGGTCGTAGCTTAAAAAAAGGGCCTTTTGTTGATGATCATTTATTGGTAAAAGTTGAAAAATTAAATGAAGCTGACAAGAAACAGGTAGTAAAAACTTGGTCTCGTCGCTCAACAATCTTCCCGCAATTCATCGGACACACAATCGCCGTTTATGACGGTCGTAAGCATGTGCCGGTTTATGTAACAGAAGATATGGTAGGTCACAAACTAGGCGAATTCGCGCCTACACGCACTTATAAAGGTCACGCAAGTGATGACAAGAAAACAAGACGTTAATGAGAGGAGGGCATCTCATGCAAGCTAAAGCTGTCGCTAAAACAGTTCGTATTGCTCCTCGTAAAGTGCGTTTAGTCGCAGATTTAATTCGAGGAAAACAAGTAGGTGAAGCAGTAGCGATTCTTCGCTTAACACCAAAATCTGCTTCTCCAGTCGTAGAAAAAATTCTGAAATCTGCTATCGCAAATGCAGAACATAACTACGAAATGGATATTAATAACCTAGTCGTTTCAGAGGCATACGTTAACGAAGGACCAACATTAAAACGTTTCCGTCCTCGCGCTCAAGGTCGTGCGAGTGCAATTAACAAACGTACTAGTCATATTACAATCGTTGTATCAGAAAAGAAGGAGGGGTAATCTGTGGGTCAAAAGGTAAATCCAATCGGTATGCGTATCGGGATAATCCGTGACTGGGAATCCAAATGGTACGCTGATAAAGACTACGCAGTTCTTTTGCATGAAGACATCAAAGTTCGTGAATATATCGCGAAACGTCTAAATGATGCTTCTGTTTCAAAAGTTGAAATCGAGCGTGCAGCTAACCGTATCAATGTATCTGTCCACACTGCTAAACCAGGAATGGTTATCGGTAAAGGCGGTACTGAGGTAGAAGCACTTCGTAAAGCTTTGAACCAGTTGACTGGCAAAAGAGTTCATATCAATATCATCGAAATTAAAAGAGCAGATCTTGATGCAAAATTGGTTGCAGAAAACATCGCTCGTCAATTAGAAAACCGTGTTTCATTCCGTCGCGCTCAAAAGCAAGCTATCCAACGTACTATGCGTTCTGGAGCAAAAGGAATCAAAACACAAGTTTCTGGTCGTCTTGGCGGTGCTGATATTGCTCGTGCTGAACATTACAGCGAAGGAACAGTTCCACTTCACACACTTCGTGCAGACATAGATTATGCTCATGCTGAAGCAGATACTACTTACGGTAAGCTAGGCGTGAAAGTTTGGATCTACCGTGGAGAAGTTCTTCCTACTAAGAAGAAATCTGAGGAAGGAGGAAAATAATATGTTATTGCCAAAACGCGTAAAATACCGTCGTGAACACCGCGGTAAGATGAGAGGGATGGCTAAAGGCGGCACTGAAGTTCATTTCGGAGAATTTGGACTTCAAGCTCAAGAAGCTTCCTGGATCACGAACCGTCAAATCGAAGCAGCTCGTATTGCGATGACTCGTTATATGAAACGTGGAGGGAAAGTTTGGATCAAAATCTTCCCAAGCAAACCTTACACAGCTAAGCCGCTTGAAGTACGGATGGGTTCCGGTAAAGGTGCTCCTGAAGGTTGGGTAGCAGTAGTTAAACCGGGCAAAGTTATGTTTGAAATCTCTGGTGTATCTGAAGAGGTGGCAAGAGAAGCATTGCGCCTTGCAGCACACAAACTTCCAATCAAATGCAAGTTTGTAAAAAGAGAGGAAATTGGTGGTGAAACAAATGAAAGCTAATGAAATCAAAGATCTAACCACTGCTGAAATTGAACAAAAACTAAAATCTCTTAAAGAAGAACTATTTAATCTTCGTTTCCAGTTAGCTACTGGACAACTTGAAAATACAGCTCGCATCCGTGAAGTTCGCAAATCGATTGCTCGTATGAAAACAGTTGTTCGTCAAAGAGAGATCGGTGTCACTAATCGATAATGAATGGAGGTTTGCAGAATGAGCGAACGCAACCAACGCAAAATCTACACTGGACGCGTAGTATCCGACAAAATGGATAAAACAGTTACAGTTGTTGTAGAAACCTATAAAAAGCATTCTTTATACGGTAAACGCGTGAAATACTCTAAAAAGTTTAAAGCTCATGACGAGCTAAACGAAGCTAAAGCAGGCGACGTAGTACGTATCATGGAAACTCGTCCACTTTCAGCTACAAAACGCTTCCGTCTTGTAGAAGTAGTAGAAAAAGCAGTAATCATTTAATATAGTTCGGATTAAGCTAATTCCGAAGGGAGGTACCGTACATGATTCAACAAGAATCTCGTTTAAAAGTCGCTGACAATTCTGGTGCTCGTGAAGTGCTAACAATTAAAGTCCTAGGTGGTTCTGGCCGTAAAACTGCAAACATCGGTGATATCATCGTTTGTACAGTCAAACAGGCAACACCAGGAGGCGTTGTTAAAAAAGGTGAAGTCGTTAAGGCTGTTGTTGTCCGTACAAAACGTGGTATGCGTCGTCCTGACGGTTCTTACATTCGTTTCGATGAAAACGCATGTGTAATTATCCGTGACGATAAGAGCCCACGTGGAACGCGTATTTTTGGACCTGTTGCTCGTGAATTACGTGACAATAGTTTCATGAAAATCGTTTCTCTTGCTCCAGAAGTTCTATAATATGTAAAATTTGTATAAAGCCTTTCAAGGAGGTGCCAAGCTAATGCATGTTAAAAAAGGTGACAAAGTCGTAGTCATCTCTGGTAAGGACAAAGGCAAACAAGGAACAATTCTTTCTGCATATCCGAAACAAAATCGTGTGCTTGTTGAAGGAATTAACATCGTGAAAAAGCATTCCAAGCCATCTCAACTTAATCCACAAGGTGGAATTATAAGCAAAGAAGCTGCTATTCACGTATCCAATGTAATGCCACTTGATCCTAAATCAGGTAAACCGACTCGTGTTGGATATAAGATCGAAAATGGTAAAAAAGTACGCGTAGCTAAAATATCAGGTGAATCTTTAGATAAATAAGTCATAAATGAAGGGAGGTACACTAAGCAATGAGCCGCCTTAAAGAAAAATTCAGAAGTGAAATTACACCGTCATTGATGGGTAAATTCAACTATCAATCAGTAATGCAAGTACCAAACATTGAGAAAATCGTTATTAACATGGGTGTGGGTGACGCAGTTTCTAACTCGAAAGCTTTAGATACAGCTGTTGAAGAACTTACATTGATCACTGGTCAAAAACCAGTTATAACAAAAGCAAAAAAATCAATCGCAGGTTTCCGTTTGCGTGAAGGTATGCCTATCGGAGCGAAAGTTACATTACGTGGAGAGCGTATGTATCAATTCCTTGATAAGCTAGTATCTGTATCTTTACCGCGTGTACGTGATTTCCGCGGCGTTTCAAAGAAATCCTTTGACGGACGTGGGAACTATACATTAGGCGTTAAAGAACAACTTATCTTCCCTGAGATTGATTACGATAAAGTGAGCAAAGTTCGTGGTATGGACATCGTTATTGTAACGACTGCCAACACTGACGAAGAAGCTCGTGAACTACTTACTCAAGTTGGAATGCCGTTCCAAAAGTAATCTCTAAATAAAGGGAGGCGAAATCGTGGCTAAAAAGTCTATGATCGTAAAGCAAAAACGCGAACAGAAGTTTAAAGTACAAGAATATACACGTTGCGAACGTTGCGGACGTCCACATTCAGTACTACGTAAATTTAAACTTTGTCGTATTTGTTTCCGCGAACTTGCATATAAAGGACAAATTCCTGGCGTTAAAAAAGCTAGCTGGTAAAACCCGAGTTTGGGAAGGAGGTAAAATATAATGGTCATGACAGATCCTATTGCAGATATGCTTACTCGCATCCGTAATGCGAATATGGTTCGTCACGAAAAACTGGAAGTTCCTGCTTCAAAGATCAAAAAGGAAATTGCTGAGATCTTAAAAAGTGAAGGCTTCGTACGTGACTTTGAATTAATCGAAGACAACAAACAAGGTATCATCCGTATCTTCTTAAAATACGGTGCAAACAACGAACGTGTTATCACTGGTCTAAAACGTATCAGCAAACCTGGTTTGCGTGTATATGCAAAAACTGGAGAGGTACCACGCGTTCTTAACGGTTTAGGTATCGCAATTGTTTCTACTTCTCACGGAGTTTTAACAGACAAGGAAGCTCGCTCTAAACAAGTTGGCGGAGAAGTTTTAGCATACGTTTGGTAATACATTTTCACAAGAATGGAGGTGCACATTATGTCTCGTATAGGTAAAAAACCTATTGAAATCCCTGCAGGCGTAACAGTTACTGTTACTGGAAGTGAACTAACTGTTAAAGGTCCTAAAGGTGAATTAACTAGATCATTCAGTCCTGACCTTTCAATCGTTGTTGAAGAGAACGTGTTAACTGTTACACGTCCG
>NZ_JBNNSB010000015.1:0-39633 GCF_050277335.1 Peribacillus sp. NPDC101480
AGGTGCTAGAGGGAGTGCCATCATGTATAGTGTGGTTGAAACGGCAAAAGAGAACGATTTGAGTCCCTATCATTATCTTCGCTATTTGTTTGAAATGCTACCAAATATGGATCTTACGAATAAAAAAGAAATAGATAAAGTCTTGCCGTGGTCATCCAGTTTACCCTCTGCATGCAGAGTACCGATAAAAAGGGAAGCAAACAAAACATAGTCCCGAAATACACGATCCATGTAGTATTTGGGGGCTACTTGATGTTTACCTTTATAGCGAATTTACTTAAAATAAGGAACCTTTTTCAAAGCCACACAAACTGGAACGGCAACGATAATTCCTAATATATTTTGAACGAGATCTCCAGGTATCGAAGCTAAAGGTGCAATCCAATTACCGTATAGAATCCCTTCACCAATATAATAAACAGCTATCATAAATGGAATGGAAACGATTGTTGCTATTACATTGAAAGCAGTGCTAGTACCGTTGCGACCCTTTGACCAAGCGATTTTACCAACTATATATCCTTGCAAACCACGCGCCACAATGGTGATAGGTGCCCACAATGTCCACCCTCCAACTATATCAAATAACCCCATTCCTATCGCACCAGCAAGAGCTGCTTTTTTAGGACCAAATAAAATAGATGCAATAAAAAGCATAGCTGTTCCTAGATGAACTAACCCTCCATTTGCGGCAATTGGCAGTTTAATATTCAAAAAGAAAGTAGATAGGAACACAAGTGCAATCAACATTGCGGTAATAATTAAATCCATAGTTTTTTGACTTGACCTTGAATAACTTTGTGTATTTTGCATATCTTTAAACCTTCCTAACTAGAATTTTCCTATGATTTTAGCAAAAGACTGGTGTCTATAAAAGTGTCAATTTATTAAAAAACTATGAGGTCAGTTGATAAAAAATACAGATATTATACGTATTGAAAAGAGAGAGGAGATGACTGTTTTTAGCTGATTTATGATAAGATAAATAAAGTTTAAAGTGGATAGGCCATATGGAGGTTATTATGAAAAAAGTTGCTGTACTACAGGATTTATCATCTTTTGGAAAATGTTCATTAACAGCTGCAATTCCGGTTCTTTCGGTCATGGGCGTGCAGGCATGCCCTTTACCAACGGCCATATTGACTGCGCAAACCGGATATCCAAGTTTTTTTTGTGAAGATTTTACATCCAAAATGAAATACTTCATAGAAGAATGGAGCAAGCTTAATGTAACCTTTGATGGAATCTATACCGGCTTCGTTACTGGTGAAGAGCAAATTAATAATATTTTCCATTTTTTAGATAAATTTTATACAAAAGAAACCATTTTACTTGTTGATCCAGTAATGGGGGATATAGGAGAAGTCTATAAACTTTTTACCGATGAATTACTGGTACTTATGAGAGAACTGGTGAAGCGTGCAGATGTCATTACACCAAATGTTACAGAGTGCTGTTTATTAACCGGATTGTCTTATGAAAAGCTGCATAGCTATTCAAACGAAGAGGACTATATTAAAGCGATAGAAGAAGCCGGTAATATGTTGCAGCAAGAAACGGGAGCTCAGGTTATCATCACTGGAATGAATCCACCGTCAGCAGATTCAGAGAAGCAGTTTATCGGAAATATGTATTTGGACGGAAGTAGAACCTTTTATAGTGCGACGCAGTATAACGGTGAAAGCTATTCAGGTACTGGTGATTTATTTGCATCTGTGATTATGGGAAGCATGATGCGTGGAGAGAACCTAGAAAAATCCGTACAGCTCGCAGTGGCATTCCTGACAGAGGCTATCAATGATTCCTCCTTGGAGCAAATTCCTAAAGTAGAAGGAGTTAACTTCGAAAAATATTTACGAATGTTATTATGAATGCTTTAAAAAATGGAAAAAAATAGAGTAACAAAAGCTCGGCTTTTTGACTAACCGAGCTTTTTGTATAAATCAATTAGTACTTATATTTTTCTGAATATTTCAAAAAAATATTGCTTAAATAATAAGGAAACTTTCTATTTACAGTTTTCTTATTTAAGTGATTTTTTCCAATAAGTATATGGTCCATTACTTTTCAGAATTGCATTATTCGGTACCTGTTTAATTATAAGTAGGAGATTAAGTATATCAACTGATGATGCCATTGAGTTTAGAATTATCAAAAATTTCAGTGGCGGTGTTAATAGTCCAAATACACCTAATATTAATGGGAAAATTATTGAAATAATCATGAAGGGAGCAATTGTAATGAAGATATACCTTGATTTTAAAATCTCTTCTTCCGTTATCACAAAACCCCCGAAAAGAGTAAGTCCTACATATGTTTTTTCTGATTTAATAAAATTAGGAATGAAAATCAAATGAAGTAATTCGTGAAGTATTAAAAGGAAGACTAGCAAAAAAATAATACCTAGGTTAATTGTTATTGATATTGAACTTGATGTCAGTCCAAAGTCGCTTAAAGAAATATTTGAAAAGATATTTATTATCCCAATAGAGATAATGGCAGCGACAATCATTAAAGGGATAGATAACAAAATAGCACTTATTAAATTCTTAGGTTCTTTCATCGGAACCCATCCATTTTTAATTAGGTCCAAATGTAAACGTTGGTTACTTTTTGGTAATTTGTTTACTATTTTCATTAAAATCCACCACTCATACCTTATCATTCACTTCTACATTTTTTTTAGTTCGCGTTATGTAAATTTTCATTTTATAAATTCAACATACTCACCTAACACTACACTTTGAACTTTCCATCCTGCCTCATCGAATATACCCTTCATTTGCCCACCAGGTGCTTTTCAAATAGTTATAGAAAGCATCATACTTGCTCATATTTCACCTCCGTAATATAGCCTCTTTATCAAGCTACCTCTGATTACTGTATAACTTGATTATACAAAAATAGAAATGGGTAAACACCTTTTTACATTTCCTTTAAATAAAAATGATATGATAACAATGATTACCACTATAGGAGAATTCCATGAAAAAAGTTATCAACGTAGTAGCTGCCATTATTGAAAACGAGGAACATGAAATACTTTGTGCTTTACGCTCTCGCATAAAAGGTAAAAATAAAAAAAGGACCTTATCGAGGTCCCGAAGATTGATTTAAAAATTCTTTAATTTCATAAATATATATACCAGATTCTTTAGCTAAAAGAATTAAATTTATCGACTCAATATCTAAATCAATATTTGAGTCAACCTCATTAATTAAATTGATAATTTAATACCTCCTTAATAAACTTGATAATGATATATCTAATTATACATTTTTCCAACAAGGGTTTAAAGATAATTGTCTGACAATTCACTACACGTTTCTACAAAAATCATCGTCTTACAAAGACACTACGCTTATTAAACTAACCTGCCCAGATAGTTCCATAAGAAAAAGTTGCCTTAATTTATTTTAAATTCTATGTATATAACTCTTAACAATATCAAAACCTATGACTAGCAACACATTACATTCATAGGAGCTGACAACATGGCTAGAAATAACAACAATAATCAATTAGTAGTTAATGGTGCAGAGCAAGCTCTAGAACAAATGAAATACGAAATCGCTAGTGAATTCGGTGTTACACTTGGCGCTGATACAACATCTCGTGCAAACGGATCTGTTGGTGGAGAAATTACAAAACGTTTAGTGCAAATGGCTGAACAACAATTAGGCGGAAGAACTCGTTAATCGAAATCATATGTATTGTTAGGGATAGTGATTAGACTATCCCTATTTATAATTCTCCAAATCAAAAAAGAAACAGAAACATCAGTTGCTGTTATTTTGCTATGTCGCAGTACGAGGAAGCTGTACTACACATATCCATACAGTCTAATTGTGAAAGCAAACGTCATTCACTGTGCGTTTTCACTAAGCTACCTCTCTAGTTAAAAAAAAAGGCTGCTACAGCAACCTCCCTTATTGAAGTAAAGCACCCGTTAGTTAAATAACAAAATCAATTTCTACTAAAGAACTGGACCTACTAATGATAGGATTCTCTTTTACTAGTCTAATTGCGGTTTTATTTATTTTATAAATATTACAATTAAATAAATGACATAAAACTAGATGTAAGATCTTGTCTTACTTTAAATTTTCCAATTTAATGTGAGAGAGCTTCTTACTTGCTATAAATTGCGAATCATTTCCTTTATTTCATCACGTTTTTGAATGGTTGTATCGTTTTTATTTGGGAAAATCGCTGTGGCACCACCGTCATTTTCAATATCAACTAGTAAATCGAAAAAATTCAAAAGTGGTATGTTGAACGCTTCGTATGACTCATCTATATTGGCAGCCTCCATTTCAGCAAAACTTCGACTTGGCCAAACAGGTAGTAAAAATGGATAGTCTCCATCATCATCTTCTAATAGTAATAAGTCGCCATTTTCGTTGCGTAGTAACCACACCTGTTCATCCGTTGCAACCATACCATAAAAATATGCAAGTCGCTTTTCAGCAGGACGGTTTAAAATAAATCGTTTAATTAATTTCATATATGTCATTCCTTTATGATAATTGTTAGAAAATATACAAGTTTCTATATCTGTCTGTAATTTTCCTTCCTGAACTAAACTGCCCCGATGGGTGCATAAAAAAGGAGCTGCTGATCAACTCCTGATAAGTAAAGCAATCGTTACTTAAATTAGAAATTTAATTAGCTTTTCTTTGTCCTCTTAAAAAATAAATAACCTAAAACACCTAAAATTAATGCTATACCTCCGAAAACAACTACTTGAAATATAATATCCCCTATAAACATAACCCGTTTCTCCTTTTCTAAAAAACATTTTCCTAAATCTGTATACGAGATTTTTCCTAAAAAGGTTTCAACTGATGGTTTGATTCTAAAAGTCTTATTAAACTAAACTGCCCCTTTAGTTCCATAAAGGCTGTCTAAACAACAGCCTGACTATTACATCTTAAGTTAGTCTTCTTGTATATATTTATGGTCCAAAAAAAATCATAAATAGCATTAGAAATATGTTTAATACTAACAATATTTTACCAAAGAGATTTTTTATAGCTAAAACAGAAAATACAATAGAAATTATGAATGAAAAAATCGCCTTTGAAGCCAGGAGATAGCTGCGGAATCTCCGGCACTTTTCCAAAGAATATGAACTCATCAAGCACTTCTTCAATGATTAGCCGGACGGAAAACCGGATCTGCCAAGTAATTGCCGTCTAAGGGACAATACATAATGTCGCCGACTGCTTTGCCTTTATTAACTACAACATTTCACGGTAATTCCCCAAAATTATCTAAAACTTCAATTTATACCAATATAATCCTTTATAAGATACCATATCTTTTATGTTAATATACTAATGTATTAAAATAGAAAGGTAGGGAATACATATGAAAAAAAGCATCATTGCTTCACTTGCACTTGCTCTTGTTTTAAGTTTTTCAAGCTTTGGAGGTACTCAAAAAGCTGAAGCAGCAGATTGGGTAGACCAAGGAACTATTTGGACTACATATTATCATTCTGGTTCATTCACTAATTATGTTTACCAACGTACTATGCATACTACTGTATCAGATGAAATTTGGACTGCTGTAAGTGCAAAGAGCTCTGCATCTGGAACATTCACAGCAAGACTTCAAAAAAAGACTAATGGTGTCTGGAAGAATTACAAGACAAAATATCCTTCTAAAAATGGATATACAAACATGAAATGGACTGGTGTTACCAAAGGCGCTACATACCGTATTAAATTCGAAAATCCAGGTTCTTCAAAAATAACTTATACATTTAACGTAATGCAATAATATTAATAATAAGGCCTACATCCCTAAAATTATCAAGACCTAAATTAATAAAAGATTTATAAATTAAAGGTCATAACATATTATATATGACTAATATGTTATGACCTTTGTTATCCAACTAACGGTTCATTAAGAAACAGGCTGCCGCAGCCCCCTTTGTTAAACTAGCATCCTTTACTTGAAGAAAAGTGATACAAAAATAAAGCCAATAATGATTACAAGAATGAGGATTCCTGTACCTTTCCATCCCCATCCCAAGCCACCTACTAAATCCGGAAGACCTCCGCCATGAAGGCCCCCAAGAGGATTTCTTTTTATTTCTTCTTGTCTAAGTCTTTCTCTTCTTCTCTCAGGTGTTTCTTTATCATCACTCATTTGAACATCCCCTGTAAATTAAACAATCATCCCTCTTAAATTTTACCACAAATAACCATTTTCCTTATTGAACTATCTTGCCCCGTTTGTTACATAAGAAAAGGAGCTGCTGACCAGCTCCTAGTAATGAAGTAATGCTCCCGTTAGATTCTAAAACTTATTGTAGAGTTGACACAACTGTGACGTTAGAGAATCCCTGAAATTACGTATTGTCTTTACTCTTAGTCACGAAACGAATAATGATAATGAATATAAATATCGTTACACCTAGCAAAAAAATCGGGAAGAACGCTGTATTGATGAAATGGCTATATATCCATATATCATCCATTAAACTCACCTCAGATTTTGTTAAAGTCCATATTTTTCAAAGAGAAAAGTACCAGCGACAATAAAGAGAAATACAAATAAGTAAATTGAGGATAGGGAGTCGTTTTATATTTTTCATCATTTTAATAATATGGCTCTTACAATGGTTATTCAAGAAACAAACTAATAGCTGAAAGTATGAATACACTACGCTTATGGAACTAAACTGCCCCTTTAGCTCTATAAGAAAAAGGCTGCCTTAGCAACCTTCCCCATGAACATTTTACAAATTGAATACAAGTAATCTCTTATTGGCGTTGCATGATTCTTATATTTAAAACCGACCGACCTTTCTAATTTAAATTAAGTTCAATTATGCTGTTTAAGAGATACCTTTAATGATTTGAGTTAAGCCCTCACTAATTGGTGTAGCTGACCGTCCAAGAAGTTTTTCGAAATCATTGCTTTCTACTTCAAGGGTGCCTTCTCGGACGCCTTTTTGGATATCAATGAGCATAGGAATAAGGAAATCAGGTAAGCCAACACTTTTCATAATATCAGCATAAGTAGCATCATCAACCTGTTGAACAGGTACTTCTTTACCCAATACATTACCAACTGCAGATGCAAGTTCTTCCTGAGTCAATAACTTGCCAGAAAGCTCATAGATTGTATTTTCGTGTCCGTTACCAGATAGTACCGATGCCGCAGCTTCTGCATAATCTTGTTGTAGTGCCCATCCTACCTTGCCATTTCCTGCTGACGTCACCCAAGGAGCTCCTGCTTGAACACCTTGAATACTTGAAATTTCATTCTCCAAATACCAGTTGTTGCGTAAGAAGGAGTATGGAATGCCTGTTTTCAGAATGGATTCTTCTGTTGCCTGATGCGTTGGAGCAAGAAAATTTTTACTTTCCTTTGCATTGGCCAAGCTAGTATAAGCAATAAATTTAACTCCAGCACGCTCTGCCGCAACTACCGCATTTGAATGCTGACGTATCCTTGTTTCATTGTCTCCATCCGCAGAAATAATTAACAAGCGATCAATTCCTGCAAAAGCTGTATCCAATGTTTCTGGACGATCAAAATCTCCTTGACGTACGTCTACTCCGCGAGTTCTTAATTCTTCAGCTTTCTCTGGATTTCGCACACTTACAGCCAGTTGATTAGCTGGTACAGTTTTCAATAAGGTTTCTACAACTTTTGTTCCCAACTTTCCTGTTGCTCCTGTTACTAATATTTTCATTTGGTATTCCTCCAATAATTTTTTATATTCAAATTAACCATCCATTAACCTGTATCTACATCTAATACATGTATTTATAATAGATACATGCAGTTGTCTTGTCAACCAATTTATAAACCTTTTATATTTTCTTCAAATTTTAAGGTATAATACGTTGTAATCAAATTAAATAGATGATTAATCTGTGTAATAAACTTTACGATGAAGTAAAAGGTAGGTGAATGATATGTCCATCAGCAGCCGATTTACCGTTGGTGTTCATATATTAGCTCTTATTGAATTAAATAAAGAGGGAATAAGCTCATCGGAGTTCTTAGCGGGGAGCGTAAACACGAACCCAACCTTGATAAGAAAAATTATGGGTATGTTAAAAAAGGCAGGGTTAATTGAAGTACAACCTGGTATTGCAGGGGCAAAACTAGCCAAGGAACCTTCTTATATAACATTACTTAACATTTATAAGGCGGTCGATGTTGTGCAGGAAAAAGAATTGTTTAGTGTGCATGAAAATTCGCACCCTGATTGCCTTGTGGGCAGGAACATTCAAGATTCGATCACTCCTGTGTTGTCAGCAGCTCAATTTGCTATGGAAAAGGTACTGGGAAATGTAACCATTGAAGATATTGCTAAGGATATTGTTGAAAAAGAAAAACTTAAAATACAATAATAAATTAATAAAAGACATTCTTGAAAACAGAATGTCTTTTATTCGTAGTCCAAATCCCTTCTTTAACCTGCCCTGCACCGTTTGTTGCATAACAAAAGGAGCTACTGATTCGCTTGGTAATGTAGTAAAGGACCCGTTAGTTCATTAAGCAGGTCATTATCGTATTACCAAACTCTCGGACATCAGCTAAGTAATCAAATCCTTTAGGAGAACCAAAACTATTAAACGCACGCACTGCCACAAGATTATGTTGAGGTATAACCAAAAGAGTTACTCCTGTATAGCCTAAAATTTGAAAGGAGCCTTTAGATACAAGTTCACCAATTTCTGATTTTTTTGCAGGTAAATCTTTCACGAACCATAAGTAACCATTTTGGGGAAGTTCCAAATCTAATGAATTTGGGCTTTGAACGGTTGTAGCAATATCTATAATTTCATTTGGGACAATTTGTTTTCCATTTATATCTCCCTTTTTAAGATGGAAGTATCCCCATTTAGCCAACTCTCTTGATGATACATACATATTCATCTTATCACCGTTTGTACTCTTACTTATAGTCCAGTTTGGATCATTAGGCTTCCGTACTACAGCAACAAGTTTTTCATTTATTTCTCCATACCAGCCAGTCTCAGTAAAATTTAGAGGTTTAAATACGTTATTAGTAACTATCTCAGCAACCGATTTACCAGTTGTATTGATCTTCAACTAAAATGCCCGAAGTAGCATAAAGAAAGAGCTGCCCTAAAACAGCTCCAATTTTAAGCTACCGCACCCGTTAGTTGAAGAAGAGAGCTACAAAAAAAAATGTGAAACAAAAAAACCTCAATTAATTAGAGGTTTTTTTAAAACTATCTTGCATAACTTTATCAATAGCTGAGATAGTAGATTTTATATCTTCACAGGTTTCGATAATTCGTGTATCCAAATGTGTTAGTTCATAACAATTATTGTCATAGCATACAGACAATAACGGTATACTATTTTTGTTTTTGAAAGTTAATGTTATATCACAGTTATTATACTGTTTTAAGGTTTCTAACATTGTTTTAATGTGGTCTAAGGACATATCGTCTTAGTCTCCCTTCTATTACAGAGGGAATATGACTAAAAGCAGTCTGGAGGTGCCCCATATAATTCTAATTTTAATTAACTATAACATACTAATAATTAAAAGTATTGTTATTCGATGTAGCTACACAGTACGAACAACCTACGCTTGTAACTAACCTGCCCCTTTAGTTCCATAAGAAAAAGCCGCCTTAGAGACAGCTCCGATCTTCAGCTAACGCACCCGTTAGTTTAAGTACATTTGTTCACAATCTTTGTACATTGAAGAAAATATCTACCCACTTAAATTAAATTTTAATATCTAACAATTCCTCCTCAGCACTTAACATATTGATAAATTTAATTAAAGACGCAGGTACATACTTATCTTTTCGATAAATGAATACTGTTTTGACTTTTCCGTATAGATTTGGAATTGAGTGTTGTCGAATGATTCCGTCTTGTACATGCTTTGTAATCACACTTTGTGGAAGCATACTTATACCTAGACCAGCTGCTACACAACCGATAATTCCATCTATAGTGCCAAATTCCATTATCTTATTGGGTATCATCTTCTCTTGGTATAACCATTGTTCAAACTTTTCACGATATGCACATCCTGAATGAAATACAAGCAACGTCCTTGTTTGAATTTCTTTGATAGAAGAAGATATTGGGGAATGAACTGTATCTGTGATAAGCATTAGTTCCTCTTCGAATACTTCTTTCTGAATGAGATCAGGATGATTAATAGGGCCAGATACAAATGCTCCATCAAGTTCATTCTGAAGAACTGCTTGAATATTTTGTTCTGTAGAACCTGTTTTTAAAGTTAAATCAACCTCTGGAAAGTCTTTATGATACTTTGAAAATAAGACTGGTAAGCGAATTGCTGCGGTTGTTTCCATTGAACCAATAATTAACGGACCTCTAGGTGTTTGGTCATCATTCATCATACTTTTGGTTTCTTCTATAAGATCGAATATTTTTTCTGTATATGTTAGCAACATGATTCCTTTGTCAGTTAATGCAGTGCCACGATTATGTCTATAAAAAAGAGTTGTTTGAAGATCCGATTCCAACTGCTGTATTTTCATCGTAATATTTGACTGTGCATATTGAAGTTCCCTTGCTGCTTGAGAAATACTCCCCATCTTAGCAACACTCTGGAAAATTTTTAATGTATGCAAATCCAAAATGATCTCTCCTTAGTTAATATATCTTTTAGCCATCGTTAAAAGTGATACCAAATATCATTTTTATGTATTGTACCATATAGCAAAGAAAAGATATGCTTATAATATCCTACATTTAACTGGATACTCTAAAGACATCATTACTTTTTGAGGGGAGACACACCAAAATGCCATTATTACGTTTTGACTTAGTAGAAGGAAGAAACGAGGAAACTCTTAAAAAATTATTGGATTCAGCTCATCGTGCGATGGTGGAAGCTTTCCAAGTGCCTGAAAGTGATCGTTATCAAATAGTTCATCAGCACCCACCGCATGAGCTAATAATCGAGGATACTGGACTGGGGTTTAAAAGGAGCAGAGACTTAGTAATTATTAGTATTGTTAGTAAAAAAAGAACTGAAAAACAGAAAGAAACATTATACACACTCCTTGCACTTAAACTTGAATCAGAATGTGGGATTTCTCCACAAGACTTGATGGTTTCTATAACAGAAAACAGCGATGCTGATTGGAGTTTTGGGCAAGGAGAAGCACAGTTTCTAACAGGTTCATTATAACTAAATAAGATATGGTTATAATATACAATTTTATTGAGGTGCATCTATGAAGAAGCAAACTTATCTTTTTTTAATAGGGGGAATATTTTCTTTAATCATTGCAATGGGGATTGGAAGATTTGCATATACTCCCATTCTTCCACTTATGCAAAAAGACCTTTCTTTATCAAATACAACAGCTGGTTATATAGCATCTAGTAATTACGCAGGATATTTACTTGGAGCAATTTTAGCTGGTGCCATTCCGTTTAAGAAGTATAGAACCAATTTATTAAGAGTAAGTCTTATCATCAGTATCTTAACCACTGCCCTAATGGGTCTCACATACTCTAATTTACTATGGAATGTACTTCGCTTTCTATCAGGGTTTGCCAGTGCGTTTGTTTTGGTCTTAGCCTCTGGTATCGTGTTAGATAAACTTGCGGCTATAAGAAAAACCAGTTGGTCGGGGTTGTTTTATGGGGGAGTAGGCTTGGGAATCTTTTTATCCAGTCTAATGATTCCGAGTTTAAACCATTTATTTCGGTGGGAAGGAACATGGATAGGACTAGCTGTTGTGGGTGGAATCCTTGCTATCTTTGTATGGATCTGGCTCGATGAAACCCCCAACGTTGTTAAGAAGAAAAATAAACAAGATATTATTGTAAAAGTGCCCCCCACTAAATGGCTTATATGGTTGATTATTGCGTATGGTTTAGAAGGATTGGGTTACATTGTTACAGGAACGTTTATCGTATCTATCGCTGAAAAGACCTCATACTTTCATAATGGTGCCACCTTAGTTTGGATGATGGTGGGATTGGCTGCGATTCCATCCTGTCTCATTTGGTCTTTACTAGCTAAAAAGTGGGGATACATTAAATCTTTAGTGCTTGCAATGGCTCTGCAATCCTTGGGTATTGCGATGCCAGTCTTTTGGATGTCAAAAACTAGTTTTGTCATAAGTGCTTTATTATTTGGAGCCACTTTTATGGGTATCACCACCCTTGCTACAACAGTGGGACGAGAAATGAATCCATCTGATAGCAGTCGGACTATTGGTATTCTTTCTGCTATTTATGCTTTAGGACAGTTGATAGGACCAACTCTTGCTGGAGTCTTATCATCATTCACACATGATTTTAATGCTGCTTTTATTGGCGCAGCATGTGTTGTCTTCTTTGGGGCAATTTTGCTTTTAAGTGGGATTCATTTCGAGAACAACCCTAACATAAGAAATTCAACCGTCCAATACAAAAAATAGAAGAGAATTAATTGGGGTTAAAATACAAAATCGGGGGATTAATTGATGTTAAATAATGAAATGATGAAGCATTTGAAGATTAAGAATCCTATTATACAAGCTCCTATGGCTGGCGGGATCACCACTTCGAATTTAGTAGCCGAGGTATCTAATAATGGGGGCCTTGGAATGATTGGAGCAGGCTATCAGACACCCATACAATCAAGAGAGCAGATTAGAGAAATTAAGCAGTTAACATCAAACCCTTTTGGCATCAATCTTTTCGTGCCAAACGAGTTTAACGTAACGCCTGAAGCAGTCCATTCAGCTAACCAGCTATTACACACTTTCCGTAAGCAATTAAACTTAGAACAAACAGACAGCTTTGATATTCCTGAATATAACAAAATTTTTGAAAGCTTTATTGAACAAGTTAACGTTGTCATTGAAGAAAATATATCTATTTGTTCCTTTACATTTGGTATTCCTCCTAAGGAAGTGATAGATAAATTAAAACAGCACAACATTACTCTTATAGGGACAGCTACAACTGTGAGGGAAGCCGTTGAAAATGAAAAAGCAGGAATGGATATGGTTGTTATACAGGGCAGTGAAGCTGGTGGGCACCGCGGGAACTTTATTGATGGTCATCAGGAGAGCTTAGTTGGTTTAATGTCACTTATACCACAGGTTGTTGACAATGTAAGCATACCTGTTATTGCTGCTGGAGGAATTATGGATGGAAGAGGATTAATGGCTTCACTCTGCTTAGGAGCACAAGGTATACAAATGGGTACAGCTTTCTTGACTTGTATCGAAAGTGGAGCACATAAGGTTCATAAAGAAGCCATTTTGAATGCTGATGAAGACCAGACAACCTTTACTCGTGCCTTTTCTGGTAAGTGGGCAAGAGGTATTAAAAACAAATTTATTGAAGATATGCTAGAGCATGAATTGGCTGTACCCGATTTTCCTGTTCAAAACCTATTAACTCAAGTAATTAGAAAAACGTGTAGTGGACAAAATAATCAGGATTTCATGTCACTCTGGTCTGGACAGAGTCCAAGATTAGCAAAAAGTGAAACCGTTGAAATATTAATTAAAAATACTCTTGCAGAAGCTAAAAGTATAAACTTAGATATATAAAGGTCATAATAGCTCATTGCTTTTATTTAGATTTCTTTTTTAAATAAATTTCTAAAGATATTAGTAAGGTCAATCAGATATTTCTGGTTGACCATTTATTTATGGTTTTACTATAACAGTAGACAGGGTAGTACAATAACGCATTTTGTGTTTGTAAACTAACCTGCCCCTTTAGTTCAGTAAGTCCGTCATAGAGTAGGAAAAGATTTTTTCAAGGGGAATATTGTATGGAAAATGCGCTCTTAACGATGATGATCGCCCAGGTGTGTGCTCTGGAAGTTGTGCAAAGACCGTATTTTTTTTCTTGTTAAAAGTGGCAGTTTCTACTGTTGCAGTCAGTTCGACTGTTTCAGGCTCCACCTCTTCAGTAGTTGCTTCCGTCCCTATATCCGTAAACATGACGGCTATGATAAATAGGATCAATGATACAAGCATAAGTCCCAACATCATAAGAGCTTTCTTGAATTTCTTCTCCACCAAGAAAACAATCGCCGTCACAAGAAGAGCGACTGCTCCAAAAAAAATAAAAATGCTAATATATCTGCCATTCTCTCTTTTCCCCCTAGATGCTCTATCCAAAACAACTCATTTTACCATCATAGGAAGAGGTTAGAAAGTGATTAACACAAAATGCAAATATGGAAAATTAGGGGTGACGCGGTAGAGTTAAGTCCGAATTAATCAATGAGTGTTTACGAAGCTTATTTAAGTCGAAGAACTTACTATAAGCTGGTGTTTTAAGGCCCTAGTAAGCCGTATAACAAGTGTTAGCGTTTTACTCAATATAAAAAAGTTCACAAAACTATTCAAAACGGTCTGTATGACCAAAATACTTGAAAATTTTTGTGTTCCTTAATGAACTAACGCACCTGTTAGTTGAAGTACATTTGTTCACAAACTTAAATGCTTTTGATATTTAATCGTATCGAAAAAGAATCTAAGAAAGTTATGAGTTGCTCTTTATCCGGGTTACTGCTATTGCTGTTCCACAAACAAGCCCTAAACCCAACAAGCCATACTGGCAGTAACTTTTTTTAAGCTCACCTTTTCTAATATCTTCTCTTTCGGCTTTATCTTCTGCTGTATCATACATATGAATTACTGTTTCTGTTCTTTGTTTCATTCCATCTCTAATGGTTTTTGAGAAGTCTTTTCCTAAATCAGTTACGGATTTTACAGGTTCCTTAAATGCTTCTGTGGATTTGTCAGTAATATCATTTGCTGTATCTAATGCCTTTTTCCTAAATCCCTCTTTTTTCTCCTTTTTATCATCTAATGAAAACACATTTTCACTATTGCCCACATTTTCATCCCCTTTCTATTATTCGTAAGTATATTTATACTACCTTCGCTTTTGATAGAAGGTTTCAAATTCTTGTTGCTTGCTCGCTACTATTGTCGAAACTCCTTCTTTCACTAACCTGCTCCGTTAGTGCCTTAAGAAAAGGCCTATCAGGAAAGAAAGGAATTAGCCATTTCCTGATAACATAACTAAGTCATACAAGTAATTAACAACTTTACCCATTCTCCAGGCTATTATTGCTGAACTAATTGCAATTACAGCTAAACTCACAACTTTTATTAACTCTAATTTGCCTTTATCCACCTATATCTCTCCTCAACCTGTACTATTTATGAGTATATATTCTTCAACGATAATAAATAATCCTTGTGCAACTATCCTGCCCCGTTAGTGCCATAAGAAAAAGGCTGCCTCAGCAACCTTCCTTATTGAAGTAAGCACCCGATAGTTCAAGTAGGCACTAGTGCAACTTTTATTTATTTATCTACTCCTGCATCTATTTTCCAGCTATTTTGTAACTTCCGGATATAAATGATCTGACCAATGTGATATGCGTTATGAGTTGACACATTTCCGAGTATTGCCCACCATTTCACGTGTCCAGGATAACCATTAACTTCTCTCTCAACTTTTTCTTCAGATAATAACTCTTGCCAACGTAAAAGCACCTCTAATAGTTGTTTTTTTAAGTCAGCAAAAGTATGATTTTCAGGAATAATAAAGCTGTTATTATTATTTCCTATTGAAGGCACAGCATCAACGTGAGATTTTTGGTACCTTGTTTGCCATGTTTGATTCCAATATAGTAGATGCTGCACAATTTCAGCAATACTATTACTTTCTTCGTTTGGCTTCCAAAATGCATGTTCCTCAGACAATCTTTCTATTGAATCTGAAAATGGTAGGTACCAACTTGGGTCATTAGCATTTGCCAAAAACTGATCCGATAAAACATCTTTTGCATGAACCATAACAAACACTCCTAATTTTTATATACTGTTTTTTCTAAATCTTTAAACAATATCATCTTATTATATTCTACATAGTATATTGATTGTCCTGTTCTTATTAAGCTAACCTGTCCCGATAGTTGAACAAGTAAAAATCCACACTAGAGACAATTAATGTTTTTATAACACAATGTTACAATAACACAAATGTATAGTGTAAATTTTGAGTACACTCATAGTAGACAATTAAGAATGCTAGTTTCAGTGGATTTTGTTTGTAAAAATTAAGTTGTATAATTCCCTTGATCCATTTTTAAATTTCAGATGTACTTTATCTTTTGGACATAAAAACACCCCTTTAGAGGATATTATCCAAAGGGGTAAAACGGTGTAACTTTATTATAAACATCGTGACCTTATTTCAAAGCCACATCATTTTCCCTTTAATTCAACTAAATAGTGTCTTACGGCACTTTCAACTAGTTCATAAACCGTCCTATCATGAATGATTGCTTGTATTTTTAGTTCCTTCATAAGTTCAACATCCATATCGAATGAAGAACGTTTTCTTATAACGTTGGTTCGTTCTATGGTTGGTGCTGATTGTTCGTTCGCTTGTTTGACCTGTTCTTTACCACGTTTTATGCAAACGTTAGAACGTTGGTTGGTATCGTTAATAGGTTCTTTATTTACATTAGTTGTAACGTTGGCCTTTGCTTTTCCTGCTGTTGCAAAGTCATAAATAAGCTGCTCTTGTACCGTTTCCTCGTCACCTTCACCAACGAAATACCAGCCTTTTTCGCCTGAATTTCTATACTCATAACCAGCTTTTTTCAATGCTTTTCTTAGTAATTTTTCTGAAAGATGAACATCAGCCTTTTTGGCAATATTCGCTGGTGTATCAGTTTTAATTAACTCCAAGATTTCCCCGATTTTCATTTAGTGCGCTCACGGGAAAACCAATACTTTGTTTTGATATTTCGATAAGTCCCAATGTCTTTGATCAGATCGGCAATAAGATCATAACCGCAATATGTGTGCCTCATCGTGCTAAATTCATCTAATGTGACATAATCATCACTCTTTAATTCAACGTGACACTCTCCACAACAAATGGCCATATCAACACCTCCAAAAAGTATATTGATATATTCGTCGAAACTTGGTGGCTATCCTTCTTTCGTACAAAAAAACAGGTCTATTGACGGTCCTTTAATGTTTGTTAGAATAGCTGCCTGTGAAGCTTTGAAAATAAGTTTGATAAAAAAATACCTAACAAGCCCTTATTCTTTTCTTGTGATTAGTATACAGTTTTTATAATATAGTTTTATTATTTTTGGTTATCCTTAATGAACTAATGCACCCGCTAGTTCAACAAGAAAAATGACCGCAACAGCGATTTATCTTTAGTCCCATTCAAAAGATTAACACTTGCATACCATTAAATGATTCCCATCAGGGTCTTTGAAATTAAACCAATGATTATGCATAATTTCTGTTGATAATTCCACTTTTCTTTCCTTAATATATTCATATGCTTCGTCTATATTATTACTGTTAAAATGAAAAACTGGAGTTTTAAAAATATTTTCCTCTGAATAAATCTTGCTATCTAAAACAATCCCTATTCCATTCATAGGTACAATATATAAGTGACCGTATAATATCTCACCAGCTGCTGCTAATCCCAATAAGTCACAATACCATTTTCGAGCTTTTTCAATATTACTTACGGGAATAAAAATTGTTCCGATTTGATTTAATATGGGGTTCATATTTCTCACTCCTAAACCGAATTTGTTAAATAAATTCATTCGCTTTAAATTTTATATTCCCTTCTTTATTCAACTAACCTGCCCCAATAGTTCCATAAAGAAAAAGCTGCCTTAAAGACAGCTCGGATCTTCAGCCTGTTAGTTCTATAAGAAAAGCGAACCTTATTCAAGAATCGCGCTCGATTACTGAATAACGAATATAAAACCTTGGTACCAAATGGCCTTGTCATTTATTTATGATACGGTTCACCGAATCTATTCAAGCCATAATTTTCCCACTTTAAATCGACGCTGCTGTGGAAGCAGCTGCTTGATCAGCCTTCACACAATCAATAGCAACAACGAGTGCGATAATAATGGTTTCCATCTCTTCATCTATTATTTGAACCTTGTAGCTATCGCCCCAAGTGAACCACTCCTTGCCCACTTTGCCTACGATTTTACCATTCTGTAAAATTTGAAAATCCATATCCCACCAATTACCATGTACTTCAATGCCTGCCGCATCAATTGTATAACGTGCTTTAAAGAAGGAAAATTCCTTCTTTATTGTTAATACCTCTCGACCATTCACCTCAACCAAAAACTTTGGTAAAAAGCTGAACACCTTTTTCGTAATGAGAGCTACTTCATCCCTTGCTGTATTCATAATGGAGAAAGTCTTTGGAACTTGCATAAAACTTCCCTCCACGTAATATATATCCTTCTCCTGCTGATCCTTTACTGTAAATTTCCCGCTAAGACTGAATACCTTCTGCTTTATATAAAGCTGCCTCATACTTATGCCTCCCAACCTTAAGTCTTTTACATTACTTACGTTTGAAATGGGCATTGGTTCCAATCGTATGCTTAAATTCCAAATAATAGCTCCACTCAAAAGCGCCTTCTTTTCGGTTCACTTTTGTAAAGTCAGCAATTCTTCCTTCGCAATCTGGCATAATTTTTTAATCAAAACTCATTTAGAAATCTTTGATTGAAAAGATAAAGTATCATTACTTTATCAAAAATTTGCATCTTTCTTACAAACATCGCAATTTCATTTTAAAGACACAATTACCAATGGAGGATTCCTAAGAAGATTAATAATAAAATCCAAGTATAAATTTAAGAAAAATTTTATATTTACCCCACTTTTTATTTTAAAAGTTTTTCCTATCCTATAAACAAATTACATCAAGGAGGAGACTAAAAATGAAGAAGAGCTGAAATTAAAACATAAATCTATTTACACACAAAGAATTAACAACCGGATACCAATTACTTAATAGTGAAATAAAATTATCAGAAAAAATAGCTGAAAAATTTCCGGAGATGATAGCATAGTGTAAAGTAAGTAGGATATAGCTTAGATTATAAATTTGAAATAGAATTAGGAATCGAGGATTTATATGGAAGAATCAAAAAAAAATCAAAAAAAAATAACTGCTGGCTTGTTGGCCGTATATTTATTTGCATTAACATGGATTATAGTCTTTAAAATGCAATTTTCATTTCAAGGCTTGCCGGATTTTAGGGAAATCAACTTAATCCCTTTTGCTGGATCAGCTAATGTTAATAATCAAATAGATTTTAATGAAATAATCTATAATGTACTTGCATTTATCCCATTTGGAATTTATATCAGTATGCTAAAACCAAATTGGTCTTTCTTGAATAAGATTGCAGTAATAGCAGGAGTTAGTTTGTTATTTGAAGTATTGCAATTCAGCTTTGCTATAGGAGCTAGCGATATAACTGACTTTATGGGAAATACATTAGGTGGAATTATTGGAGTTGGAGTTTATATTGTATTTTGTAAGCTGTTTAGTACAAAAGCAAATAAAATCCTTAATGTCTTAGCTTTGATCGGAACGATATGCATTGTTGCATTATTGCTGTTATTAATATATCTCAGGATTAGTGGTGTTATTATTTATAAAGTTTCCTAAGTAATTGGAAGAATTGCTGTTCATGAAAATTAACAGAGGGTATACCATCAATGACTCTGATACAGCAGGTTCTTTATTTATAAAACAAGAATGACAAATATCACAAGCCACCATTTTGAAGGTGGCTTTTTTTATATCCAGTAAACAAAGTAATGTAAATCCCATACAGTTAAAGGGTTTGGCACCTGTTCGTTTTTTATCATTCATGCATGATTTTATACATTTTTTCACATCAACGTTTTTGGCTTCTGAAAAAGCCTGGTTACTGCATAAAAATGTGGAGTTTATCTAACCTCTTATTCAATATAATTGCCCGATTGCGGAACAACTCTATTGTCACTCAACAATTACCTATCCACTTTTAATTCAGATGTACTTTTCCTTTCACTATAAAAATAATCCTTTTGATAACATCTAAAGGGGCAAAGCATCGTGACTTTATTCTAAATCCACAATTGACCCAACAACTATTAATTACCCTTAATTCATTTGATTTGCTCCGCCAACTCTAAAATAATTCCCTCTGGTCCACGACAGTAGCATAACTTATAACTATCTTCATATTGTTGTATCTCACTAAAGATTTCCGTACCTTTCTTTTTCAATTTGGCAACAAGTGCTTCAATATCTTCAACAGCAAATGCAATATGCCGGATACCCAGGGTATTTGCAAAAGGTTGCTGAATATCTTTTTCATCTGACGGCGTATGAAATTTAATTAGCTCTATCCATGCCTGACCGTCTGGCTTCCCCAATCCTACACATGCTACTTTAACGTCATTAAGCCCACTCATCTTATCCATCAATTCTCCTTCCATCTCCCATTCCCCTTGCACTTCAAGTCCAAAATCGAGAAAAAACTCTTTAGCAGCAGAGAGATCATTTACGATTACACCTACATGATCTATTCTGTGGATTTTCATATTTCATACCTCCTATGTTCCTGTTATTTTGCAATATCCTGTATTCTTAAATCTTAATTCTCTAACAACAGAAAATATCCTTCTTTAACAAACTGTCCCAATTGTTGAAGAAAGGTCAAAGAGCACTCTTCAACTATCCTTCCCCGTTAGAGCCATAAGAAAAAGCTGCCAGCACCGATCTTCAGTAACGCACCCTATGCTTTAAGTACAAGAATTTACTAACTTGCTTTCGATAAAAGAAAAGTTTGGTATCTTACTCCTCTGGTTCAACAATGAATAAAGGCTTCCGTGGAAACCTTTTAAACAGAGAGATTTAAAGTTATAAACTTTTCTTATGTTGACATCTTTTTTTACACACATTTTTTAATTGTCCAATCAAATAGAATTGCTCTGATATAGAATATTAAAAAGCAGAGGAGTGATTATTTGAATTTATTGGACATAAAAGGATCATATGAATTGATCGCTGGTTTGGGCAGCTGGTGTGGTCCTGCCCTCCATACAAAGAGGCATGATTTAAGAAGGAATTCATTTCCCTTGGATTGGGTTCAGTCTGGTTTTCTCCCTGAAGTAAATAGATTATTAAAGAATAAATTCGAGGGATATATGGAGTTAGAAAATATGCATGAGAAAAATATACTCGCTCATTTTGTTGATGAAGGAAATGTTGTTCTTGAACCAGGGGGTACTCAACCATCAAATGCCCATTTTATTCATGATAGCCAATATAAGATTGATTCCGTTCATGATTTTCCGAAGATACCAAACCAAGATTGGATTGTTCAATATCCAGCATTTAAAAATAAGCTGAATCATCGCATCCAAAACTTCCTTACAAAAATCGAACAAAGTAAAAATACTTTATTCATCAGATATGAGTGGTCAACGGCGAACTATGAAGATATTATTGAATTACAATCTATTTTATCTCAACTTACAACGGGTAAGTTTAACCTATTGTTTATGCAGCCGGTAGATGGTTTAAAAGGAGTTACAGACATGAACTGGCCACATGATGGGATATGCTTTGTACGAGTTCCTCGTAATGATCCCAGTAATAATGCCATTTGGGATCAGGTTTTAGAAGGGATATCATTAACGAATTAAAAAAGATGACCCTTTTATGCTGCCTCCTATATGAAGTATTTCATAAAAAGATAAATATATAGGCAGGGTTTCCTGGCTTTTTTTTATTAAATACTTTCAAATTAATATACAAAAATGAGTAATTGCTTTTTTCTGAAAAAATCAGAATAGTGCCATAAATATTGGATAAAATGTGAATATACTGGGTTACTAACCTGCCGTTAACTCCATAAGACTTATTGTGAATTTAACCCCAAACTAAGCTGATAGAAGTTCTGTAATAGCTCAAAATAGACTCTTGCTTTGATGCGGCTTGGCTGACAGTCGGCGGAAAGGGAGCGGATTTCTGAAATCACCTGGAACGTTTTTTAGAATAAAAAACTGCAGGCAAACTCTCTTTTCTTCAAGTTTGTCTACAGTCTGAGTAAATATATTTATATAAATGATAATTTGTCATAAACGTTTCCTCGAATTTTTTATGCTTATTAAAACAAAAAGAAGCGGCAAGTATAAAACAAGGAAGCCCACGCTGTATGGATTGATTATTTTATTTAATACATATAAGGAATCGACATCGAAAAAAAATATACTGACAAGCAATATGATTATGGACATTACCCATAAGGGATACATTTGCTGGACGTTGAATAAGCGCTTGACACCCCTGCTGGCAGCCCACAAAGGAATGACCATGTTGGGAATGATGACGATGGCCCACCAAGAAACAGTTATGTATTCGAAACGTTGAATAAAGGGGAATTCAATGACACTGGTCAATGAGAGTGTTGGCCATAGGGTAAGGACCAACTGTTTCTGTGAATAGAAGACTGTCGAAACAAAATAAAGTAATAGGATCAATAACGTAGTGGCCAAGGCTCCTCCATGAGCATATTTTTGTGATTTTTCAGGATTTTTGATGAATGGATAAAACATCAGGATCATTTCAAAACCAAGCATTGATAATGAAGTACTTCTAGTTCCTTTCATTATTTCCATTAAAGTATGATCGAAAATAGGAAGAAAACTAGTGAAATCAGCGTATTTAAAGCCATATAGAGGTACAATTAAAAGCCAGTATGAAACAATTACGGTTAAAAAGGCTATACCCGTAATGGTTCGGAAACCTCCCGTACATATATAATAAATCAGGATCAGGAAAACCAAAGCAAATGCCCAAGAAGGTATCTCTTCAAACATCCAAACATGAATTACATTTATATAGCCGATTATGACCGTCATTCCAAGGGCGAAAAAGTACAGAATGAATAGGAGACTAAAGATATTTCCGATCCATTTACCAAATGCATGATTATTAGCAGAAATGATATCACCGGGAACAATACTGAAAATCTTATATATAAGCCAAATTAATATATGAACAATCAGTCCGGCTAGGAGTATGGAGATCCAGCCATCGGTTCCCGTCGTCTTGGCTAAATCTCTTTGAAAATTTAACACGCCTAACCCAGTTTGCATGGAATGCAGTAAAAAAAACACATAAAATGGCGATACCTTATACTTTTCATTCACACCAGCTTGGTTCATACAGGACCCTCATTTATATCACTTATATTTCCTATGTTAATAATCTGGCTTTTACAGTAGTAATTTATTCAAAGGATACAAACGTTAAGTACCGAATCACAATCTCGCGACTGCTCTAGAATTATTCGGATTTCAACAACAACTTAAAGGAAGGTTACATTCCTAAATAGAATTGGTATCAATTCTACAACCTTTAACCTTCTCTTCTAAGATCTAAAAAACCTTAGGTAGGCTTCTCAATTGAAGGTTAAAAGCTAATTTACATAAAAATACGGCGTAAAAAATTTACACCGTTAAGTCTTTTTTTAAGAATTCTTATTTAGATTTGAAGCTTAGGAAACCATCGTCAACAGGGATTGTTTGACCATTAATTGCACTGGCCCCTTCACTAAACAAGAATGTAACTACGCTAGCTACTTGCTTCGGTTGGATGAGCTTTTCCCGCATATGCTGTGCAGCTAGAGCATTTTTCACTTCTTCATTGTCACCAAGTATTGGCGTATCGATGAATCCTGGAGCAACTCCTACGACTCGGATACCATGTTCAGCTAACTCTAATGCCCCGGATTTAGACATCATGACCACAGCTGCCTTAGCTGCGTTATAATTAAAGCTTCCAACTGCTGCCATTGTTCCATAAATTGATGCTGTATTAACGATAGTTCCTTTTACATTTAATTCAACCATCTTTTTAGCTCCATAATACATCCCATAATATACACTGTGTTGGTCAACATCAATGACCCGATGATATGATTCTGGATCCATCTCCAAGAAAGGTTTTACCAGACCAATTCCAGCATTGTTAAAGATCCCGTTTAAAGTACTGAATCTTTCTACTGTCCAATCAATAAGAGCACTAACTTCATCACCTTTTGATACATCAACTTTATAGGAAGCTGCAATACCAGATGCGGCTTCTATCTCAGCAACCACTTCCTTGGCAGAATTTTCATTATAATCTGCAATTACTACGGATGCACCTTTTGTTGATAGCTGCAATGCAGTCTCCTTTCCGATTCCGCTGCCCCCACCTGTTACTATAATTACTTTCCCGTTTAATTCGGTCATCATTTAGCCCCCTTCAACTTATGTACCATCTAATAACCTTCCATTTAAAGTTTTATCGTTTTATCTATTTTTAATACCGTAGACTTCTTATTGAGGTGTCCCGTTAGTTCAATGAAAAAAGCGATCCTATTAAAGAATCGCTCACGTTTGCTGAAGATTTATTGTCATTACATATTGAACTTTAGCCCCAATTAATTTAAAAGATTGATAACTATCTAGATTCCTGTAAAATTATTCTAGATTATAAAATATTTTCATTAATAAAAATCTGCATTTTTCCTGGTTACAGGAAAGCACCATCACTGTAAGGATGTTTAAAAAAACGGCCCATAGCACAATAATATAGGCAACGTATGTCTGTCTTTATTCCACAAAAGGAGGGGTATCCATTTGAAGATCTCTTCAATATCATTCAAAGAACCTCCAGTTTATCATGAATTCCCTCCCCTATATGAAGGTTTAGGGCTGCCTGAGTTATCTTCATTCATTCAGCAACGATTTGAATTCGCATATACCTTGGGGAAAGTCGAAAGGACGGGGCTTGGCAGCGTTCGTTTTTATAAACGGCAGGGTAATTTCGAAGTTCTTATACCTGATAAGTTACCAGGAGTGGGACCAATAAAGCTTCGGAAATTAAAGGGGTTGTTACTGGAGGAAGTAAAAACGGCTTTCATCGAAAATATTGAATCCGAACGAGAAAAGCGGAAGGTCTACTACGGAGAATTTCGTCGCCCTCGGAAAGACACTGAATAGGTGTGCTTTTCCACAAACTGGCGTCTGTTTGAGTAAGATCATTGTTGTCTTTTTGAATTTATTTTTAAAAGATTCCCACTAAAAAAGGTTACCGCAGCAACCTCCCTTATTTTAATGATCCGTTTTATTTTCATTATCTAAATCATCATCAAGAAAAGACTTATTATCTTCTTTAACCCCATATTTTTTTTCAAGAAATTGACCGATAATTGAATTGTTAATTCCTTTTCTTACTGCTGTTTCAATAACTATATAGAGAATGAATAACCCAACAGTAAAATAAACAAAAAACATTATAGCCTCCACTAAAAGTCCCCCAAACAATAATCCATCTTTTACTATATTTTACCACAAAATCCACATTACCTTTTTGAAATGCCCGATTGTTGCATAAAAAAAGGAGCTGCTGATCAGCTCCTTGAAATGAAATAATAGCTCCCAGTCAACCTCCGGTATAAACACTTTCACATGTTCCAGGTTTTGGTTCATAATAACAATGATTTTTAAATTGACCAGCAAAAGGTTGATCGTACCATGTTGGAGGACACGGGGCATATGGATTAAAATACCAAAGGGCATATTTCCCTGGGTGTTCCCTCCAATAATCCAAATTCTGTTTTGCTAATCTTTTTTCAGCAGATCTTGCTCTTTGATAAAATACATTACCTTTTTGAACTGCTTCAAAAGAATAATTTCCTCCTTGTACTTGATAAATGACCTGTGGAATTGTTCTTAAATCTATAAAGTCTATACAATTCGCTTTAAGACGATTAACAATTACATTTCCAACATATAACATCCCTTGTTTTCCTTCACCTTCGGCTTCTGCTCTCATCATCCTTGCCATTAAGTCGACATCTGAGCTCCGGTAACTTACTCTTGCCATTTTTTCACCCCAAAAATATCGTATGAAAAAAAGACCGCATTAATGTCATTGTTCATAAATTAAGATTGCTTATTTTTTTTAAAGCTTATCGTTTTTAAGCAAGCTAAGAACTTAAAGACAGCTACTTTTTGATTAATCACAGAAAGATTGTACCGGCAGAGTAAATCAATAATAGACACATAATTAACCGAAAGGACTTATCATGTTTAGCAAAAAAATCTTTAAAAAGCGAGCCGAATCCAGACCACAGAAGCAATGCCATCCATCCCAGAAAAATCGTTAAAGCTAAATATATAGCAACGAATTTAATCGACTCATTAAACGGTAAAATAACACACTCAACAGGCATTTGTTGAAGTTGTATTAAACAGGTTTAATGACACTGAGAAAATGAGTATCTAAAACGTTGTCATATATGCTAGTCAGAGAAGTGCCGAAGGAATCAAAATGCCTCCCTCCCTCATAGTTACTCGCAACAAAGCAGAAGTTTTGACGTTCCGCTTTGTTGCGAGTTTTTTCATATACATAAAATTTTTCAATTGACTTTTTATAAAAATTAAAATAAAATTCAAAGTACTTTAAATTAAACTACTCTAATTAGAGTACTACAAATTGAGTAAAATACTGAAATTAAAAGGATGGATTCAACATATGAAATTTACTGCATTCTTAAAAACAAGAGGTGCAACAGCGGCAATCTTTATGGGGATTTTCTATGCAGTTGCCATGCTAGGCATCTTCTTGCCTGGGTATACAGCCATTCCAGGAAATGTCGATAAATTACCGATCGCCATCATCAATGATGATGCTGGTAAAAATGGAGCGATGATCGCCGAAAATTTACAAGAAAATTTACCCTTTAAAGAAATCGAGACGGATATAACCAATAAACAAGCCTTAAAAGATTTGGAGCACAATGATTTAGCATTAGTCGTTCACATCCCAAAAACCTTCTCTGAGAATATACAAAAAGGTGAAGCGTCATCAAGCATCGATTTTACAATCAATGAGGCAGGGGCAACGGTCGTTTCTTCTACCATGAATGCGATCGTAACTGAAATTAACAGTCAGTTAAGCACACAATTCTCGCAACAAACAGCTCAGGGCGTATTGATGAACTTTAATGTACCAGAAAAGCAATCCGCTGAATTAGCCGAAAAGATTGAGAAATCCTATGTAGGAAATGTCGTTACAATCAACGAAATACCGGATGGCATGAATCATAATATGCTGCCTATGTTCTTAACAATGGCCGGTTATGTAGGGGCGATGATCGGGGCGATGCAATTAGTGGGTGCATTTAGAGCCAGCCGGGGAAAAGCAAGCAAAACACGGTTATTCACTTATGTGCAAATGGCTGCATTATTGATTGCAGTGGTTTCATCAATCATCGCTGTAGGTGTAGCATATTTAATTGACAAGCCGAGCGGTGACCTATTCTTCGGTATAGTAGGTCAACAAATACTAAACTATATGGTATGTTTTAATTTCACTGCGATTTTAATCTTCTTATTTGGTGAAGGCGGCATGATTTTAAACTTACCGATTTTATTAATGCAAACAATAGCTAATGGTGCCACTATCACACGTGATATGATGCATTTACCGTATGAATGGATGAGCCACATTTCACCGATGTATTACTCGGTGCAAGCATACTTTGCAAACCTATTTGGCAGCATCAGTCCAAGTCCATATATTTGGTCAATGGCTGCGGTAGGTGCCGTTGCAATGTTAATTAATATGGCTATTGTCGCGTTTTTACAAAAACCAATGCCAGTACAGGTTTCTGAAACAGAAGTTGAAAAGAAAGCGGCAGAAATCTCAGCTTAGTTTTTGCTACAATAAGGAGATAATACTTCTTAAAGGAGCGTAGTAAATGTCTATTCAAATTTTTATATTGAGCAAGCTGATGGAGGATAAAAACTATCCTTATAAATTAAAAAAACAGCTTTCAGAACCCATTCCGTTGGATCGCCTGGGTGGGTTAACTGAAAGTAAACTGTACTACCATTTTGAATCATTAGTAAAACAAGGTTTAGTCGAACCAGTTGAAGTCATAAAAGAAGAACATCGGCCTGATAAACAAGTATTTGCGATTACGGCTAAGGGTCGCGAAGAACTACCAAAGAAAATCTATAAATTATTTGAAAGTGCGGATGAAATTAAGGATATGATTGTAGGTTTAGCCAACATCAAGTATGTAGATCGGGACAAAGTAGTAGAAATACTAGAAAAAAAAGTAAAGTCCATCAAGGCTATTTGGGAGCAGCTAGGGAATTTCGAGTCAGAACCTAATGGCAACGAGAATATTCGTGAATTTTTGGGTAGCTATTTTTCGACCAGGACTGATCACACAATATATTGGTTTGAAGAGTTAATTAAAAGGATTAAGTCAAAGGAATTGTAAGTTTACTTTAAAGCAGGATTTTTGGCAGGTATTCCTAGCTTCAGATTAAAAATAAGATTTACGTGTAGATGGCGACCATGTTAATCACATAACCAAAAATAATAATAAAGCTATGTGAAACCTTATATTCACATAGCTTTTATTATATTTAAAAAACATACTCGGTATGAGCAAGGCAGACTGTAGACAAATTTGATATTAATTAGGATTGCCTACATTTTTTTGAGGGAGTGTTAGAATATGAACGTTGATTTCCACTCCAGGCACTCGCTTTCCGCGGGCGTTCCGGGAGCCTCCCCGGCGCCTATGCGCATTGCGGTGTCTCCCCTGGACACGCTTTTTCCGCAGGGGTCTCGAACACCCGATCCAATCAACTTTGTTTAAAAATTCAGATGGAATCCCTATTGTCGACAAACTCACTTACTCTATATGAGCAAATAATGTATTCCTATTAGATAGCTTTTAGAGCATGAACTGTTTGAATGTATCATCCACTTAGTCCATACCAAAAATTTTCCCATATATTCTGAATTCTAGGTTCCATATTCTCTTTTCCATAATAAGAAAATTCCATGAATATCCCATCAATCAAACAGAGATAGGACATGATTAAGTTCTCGATTGTCCCTTGGCGTATTTCTTTTTTGTCAATTCCTTCGACAAAGATATCATGTAAGATAGCGGAAAATGATTCTTCAGATCTAAGGAATTTATCATTTAATATGTGCTTCAAATGCTCCGGCGGAAAAATCATTGCCCTCTTTAAAAAAGTTGCTTTATCTTCATGGTTTTTATAATAGTTACAAGTATCAAGAAGGATATGCTTTAACTTTTCTTCAGAAGAGAGTGTATTTATTTCTTCGACAAATTGTTCGACCTGGTTTATATGCTCTTCTAGTATTTCTTCAAACAGACACAAGAAAAGGTCATCCTTATTTTTGAAATGGTTATAGATTGAGGGTTTTTGTATACCTACCCTCTTGGCAATTTCCGATAAAGCGGTTCCCTCGTATCCATACTTGGTAAAAAGCGTTAAGGAAATGTTTTTAATTTCATTTTTTGTCATAATGATCCCCCAAACTATCTAACGTTAGTTAATATCATTATAAACTCATTTCCCTTTTTAAACTAAATATTTGATGCTTCTGTTTCTCTAAATGATTAGAGAATTAGAATATGCTGGATAAAGATGTTTCTTCACTTTTATACACAACTTCCCCATCGTTTATTGTAAGTTCCACTTTAGCTTTGAGCACTTCACTTTCTGGAATATCGAAAAGATTTCTGTCTAAAACCACAAGATCAGCAAGTTTTCCCTCTTCTATTGTACCTAGCTCATGCTCCCTGAAACTTCCATAGGCTGAGCCATATGTATATGCTTGCAATGCCTCTGCCAAAGTGAGCTTTTGTTCAGGATGCCATTTGTTTTTTGGATCTCCACTGCTATCAACTCTTGTAATGGCAGTATATATTTGCCGCATAGGATTTAATGAGATGGAAACCGGAAAGTCTGTTCCTAATGCTAAAGATGCACCTGAATTTAAAAGCGACTTCGTCAGGAAAACATTTTTTTCCCTTTCAGGACCTATAATTGAAGAATATACCTCTCTTGATGAAGCAGCCATGTGATCAGGCTGCATCGAGGCAATGACCCCTAGTTTGGAAAAACGTTCAATGTCACCCGAATCGATTACTTCAATATGTTCTATTGTATGCCTTGAGTCTCTTTTTCCATTCTTACGTACTGCTTCTTCAAAAGCGTCTAAAGCTAAACGAATTGCCGCATCTCCAATAGCGTGAAACCGGATTCTAAATCCAAGTTCATCTGCTTTAACAACTCGATCAATCAATACTTCTGGATTTAGAGCTGGATGACCACAGATATCCACTTGATCGGAGTAAGGTTTCAGGAAGTAAGCAGTATGACCCGTGACTGTTCCATCAACAAATTGCTTTAATCCTGAAAATTGAAGTTTCTTTGATTCATATTTATTTCTCAGCTTTTGGGCTTTATCCAAATTGCCATCTAATTCAGGAGTGATATGAAATCTAGTCGTTAATTTTCCTTGCTTATCTAATTTCTCGAAAAGGTCATAGTCTTGAAGGAAGTCATCTATTGGAGCAAACAAATCGTTTACAGAAGTAATCCCATATTGCGATAACAATCTTAAATACTTTTTTAGTATCGTTTCTTTTTTATCTTGTGTTAACCGTAATGCCTCTTTTAAAACGATTTGCTGGGCTTCTTCATATAAAATCCCAGTAAGTAAACCATTCTTATCTCTTTCATAGCGACCAAAATCCGGATCACGTATATCCTCAGTAACTCCTGCTAAATCCATGGCCTTACTGTTCACCCATGTATAATGACCCTCAGCATGAAAAAGAACAACAGGACGATCTGGAATAACAGCATCAAGTATTTTATAATGGGGCTCTTGTTTATCATGCCAATAACCTGCGTCCCATTGCATACCAATAATCCATTCTTCCTCAGGACAGTCTTTAGAAAATTCCCGTACTTTTGCAGCTACTTCATGAGCTGACCCGGCTTCAAATAAATTTACACTATTTAAACTTAGGGCACTAAACATGATATGGAGATGAAAATCATGAAAACCAGGCATAATTAATTGATTTCCATAGTTAAATACTTTTGTCTCACTGCCTATAAAAGGTTCAATCTCCGCTTTTGATCCTACACTCATAATCTTGTCACCTAAGATAGCAATTGCACCAGACGTCGGCTCTTGTGCAAGCCCTGTAAAAATAGCATCACTGGAAAGAACAATATCCGCGTTTTTAATAGCCATGGAGTTTACCTCTTTTCATTCAAAATAATAAACAGTAACTGATCATTGCACTAGTTTTACATCAAATTCTTCTTTTTGCTCTGCAAAATTCAGTTCAGGAGGACGTTCCTTAAACATTTTAGTTAAGTACAATAAATATATGAACCCTACTGCCATCCAAGTAATCCCTAATACTAAAGAATGGATATCTAACTTTGTCATAAACAATATAGTTATACCGGTGCCTATTAAGGGAAGAAGTAAATATAAAACGATACTTTTAGGCGATCTCTGCTTCTGCCTCACAAAATAATGGATAAGCACTGAAAGATTAACGAATGTAAAAGCAAACAGGGCTCCAAAGTTAATGAAAGAAGTAGCTGTTGCGATATCCAAAAATACAGCACTCATTGCAACACAAGCAATGATTAGGATATTGAAAATGGGCGTTTGGAATTTTGGAGAAACATATCCGAAAACCCTCTTAGGCAGAACATTATCTCTCCCCATTGCATATAAGATCCTAGCTCCGCTGCCTCCTGAAGCTATTGCAGAAGCAGTAGCAGATGTCACTATCACAGAAATAAACAAACTATTCAGAAAATTACCCCCGGTATAAATCATGATATCCACTATAGCTGTATCAGGGTTCTTAAAAGCATTGAAGTTCGGGAAAATGGATTGTGCAAAATAGGTAGATGCAACAAATAATACCCCCCCGATCAATGTCGTAGCATAAATAGCTTTAGGAAGTGTTTTTTTCGGATTTTTGGTTTCTTCAGCTAATGTAGTAACCGCATCAAACCCAAGAAAACTAAAACATAATAGAGGTACAATCGAGAGCAGATTATTAAAATTTACGTCAGGACTAAAAAACGGATCCTTCGAAAACAGCTCTCCGGTACCTTTTCCTGCTAAAAGTCCATTTATACAAAGCAGGCTGAAGATAATGATAAAAAAAAATTGAAATAACACCAAAAAGGTATTCACATTTGCAGCAACCTTAATCCCAAAAATATTAATGGTAGTCACACCTATAATAAAAGAAATAATAACTGCAATGATAGGAATACCAGGGAAGTAAGCATTCACCATAATCCCAAAAAGTAAAGCACTGATCATAGGACTGAAAAGATAATCCAATAAAATTACCCATCCTACCAGAAAACCAAGATGTGAATTAATTCCTTTCTGCACAAAGGTATAAGCTGAACCTGTAGTCGGATACACCTGAACCATTTTTGCGTAACTATATGAAGTGAACAGCATGACAATTAAAGCAATTATATATGCTGTCGGAATCATTCCCTGGGTACGATCAATGGCGATACCATATGTGCTAAAGACTGTCACAGGCGCCATAAAGGAAAGTCCAAATACAATAACATATCTTGTATTTAGTGAACGCTTAAGCTCGGGTAATCCTTTCATCGCAAAGAGCTGCCCCCTTTATCTAATGTAATGACTGCTTTTTATTGATTGACTTCTTTCGTACTTAATGCTGCTAGGCTGGCAAACTCATGTACAAGTGTTGCTGCTAAAAGTGAAGTGATTTGACTTGGATCATATGATGGCAGCACTTCAACCACATCATATCCTATAAAGTTAAAGTCAGTTAGGGCACGAATCATTTTAAGTGTTTCAAAGCTGCTAAAACCGCCTGCTTCAGGTGTACCTGTACCTGGAGCAAAAGAAGGATCAACGAAATCTATATCAAATGTCAAGAAACAAGGTGTGTTACCAATGGTTTTTCTAATCTCTTTCAAAACATCTTCAAATCCACGATTGGAAAGTTCACCAGTTGTAATCAAACGATAACCTAAATCAAGACTTGCCTGTAAATCTCCAGAGTGGTTTAGCGTACCTCGGATTCCTACTTGAAATACTTTATCTGCCTGCAGCAAACCTTCTTCGTGTGCACGTATAAATGGAGATCCATGCCAATATTTTTCCTCATAATATGTATCCCAAGTATCTGTATGGGAATCAAAATGAATCATGGCTACCGGGCCATATACCTTTGCCGCAGCTCGTAAACTAGCTAAAGTGACAGAATGATCTCCCCCTAATCCAATAGGTATGACCCCTTTGGACATCAATTCAAACATGGACTCCTTCATTAGATCATAACTTCGATGAATATTATGGGGAATAACAGGGATATCCCCTATATCAATGGCATTCAATTGTTCAAAAGGATATACCTTATGAATAGGATGATAAGGAAACAGGGTCATGGATGCTTGGCGAATGGCTTGAGGAGCAAACCTGGCTCCCACCCTAAAAGAAGCTGCTGTATCAAAGGGCATACCCACAATTGCCAGCTTTGCATCATGCTTTTGAGAAGGTAAACGCATAAAGGTTCCTGTTGTACAAAACTCTGGCTTTACATCTGGTGTAAGTGGATATTTCATAAGTATCATCTCCTGGTTTTAAATAAAAATCTTTTCATATAAATTTACAGACACAAGGTGTAATCGCTTACAACCTATGATTCATTAAATTACTTTTTATTTCTAACACCTACTTTTAGAATTTTATTAACTAACGGTAGTTAGTATTAAACCAAATATAAACATAGTTGTAAAAAAAGTCAAACTATTTTTTATTGTCTATTAATTCCTCTTTTTGATCAAAGTAGCCTTTTCTTTCAATCCTCCTCTATTAAATTAAATCCACCTATTCTTGTTATACTAGCTGCCTGCAAAAGCAACTCCCAGACTGTAGACAGATTCGAAGAAAGCAGTTTGCCTACAGTTATTTTCTTTGAATTTGTCTACAGTTGATTTCAGAAATCCGCTCCCTTTCCGCCGACTGTCTGCCAAGCCTCCTCGACGCAAGCGTCTGTGGGGTCTCGGCTAGCCAGTTATTCGGCAGGAGTGTCGCGAATTTCTTCCATCCATTAAGGATTACTGTAAAAAAACATGAAAGATAATCTAGTACAGTTGATTGATCAGGTGTTCGAGACTGCTGCGGGAAAAGCGCGCCGAGGAGGCTCCCGGACCGCCCGCGGAAAGCGAGTGCCTGGAGTGGAAATCAACGGTCGAGGGGTTTTATAAACCCTCATAAAAACTGAGATAAAGTAAAGAATTGCGCCCTTTTATGGAATAACACCTGAGCTTCTAGATAACTATAAAAACCTTCTAGAAATTTACACAAGTTTCTTAACAAATAAGACCCCTTAGTTTGGTCCATCATTTTTCTGAACTTTGGAGATTATTAGTAATATCAACGGAAGAATAAACCCGAATGTCATTGCATAAAACGGCCAGATTCCTGAAATGAATTTACTATAATGGACGATATTGGGTGTCATAATGAATGTAAAGGCAATCAAAAGGATACCAAACGGAAAAATCAGAGGACGATAATCTTGCAATTTAAACGTTTGTGCCAAGCCTAAAACGGTCACATAAAAAAACAAACTAAATCTAATAAAAATGGTGATGAACCATATTATGGCTAGTATTGCTTCCAGCCGCATCATGAAATCACCGATATTTATTTTCTTAGCCAACATATAGATTGGATAATTTTGTCTTGCTGTTGACTCTGGACCAAGTACAAGAAGTGCTAACATGGTTATAATGATCAAAACACTTCCAGCCAACACTTGACCGACAAAAAGGCTTTTTCTTATTCTGTCTTTTTGACTTACGAACGGGAGAATCATTAGAATCGCAACCGGTTCAATAAACGGAAAAACAATAAATGGTATAGATCCCCGTATAACCGGTTTCAATCCCCCCTCCCATATGGGTTGCAGGTTTTGAAATTTAATCTCAGGAAGTAGAAGAATTATCAATGTTGATACAAGTAATACAACAAATGGGAAAAATATTTCTGCGCTTCGGGCCAAAGGTTCCAAACCAAGACGTGCGGCCATGAGGACGACACTCATAAATAGAATCATGATCACTTGATTTGGAGTATCAGGCATAATATGACTTATCATAAAATCCCCAATTTCACTCAGATAAGTCGCTGTGGTTATAAAAAAGTAGCTTATAAATAAAAGAGAAATTGCTATTCCCAGCCACTTACCCAGAATTTTTTGGCTGTATTCCACTAATGTTAAATCAGAATAGCATTTCCTTAAAGCGTCATATATAAAAACAACCAATAACGGTGCTATCACCACGCTTATAATACCCGAAATCCAACCATCTTGTTTAGCTTCAGAAGCGACAATGGAGGGAATGACTAATATAGAATCTCCAAGCGTATATAAAATCACTAATATCGTCAGTTGACGGCTTCCGATCTTACCCTTCTCGAGCATTTTCATAAGTTCCTTTCACGACAAAACGGTAAAGTGTTATATACAAAAGGCAGAAATTCTGATTCCATAACCATTATTGACAGAAGAAGAATATACAAACCCTGCTGAATACAAGTTATTTTTTTGCCACTTCAAGCCGCAGGCAGTTTGAAAAATTAGAAATAATGTGTTTTATAAATCCTGACTCCCCTTGTTAGGAGATAACTTAGAGCTTCGATTCACTTTTTAATAATTCCGGAATACTGCGCATTATAGCTGCCCCTATGGCCCCATAAAAAAAGAGCTGCATAATCAGCCCAAACTGTAGACAAACTCTTTGAAAATTAAGTTTTTCTCAGTTTTTTGTTCGCTCTCCCCGTTTAATTAAGACAATACATATTCTTGCATTTAACGTGCCAATTTTATTAGCCAGGAATATTTTCTGCGCAAACTATATAGCGAAGGCCACTAAAATTTTTAGCAATCTTTGTTATTAATACCAGAACGATATTATCACTTTAAACAACTAAAAATGTTCCTTATTTAACACAATGAGTGGACATGTGTGTTATTTTAACACCACTATTTTACTTTACTACAACATTTAACCTAACGTCCCTCACCAAAAAAAACAAATTTTAATGTTCATTTTCCCTGTTTCGTTTTCCTTCAAAATATATGAATGCCGAAAGAACAATGATTGCAATTAATACAATGTCAGTTAACCAAAATAAGTCCATATCCGTGATATACCCAACCATATTAGCAATAGGAAGCGCGAATATGAAAATTAGTAATAAAACATCTTTTTTGCTTTGTTTCCGTTTTTCAAAAAACAACCCCAGTATTTTTTCAAAAAATACTCCCATTTTAAACACCCCTTAATTTTTCCACTCTAAATTAAACTAAAGTCCGCCGTCTAAACCGTCAATCTTTATCGTGAGCTCAAGCAGGTTCGCGACGCTAAGCATTTTTTTCCGCACCCTCATTTCTTTAACATTTCAAATTTCATGAGTATGAGCAGCCTTTAGATGTTCAAAATAAGATAAGGGCGGATCACTTAACATCAAGGTAATTAATAAAAAACAAAAAATATATTGAAATATCAATTTAATTTAGTTATAATACTGTACGGTCTTAGTATTACTGTTTATATAATTTTTAGAAAATTTAATAATTTTCTAAAATAGCAAATTTTGGTTTTTCGGAGGGTTTATTTTGTCTAATAAGGTACCATCTTCATTTATAGTAGTGATTGGGTTCATGTTATTTGCCCTTTTCTTTGGGGCAGGGAATTTAATTTTCCCGCCAATGCTTGGTCAATCAGCAGGTATGAATATATGGTCAGCTAATGCAGGATTTTTGGTCACAGGAGTAGGATTACCGTTACTTGGTGTGCTGGCACTCGGTTTTTCTGGAAAAGATGACTTACAATCATTAGCGAGCCGTGTCCATCCAGTCTTTGGTATTGTATTCACAACCGTTCTTTACTTAGCCATTGGTCCATTATTCGCAATGCCTAGAACAGGAAACGTTTCTTTTGAGATCGGTGTAAAACCTTTTTTACCTGAAGATTCAGGTCCATTGCCTTTACTTATTTTCACCATCATCTTTTTTACAGTTTCGTGCCTTCTTTCGCTCAATCCTGCGAAAATTGTCGAAATTGTGGGGAAAGTTTTAACACCGATCAAGTTGACATTCATTGGAATCCTGGTGGTAGTCGCTTTCGTTAATCCAATTGGAGATTTTCAAGCACCTGCAGAGCACTATATGGTTCAACCATTTTTCAATGGGTTCAGAGAAGGTTATTTAACCATGGATACCCTTGCATCTTTTGTTTTTGGAATCATCATCATTAATGCCATCAAAGAAAAAGGGGCTAAAACAAAAAAACAAATAATGATCGTTTGTGGGAAAGCGACTGCCATTGCGGCTGTTATTCTTGCCACCATTTATACAGCTCTTTCTTATATGGGTGCTTCAAGCGTTGGGGAACTTGGACGCTTGGATAATGGAGGCATTGTCTTAGCGAAAGTCTCGGATTATTACTTTGGAGCATATGGTGGGCTATTATTAGGATTAATGATCACAGTGGCTTGCATAACGACAAGCGTAGGACTCATTACATCTTGCTCGACATACTTCCATAAGCTATTTCCAAATCTGCCTTACAAAACGATTGCCATAAGTTTATCCATATTCAGTGCAATTATTGCCAATATTGGACTAACCGAGTTAATTGCCATTTCCGTACCTGTTATGACAGCCATTTATCCATTGGCCATTGTTTTGATTTTCCTAACATTTCTTCATTCTTTATTTAAAGGAAGACCTGAAGTTTATCAAGGCAGCTTACTTTTAACATTCATCGTCAGTTTATTTGATGGATTAAATGGAGCAGGTGTACACATTTCATTCATCAATGATTTCTTCACTGCAATACTTCCTATGTATGAGGCAGGACTAGGATGGGTCATTCCTGCCATTGTTGGAGGATTCATTGGGTATGCCAGCAGCGTCTTAAAGTCGAAATTCAATCACCAAATAGATTAATGATATAAATCAGTCCAGGAATATTGACTGTAGACAAATTCGAAGAAAAGCGAGTTTGCCTACAGTTTTTTTCTTTGACAAACGTTTCAGCGATCGTCTGCCAAGCAGTTATTCGGCAGATTTGTCGACAAACTGATATGGATAGCAGGCCATTAAAAAAACACATTCTTTAATTTCTTATTCATTCCGTAATTTCTTCAGCAACTGAAAAATCTGTCCTCGATGATGTGATTCATGTTCAACCAAATGGTAAACGACCCATTCAGGCGTGACGTCATATTGTTCAAGTACCCTCGGTTTACGCCAATCCGTTAGGTCCATTGTGCGAAAGTTTGAAAGAAATACTTCACGTACATTATTGAGGCGGTAGAAATGTTCTTCTAATGTTTGTCCTTCAATGTGGTTTAGGGAGCCATCTTCGGCACGACATCCTAATGGAAACAACGCGCGTATTTCCGAATCCCATTCCGAAACAAGGACCTCCTCGTATAACCAATCTGCCTCTATCAGAGCTATGTGATACAACATCGAGCCAATCGTTTGCCTTTCATCGATTTTCGTATCAAGTATATTTTGGCTGATTCCAGTCAATTTCGTTATCAACGTACGGCGAACATCTTCTAAACACCATAGCCACCGCCCAATTTCTTCTTCATATCCCGGTAATGCTGATACCAGTAAAGCTCTTCTCTCCACTAAGATCAATCCTCCTCTTCATCAACATACATTCTATTTAAAATTGGTGTCACCTCCTTTTTAATAGAAAATACCCCTTTAGGGCAGGACAAAAAGAGCAATCTTTAAGATTGCTCTTTCGCTTGTTCATGTTTTTTCGTTTTATGTTATTCGATATCTTCGAAATTAACTACCCAAAAAAAGATTGGCTCTCATCTCGTCTGATATACGCCTGCTTTTTAGATAATCCTGTTCCCGTTCTTGTTCAACCATCATGCGCTGCTCCAGTTTTTGAGCATATAGTGCATAGCCGATTCCATGAGCCTGAAACATCGCTTTTTCCATTGCCGACGTGTACGTTAATTCGAGAAAATTAATGAAGAATCAATCCTTCCCATAGTGAATTTCGTACTCATCTTATCATTGAAATTGATAACTAACAAAGTTGCTACGGCTCCATATTCACTGATAATTCAGATTTTTTAACGATTCTTTCCATCTCCGTGTCCATAAACGCCAAATTCCTCCATCTTCCTCTAATTTCCTTTTTTCATTCACAAAAAGATAATCTTATTATTGAGCAGGTTAAGGGATTGGAGTTGTTTTTTTAAGACAAATTAAAAATCCCATTAACAAACCTTTTGTTAATGGGACTGAATGTTTATTTATATGAACCGAAAATTTCCTTTGCCAATCTACGCCCAGTAGGAGTCGCAGCCAGGCCGCCTTCTGCCGTTTCACGAAGTGCAACTGGCATGGTCAATCCTATTTTATACATGGCATCGATAACTTCGTCACATGGAATGCGGCTCGTAATGCCTGCAAGCGCCATATCAGCTGCCGTTATCGCGTTGGAGGCACCCATTGCGTTACGTTTCACGCAAGGAACTTCGACCAATCCAGCCACTGGATCACAAACCAGTCCAAGCATATTTTTCAATGTGATTGCCATCGCTTCTGCGGCTTGGCTTGGTGTACCGCCGGCCAGTTCCACTATCGCAGCTGCGGCCATTCCGCTTGCCGAGCCCACTTCTGCTTGGCAGCCGCCAGCCGCTCCAGAAATGGAAGCGTTGTTTGCAACCACGAATCCGAAGGCAGCGGAAGTGAAAAGAAATTCAATCATCTCTGCCCGGGTCGGGTTTAATTTTTCTTTCACGGCAAATAA
>NZ_JBNNSB010000016.1:0-35620 GCF_050277335.1 Peribacillus sp. NPDC101480
CCCGTTCCCATTCCGAACACGGCAGTTAAGCTCTTCAGCGCCGATGGTAGTTGGGGGTTTCCCCCTGTGAGAGTAGGACGCCGCCAAGCCATTTAAAAAAGACCCGCCATCCGGCTGGTCTTTTTTTGCCGTTGTCAATCCTTCAGTATCTTATATTTTAAAACTGTTAAAAAGCAGAGAGGTAAAAGGACCATAAACAATGTTATATGCAGTATACATGGTAGGGCATACTATGGATGCATATAAATTCTTACTTCTATCTGCATTATCCATATCTGATTAATACAAAGGGACAGAATTCTTCGTTTCTACAGGGATATATGTTAAACTTAACGTAGTTCTGAAACTGTCATTGGGGGAATAGCCGATGGATACCTCTGCTAAAGATGAAATGATTTTTTCGTTTGCTGAATGGTTGAGAGACCAAGGCAAATCAGCTAATACGATCAAAACGTATACTGGTGTCCTTTCACAGTTTTGTGACCAGACACAAAAGATATTGATGGAGATTCATTCTGAAGATGTTCAGGGTTATCTTGATTATTTAGAAAATTGCAAGAAAAGCCCAGGGACTATCGAAAAACACTATATCGCCTTAAATGTTTTCTTTAAATTTTTAGGTAAACCGCAAGTGATGCTTTCTGTGGAACGTAAGGTTAAGGAGCACAAGCTTGAGGTACCTGAAACTTTAAGCATAAATGAGCAGCAGATCCTGTTAAGAGATATAGAAGCAGAAGGAAACCTAAGAAACATTGCCATCGTCTACCTTTTGTTACATACAGGAATCCGCGTCTCCGAATTATGTGACTTGAATGGCCGCGACGTCATCATGGAAACAGAACGAAATTATATACTTGTCAGGAACGCAAAAGGTGAAGTCGATAGATCCGTTCCCCTTACAATATCGGCTATACAGCATATACAGAATTATCTTCTTTCTTTAAAAGAAAAAGCAGATCCGTTATTCATCTCAAGCTATAATCAAAGGATCACTCCGAGGTCAGTTCAATATATATTAAAAAAATACAATGTGCATCCACATAAACTGCGACATACCTTTTGCCAAAGGTTAGTGGATAATGGAATAGATATACAAACGATATCCAAGCTTGCCGGTCATAAAGACTTAAACGTAACGAAGCGTTATCTAAAAGAAAAATCGCTGGACCTGGCAAATGCGATAGACCAAACTTTCACCAAACATTAATCCATAGAAATTAAAAGGGAAAGCGAGCTCTTTCCCTTTTTTTGTTTATATATTTAAAACAAACAAATTTCCTTGGAAATGAAATGACGAATAGGACGTGGGGGCCTGTGAAGTTATATTTATAAGAGCATATTGTGCATTGTTTAATCAAGAAAGAGGGGATTCCTAATATAAGGAATCCCCTCTTTCTTGATTCTTTACTTAACTGTTTTTTTCTTCTTTTTACCTATTTTCATTATGACTTCATATACTACCGGTACTATTACAAGTGTTAGCAATGTAGAACTCACAAGTCCGCCAATAACGGTAATCCCCAAACCTTGTGATATTAATCCACTGCCTTCTGCGCCGATTGCCAGAGGTATTAAAGCGCCGATTGTGGCAAGGGCAGTCATCAGGATTGGACGTAGACGGGTAGAACCTGCCTCGAGTAAAGCTTCCCTGGTAGATAGCCCGGATTCTTCATTCTTGATAACACGGTCCACTAATACGATGGCATTGGTTACAACGATACCAATAAGCATTAGTACACCCATCATTGCTGAAACGCTGATGGTCTCACCTGCAACGAATAGCCCTGCCAATGCCCCGATTACCGTAAATGGTAAGGAGAAGAGAATGGCTATTGGTGCTAAACCACCATGGAAAGTAACGACAAGGACAAAGTATACGATAGCAACGGCCGCTAACATAGCGATACCAAGTTGAGTGAATGATTCCTGGATATCTTCCGTCACTCCGCCATAGTCTATAGTGACGCTTGCGGGAAGGTCTAATTTATCAACTTCCTTTTGTACATCTGCTGTTACTGCTGCCACATCATCCGTTTTGATTGTTGCAGACACGTCGGCATAAATTTTTCCATCGCGGCGGCTGATTGTATCGGAAGCTTTGCCTTCTTCGATTTTCACAAGCTCTTTCAATGGGATCTCCATTCCCATTGGAGAAGAAATTTTAGTATTCTCAAGATCTTTTTTGTCTTCGAATGTCGTTTCTTTTGTCTCGACATATACTTTGACTTCTTCTCCATCTTTCTTAATGGTAGTTAAAGCATCATCTTTATTTGTATTGGCAATGAACATGCCAATTTGTGCAGCTGTCAGTCCAAGGTCACTTAACTTTTCTTGGTCTGCAACTAGAGTGTATTGCTCATAAGCATCGGAAAGACTTGTATCAACATCTTTTAAATCTTTATTTTTCTTCATGATATTTTGAATATCATCAATTACCGGTTCAATATCTTTTTGTGTATTTCCGTAAACAAATAGAGTGGTTTCGTTGCTTGATGTTGACGTGAAATCTTGTTGTTTCCATGTTCCAGGTGAATCAAGTTCGGTTAATTCTTTTATGACGGTTTCTTTTTTGTCCCCGAAATCTTCAGTGTCTTCATCATAGAGTACATAGAAGAGAGCAGAGTTACTCGAGCCGCCCATCATGCCGCCGCCCATCATGCTTTCACCAAGTGTGTATTGAACGGTCTTCACATCGTCTTTATCCATGAAGTATTTTTCTACTTTTTCTGTTTGCTTTTCAATATCTTCTTTTAACTCTCCAGGTGCGGGAGTGTAAGTGACGATAATCGTTTTTTCTTCATCTGCAGGCATGAAGCTGACACCGATGCTTGGGATCAGGAATAAGCTGCCGACCAATAATACAATGGCTGTACCGAAAGTGATTATCTTATGGTTTAACGACCAATCCAGTGCTTTTCGGTAGAATGCTGATAGTTTGCTTGGTTTTTCTTCATGTGATTTTAATTCTTTTTTAGATAGTCCCTTTTTAAACAAAGAGTCTGCCATTGCCGGAACAAGAGTGATGGCGATTATTAATGAAGCGACCAATGCGAACACCATTGTTAAGGCGAATGGCATGAATAGTTCCCCGACAGGTCCTGTAACGCTGGCTAAAGGCAGGTATACGGCTACAGTAACGATTGTCGATGAAAGGATAGGGATGAACATTTCCTTAGTGGCTGATCGTATTAATTCGCCGCCTTTTAATTGTTCGCCTTTTAAAGCCATTCTTCTATAAATATTTTCAATGACGACAATGGAATCATCGACTACTCGGCCAATGGCAACCGTCATGGCCCCAAGTGTCATGACATTCAATGAAATATCCATTTGTTTGAGCACCAAAAGCGCTGCTAACAGGGATAATGGAATCGAAATGACGGAAATGAGAGTCGTTTTAAAGTTCCTAAGGAACAGCATGATAACAATGACGGCAAACAGACAGCCGAAGAGTGCCTTACTGATCATGGTTTCAACAGAATCTTTAATCGGTTTAGCTTGATCGAGCGTAGTGTGTACACTTACGCCTTTAAACTCTTCTTTGAAATTAGAGGCTTCTTCGTTTACTTCGTCTACGATTGCAACTGTATCAGCATCAGGTGATCTTGTAACCTGGATTCCAATCGATTCGCTACCGTTTGTTCTTGAAATCGATTCGGCCTTACCGGTGATTTTAACATCGGCAATGTCTGATAATTTGACATTTTGCATTTGGGCAGGACCTGTTGCCATGTCAGGAGTTGATTGATTGGTTTCCGGTCCGGTTTGTGCCGGCGTTCCTGTTTGAGAGCCGCCGGTTAAAGGTATCTTTATATTTTTGAGGTCTTTTAATGTGGAGATGTTTCCATCCACAACGATCGTTTTTTCTTTATCATCAAAGTTATATATGCCAAGCGGCATGTTTACGTTTGCGGCCTGGATAACCTTCTTTACGGTATCTTCATCGAGCCCGTATTGAGCCATCTTTTCCTCGTCGAATACAAGGCTGCCTTCATTTACTTGTTGTCCGGAAATTGATACGGATGTCACGCCGTCAATCCCTTCAAGTTTAGGCACCAACACCTCTTCGACGTTTTTTGTAAGAGCTGGTAAATCAGAACCCTTATCTGTTACACTGAGTGCGACGACAGGAAAAGCGTTTAATTCTAATTTAGAGACGCTTGGGGCATCCACTCCCTCAGGCAGTTCTAATTTCTCTAAAGCTTCTTTCACTTCTTTTACAGCGTCGTCCATATCCGTATCATAATCATATTGTAACTGGACGGAAGAGGCATTAGCCATGGACGAAGAACTGACTAATTCGACTCCTGGCAAATTTGTTACTTTCTGCTCAATCTGGTCCGTAAGTTTATCTGCTACTTCTTCAGGTGCAGCTCCAGGATATACAGTGGAGATGCTTATTAAAGGAGTCGAGATGCTTGGAATGGTTTCTTGTTTCATGTTTAAACCTGAGTATAAACCAGCTGCAACGATGATGATCGTAAGCAACCAGATTGCCAATTTATTCTTTAATGAAAACTTAATTATTGAATTCAAGCTTGTACCCTCCATACATAAAATTGTGACTATTCGGTCATAGACTCAAATATATAGTATATGGATTATGATTGCAACAGATAATAATCGCTAGTGTTAACGTTGTGATTTCAAGGGTTTTGGGATACAATTTGGGAGATGTGACCCATCGGTCACCAAAGGATAAATTTAAGAGATAGGATGAATTTGATGAAAGAAAAAAATAAGATGATCATAGATAAGTCTGTAGAGCTTTTCGCGGAGAAAGGCTATCATGCCACTTCCGTTCAGGAAATTGCTGAAAAGTGTGGGATAGCAAAGGGATCTTTTTATAATCATTTTAAATCGAAGGAAGAATTACTGGTCTCCATTTTTAAATTTTATTATGAAGCGTTGACGGACTCATTGCTTGATCTTGAACTGGATGCTTCATTGTCCAGTAAAGACAAGTTCATGAGGCAAATCACAGTTCACATTGAGCATATGACGGGAAATACCAATTTGATTCAAATGATGATGCAGGAACAAATGGTTCATATCAGCAAAGAACTAGATAAATTTTTACATTATATCCATGAAGAGGGCTTGATTTGGTTCAAGCGTAAAATCATTGAGTTATACCCGGGACTTTCAGCTGATCTTTTGCCGGATTGCACCATAATTTTGGACTCCCTTTTCAAAGGATATATCGGAATATTGATCAGGAAACAAAATGCTTTTGATGTGGAATTATTACCTAGCTTCATATTGAACCGGATGGATTCAATTATCGCAAGCCTGCAGAACATGGAAGATCCATTGTTGAAACAATTTCCCCTACCGGGATGCTCGATGCGGGATATGAGCCCAAAAGAAGAAATCCATTCGATCATCGTCAGGATGCTGGAAGTGGAAACACGTAAAGAAGAGGGAATGGATACACGTAAAAATATGGAAGCTTTAAAGGCAATCCAGGAGGAATTTTCAAAAGCTAGTCCAAGCCCGATCATCTTGGAAAGTCTTTTGTTATTTTTGGAAAAAAATGAAAAAAGGAGTCCCTTGTCTTCAAAGCTTATCTTGATGATGAAGGATTATTTGACAAGTATATGAAAGCTTTACCGAAAGGGGCGTATAGCCTCTTTTTTTCATTTGATCTTAATGAGTTTCAAAAGCGGGGGTTTAGGAAAAGGTAAAATTGATGGGAAGAAGACCATTCTTTCAATAATATGGGGGCGAAAATCATGCGATGGAAAAAGGGAATGCTGATTTATAATGAAAATGCCGGTAATGATAAACTCGAAAGGAATCTTGAGGGTTGTCTTCCGATAATAGCTCCACATATTGATGAGTTTCTCATTCTGCAAACGAAGGAAAAGGGCGATGCATGCCGTTTTTGCTTGGAATATGGTGAAGACATGGATGTAGTTTTCGTATTAGGAGGAGATGGAACGGTACATGAGTGTGTAAATGGCCTTTCGCCGCTTCCGAGGCGGCCCCTGTTTGGGGTTTTACCTGGAGGGACTTGCAATGACTTCTCCAGAACATTAAAGATTCCTCAAAATGTTCGTCAAGCTGCGGAAGCATTAGTGAATGGCAAAGTTCGTTCAATTGATATTGGGCAGGCCAACAACGATTATTTTTCTAATTTTTGGGGAGTAGGGCTTATTTCAGATGCATCAAGCAATATTGATGAGCAGGAAAAAAGCAGGTTTGGTAAGATAGGATATTTATTAAGTGCTATAAGGACAATTGGCGAGAATGCTCCCTTTTCCTATAAGCTAAAGTATGATGGGAATGTTATCGAAGGGGAAGCGGTTATGATTTTGGTTTTGAATGGTTGTTTTATCGGCACCAATTTATTGCCCTTTCCCATGATTAGTCCAGATGATGGACTCTTCGGTGTTGCCATCTTGGAAAATGCAAGCCTTGGTACATTTTTAGAAATAATAGCGATGAAGCGTTCATGGACACAAAATATGATCTCTGACTCTGGGGTGACTTATTTAAATGCCAATACCCTGACCATTGAAACCAAGAGGCCGCTTGATGTGGATATGGATGGAGAGAACTATAGACGAACCCCTGCACGCATTAAAGTCCTTGCCCGACATTTGTCAGTATTAACTCCAAATTAGTATGGTGGGATTAAATATGAATGGGAATGATTATGTGTTTTTTTTGTATATTCATTCCTTATTTCTGCAATTGTTTCCAAAATAAGATAAAATATATGAAGATATATCAATTTTTGCAGGAGGACCACATATGGTGTACCAGGTCAGATTGTTAAAGGGCATTTTAGAGCCTCATCGGAGTCGTTATCAGCTTCAAAATGCAGAGGCAGTCACAAAGCTTGGATTGAAATTACTATTTTTATATTTTCTTAGTCTTATAGTATTCGCCATTGGGGGATATTTTGGCATTGGTTCAGAATCATTCTCCAAAGAAATCACGAAAATGAGTGCCGGTGAATTCGAAGCAGCAAAGCTGCTGATTATGAGCGGCAACATAATAACAGGCATAATCGACCCTTCCATATATATATTTTTATCAGCTCTATTCTTTTGGATCGTTACTGATATCCCATATATAAAATTAGTCATCGTTCAAATGATTCTTTTTGTTTTGCAATTAGTGGAAAAAACATTACTGATTCCTCTATTCGTATTAATGGATATAGGCAGCGATGCCAATCCATTTTCATTGGGGATCATCAGTCAGTATTTTCTCAGAAATGATTATTTCATTCACTTTTTCAGCGGAATCACCATTTTTCAATTTCTTATTATTGCTCTGCAATATTTTTATTTAAAGGAGTTTTCAGAACGAAATAGTTATTTGGTCCTTTTAATGATTGTTCTATTCTATCTGGCCACATGGTTTGTTAAAGCCTTTTTAGCATACATCCAAGTAGGCGTATTTGTATAAGGCGGGTGAAATGAATGAGCGGGAAATGGAAAATTGCAGCGGTCTCCATTGCGTCGATAGTCTTAATAACCGTTAACTTATACCTTATTGAAAAAAAAGAAAGCAAAGTGGAACGAACTGTTTTCGTTGAAAACTGGACTAAGGTAAAAAAAGATACAATTACGGATACTATTCAAACAAATGGGGTAATTAAACCTGTAGAAGAGTATGATATCTATTTTGACACCAAGAAAAATGATTTTAAGAAATTCCTTGTTAAAGAAGGCGATGAGATTACGGCTGGCTCCTCGTTGTTTGAGTATACGACGACCGAACTTGATGCTCTTAAAGCGAACTTGGAAGCGGAGAAAACGGCATCTGAGGGAGAAATTGCAGGTATTGAGGAATACATAGGGAAGTTGAGGTCCTATCAAGGGACCATGACCAGTAATCCTGAAAAAGCAGCCATTGATGAATCTGTGGAAAAAAACTTGAAAATTGATATAACAACAAGTTCCTCAGATCTTATTAAAAGTAACATTGAGCAAGAAATGTACAAGCAGGAACTGGAAAAAAACAGCTTGAATGAAAAAGTGAAAATGCTTGAAGCTAAAATAACTTCAATTGAGGAGCAGTCCAGTGCGATCGTGTCAACGAGTGAGGCTGATGGTGTAGTTAAAAATATCAATAAAAACCTGAATAATCCCATTATATCCATCGTTTCAACAAATATGGCAATTGAAGGGGATTTCTCTGAAGAGGAAATGAAAAAGGCTGAAGTGGGCATGACTATAAAAGCAAGTTCCTCTGATTCAAAAAAGGCATTGAAAGGGACGATAGGTCGCATCCATTCCTATCCCGCTGAAGAGCCGTCATTAAAAAAGGATAACAGATTTCCATTTCAGGCACTAATCGAACCGGAAGGTGAAGAAACGGAAGCTTTGTTGGTGGGATCCAAAGTGAATCTTACTGTAATAACCAATGAGAAAGCCGGTGTACCCTCCATTCCTATAGAAGCCATAAAAAACCATAAACAGCCTTATATTTACAAATTGACTAAAAATGGCTATGTGGATAAACATTACATTACAAAAGGGCTTAAGGCTGAAGGGAAGCAAGAAATCATAAACGGACCGTCGGTAGGTGACGTCATTCTAATGGAGCCGGATGTGTCGAAGAACCATTCTTATTTCATTACCCCAATCCAATTTGGAAAAGTGAAGGCAGCAACTTATAAAAAATTCACCTCTAGGGAAAAAGTAAGATATCTGTTACTTGGCGTATTGGAAAAATAACCGCTTCTTTCATCAAGAGAGGTGATGTCAAATTAGTGATTAATTATATATCAATATAACTTATATTATTAAAAATCGGGAAGAGTAATTATAGATACAATAGTCTCTAATGCAGAATATTCAGACATATTTAAAGATTTTTTCTAGAACTAATGCGAATAAATATTTACAGATTATCATTTTTAGTATAATATTTTATTATAAGTTAACTCGCTTAATCTTATTCCAAGAACGGGGGACCCATTTTTGTGGATTTTATCCGCTAGGGGTGAATTCAGAAATGAAAGGGCATTTGTGTTTCCAATTCCTAACCCGACAGCTAACCTCGTCAGCGTCTTTAAGGGAACATGTGTGAATATTCACGCCAATAAGAAATCGACACATGAAGTGTCTTTTTTTTCGGCGTAAAGACAGAGTTTTTCAAAAAAAGAAAAATTACTTTCTTTTATTAGTATCTTGTTTCCCTTACCGAGACAAAAATGTTTTTGCATCAAAGACTTTATGGAAGGTGAGGAAAGTAAATGAAGAAATTCAAATTAAGTTTAGCTAGCCAAATTTTCATTGGTTTAATTTTAGGGATTATCGTTGGTGCCATTTTTTATGGTAGTGAGACGGCCCAAAACTTTTTACAGCCATTCGGAGACATTTTCCTACGAATGATTAAAATGATTGTAGTACCAATCATTGTGTCAAGTCTTATCGTTGCAGTTGCAGGTGTAGGCGATTTAAAATCAGTAGGTAAACTTGGAGCTAAATCAATATCATACTTTGTTGTAGTAACTATGATAGCGATTGCTGTTGGTTTAATTTCAGCGAATATCATCCAGCCTGGTGTTGGTGTAAATATGGACAAGCTAGAACAAACTGATATTTCTACCTATGTTGATACAGCAGAAACTAAGCAGCATGAATCGTTCGTAGATACAATCGTTCACATTGTGCCATCCAATCCAGTTAAAGCCATGGTAGAAGGCGATATGCTAGCGATCATTTTCTTCTCCGTGTTGTTTGGACTTAGTATTGCGGCCATCGGTGAAAAGGGTAAACCAGTATTCCGTTTCTTCCAAGGTGTAGCTGAAGGAATGTTCTACCTAACTAACATGGTCATGAAATTCGCTCCTATCGGTGTATTTGCACTAATCGGTGTGACGATCTCCAAATTCGGTTTGGAATCTTTAATTCCGTTAGGAAAGTTAGCGCTTTCTGTTTACGGAACAATGATTTTCTTTGTAATAGTCATTCTTGGTCTTATTGCGAAATTTGTCGGATTCAATATCTTTACGTTGATTAAACTTCTAAAAGAAGAATTGATTCTTGCTTTCTCTACTGCAAGTTCAGAAGCGGTTCTTCCTAAGATCATGGAAAAAATGGAAAAAGCGGGATGTCCGAAACATATTGCTACATTTGTTATTCCGACTGGATATTCTTTTAACCTTGATGGTTCTACATTATACCAAGCGTTAGCAGCTATCTTCATCGCTCAAATGTACGGAATCGATTTAAGCATGTATGAGCAAATTACGCTAATGCTAGTGTTAATGATCACATCCAAAGGGATTGCGGGTGTACCAGGTGTATCTTTCGTAGTTCTTTTAGCGACATTGGGAACTGTCGGTATTCCTATTGAAGGTCTAGCATTCATTGCCGGTATTGACCGTATTCTTGATATGGGACGTACAGTAGTAAACGTTATCGGTAATTCACTTGCGGCAATCGTTATCTCTAAATGGGAAGGTCAATTCAACCCGCCTTCCAAAAAAGAATTAGAACAAGTTTCTTAATACAAAAAATCCAGAGTGAAATGTCACTCTGGATTTTTTTTGAATTAAAATGCGCTTTCTTACTTTTGGACGATCCAGAAGCGGCAATCGGAAGAGAAAGCGATGACATCATCATTTTCATGGAATAATTCACTTCGATAAAAGCTTTCGATAACTTTGAACCGTGCTTCTTACAGGCATTCAAGTACTTCAAGTTTAGTTGGGATATGTAGGTAAGTATCTTCTTGAAGCGTCTTTCCGGATGTGAAAATATCCCCGAATTCATAAAGCCTCTCATCTTGTTTACCAACACACCAAATCATTTCCTCTTGCTCCCAGAAGTTCAGGTAATTTTCGTTTTTATCACGGTCATGTGTTGTGAAAATGAAGAGCCCTTTAGGTTTTAAAATACGGTTGATTTCTTTTAAAGCCAATGTGCGGTTTTTTCGCTGGGGAATTTGCATTAAACCATTAAAAGCGAAGATTGCTTTATCGAATGATGAGTCGTTGAAAGGGAGGTCGGTTGCATCGCCAAGGATAAAGGGTATGTCCAGGTTATATTCATGGGCTATTTTTTCGGCTTCATAAAGCATGGCAGGAGTCAGGTCGATTCCCGTTAGATTTTGAAATCCTTTTTTATATAGTGCGAAGGTGGTCCTTCCTGTACCGCAACCGATATCAAGGATTGCATCTTCCTGATTTAAATATTTTTCGAATGCATATTTCTCTGATTGCCACAGACCTATTTTTTTAGTTGCATCAGCATAGACGGAAACGGCTCCATGAAAAGAATTAATGATAAAACCTTTTTCAATTTTATCCATGATTTAATCCTCCAATCCTTCATTCTTACTATAATATGGATACTTTGAGCTAGTCGAGTGTGTACCTTAACATTTGGGTTAATATGGAGTACATGTTTCGCATTATTCACATGGTGCTGATGATGATTAATATTGGGGGTTATATAACTTACGTGAAAACCCAAAAGTTTGGTAAAATAATATTATTGATTAAGAGCTCGGAGGGGGTCAGGTTATGAAGAATGATAGCAATGATATCTTATATATGTATATGCAGGCTTCTGAACGGTTTGTCCTTTTTAATGGACTCAATTTTCGTGAATTCGTCTATTCGCTGCCATATACGTTGGATTCCATCTTATTATTGAAACATGAATTCAATGGCGGGGAATACAATTTGAATGTCCTGCTAGAGAGTGCTTCATCTGAAGATATTGCGAAGCTCGTTAAAGAAAATGTCCGGGCATATGGAGATTTCTGTTGGATCGATTTTGAAGAAAGAGAAGGGTTGGATGAATTGGATGGAAGGGAAATAGCGGAACTATTATATTTAGGGCATGCAAAAACTCATCTGGATCCTCCATTTTTCCGTAAATTGAATAATCAATTTGTGTACCTTGCCCAGGATGATGGCTGGTTCAATAAAATTTATTTTCGTTCTCTTTCGACATATTATATGATGTTAGGAAGCCTGATTCCGCTAAAGCTGGAGCTTTTAAAAGTAGAGAGGACTTGGCTTGGAATCAGAAAGAAAAGAGAGCTGACGGCGATTCCGGCAGAAATCATTGCTTCCTTGGCTCATATTCTGGCAGAGGGGCTCGTTTTTTCCTTTCGGCATGTTAAGTATACAAGAACAAAGATTGAGATACCGGCATGGGTTGTAGGGGATTATTTAAACATGGATGAAATGCATGATGACTTTTCAGATAGAGATATTAAGGAGCCAGATGCCTTTATTACCTTCAATCGAAAAGAAAGGGTATGGGAAAGCGTTATTAAAAATACATCATTCTCCTGATTATCCCAACTTCCGAGGTTCGTGGTTTGGATTATTTGACACTCTTGAAATTTTTCAGGTGTAAGACTTACCATCTCATGCATAAAAGATAAGAGAGGGCGGCGCGCAGGGTGTGGCGGTTTTAACCTGTGTTCCGCCTAATAGTAATCATTGGAAAAGCGCCAATGATGGAAGTTTCGCTTTACCCCGCATTAACAGGCTGTAAGGGAAGCGGCGGCAAATGTAATGAAAAAGAAATGTGGTGGGTCAACAGCCTGTAAATGCCCGATTGGCTCAACTAACCATCATTGGAAAAGCGCCAATGATGGAAGTTTCGCTTTAACCATTTTAGTGTAAAGTGATACAATGAACATGGTTAAAAGAATATTGGAGGGTAATAACTCATGAAAACTAAACTTGGTTTGCTTTATGGTGGAAAATCTGCGGAGCATGAGGTTTCTATGCAGACGGCTTTAGCGGTCATTAAAGCTCTCGATTTAGCAAAGTTTGATATATATCCGATTTACATAACAAAAGAGGGTTCATGGATTAATGGACCGAAGTTAACAGGACCTGCCGAGAGTGTGGAGGCTTTGACATTTACATCGGATAAATCTAGCTCGCCTCTTGCCTTGCAGGCACATTCAACTGATGAAAATAGTGAATCAACAGGGTATGACGTGATTTTCCCATTGCTTCACGGACCGAATGGAGAAGATGGGACCGTGCAAGGGATGCTGGAACTATTGAACCTTCCTTATGTAGGGAATGGCGTTTTGGCTTCATCAGCAGGAATGGATAAGGTCATCATGAAAAACATTTTTGCCCAGGCGGGACTTCCTCAAGTCAAATATACTTGGTTCATTCGTTCTGAATGGGAGAAGAATACTGAAAGTGCCATTAAAAAGGTAGCGGATGAATTGGGTTACCCTTGTTTTGTCAAACCTGCCAATTTAGGCTCCAGTGTCGGTATCAGCAAATGTAATGATGCTGATGAACTGGAAAGAGCGGTAGCGGAAGCTTTTCAATTCGATCGGAAGATCATCATTGAAGAAGGGGTCGTTGCTCGTGAGCTCGAGTTTGGTATTCTTGGTAATGATGATCCATCTTGTTCAGTGGCAGGCGAAATCATCCCTAAGAAAGATTTTTCCTTCTATGATTATTCAGCAAAATATGTTGACGGTAATTCAGCGATGGTCATTCCGGCGGAGATAACCGAAAGCGAGTATGCTGCTTTATCCGAAATGGCCATTACTGCCTTTAAGTCATTGGATTGCTCTGGTCTGGTTCGCGCAGATTTCTTCTTGACGCATGAAGGGCAAATTTATATTAATGAAGTGAATACAATGCCTGGGTTTACTCCTTTCAGCATGTTCCCGTTATTGTGGAAGCACACAGGTGTCGACTATCCAGCGTTAATTGAAACACTCGTGAAACTTGCTTTGGAACGTCATCAGGAAAAACAACAAATCAAATATACAGTTTGATCATGCAGGTAAAGTATCAGTAAACTTCACAATCCTTCAAGCATTGATTTGATGGATTCCAATCAGCAGGAACCGGTGCGATTTAAACTGGTTTCTGCTTCGTTTGGTTAATGGAGAGCGATTAACGGTTCGATGAATGTAGGAGGAACAAAATGATAAAGAGAACGTTAAAACAAGTACATGAAATGGCTGAGGGATTGAATGATATCAGTCCATTCCAGTCCAAAGGAATTAATGGGGTTACCATCGATTCAAGAACGGTTAAGGAAGGATGTTTGTTCATTCCGCTTAAGGGTGAGCAGGTTGACGGCCATCAGTATGTCAAGCAGGCTTTAGCGCAAGGGGCTGCGGCTTCCTTTTGGCAAAGGGATGTTCCGAACCCTCCTAATGATTTACCGATAATCATTGTCGAAAATACCGAGAAAGCACTTCAGCAATTGGCTCGTTCTTACCGTCAGGAGTTGAATATAAAAGTCATTGGGATAACAGGCAGCAACGGTAAGACGACTACGAAAGATATGACGGCTGCGCTGCTGGCCACTACCTATAAAGTTCATAAAACAAGTGGAAACTTCAATAATCATTTAGGTTTGCCACTAACAGTGCTTTCCATGGCGGAGGATACTGAAGCGGCTGTGTTGGAAATGGGAATGAGCAGCCGCGGTGAAATCGAGTTCTTATCCAAAATGGCAAAGCCTGATGTAGCGATCATTACCAATATCGGTGAATCACACTTATTGGATTTAGGATCACGCGAGGAAATCGCGAATGCGAAGTTGGAAATTGTCGAAGGTTTGGCGAAAGATGGAACGCTGATATACCATGGTGATGAACCATTGCTCCGCGATCGTATCAAAAAGGATTTTCCTGATTTAAACGTAATATCTTTTGGACGCACGGAACAAAATGATTTATATCCACAGACCATTAGCCAAGGTGCAGACAGTACCACGTTTACAATCGCAAGCGGTAATAAGGAAACCAATTATGAGATACCCGTTTTAGGCAATCATAATGTTCTTAATGCGTTGGCAGCAATCTTGGTTGCTAAAGAATTCAATGTGGATGATTCAGCGATCCGTAAAGGTCTGTCGACCATTCAATTAACGAATATGAGGATGGAATTGGTCGAGGGCGCGAAAGGGCAGAAAATCATCAATGATGCGTATAATGCCAGCCCAACTTCAGTTAAGGCAGCGGTGGAGTTGGTTGAGGGCTTATCTGGATTCGAAAAAAAGATACTTGTATTGGGAGACATGTTGGAGTTAGGGCCACAGGAAAAAGACTTTCATTTGAAAATTGGTGAATTGATTTCCAGTGAGCGGATCGATAAGATCTTCACATATGGTCCTTTAGCCGAGTTTATTGCCAAGGGAGCGAGCAAGGCGTTTTCATCGGAGCAGGTTCGTCCTTTTCAAGATAAGCAGAAGCTTATAGAGGAACTGAAATCGTCTACGCAGGAAAATGACATCATACTTGTTAAAGCTTCCAGGGGCATGAAGCTGGAGGAAGTCGTTCAAGCTCTGCAAAAATAAAAAACATGGATAAGGCCGTTTCTTTTTTGAAACGGCCCTTTTATCGTGCTTAAAAAAGTGTCCCGGCAATAATGCAGATGTCGTCGTTGATGACTGAATGCCTCATCCTAGAGACCAATAGCTCCTGAAGGAGGTCTTGTGTATCGAGATGGACATTTTCGATGAATTCCCTTTCGATATGGTCAGATCGGTCAATGGCGGAAGGTAGGGGCGTTTTAGAGAGTCCATCTGTATAGATGATGAAACGGCTTCCTGGCTCATACTGAAAGACTATTTTTTTAATGGGCAATTCGGGAATCAGTCCGTTTGGGGTGGCCCCTTCGTTCAAATTGAGAATTTGGTTGGTGCATGGGGAATACAAAAAAGCTGAAGGAAGTCCGTAATTCACATATTCGATGAGCCGATCCTTTGTATTCACGTATGCGATGAAGGCAGTAATGCGAGCCTGGTTTTTGTTTTCCCGATTAACTCCTTGAAATAAATCCCGCATTAGATTTTCCAGTTCCTTTGTTATGAAAATGGGGTCTTTTACACGTTTGATAAGGTCGGGGATCAATGTGCGTATGGACATGTTTATAAGTGCTGTATGAATGCCCTCTTCCAATACATCGATCATTATGAAGCCGTATATCCTGTCATCAACCTCCGACCAGTAAAATAAATCTCCTGACAGTTCACTTGAAGGTTGGGAAAGGCCTTTGACCTCTATATCTTCTTTGTTGATCGACAAAGGTAAACCTGAAAGTTGAATGCCCTTTGCAATTCTCAGGCTCCTTGCTGATTTTTGGTGTATCATTTCAAGCTCTTGTCCCTTCATTTTTGCCGAAAACAGCTGCATGCTGATGTTTCGGAGTGACTTTAATTTAATTCGGACTTCCACTGAATCGGCAGGGACCGCCATGGTTTCATAAAAGGTATTTTCCGGTAAGGTCTGAGGGGTCTCCATTCCTGAAGTGCGTTTGTAAATGAATAAGATAGGGATTTCGTGAGATTCAGCCAAAGCGTACAAAGAAGTTTGCTGCCAAGAGTCTTTTGATAGGTGTAAAGGTAAAATAAATAATGATTTCATCATGTCTGTTGAATTCTTGAATAGATGACTTTGATTATGTGGATCCTCCAAAAAGGTGACTTTCTTGTTCATTTTCTTTAAGATTCGACCAATATCCTTACATATAGGAACATCTATTGTGAATATGTTCATATAACCCCCCGTTATTTTGTTGATAGGTCAATCATACTGCATTTATACTCATTTGCTATAATTTTTAAGCAAAAAGATGGAATTTTCAAAAATCAAATGCTTCCATATACCTGTAAATTCAATGGTAATTCATGATAAGTCCTTTCTTTTTCAAACGTGGGGAACCGTGGAAGGGTGTTTATCATTAAAACTAATCCTTCCTGAAAAAGTTTTGTTGAAACTATTTGATTTAATCACATATCATATATAAATGGATGATCGTTTTGTGAAAATTTAAATGGATACAGTAAGTCGACTAGAGGCCGGAATGCTTTCATCTCGAACCATGATTTTAAAAGGACTAAGTTACTGTTTCGTGAAATCCTCCTAATTGGATTTTGAAACCACTGGAACGGTTTTTAAATAAAAAAACTGTAGGCAAACTCGTTTTCTTTGAATTTGTCTAAGATTGAATCCACTTACGCATAAATGGATATAGTAAAACGGTGAACCTATTGATGAAATAATCAGTCCATGTGTGTTTTTGTCCATTATTGAATAACAAGCCATATTCTTACTCAAAAGTGTCGCAGCTGCATATTTAACAGGAAGAAATGACTAATTTTTTCATTTTTGAAACTGCCAAAAGTTTTTAGTAACTCTGAATGGGCGATATCCTTTATTGCATTAACAGTTTGAAAATGGTAATATGAGTATGAGTTTAAATGTCTTATCATTGATGATTATTTAAAATTAATCAGGTTGAGGCAACAAAATTGTATGTTCTTACATGTTTCATGAGTTCATTCTTGAGATTATTTTAGATTAAATAGGCCTCGCGTCTGGTCATATATAAAAGCTGCATCTCTTGGCGGCTTTAGTAGCTATTAGGGAATCAAGCCGCATTTAAGCGCTTTTCCACTTCTGCAAATCCTCAACGCACCGGGCCTGTTTTGTATAAGAATCTTGGCTCTCGTCAAGTTTTGTTCATACAGCCTTTTTAAGTCTGATGAATAATAGGTGCAGCAGCCCTCACCTGAATAAAACGGTGAAACACCCGTTTATGCTACTTTTAATTTTCCATATTGAATTTAATTTTGGTTACATGTACTTTTAAAAAGATGAGCGTAGGTTAATGATAAGTCTACACGTGCGCGAAGTTAAAAATGCCAGTGAATGTCCGTACTGGTATATTTCCTTTTTAAAAAATCATATTGAGTTCATTTGAACTAAAAGGCAGACATACTTTTAGGTGATAATGATAAACTTTTTATAAGAGATAAAGAAGAACATCCGTCATGATGATGAGGATTTGAACTAAAACATCTGTGCATGATCCATGAATGCACGTGTAAATTTACGATATAAAAAGGAGTACGAAAACATTGACATTGTTTAGCGAATTAGGATTAGATAGAACGTCCATGAAATCAATAGAAAAAATGGGATTTGAAGAAGCGAGCCCGATTCAATCCCAAACGATACCTCTAGCACTTGAAGGTAAAGATATCATCGGTCAAGCGCAAACGGGAACAGGTAAAACAGCAGCATTCGGTATTCCATTGATGGAAAACATCGATATTAATAACGAAAACGTGCAAGGGATCGTCATTGCACCTACACGTGAGCTTGCCATTCAAGTTTCCGAGGAACTTTTCAAGCTTGGTTACGGAAAACGCGCTCGAGTACTTGCTGTTTATGGTGGACAAGACATCGACCGTCAAATCCGTGCTTTAAAGAAAAAACCACATATTATCGTTGGTACGCCTGGTCGTCTTTTAGACCATATCAAACGTAAAAATATTAAATTAGGCGGAGTTCACACTGTAGTTCTTGATGAAGCGGATGAAATGCTTAACATGGGATTCATTGAGGATATCGAATTGATCCTTTCAACGGTTCCTGACGAAAGGCAAACATTGCTTTTCTCAGCTACAATGCCTGATCCAATCCGTAAAATTGCTGAAAGATTCATGCGGGAACCCGTTCTTGTACGTGTAAAAGCAAAAGAAATGACAGTGGATCGTATCGAACAATATTACTTGGAGTTAAAAGAAAGTGAAAAATTCGATACACTTGCACGCCTTTTCGATATTCAAACACCGGATCTTGCGATCGTCTTCGGACGTACGAAACGCCGTGTCGATGAATTGGCATCTGCATTGAATATCCGCGGTTATATGGCTGAAGGCATTCATGGTGACCTTAGTCAGGCAAAACGCCTTTCTGTTTTGAAAAAGTTTAAAGACGGCAGCATCGATGTACTCGTTGCTACTGATGTTGCTGCACGTGGACTTGATATTTCCGGCGTTACTCACGTATACAACTTTGATATCCCTCAAGATCCGGAAAGCTACGTTCACCGTATTGGACGTACAGGACGTGCGGGTAAACATGGTATAGCCATTACGTTTGTAACACCAAGAGAAAGAGGCCAACTGCATGCAGTTGAACATACAACGAAAAAACGTATGGAGAAACTTAAGACTCCTACGTTAACTGAAGCGTTGGAAGGTCAACAAAAAGCAGTAACGGAAAAAATCCTTAATACAATCGAGAATGAGGATTTAACTTTATACCTTGGTCAAGCGGAAGAATTATTACAAAAACATAGCGCAGCGGATTTAGTTGCAGCCATGCTTAAATCAATGACAAAAGAACCGGATCAAACGCCTATCAAGTTAACGGAAGAATCTCCATCTCCAATGCGTCGCAATCGCGGAGGAAGCAGTTCTTCTGGCAACAGACAGCGCAATGGCCGCAGTTCTTCAGGCAGAAAAGATTACGGTAGCGGATCAGGGAAACGCCCAAGCGCGAACCGTAAATCGAATGGTTACGGAAACCGTAGCACGAGCCAAAAAAGAGAAAAAACGAATAAGATTTAATTGAATTGGAAATGCCGCTCATTTGAGCGGCATTTTTTTTATGTGCATCTCCTTATGCAATGGTATCCGATTGGTTAAGGGTTTTTGGAAAGGGGTTAATTTCCAGCATTTAATTATAGTATAATGGATGAAAGCAAGGATGGATGATGATGATTCAATTAGCATTACCTGTCCGGAAGAGGAGAAGCACATGGAACCTGAAAATCGCATATCGAATAAGGCCTTGACCGTATGGAAAATCAGTGGTCTTATAAGCTGTTCAATAACCTGGATTATAAGCATCGCCGTACTCGTGCTTACAATCATTTTTGATTGGACATATTGGGTGTTTGGAGCGTTGATCATAATTTCGATAATCCAATCTTATCTGGCCATCTTTCTGATTCCGTCGGTGAAATGGAAGCGGTGGCGTTACGAAGTAAGAAATACTGAAATTGATATCCAAAGTGGTATTTTCGTCATTAAAAGAACGCTCATCCCCATGATAAGGGTCCAGCATGTTGAAACGAAGCAAGGGCCATTATTAAGAAAATACGATTTAGCCTCCGTTGAAATTTCCACTGCAGCGACCCTTCATGTTATCCCAGCCTTGGACCTTGGAGAGGCAGATGAATTGCGGCATTATATTTCGAGAATGGCAAGTGTGGAGGAAGAAGATGTCTGATCCTAAAAGGCTTCACCCCATAGCTGTATTGCTTAACATCATTAAATCGATTAAGGAGTTAGTCATCCCTTTTTTATTAGTGGTCGTCATTCCTGGGAAGAATGAAGGAATTCCTGGATGGATACAACCGCTGGTCATTGCCATTATTATACTTTTGCTGATAGTCATTGCATTCCTTCAATGGTTACGTTTTACATATCGCATAGAAGAGGGCGAATTCAGAATTGAGTCCGGGGTTTTCGTAAGGAAGAAACGGTATATAAAGTTTGATCGGATCCATAGCATAGATATATCAGAGGGCATCATCCAGAGGATATTCAGCCTAGTGAAGCTGAATATTGAAACGGCAGGCGGGTCTCAGGCCGATGCTGTATTATCAGCCATAAGCAAAAGTGATGCTGAACGAATCAATGCTTTTATAAGTGAAGAAAAAAATGCGAAAAATATTTTTGGTAATGATAAAGATGAAGTTGCGAATAAAGGATATGCAGCTAAATCGTCTTCCGTTTTTAAGCAGACATTGCCGCAGCTATTCGTTATGGCTGCCACTTCGGGAGCGGTAGGTGTCTTCCTATCTGGGGCAATCGCTTTTATTTCACAGTTCGATGAAATGATACCTTTTGAGAGGATATTTAAGGATTATGAAGAGTTTATTGAAATGGGGACCATCATTCTGACCTTGTTTGCTCTGGTGGCTTTACTGGTGGTTTATGTACTGGCCACATTAAGTATGGTAATTAAATATGCTTCCTTTACCGTGTTAAAAACGGATGAGGAAATCGTTATTTCCAGAGGGCTTCTCGAGAAAAGACAGCTGACAATCCCTATCCATAAAATTCAAGGTATCCGGATCATGGAGAATTTGATTCGGAAGCCATTGGGATTGGCGACGGTTTATATTGAATATGCTGGAGGCAGTATGGAAGATAAAGAAAGTCTATCCATCATGCTGTTCCCTTTAATCAGGAAGAGGCATTTACATGAAAAAATCCTGGAAATTTTACCGGTTTATGAAACAACCATTGAGATGACACCGATACCTAAGCGTGCACTTTCCCGGTATGTGTTTCATAAGTTTCTGTACCTCATCCCGATCATCGGTGCCTTGGTATGGTTTTTAAGTCCTTGGGGTTATCTTTCCCTTTTGCTTGTACCGTTGACGATTTTTTGGGCTTACATGCAATATAGAGATGCAGGATGGAGCATAGATGGGAATTTGTTGCTATTGAGCAGCCGTTTTTTCTCGAAGCAAACATTGATCATGCAGAGAAGCAGAATTCAATCAATCACATATAAAAAAAGTTGGTTTCAAAATCGAAAAGAATTAGCAACGATTTCAGCGTCGGTCAAATCAGGAATCACCTCCCGGGTCGGCATGGTTGCTGATGTGGAAGAAAAGGATTGCCTAATAATTAAATCATGGTATTCACCTAAAAAAACAGTCGACTCCCAATGATTGAAGGGAAGAGTCGGCTGTTTGTCCTACCATTTTTTTCTTAAATATAATGGAGCTGTTAAAAAGCCGGTTGCCAGTCCAGCCAGATGACCGATAACGTTGATCTGCGGTTGTATGAAGGTCATGATGACGGCAATTCCGGTCAGTGTATATACTGTATTTCTTTCGTTGTTCGTAAAATTGGTTTTATTGAAAAGTACAAGATATAAAAAGAATCCGAGTAAACCAAAAATTGCTCCGCTAGCACCTACGTGGTTATATGTCAGTGGATTAATTAGAAAGGTTGCGATATTGGCAAGGATACCTGTCGATAAAAAGAAGATTGAAAACTTGATGGTTCCAAGTAATTTCTCTAGGAATGGACCGAAGATGGCAAGGGAGAATCCGTTAAACAGTAAATGTGTAAACGTGCTATGTAGAAAGATGGGGGTGATCAAACGCCACCATTGTCCATCAGCGATGTATAAGTTCACACCTGCGCCATAATAAAAGAGTACATTGCCGGGAAATATGGGGAAGAGGACAAGAACGAATACAATCATCATAATGAGTATGAGCACAGTAACAGCTCGATATGAATCTGCGTATTCGCGGAAGCCTTCTGTTCTTGTAAACATAAATTCCTCCTTGTTATCGTTTTTAATTAAATACAATATTATCATTTTCAGGTAAAAGAGTCCTCCTAATGATATGCAGCTTATTAAATTAATAGAAGAGGTGTCAAAGTGATTAAAGGTATAGGCGTGGACATTACTGAATTGGATAGAATGGAAACACTGATTAATCGGCAACCCCGTTTAAAGGAACGTATATTAACAGAAAAGGAAATCTTGATTTTCGAAAAGTTAAATGGAAGAAGGAAGGTCGAGTATTTTGCTGGGCGTTTTGCGGCAAAGGAGGCTTTTTCAAAAGCAAACGGAACAGGGATAGGCAAGCACTTATCCTTTTTGGATATTGAAATCATTTCGGATGATAAAGGAAAGCCGATGATTTCAAAGCCGTTTTCTGAAGGGGTCCATCTTTCGATTAGCCACAGCCGGGATTATGCGGTTGCTCAAGTCGTAATTGAAGGGTGAATGGAGTTTTGTCCATCGGGTCATAAACCTTTAGGTTGTCTCATATACATTTAGTGCTATAGGGAGACAAGGCCCGGTAAAAGGTACATGGCAGAGTAGGTGCTCTCGAAAAGTTTTTAGCCGGACTGAGAATGGGTCCGTGCCTAAAATACCGAGGAATCTAAGACATCAGTCGAGCCAATGTCCGGATCCTGCCTTTTCCTCTCCCTTTTACGTTCAAATGACAAAAAGGGGTTGAAAAGATGAAGAAGATGGTAATGCTTTTTGCAGGGATCATGCTCTTGCTTGCTCTTTCTGCTTGCGGCCAAAAATCACAGAGTGACGTAGTGAGTGAATTGAATGAGAAGCTTGGCGAAATGAAGGGATATAAAGCTAACGCGAAGATGACATTGAAGATGGGGACGGAACCTCAAGTGTATAATGTGGAGATTTGGCATAAGGACCCTTCTTTTTACCGCGTAAATCTGAAAAATGAAGAAAAGGATCAAAGCCAGATGATTTTGAAAAATGATGATGGTGTATATGTTCTGACACCAGCTTTGAATAAAAGTTTTAAATTTCAAAGCGAGTGGCCGGAGAACAGCAGTCAGGCCTATTTGTTCGAGTCGTTGGTGAAAGACATTACGGAAGATAAAAGTGCGACATATAAAGAAACGGATAAACATTATGTCTTTGAAACGAAAACACGCTACCAAAACAATAAAATGTTGCCATATCAAGAGATTACTATAAACAAAAAGGATTTATCCCCAGTCAGTGTAAAAGTCATGGACCCTGATAAGACCGCATTGGTACTAGTTGAATTCTCGAAAGTTAAATTCGATACGACTTTTGATAAGGATTCATTTGATATGAAGAAAAACATGACAAGTGCACAACTTGAAGCACCCGTTATGGCAGAAGTCCAAAATGAAGGATTTGCAGTGAAATACCCTGACAATATTGGTGATATGAATTTAACGGAAGAAAAAGAAATTACGACGGAAAAGGGAGAACGTGTCGTTTTGACCTATGAGGGTACAAAAAGTTTTACATTAGTTCAGGAGAAAGCTGAGGTAGTTCAAACTTCCGTTTCGACGAATGTTAATGGAGAACCGGTTGATTTGGGTTATACTGTCGGGGCCATGACAGGAAATACGATTGCATGGACTTTTGAAGGTGTCGATTATATGCTTGCATCAAAGGATTTGACACAGGAAGAGATGATAGAAGTCGCCCGTTCGGTTGGGGAAGAACCAGTCAAATAGGATTACATAACAAGCTGATGTTTCCCGTCTCCTTACGAAGGTTTCTTCTGGGTAGGATAGGCGGGAAAGCAGCTTGTTGACATTTTTAATCCTTCCAACTGATTTAGGCTCGCAGCTGGGAAATTAGAATCAAGGTGAAAAAGCACTTTATCTTTCTGGCGGTTGGTTATAGAATGTTCCTATAATGAAACGAAAACTTCGCTACTGGGAAGAATCTTATTGTGAGTGTAGGAAAGAAGGAAATGGTCTTGGAAACGAAAATATTTCATCGAGATACGTGGGCAGAAGTAAATTTGGATAAAATTTTTGAAAATATCTCTTCAATGAAACAAAGACTGGGAAATGGCGTTAGTCTTTTCGCTGTCGTTAAAGCGAATGCATATGGCCATGGGGACTATGAAGTGGCCAAAACGGCGCTTGAAGCGGGGGCGGATTTTTTAAGTGTCGCTTTTTTGGATGAGGCTCTTGCCTTACGAAAAAAGGGAATATTGGCTCCGATCCTTGTACTTGGGGCGTCAAGGCCTGAAAGCGCGGCTCTTGCTGCCGAGTATGGGATTTCCGTGACGGTTTTCGATGTAGCATGGTTGGAAAAGGCAAAGGATTTGTTGAAACCGGGACAAGTTTTGCAAATCCATGTAAAAGTGGATAGCGGCATGGGTAGAATCGGCATTCGTGATAAAGGTCAACTCATGAAAGTGGAAAATTTGCTTGAGCGTGAGGCTTGTTTCAATTTCCAAGGGATATTCACTCATTTCGCGACGGCGGATGAAATGAAGACCGACTATTATGAAAAGCAGCTTGCTACATTTAAAGGGATGCTTTCCGTAATGACAGGAAAGCCTGAATATATTCATGCAGCCAATAGTGCAGCTTCTTTAAGATTCACCGATCCTGAATGGAATGCAATAAGAATGGGGATTTCCATGTATGGATTGAGTCCTTCCGTGGAGATGAAGCCGATATTGCCATACCCATTAAAACAGGCTATATCATTGAGAACGAAGATGGTTGCGGTTAAACAGCTTGCTAAGGGTGAAAGCGTTAGTTATGGAGCGACATATACGGCTGAAGGTGATGAGTGGATCGGGACTTTGCCAATCGGTTATGCTGACGGCTGGATTCGTAAGCTGCAAGGTCAGGAAGTTCTTGTGGATGGAAAAAGAGTACCCATAGTCGGGAGGATTTGCATGGATCAATGCATGATCAAGCTGCCTGGGCCATACCCTGTAGGAACAGAGGTCACACTGATGGGGAATGATGGGGATGAATCGATAACTGTCGATGAGATAGCGGCAAAACTGGAAACGATCAACTATGAGATAACATGTATGATTGGAGCAAGAGTGCCTCGTGTGTATATAAAAGACAATCAGGTGAATCATGTACGCAACTTCATCTTGGAATGACCCGATTGTAAAAAAATCCTAAGATTGTGAATAAGATTTCCTTTATTATGCTGATAATAGGATTGAGAATAGAATATACTCTTTGCAGATAGGCATTTTAATGGTAATATTGAAAAGGATATATACAATAAAGGTGTGTAGTGATGGTGGAGGTGTATGTTTGTGTCTGAATCCAGCGCAACAAGAGAGATATTAATTCGATTACCTCAAAATTTTTTAACAGAGTTAGATGGGTATGCGAGTGAGGAAAATGTAAATCGCAGTGAATTTATTTATCGTGCCACAAAAATGTATCTTCGCGAACGTAAAAAGAAAGAGTTTCGCGAATCGATGAAACGCGGTTATATTGAAATGGCGGCCATTAACTTAACGATTGCTTCTGAAGCCTTCCAGGCTGAATTCGAGGCTGGTCATTGCGTTGAACGATTAGTTAGCGGAGGCTGAGCCATTGATTGTTGTTAAGCGTGGTGACGTATACTTCGCAGACCTTTCCCCGGTAGTTGGTTCAGAGCAGGGGGGGACCCGTCCGGTACTAATTTTACAAAACGATATTGGTAATCGCTTTAGTCCGACTGTGATCGTGGCAGCCATTACAGCTCAAATTCAAAAAGCGAAATTGCCTACACATGTTGAGATTAATGCAAAAAAGTACGGATTCGAGCGGGATTCCGTCATTTTATTAGAACAGATCCGGACAATTGATAAGCAGCGTTTAACTGATAAAATTACGCATCTTGACGAACCGATGATGCAAAAAGTCAATGAAGCTTTGCAAATTAGTTTAGGCCTCATTGAGTTTTAAAGAAAATTTTTCCCGTTAAACCGGGCGTTATTATAATACAAATCATTCTTGATGTTATTTAGATGGCACGATCCCTGCAACTGTGGGGATCGTGTTTTTTTTGTCAAATAACATTAACATATCCAAAAACTATACAGCAGGAAATATGAAAAATTTGACGAATAAAAACATTATATAGTTAGATATTGAATGGAACGTCATTGTTTTTTATAGTATCTCCCTAACTTTTCATTAATTGATGTTTTTCTTACCTGAATTTCGGGTATATAGTTATTTTGTAAATAACTAAAAAAAAAGCAAAAGTTAGTGGGGAAATTCAAAGGAAATCCAAATGGAAATAACATTACAGTTAGTTAACATCCTTGTGACGTGGACAGGGAAACAAGGCAATTGTGTTAGAATGGGAGGATATTATGAATCAATTGGTTTACGATTTTATTAAGCAAAATCAAGATTACATCCTTACTGAGTGGATGGGCATCATGAAGGAAAGTACGGACGAAAGATTAATTAAAGTCGTTTCAGATCGAATGTTCACGCAAACTAGCAGTGAATTTATAGATATGATCATTACGAACGTTGATAGTAAAAACAAGGAATTCACATTGAAGCTTTCAGATTTTGCCGAGAAAGTCGTCCAATTGGGATGGCCTCTCACTTTCGTCAATGAAGGACTTCATAAATTCACGTTAATTGTCATAAATGGTATGGTGGAAAAGGGTCTTGTTACTCCTGGAAATCAAGTCAATCTTGTTAACCATTTGGATAAATGGGCCACACCGATAAATAATGAAATAGTCAATATATATACTCAAACTTGGGAAAGAACTGTTTCCATGCAAAAAATAGCGTTGCAAGAACTTTCGGCTCCGCTCATTCCTGTATTGGAAGGAATAACGGTAATGCCGCTGATTGGTACGATTGATACGGAACGTGCCAAACAGATAATGGAAAACCTGTTGACCGGCGTTGTAAAGCATAGATCTGAAGTTGTTCTCATTGATATAACGGGCGTGCCGGTCGTGGATACCATGGTTGCCCATCATATCATTCAAGCGGCGGAAGCAGTCCGATTAGTGGGCGCAAAATGCATACTCTGCGGCATCCGCCCTGAAATTGCTCAAACAATCGTTAATCTTGGAATTAATTTAAATGAAGTGATTACAAAAAATACATTGAAAAAAGGGATAGAAGTTGCGTTGGAATCAACGAGCCGTAAGATCGTAAAGGTGGAGGGATAAGTATGAGGATTCCGATATTGAAGCTTTATGACTGCTTGTTAGTCTCTATACAGTGGGAATTGGATGATATGACAGCCCTTCAATTTCAAGAGGATTTACTGCATAAGATTCATGAAACAAGCGCGAATGGCGTTGTTATAGATATTACCTCAATAGATTTTATTGATTCTTTTATCGCAAAGGTATTGGGCGATGTCTTTAGCATGTCTAAGCTTATGGGGGCCAAAGTTGTAATTACGGGAATCCAGCCTGCTGTTGCAATAACATTAATTGAACTGGGAATTAGTCTCGATGATGTTCTGACAGCATTAGACTTAGAGAAAGGCCTGGAGAAATTACAACAGGAATTGGGGGATTAAAGAATGGAGTTCCAATCCTGCGTAAAAATCATAAATGAATGGGACATCGTAGCTGCAAGGCAGCTCGGAAGAAATGTCGCTAAAGAGTTGGGGTTCGGTACTGTAGACCAGGCCAGGATCACAACAGCCATTAGCGAATTGGCCCGAAACATATACCTATATGCTGGACAAGGCAGTGTTAGCATAGAAAAGCTAAATATAAATGGGAAGTCAGGATTGAAAATCATTGCAGAGGACCAGGGTCCGGGAATTGAGGATATCCGCAGAGTCATGGAAGATGGATATACCACCTCAGGGGGACTGGGCGCAGGTCTTCCTGGAGCCAAACGTTTAATGGATGACTTTGATATTGATTCGATACCAGGTGAAGGGACTAAGATCATCGCTACGAAATGGCTCCGTTAGGGGGGGAATATGGATATTAGGGAGAACATGGAGAAAAAGTATCATGAGGCGCTTTCTACTTATCTTAAAGACCAAAATGAGCAGGCACTCTACCAAGGACAAAAGATTAGCCGCCTACATATCAAATACAATATATCTCCAGAAGAAATCATCAGTATGCATAAAAATAACTTAATGGAACTTTACCCGGAATTACCGGGAAAAGTGTTGGATTCTTTCGATTTTCTGCTGGAAGTCATGATGGGCTACGGTATTGCATACCGTGAACATCAAAGCCTTAGACATCAACAGCAGGAACTGAAAACGGAAATCGAGATTGCGGCAAACGTTCAACATACTCTTTTGGAAACGAAAATTCCTGATATCAAAGCACTTGAAATTGGAGCGATCAGTGTTCCGGCGAGACAGATGAACGGAGATTACTATCACTTCGTCCAAGATGAAAATGATCGTATAGGAGTAGGGATAGCAGATGTCATAGGAAAAGGGATTCCTGCTGCATTGTGCATGTCGATGATCAAATATGCGATGGACAGTCTTCCCGAGCATCGTCATGAACCGAATAGTGTGCTTGAGAGTTTGAACCGTGTTGTGGAGCATAATGTGGATCCAAGCATGTTCATAACCATGTTCTATGGTTTATATGATCCGCATGACAGGCAATTTTCCTATGCTTCAGCCGGACATGAACCTGGCTTTTACTATGATGCCGCAACAGGTACTTTTAGTGATTTGGATGCAAAGGGCTTGTTGCTTGGAGTTGATAAAAAAACAAGGTATCGCCAATATGAAAAAACGGTGAATCGTGGAGACATGATCATTTTATTATCCGATGGGGTAACGGAATGCCGGACGTATGATGGGTTCATAGAAAGGGAAACACTTATCGGTTTCATTAAAAAGAATATGCATTTGCAAGCCCAGGAAATGGTGAATAATATATTTAAACAATTAGAGAAAATGCAGAACTTCCAACTGAGGGATGATTTTACATTAATAATTTTAAAATCAAATGTTTAGTATTGTTTCTGCTGGGTATAGATATAGGAATGAAGAGGATTTGAAGAGGTGGGTCAAGGATGAATATAACTGTAGATGTTAATGAATTAAATACTGAATTTGTTGTAAAACTAAAAGGTGAAATTGATGCCTATACTGCACCGAAATTAAGGGAATCACTATTTCCGATTTCAGAGCAGGATAATGTTTCGATTACGATTGATTTAACTGAAGTCTCTTATATGGATAGTACGGGACTTGGGGTATTTGTCGGTGCCTTCAAAAGCGTAAGGGCACATAATGGCGAATTCACACTAGTTGGCTTATCAGAAAGGTTACGACGTTTATTTGATATAACAGGTCTTGCAGATATCATTGATATAAAAAGTGGTACAGAGGGTGGGTTAGAATGAGTCAAGTATATGATTACATCGAAATGAAAATACCTGCAAAACCAGAATTCATCGGTGTCATTCGTTTAACGCTTTCTGGGATAGGAAGCCGGATGGGATTTGCGTATGATGAAATTGAGGATTTGAAGATCGCTACCAGTGAGGCTTGTACAAATGCGGTACAGCATGCATATAAGGATTCTGAAAAAGGTGAAGTGAAAGTAAGTTTCGGCCTTTATCCTGACCGTCTGGAGGTCATGGTTTCTGATAGTGGCAAGAGCTGTAATTTCGAAGAAGTTCGTCAAGGACTCGGTCCATACGAAAATGGACAAAAAGTCGAACTTTTGAGAGAAGGAGGCTTGGGTCTTTACCTTATTGAAACTCTGATGGATGATGTTAAAATTCATCAGCATGATGGGGTTACAGTATTTATGACTAAGTTTTTAGAAGGAGAGCAGGTGGAGATGGATGCAAAAACAGTCTCAACCTAATCAGGCACAAAGAGAACAGGTAAATGAATGGATTAGAGCTTACCAGCAGAATCAAGATGATGAAGCACAGAGTAATCTAGTCATCCATTATAAAAGTTTAGTTGAAACAATCGCCCGCAAGTATGCGAAAGGGAAATCATTTCAGGAGGATATCTCCCAAGTCGGCATGATTGGTTTATTAGGTGCCATTCGACGATATGATGAATCTTTCGGTAAGAGCTTTGAGGCATTTGCCGTCCCTACTATAATCGGCGAAATCAAAAGGTTCCTTCGTGACAAAACATGGAGTGTCCATGTGCCAAGGAGAATTAAGGAACTTGGTCCGAAAATCAGGGTGACTGTCGAGGAATTGACGACAACTCTGCATCGCTCACCAAGAATAGATGAAATAGCCGATAGTATAGGCGTGACTGAAGAAGAAGTTTTAGAAGCGATGGAAATGGGAAAAAGCTATCAAGCATTATCTGTGGATCATTCTATTGAGGCGGATTCTGATGGCGGTACTGTCACATTACTTGATATATTCGGGAATGTCGATGAAGGTTTTGAAAAGGTCAATCAGCGGCTTGTGCTTGAAAAGGTGCTGCATGTTCTGAGTGACCGTGAAAAGATGATCATTCAACATACTTATTTAGAGAATTTAAGCCAGAAAGAAGCTGGCGATAAACTGGGGATTTCCCAAATGCATGTTTCAAGGCTCCAACGCCGCGCGATCAAGAAACTTCAAGAAGCCATTAATGCTGAAAACTCGGAGTTAATTCAGTGATCAAAGATATTCTGAGGGAAGAAAAAATAGAAGTCCTTGTCTCTCAATCGTCTAAAAACGGGATGGTTTATTGTGGTGATGATTACTTCTTTCTTCATACGAAAGAATACTTTGTGTGTGTCCTGGCAGATGGTCTAGGCAGCGGCAAAAATGCTTATGATTCCTCCCATGCCGTCATCGAGGAAGTTAAACGTAATCATGAGTTGGATGTAGAATCATTAATGGCAGTATGTAACCAGGTTTTAGTCGATAAGCGGGGGGCAGCCGTTTCGATTTTGAAGATTTTTTATGACAAGAATGAATTTGTATACAGTTCAGTGGGTAACATCCGCTTTTTTCTGTATAATCCAAGCGACGATAAACTCGTTTACCCTTTACCTGTTACAGGGTATTTATCCGGAAGGAAACAAACATACAGGACGCAGAGCTACAAATATGAACCAAATGCAAAATTCATCCTTCATTCCGATGGTTTAGAACTTAAGGGAGCTAAATCTTTTTTAAAAAGGCTGGTCCCTATCGATAAGAACGCACAGTGCATATTAAAAAGCAGTCCATTAACTGCAGATGATACAACTTTCATTTTAGGAAGCTTACTTTCGCCATAATTCGGAAGTGAGCTTTTTTGTATTGAATTCGCAACTTCATCACTCATTTGCTAGACTATACTTATTAGATCAAAAGGTTGGAGGTAAACATAATGATCGTTGTAGAAGATAAATTGAAAGAACTGATTAAACAAATATCCAATGAGCTAACTTTGAAAAATAATCAAGTCCAAAACGTCATACAGATGCTGCAAGAAGGGAACACTGTCCCTTTTATCGCTCGGTATAGGAAAGAAATGACGGGTTCGCTTGATGAAGTTCAGATTCGTTCCATCATGGAAAGGTGGAACTATCTTGAAAACCTTGGCCAGAGGAAAGCGGAAGTTACGCGTTCGATTGGTGAACAGGGAAAATTGACGGAAGAATTAACGATACAAATCGAGAAGGCAACAAAACTGCAGGAAGTCGAGGATTTATACAGGCCATTCAAACAAAAAAGGAGAACGAAAGCGACAGTTGCTAAAGAAAAGGGTCTTGAACCACTGGCCAATTGGCTTCTGGAATGTCCAATGCATGCCAGTGTTAGCGAAAAAGCTGCAGAATTCATATCGGCAGAAAAAGAAGTTTCTTCTATTGAAGAGGCTATTGCTGGAGCGCAGGATATCATAGCTGAACATATATCCGATGATGCAGAATTAAGGAAGTGGATAAGGGCTGAAATTTTCAAAGCCGGAAAAATGGTTTCAACTGTGAAAAATGAAGAGAAGGACGAGAAAAAAATCTTCGAAATGTACTATGAATACGAGGAGCCGGTTCAAAGGATCGTACCGCATCGGGTGTTGGCGCTGAATAGAGGTGAAAAGGAAGAAGTTCTGCGAATCTCCATTCAGCCCCGGACTGAAATCATCATTGGTCATCTTGAGCGGAAAATCATTAAAAATAACAAATCTGAAGCCCAAGTTGTTCTTAAATCTGCGATTGAGGATGGACTCAAGCGATTGATCCTGCCTTCTGTAGAACGGGAAATCAGAAAAGAGCTGACGGAAAAAGCTGAGGATCAAGCTATCCATATTTTCTCTGAAAACCTGCGGAACCTGCTCTTGCAGCCCCCGCTTAAAGGGAAAGTGGTCCTTGCCCTTGATCCGGCATATCGGACTGGCTGTAAGTTGGCCGTCATTGATGAAACCGGAAAGGTTCTCGATATCAGTGTGATCTACCCGCATCCTCCTGCTGCGAAGCTTAATGCTGCCCGTGAAAAAACGATTGAAATACTTCAGCGGTTCTCGGTTGAAATCGTGGCAATCGGCAATGGTACGGCATCACGTGAATCAGAGCAATTCATCGCAGATATTTTAAAAGAAGTGAAAGGGAATATTTCATATATAATTGTTAATGAAGCGGGAGCCAGCGTGTATTCAGCCTCGGATATTGCCCGTGAAGAGTTTCCAGATCTTCAAGTAGAACAGAGAAGCGCCGTTTCGATAGGCAGAAGGCTTCAGGATCCCCTTGCTGAACTTGTTAAAATCGATCCGCAATCCGTGGGGGTGGGTCAGTATCAACATGATGTGTCCCAGAAAAAGTTAACAGAATCCCTCACCTTTGTAGTAGAAACAGCTGTTAACCAGGTGGGAGTGAATGTCAATACCGCTTCTTCGTCACTTTTGCAATATGTAGCTGGTTTATCAAAATCGGTTGCTCAAAATATTGTGAAGAAAAGGGAAGTGGAAGGGAAGTTTTCAAGCAGGAAGGAATTAAAGAAGATTCCTCGGCTTGGTGCCAAAACATATGAACAATGTATAGGGTTCTTACGTATCATTAATGGAGATGAGCCTTTAGATCAAACGGCGATACATCCTGAGAACTACAGTGCCGTGAATAAATTATTAAAGAAAATGGGATTCATATCCGATGATTTAGGCAGTGATGCCCTGAATGAAGAATTAGGCAAACTAAATCCGGCTGATTTGGCCGAGGATTTGGAAATTGGGGAAATTACGATTAAAGATATCATAGATGATTTGATGAAACCGGGAAGAGATCCTCGGGATGAATTATCAAAACCACTGCTTAAGCAGGATGTACTAAAAATGGAGGATCTGCAAACTGGGATGGAATTACAAGGTACAGTGAGGAATGTTGTGGATTTCGGTGCGTTTGTGGACATTGGTGTTAAACAGGATGGACTGGTTCATATTTCTAAACTGAGCAACCGGTTTGTAAAGCATCCATTGGATGTAGTGGCTGTTGGGGATGTTGTGACGGTTTGGGTCGAACTGGTTGACTCCAAAAAACAAAGGGTATCTTTAACGATGCTCGAGCCAAAGGATCAAAAATAGCCTACGGTAAGCTCCTTCTATAGTAGAAGGGGTTTTTTTATATGGAGCAAAGTTGAATTTATAAACGGAGGCTTTCTTTTTTTTGATAAAAAAACCAACATTGATTCAACATCTTCACTTGATAATAATCCTTTTCATAAAAGGCTTTGCGGATTTGATTCTGGAACCAATTAGGCATAGCTTTTCCTCCCTTAGTTTCCTATTGTATTATTAGTCTATGTTATAATAGGTTGTCATGTTACCAAGGAAAGGGAGGGGGAAATGGATAATCGGCAATTGCAAAAACTAGTGGAAGAAATATCGTTGAAAGACTTTGAAAAGGCCTTTAGACACCAAGCCATGTTTAATCCACGTCTCCGAACAACGGGAGGCCGATACTTGCTCCGTTCACACAATATAGAAATCAATAAGAAGTATCTTGATGAACGCGGTGTGGAAGAAATGATTGGAATCATTAAGCATGAATTGTGCCATTATCATCTGCACATCGAAAAAAAGGGGTACCAGCATCGTGATGCGGACTTTAAGCAATTACTCAAAAAAGTGGGGGCACCGAGATTTTGCGAGCCGCTGCCATCTAACCAATTAAAGAAAAAGATGAATACTATTCAATATAAATGTGAAGACTGTCAGCAGGTGTATATAAGAAAAAAGCGAATCGACACTACCCGTTTCGTTTGTGGTAAATGTCGTGGAACATTGATTTACCAAGGGTTTAAGGAGTAAAAAACAAAAATATAAAAAAACATAAAAGAACCCTTGACTTTAAGTTGCAACCTCTTTATAATCATAAGAGTCGACAAGATAACAACTTGTTCTTAACGACAAACACTAAGGTCCTTGAGCGTGAAAAAGGAACCCAATTTTCATTATTCCGCAGTAGCTCAGTGGTAGAGCATTCGGCTGTTAACCGAACGGTCGTAGGTTCGAGTCCTACCTGCGGAGCCATTTTTTTGGGGAAGTACTCAAGAGGCTGAAGAGGCGCCCCTGCTAAGGGTGTAGGTCGCGTAAGCGGCGCGAGGGTTCAAATCCCTCCTTCTCCGCCAGTTACATATTTTATCAAGGCCCATTGGTCAAGCGGTTAAGACACCGCCCTTTCACGGCGGTAACACGGGTTCGAATCCCGTATGGGTCACTTTCTTATACATAATCAAAATACTGGTCCCGTGGTGTAGCGGTTAACATGCCTGCCTGTCACGCAGGAGATCGCGGGTTCGATTCCCGTCGGGACCGCCATTTTTTTTAAAAAAACACTTGCTAAAATAATGTTATCGTGATATAATGTTATCCTGGCTGTTAATTAGTATTTGATTATTGGGCTATAGCCAAGCGGTAAGGCAACGGATTTTGATTCCGTCATGCGAAGGTTCGATCCCTTCTAGCCCAGCCATTTTATTTAGAGCCATTAGCTCAGTTGGTAGAGCATCTGACTTTTAATCAGAGGGTCGAAGGTTCGAATCCTTCATGGCTCACCATTTATTTTCGCGGGTGTGGCGGAATTGGCAGACGCACCAGACTTAGGATCTGGCGCCGCAAGGCGTGGGGGTTCAAGTCCCTTCACCCGCACTGATATTTTCTTCTTGACATCAAGTTGAAAAGGTGTTAAACTTACAAAGTCGCTTTCGCGGTCGTGGCGGAATGGCAGACGCGCTAGGTTGAGGGCCTAGTGGGGGAAACCCCGTGGAGGTTCGACTCCTCTCGGCCGCACCAATAACATCATAGAAATTAGCGCCCGTAGCTCAATTGGATAGAGCATCTGACTACGAATCAGAAGGTTGTAGGTTCGACTCCCGCCGGGCGCACCATATTTTACGGGAAGTAGCTCAGCTTGGTAGAGCACTTGGTTTGGGACCAAGGGGTCGCAGGTTCGAATCCTGTCTTCCCGACCATTCTTTCTGAAAATATTTTAAAATTAAATGCGGGTGTAGTTTAGTGGTAAAACCTCAGCCTTCCAAGCTGATGATGAGAGTTCGATTCTCTTCACCCGCTCCATTATTGCTCTTTGAAAACTGAACAAAACAAAGCGCCAACGTTAAATTTTAAGTGAGCACACACTATCAAAAAAGCAAATGAGCAAGTCAAACATTTC
>NZ_JBNNSB010000017.1:0-18140 GCF_050277335.1 Peribacillus sp. NPDC101480
TCATCTTGATTCAAACCATCAAAAATCTCTGTCAGCTGTTCTCTGCCGAGCATACTGATATAATTCATTTTCTCTGGACGATCAAACACGATTGTGGCCGTTTGTTTTTCTGCATTTTTCTCTACCCGAATATGGTCATACGTTTGTTCTGTTATAGTCATATGTTATTTCCCCTTTTCTATTTAAGATGAGATCGCTGTTTTTTTATTTACAATCGTTTTCTCGATGGCATTAATGATACCGTCATATCCCGTGCAGCGGCATAAGTGGCCAGAAAGCATTTCTTTGATTTCCTTGGTAGAGGGATCTGGCTTTTTTTCAAGATAATCTGTTGTAGACATTAAGATACCAGGTGTACAAAATCCACATTGAAGACCGTGGCATTCGACAAAGTTTTTCTGTAGATCTGTCAACTCACCATTATTTGCTAACCCTTCAACGGTTTTAATTTCGTCTCCATCTATTTGTACAGCAAACATGAGACAACTTCTCACAGCTGTGCCATTTACGTGTACGGTACAAGCACCACAAACACCGTGTTCACATCCAACATGTGTTCCAGTCAGTCCGCATACATCTCGGATAAAATCACTTAATAGCATTCGTGATTCCACTTCTTCTTGATAGACTTTGCCATTAATAGTTACTTCCACTTGATGACGTCCCATTTCTCTACCTCCTTGCCCTTTCAAAGGCTTGTGTTAACGTACGCTTCGTTAAAACTTTAGCAAGATGTGTTCGATACTCTGCTGAAGCATGAAGATCTGATTCGGGCTCAACTGCTAATTCTACACTTTCAACTATTTTTCCTAGCAAAGAATCGGACAGTGTTTCCCCTATCATGAAGTCTTCTGCATCCTCTATTAACAAAGGAATGGCCTCAACTCCGCCAAGGGCTAATCTTATGGATGAAATCTTGTCATGATCATCAACTGTCATATAGCAAGAAGCAGCAACTAACGCGAAGTCCCCATGCCTCCTGGCAATTTCCTGAAACGAATATCCTCGTCTACCTCCAATGATTGGAATATTAATCTCCGTTAAGATTTCTGTAGGCATAATATCTGTCGTCAAATAAGTAACAAAGAAATCTTCTGCACTAACGTTTCGAACCTCATCCTTTGATGCAATTTGCACTGAACCGTTCAGTGTTAGCAAGGCAAGCGGGAGCTCGGCACTTGGATCGGCATGAACAATGCTTCCGCCTATAGTTCCCCTATTCCTTGTTTGCACATGTCCAATTTGGGTAATTGCGTCGGTTAATAGACCGCAAGTATTGGCTACCATTTCAGATTCTTCTACTTTACTTTGTCTTGTTAAAGTGCCTATTTGAAGTAGATTTTGATTTTCATCATTTTTAATATAATCTAGTTCTGTTAAGCCATTAATATCAATTAAGCACTTGGGTGAGGCAAGTCGCATATTCATAATGGGAACTAAGCTTTGCCCACCGGCAATGATCTTTCCATCTTCACCGGCTTCTTCTAAAAGATTCAATGCTTCATTTAGTGTGGTAGGTTTATAGTAATCAAACTTTGGTGGTTTCATAATTCCCCTCCCCTTCGGTAATCCTATTTTTATGAGATTCAGAATATTTGTTTAAGGAGCTGTCACTTTTTCCTTTGCCTCACTGAGTAACTTCCAAATGCGATTAGGACTTAATGGTAGCTCATCGATCATAATATCTAAATGGGCTAAGGCATCACTTACGGCATTGGCAATCGCCACCGGTGCACTCATGGTATTCCCTTCACCCAGGCCTTTGGCTCCTAAAGGAGTAAGAGGGGACGGAGACTCCGTATGTTTAATCGTTACATTAGGGATTTCTGGAGCAGTTGGGCATAAATAATCCATAAATGACCCCGTTAAGAACTGTCCATTCTTGTCATAAGCTAATTCCTCGTATAAAGCGCCACCAACACCATGAGCCAGACCACCCATGATTTGTCCATCAGCAATCAACGGATTTAAAAGCTTTCCAGCATCATGAACGGTGAAATAATCTATTATTTTCACTTCTGCTGTATCCGGATCAATTTCCACGGTCACCATATCCGCAACAAATCCGTATGTGACAGAGGAATTGATCAGGTCGTTATCATCCGGTGGTTCTGCAGCCTGTGGTGTATAATAATGAGTTTCATAGATTCCTGGTTCCATTCCTTCAGGTAATGCAAGCGGATTCCAATGTGCTAGACCTGCAAGGCGCTTGATAGGAAACTTTTTAGCAGGATTATCCCTTACGTAAATGAAACCCTCTCCCAGCTCGAGTTCAGTGACCTCTACACCAAGTTGAGAGGCAGTAATGTTAAAAAGTTTTTTCCTTACCTTTTGGGCTGCATAATAAATAGCGCTTGAACCTAACGAGGCAAACCGACTTGAATAGCTTCCTGAAGCGATGGACCAAGGACTAGTCGCTGTATCAAGTTCAGCGATTATATTTATTTGTTCCCTTGGTATCCCTAAAACTTCAGATACAATTTGGGCTGCCACGGTTTCGTGTCCTTGACCTGTTGGTGCAGTGCTAATTCTCACGTTTACACTTCCTAAGGGATCCATTGAAACAGTAGCCGCTTCTGATGCACCTGACTTCGGTAAGGATTTCGCTCTTTCTTCTGGTGTTAAGGCAACCGTGATATATCCCATATTTGATCCGGATGGTTCGACGATACATGCAAGGCCGACGCCTAAAATTTTTCCGCTTTTACGCGCTTCTGCTTGTTTTTTTCTAAAGTTCTCATATTTCCCCGTTAAAAGGGCGAGTTCAAATGAATTCTCATAATCCCCACTGTCGTAAATTCCACCTGATGCTGTTGTGAATGGAAATTGTTGTTTTTTAATCAGGTTTTTTCTAATCACTTCAGAGTGGTCCAAAGAAAGTTCTTTTGCAATAAGCTGCATAATTCTTTCGAGGGCAAAGTACTGCTCCTGTCCCCCGTAACCACGGATTAACCCGGTAGGTGACTTGTTTGTCATGACTGCAAACGCTTCAATATTTAAATTTGGTATATCGTATGCCCCGGTTGAGTTGGCATGGTTACGGTATAAGCAGGCTGGTTCTGGTGCGCGAATATAAGCACCAACATTATCCATCAATTTCATTCTTAAACCGGTGACCTTGCCATCATTTTTGACGGCGGCTTCAATGTAGGTCACGCGATCTGTTCCGCTCGCACTTGATGAAAGATGTTCCTGTCGATCTTCTATCCATTTAACTGGACAGCCGAGAAGTTTACTTGTGATGGAACAAAGAACGATATATGGGAAAAGCCCTGCCTTTATTCCATAACTTCCCCCAATATCCTTTGGAATGATCAGTCTTAATTTATTGCTGGGGACTTGTAAGGATTGAGCCATGATTGCCTGAATAATAAAGGGTCCATGAAAATTAGCATGAACATTATACTGATTATGAGCAGAATCATAGTTTGCAACCACACCATATGTTTCAACAGGGGTAGCCGTATATTTCGGAAACTTATATTTATGCTTGACGATATGATCTGCTTCTTTAAAGGCTTTGTCTACATCTCCATAATGGAATTGACGATGATTGGCGATATTCGACCCAACATTTTCATGTAAGATCGGTGCATCCTCTTGTACCGTTTTCTCAATATCTACAATGGCTGGTAACTGTTTATAAGAAACTTTAATCTTTTCCATTGCGTCTTCGGCAGTATAACGATCCTTGGCAACTACAATGGCAACAGGTTCTCCAACATACCTCACCTTTTCGATGGCAAGAGGAAAATACTTAACTGGTGCCGTAACCCCAACACTAAATGGTTTTACATGGTCTTTTATGTCTTGACCGGTTACTACTCCCTTTACTCCCTGCATTTTTACCGCTTCGGTTGCGTCTATGGAAATTATATAAGCATGAGGATGTGGACTACGTAAAATTGCCGCATAGCCTGTATTTGTTGTGTTACCAAGATCATCAATATAAGTTCCTTGACCGGTTAGTAGCCGTTTGTCCTCCACCCTCGTAGCAGACTTACCTATTACCTTTGTCATGTACAACCCCCCTCTTTTTAATCAATCTTTGATAATCGTCTATTGTGTCAACATCCGGAATAATGTGCTGATTCATTGGTGCATATACAACTTCCCTGCTAAACTTTTGAATGACGGACTTTCCACCACTATCTCCTTCTACCTGTAAAAGATGATGAAACATATCTCGTTTGAATAAAACAGGATGCCCCTTCTCGTTGTTAAAAAAAACCGACTGAACGATGGATGGCCTATTCTTTACTTGGTAGGTTTCAACAATTCTGTTTATTGAGCCTTCATCCATTTCAGGCTGATCGCCTAAAAGAATAACCATGGCCTCTACTTGTTGGGGTAAAGCTTCCAGTCCGACTTTAATCGAAGTAGACATACCTAAATGTGAATCATGATTCTCTACCACATGTTTTATACCAGGAACAGATACCGCCTCTACCAACCCATTCACTTTTGGATTTATCACAACAACCACCCCATCAAGTACTGAGTGTAAACACGTTTCGATCACATGAAGAACTAGTGTTTTTTGTTGATAGGGCAAAAGCATTTTTGGAGTACCCATTCTGGTTGATAAGCCCGAAGCTAAAATGATCCCCCAGACTTCATGATTCTTATCATTGATAAGCAATCACTCTCCTATGATCTCTAGAGGTGTACAAAAGTTCCTTACCCTTCGTTTGTTTTAAATGAATCGAATTACCACCACGATGAACATTAACCAATTCTGCAGCAATACTGATAGCAATTTCCTCAGGAGTTTTTGCACCAATATCAAGGCCTATAGGACTATAAATACGGTTTAACTGTATTTCATCAATAGTGAAACCGTCCATTATCGGTTGGAGCAACTGGTTTGTTCTGGTTGTTGGTCCTAACACTCCGATATAGGGTACCGATGAATGTAACAACGATTTTAGAACCAATTGGTCTTGAGTAAAATTGTGGCTCATCACAATAGCATAACTATGTTCACTTAATGGAACGGAAGCGGGGTGGTCTCGTTCATAGCATATTAATTCATCGGCTAAGGGAAAATTTCTTTTATTTACAAAGCCCGGTCGGTGATCTAATACATTTACAGTCCAGCCTAAATTTTTAACCGTCTTCACCAATGGACCAGCGTCTGGTCCTGCACCAAATATGTATAGGGTAGGAACCGGCGTAATATGGTCATAGAAGACTTCACTGTTATCTTTCATCTTGAGATCCACTGGTTTCCCAATTTGTAAATTGGAGTGAACCCATCTCTCACCGATCTTAGATTCTTCTTCATCACGAGTTATGGTTGCTATGATAATGGGCTGACTTGTTGTAAAAGCCTCTCTCATTAACTTGCTTCTTTCATGGTGACCAACAGGATCAAATAGCTCTATAAAAATCTCAATGGCTCCATTACACCCTACACCCAAGCCCCAAATTTGGTCTTCTTCGCCCCTGAAATCGTAATGGATTATTTTGGGTTTTCCTGTCTGTAAAACTTCTTTTCCGTGCTCAAGGACATCACCTTCCACACATCCTCCACTTAACAAGCCTATTAACTCTCCATCTTCAGCAAAAAAACATTTTGCCCCTTCTTTCTGGTAGGTTGAACCTTCGACACGTATGACAGTGGCCAGAATTCCTCTTTTCTTTTCTCTGACACACCTGTCCATCTCATTTATTATGGTAATCATAACCACCCCTCCCAAAGTGAAAAAATATTTTTTTCAATTGATATCTTTTTTTCTTTCCCAGAAAAAATGCTCTCGATACTGAGTTGGAGTTTTTCCTTCTATTTTCTTGAATGTTGTTGCAAAGTAACTGGAATTTGCAAAACCGGTGTTATTAGCAATAACATCAATTGGTAGTGAAATCATTCTTAACATATTTTTTGCCTTCTGAACACGAATCCAAGATAAGTATTCTACAAATGTCATCCCTATTTCTTCCTTAAAGGATTTACTAAAGTAGGATGGGCTTAAATAAACCCTATCAGCAATATTTTTAAGAGTAAGACATTCATTGTAATGTAACTGAATGTATTGTACGGCACTTTGAATCGGTTTTCTTAAATCTAATTCGAATTCACCTTCATTTTTAACCGTCTGACTTATTTCCATTTTAATTATTGGTTTTAAAACACGATCGAATATGTTTAATAGCTGGTTTTTAGTAAGCGGTTTCAATAAATAAGCTGAAAAACCCGCATTAATGGCTGATTGGACGATTTCAAACATTTTTAACCCTGTAATTGCAATGATGGGTAAGTCTGGATAGATAAGTAGTACGTTTTTCCCAAAATCTATGCCATCCATGTTCGGAAGTGAAACATCCATTATAAGCGCACTTGGACGGGATTGTTTAAGCATCATCATAGCCCGTTGTGCGTTATTAGCTTCATAAATACGAAGAAAGTTATAGTCGCTATTTTCAACAATATGACGAATATTGCTTATACAGCTTTGGTCTGTATCAACAATTAGCAGCTCTGCCATAGGACACCTCTTTACTTCTATGTAAATTTATTATAAAAATATTCAGAAATAATTAGTTTTAATTTTTTAAGATGAGAGTTATAAAAATTTAACCACTTTCACTAGAGTTAGAAAATACATCTTTTCAACACTCTCAGCGGAGAGATTTATTTTATATCAGCCTACAGAATCGCTTTGATTTTGTAGTGCCTCAAAATCACCCTCACGTAATTTTCGGCGTAGGATTTTCCCAACGGGGCTTTTTGGCATTTCCTTAACAAATGTATACTTTCTTGGTCTTTTATAGTTCGACATGTTAGGATACCTTTTACAAAACTCATCTAACTCTTGTGCTGTTACCGTTTCGTTTTTAGAGACAATATAGGCGGATACAATTTGTCCCAATCGATCATCCTGCTCTCCAATAACGATAGCTTCCAAAACGTTTGGATGTTGTGACAGACAATCTTCAATTTCTAATGGATGAATATTTTCTCCCTCAGAGATAATCATATCGTCAAGCCTACCAACAACGAATAAATCGCCGTCTTCATCAAGAAAACCAATATCTCCTGTAAAATACCAACCATTGCGCATCGCTTTAACAGTAGCATCCGGGCGATTCCAATACCCCTTAAATGCTTCATCGGAATCTAAATTTGAAATTATTTCACCAATTTCTTCTTTCCCAACTATATCTTCGGGAGTAGAACGACCGTCGGGATCTGCCTTTACAACACGAAGATTTTGGTGAATACCTGGTTTACCTACACTGCCTGGCTTTTCAGATACATTAGGACAAATAGAAAACGTATATACTTCTGTACTGCCGTAATGATTTACAAATACCTTTGGTTTAAGTAACTTCACACATTGATTTACTAATGAAGTGGTCATTGCAGCACCTGCATATCCAACTTTTTCAAGCTTGGATAGGTCATATTTATAGAAGTCTGGATGTGTTAGCATATCATGATAAAGCGTAGGGATTAAATAAAGGGAAGAGATTCTTTCTCTGTAAATAATCTCAAGAGCATCTCCAGAATCAAAGTCTGGCAAAATAACAATTTTTCCATTTAATAGCGCCATGGTAAGCAGTGAACGAACGCCCATTGTATAATATAGCGGCATTACTCCTAGTGTACTTTCCCACAAGTGGTACTGGTTTTGGACGATATGTGCCATCGCTGAGGCATATTCATTCCTATGGGTACGTGGTACTCCCTTTGGACGTCCTGTTGTTCCTGACGTGTATAACATGATCGAAATATCATTTTCATCTAAAGTAGGCTTTTGATAGCTACCTGGGCTTCGGTCTACTAGTTCAGGATAAGAAATATCTACACCAATATAATTCTCATCACCTATCAAAATTGGCCTTTCAGAAAAGTTCGATCCTAATACGGCATTTTGACTGGCTGATTCATAGACGACAGCTTTCGCTTCAGCATCGTTTACACAATACTCGACCTCTTTAGTGGATAATCGGTCATTAAGCGGCGTATAGATCGCACCAAGTTTTTGTAATGCCCAATAAATGATTACATTTTCAACTCGGTTCTTTAAGATGACTACAACACGATCCTGCTTCTGAATGCCTAGACGCTGCAAAGAGGCTGCAATTTTTTCTATTTCCTGTTGTAATTGGACATAAGTATAGCGTTTTTGGTCTTGAACTAAAGCGATATGGTTTGGGTAGCGCCCAACTGCAAAATCGAATAATGTACCTAAATTCATTTTACATCTCTCCTTTTCCCCTTGAGTTATGCTTATCTTATCTAAATCACTTTTTGATTCGTTTTTTAATTCTAAGAAAGGCCAGTTGTGGTTTTTTAGCATGGAGGCTGTTGCGGGTATTATCCTTGAGTCAGTTGATTCCAAGGCCCCCCACACCCATTACGATTATTCGATAAGATATAGGTTTACAATCGAGCAGTCACCCTTCACTGCTACACAACTATAGAAATATCAGCTTAATACATATTTTCTATTTACTTTAACAAGCTCTATTTTTTTGCACCCCATGATGCATATTTTAAACACCTCTGAATCTACTCCCTAGACTGTTCAATTTCTGCTGACAATTTTAAACTCCCTATACCTTCCATCATGAATACCCCACGCTTTATTTTACTTTACTAAAATAACATATGATAGAAGAGTGATGTTTCAAAAAATGATTTTAAAATGAAGAATGCATGTTTAAATTTATTAATAGACATAATAATCGATAACTTACTTTTTGTATTCAATATTACACTTTCCTCATATCAATATTTTCCTTAGTACTAACAATGTACCTATATTGAATCTATTATAACTGCAAAAAACAAGCCAAGGTTCATTTATAAAAAAACCTAGGCTTCCAATTCCTTATAACCCCATCTGGAAAAGGTAGTTTAGTTGTTTTGATAGTGGTTTTAAAGGAAAAAAATAAAGCATGAAGCCATTTATTTTTCAAGAGACTTTGCAGGTCTTTTTTACCCAGTGAATCAAAGGCATACTGTTCAACATGAATTCAAAAGTTTGACTCATACTTTGTGTACAGGTTTGCTTACAATCACTTTGAATAGAGGAGATTATGAATGATAACTTGTAGGAAATGAGCGAGTTGTTTTTTTGATTACCCATGTTGAAAAGGCTGACACCAAAAGGTCTAGCACTAAGCCTTTTGAGTCAGCCACAATTTTTTCATATTTTTTAGAAGTCTATATCTCCTTCAAGATGAACTGATTGAATCAATTTATCAGGATTTATGTAATCATCTAGATTACATTCATTGTAGCCGGGAATTTGAACTCTCAAGTATTGCATTTCTTCACTGTCTAAGGGGATTGTACAGTCAAATCCCACCTTCGAGCCCACTCCATCGCGTGTTGACGGGTCAAGCTTCGAACTTTGTGCTTCATGAACTACCACTAAGTCCCTGTCTGCTTGAAAGCGGGTTGCGATTGCCCATTCCACCTCTTCCATATTAAAAATATCAACCTCTTCATCCGTTACGACGACATGCTTAATATCAAAACTGTTAGCAAGTGCTGCTAAAATTGCATTTTTGGCTTCACCCTCATTTCTTTTATTAATGGAAACAATGGCATGATACCGACATGTACCACCAGGGCTCATATGAACCGCTTTTACGGATGGAACGGTCTGTCGAATGCTCTGGAAGAGACTTGCCTCACGAGGGATGCCACCAAGCAAAAGATGTTCGTAACCCGCAGGGACAATGGTATAAAAAATCGGGTTGTTACGGTGAGTGACAGCCGTAATCTCAATCACCTCTTTATCACTGCGTGGTCCATAGTATTTTGGGAATTCTCCAAAAGGGCCTTCAGGCTCTCGAACATGTGGAAGAATTTTTCCTTCTAACACTATTTCCGCGTATGCCGGTACATCGATATCCACCGTCTCACAACGAACGACTTCCAACGGTTCCCCCCGAAGGGCGCTTGAGATTTCCAGTTCATCTACCCCGAACGGAGTACTTGCTTGTGACGCCAGTAACGTCACCGGATCGACCCCAATGACTATCGCACACTCCAGTGGTCTCCCCGCCTCTTCAGCCTGCTTATACAAATGAAAAGTATGGCGAGGCAAAATTAAGGCTCCTATCTTATTTTTCCCAGAAATTTGGAGACGATGAATTGAAACGTTCTGCTTCCGAGTAACTGGATCCCTAACAATAAACAATCCAGCGGTGATGTAATTACCTGAATCTTTCTCATGGTGTACCGGAATTGGTAACATCTTCATCAAATCGATATTATCCAGAATAATATTTTCTTTAATTGGCGCTTGTTGTTTGTTTAGTGCTCGACAAGGAACGGGAGATGCAACTGCTTCGGTAAATTTTGAAATAACGCCATATTGGTCTGTTTCCAACGCCTCTGCAAAATCTTCACGTGTTGAACAAATTCCTGATACAACCGGAACCTGATAATCTTCTACACTAGTAAAGTATGTTGCTTTTTTGCCATCTAATTTCTTAGCTATTTTTGCGATTTCATACTGTAAGCTAACTTTTCGGTCAATTACCGCCAACCGATGAGTTGCTTGCAGATGCTCAATCCAGGTGCGAAATGTCTTAGCTTTCATAAAAAAAGATCTCCTCCTTATATAGCAACTGAAGTTCCTAATATATCCTTTAGTCTGCGTTCTAACATTTTAGACACTCTTTCACGGCCTCGAACTTCAGGTGGAGTTGGGTATTCCCTACCATCTACAATGACAGGTTGATCATATCGAACCAAGATAAGAGGAAGGTATTCTTCGTATAACGCACGAATTCTCTTGGCATGTTCTGGTTTACGGGCAAACAGCTTTAGCATACGAAGTCCAAAGCCTACATGCCGTCCTTCGTCTTCCTTGATTCGGGCAAATCCTTCACTCAAACCAGGCAATAGGCCCTTACTTCCGTATACACCTCGAAACACATCATATCCAGTCATCGCTTGAACACCTTCTATTATTCCTTGGTAATGGGTTAACCCTTCTACAAGTGCAGCCTCACGTTCCTCTTCTCCTTGTTCAAGAGAATTCAGCATTACTTTTACACGATTATCAAGTTTCTGCTGAACCATATTTTTCACTGAAGGAATTCGCTCACGACCAATTACTTCTTTAAAATAGCGCATAAAAAACTCAGTATGTTTAAATTCCTCGAGCAATTGAGTACTAAGGAATGCCTGTTGTTCTGTAGAGGAGCCTAACATGATCCAGGGACAAAACTTTAAGGCAACATTTTCTTCAGCATCGAGAAATCCTGTACAAAAATGAATAAGATATCCTTTAAGGTCTTCATCAAGCGCTTCAAAATCCCTTTTATCCTGGCTAAGATCGATAGCAGCAGGATCCCAAGTCCCAAAACGAATCGCTTTTCGATATAAGTCCCACGCCACTTCATCCGTCGTCTTATCAATACTAGGGATTAGCTCTTCAGTTTTATCGATATTTTCTGTCATTACAATTACCTCCAATTTTATAATAGAATTAATAGTCTTTAATAAAAAAATCCAACTTTAAAACAGTTCTTTCAGTAGATCCAAAATCTCTTCTTCTGTTGCTAGCCAAGGATTAAATTTCCACATTCCACTTTTCACGGAGTCGTGTGCGATCCCCTTAAGGTGCTCTTCTTTAACCCCCACCTGCTGCAATTTCTGTGGAAGCCCGATATCGTTTCGTAATTTAGTCACATCTTCTATTAATTGATCTGTAATCTTCCAACCAGGTAACGATGGATCAGTTACTCGAAAAACGCTCGCCATTTCAACATGCTTATCGACCAGGGATATCGAATTACGGCGGATAACCTCCGGTAAAAGCAGACCTATTGCCACTCCGTGACTAACATAGGCATATCCGCTTAACGCACTACCAATGGCATGTGTCAATCCGAGAAATGATTGATTGAATGCCATACCGGCCAAGAGACTAGCTTCTGCCATTTTGATCCTTGCCTCTACATCATTTCCATTAAATACGGCCCGACGAAGGTATTTGCTAACAGTTCGCATGGCTGATAATGCAAGTGCGTCACTGGCAGGCTGGGATATCCGTGACACAAATGACTCTGCCCCATGTGCAAAGGCATCAAATCCTGAGGCTGCTGTAATTTTCGTTGGTGCAGTCATCGTCATTTTAGGGTCCACTATACTTATATCCGGTGCGATGAATGGGCTCGTTACCGTAACTTTTCGATTCTCCTCCCAATCCGAAAAAACAGCAAACATGGTCACTTCACTTCCGGTGCCGGATGTCGTAGGGATTGCAATGAGAGGAATATTGGATGATTGCTTGATAAGATTTACTCCAGTATAATCACGAATACTCCCTCCATTTCCAGCTATTACACGAACACCTTTGGCTGTATCGATCGGACTGCCCCCGCCAATGGCGATTAAAGCATCGCATTCTTCCTGTTGAAACCCGTGAGCTGCTTTGTCAACGGTTTCAACGCTCGGATCCGGTTCCACATCATCATAAATCACATAAGAAATGTGATTGTCCTCTAAGATTTTGGTTACATTTTCGATTAACCCTGATTTTAAGACACCGTTATCAGTAACGATAAAGGCACGTTTTACTTTAAAAGGTATATTGTTAAGTTCGTTTATTTTGTTATATCCAAAATAAATCTTTGTGGGAAGATGAAACTCAAATGATCGATACATAATAGATAGATTCCCCCCTATTCTTCTATTTCGATATTAATATGTTTTGTTTCGGTATATTCCATTAATCCTTCAATTCCCCTTGTACGCCCAATTCCGCTCTCTTTATAACCCCCAAATTCTGCCTGTGGGTAATTTTTGTTATAGGTATTAATCCAAACCGTTCCGGCCTCCACCTTTTTCGCAATTCTCACAGCTCTGTTGACATCCTTTGTCCAAACGCCAGCAGCTAAACCGAAAATTGTTCCATTAGCAAGTGAGATCGCTTCTTTCTCGTCCCTAAAAACTTGTATGGCCAGCACGGGCCCAAAAATCTCTTCTTGTGCTATTCTTGATTCAATTGGCACCTGATCAAAAATGGTTGGCTCAATATAATATCCTTTATCGTAATCTCCACCGGTCAACCTATTACCACCCGTAATAAGTTTTGCATCTTGTCTTCCAATCTCGCAATATTCCAAAATTTTATTAAGCTGTTCTTCCGAGATGACAGGTCCCATATCGGTTGTTTCATTTAACCCGTTACCAACTTTCAATTTTTCAGCCTGTTTACGCAATCCTTCCACCACTTCTTCATGAATCGACTCATGAACAATCACTCTTGATCCAGCAAAACACATTTGGCCGGCAGTAATAAAGGCTGATTTTGCAACGGCTTGAATTGCTTTGTTTAGGTTTGCATCAGGAAATATTATATTAGGAGATTTCCCCCCCAGTTCAAGAGCAAGTTTCTTCACCTTTTCTGCTGCTTTTTTCATTAAGTTTTTGCCAGTAGTCGTGTCACCTGTAAAGCTGATGGCATTAACATCGGGATTTGTAGTCATTTCATCTCCAATAACCTTTCCCGGACCAGACACGATATTCACAATTCCTGGTGGAAAGTCGCTATTATCCTCAATTAATTTGACAATGGCAGTGCTGATAAGTGGGGTCCGACTTGCCGGTTTTAAAACCACTGCGTTTCCTGCAGCAAGGGCTGGAGCAACCTCTCGAATCATTAGCATAGCCGGCCAGTTCCAAGGTGAAATAATCCCCACTACTCCAATCGGCTCTTTGTCAATGATGCCATATGACGTGGGGGAAAGATTTATCGACCTACCGAATATACTTCGAGCCATACCTGCAAAATATTTTAACGTATCAATACAGGCGTCCAATTCTATACGAGACTCCTTTATCGGCTTTCCGTTCTCTATGGTTAAAATTCTAGCAATTTCTTCTCTATTTTCCTTCAATTTATAAGCCCATTGCATTAAAGCATCAGAACGTCGCGAAGAATTTGAACGCCAGTCGGATGTATGAAATGCTGCCTTCGCCAATTTAATTGCCAATTTAATATCTTCTAATCCCGATTTCTGTGACTCTCCAACGATCTCACCTGTAGCAGGATTTACGGATGTCATCGTTTCCCCAGTTTTGGCTTCTTGCCAATCGCCATTAATATAATTTCTAGTAATCTCTAATTTTGTAATCACTATTTACCCTCCTAGTTTCTATTTGAGATTGCCTTTTGTTTCTGGAACGATGAGGCTTCCAATAATGTAGACAAGAAAAATCACAATCACAAAATACATAAGTGTGTACGGGATATTTTCAATCGAACCGCTTGCTAATGTTACGAAAGTTGGCATCATACCGCCAATTGCAAATCCCATATTCCATGACAGTCCTGTACCCGTAGACCGTATTGATGTAGGAAAGCGTTCATTAAGAAAAATTAACACAGGTGCATAAGCAGCATTTCCTAAAAACACCAGACCCATCGTATTCAAATAAATCGAAGTCGTTGTAACAGAATCGGCTAATGCTAGATAAAAATATGGAAGTCCGACGATATTTAAACATCCAATAACTAAAAAGGTCCTTTTTCTTCCAATAATTTCACTAAGTTGTCCGAACAGTAAAGCCGAAATTATCGTGACAATACTTGAGACAATGAGAACACCTGATAAAACTTCTGAAGATACATTGTTAACTACTTTTAGAAATGTGGGAATAAAACCAGCTGTAAGGTAATAACCTGAACCGCCACCAATAACAATCATTAGATTCACAGCTATAACTCGGAAATATTTTGTAAATAGGGTCTTAATAGGAGACTGCGGTATTACATCCTCTTGCCCTTTTTCTTCATTTTCTTTACGTAATTGTGCCCAAAGCGGAGACTCGTTAAGTGTTCTAAATACAAGTAGACCAGCTACTGCACCTAAAATCCCTGTAAAGAACATGACTCGCCAACCCCACTCATTAAACGCTTCACCAGGAAAAAAAGCAGAAACGATGGTAAACGTTAGTGAAGCGAATAATGCTCCTAACCCGGCTCCTCCCCCACCTATAAGACCAGACATCAATCCGCGCCATTTAGGCGACGCAGATTCTGTTCCAATTGTATGTGTAGATGCCACGACACCGCCGACAAAGACCCCTTGAACTAATCGTAGAATTAAAAAAAGGATTGCAGCCGTCACACCAATTTGCGGGACAGTAGGCAAAAGACCAAAGGCAGCTGTACTAACACCAACCCCTACCACAGAAACAATCATTGCTTTCTTTCGCCCGTTTTTATCTGCATAAGATCCAAATATTGCCGACCCAAGAGGCCGCATCAAAAGCGTTACCCCAAAAGAAGCATAAACAGCAGCTAAAGAAAGCGTAGGGCTGGTTGTAGGGAAAAATAGTACACTAATTGTGGGAGCCACAAAAAGTAGAAGAAAAAGATCATAAAGATCAAAAGACCACCCTAATAGTGATGCTGTCATTGCAGAGACAACCTGACGTCTGTTAACGATTACATTTTCTTGTTCAGAATGAGCGACTACATTAGACATTAGAGGACCTCCATTTTTTCATATCATGTTCTGAGTCATGTTAAACCGGAAAATAGTTTTTAATACCTAAAAAGATAATGATTATAGATTGGTTATTATTTCATCTTTCTTGAGTCCCGACCACCTGTCAAACAGTCGAGCATCAATACCAAACTGATCTAACGCCTTTCCGACACTTTGATTAACAATATCATCTAATGATGTTGGCTTATGATAAAAACTAGGAACAGGAGGGAGGATTACCGCACCATTCTCTGCAGCTGATTGCATTAGCCGCAAATGCCCTAAATGCAATGGTGTTTCACGGACCATTAGAACCAACTTCCTTTGTTCCTTCAAAGTTACATCAGCAGCTCTAGTGATTAAATTATCATTAAAACTGTTTGCGATAGATGATAGAGTTTTAATAGAACACGGAGCAATGATCATCCCGTCAACATGAAAGGAACCACTTGAGATGCTTGCACCTATATCATTTGAGTCATATACAAAACTGCACAGTGATTTTACTTGTTCCACCGAGTATTCTGTTTCATATTCGATGGTTTTTTCAGCAGAGGAACTAATAATTACATGACTTTCAATTTGAAGTTTGTTTAATGTCTCAAGACATCTAATACCGTAAATGGATCCACTTGCCCCTGATATACCTATAACAATTTTTTTCACTCTGTTTCCTCCTACATTTGAAAACGATTTTTTGGATCATGCACTTTGAAGCGGGTAATCAATCCACTTTTGTTAACTGCACGCTTTTCAAAGTTCCCCCCCTTTCAACTTTCAATATTCACCTTTTATATTTGCAAGTTTCATGCCATTAATAAACTGTTTAAAATTCACTCTTTCCTACCCATTAACCATCCAACTGGAACGAATGACGTTACAACTGGAACCCCTGCAGTTCCGCATTTCTTGAAGACTAGGGTAAGGCTCGAACCTTACTGGATGGCAAATTTCAAATAAACAAAAAAACGTTTGCTCCATTCTGAAACGTAGACCCCGTTCAGATGGGCAATAATTTTACCTTTTACACCTTGTGAACTGCGTAATATATAGTACTGATTCCGAGGCGGTACCTTTCAAAATTGAAGTAAAAAGGATATCCAACTGTGATTGTTTAATGTAAAACGCCCTTCTCTTAATCGAGAGGGCTTTTATTAGAGATTAATGTTTATTATTTATTTCAAACTCCTTGAGAAACGTTAGAATCTGTACTTTTTTTACTTTGTTGAACAATGATGGTTTTAAAATCAGGCTTTTCAATAATTAGAGAAACAGCAACACCACCCAGTATCGCCCAGAATGGAGAGCTTATATCATAAAAATGGACTCCTGACATTGCAATGATAAGGGCAAAAAATGAACCAAATTGGAATTGGGGTTTAGAAAACGCTTCCTGTAATGAACTTAAAAGCACTCCCATCATTGCCAGTCCTGCAACAGTGCTGATTAATACTTTCGGCATTGCAGCTACAAAAGGCATGACTATACCTGCAAACAATCCAAAGATAGAAAATAACACACCACATACAACCACTGCTGCATATCTTCCTTCCATTCGACCAGCTTCTTTTGATGCGCAGATTGCTGTCATTGACCCCGCAATATTCGCATTATGACCTCCAAAAAAAGACGTAATAACCCCGCCAATTCCGCTTAAAATCGTCATCTCATTAACCGGTGGTTTATATCCTTGGGTGTTTAACACACCTGTAGCCTGGGCGTTTTCAGCACCAATTACTAAAAGTGCAAGTGGGATGCCCATTGAAATAATCGCGTCAATATTGAATGATGGAGTCACTAGTTGAGGAACGACAAAAACGGAACTCACATCTTTCACTTGGAATTCTCCCATCCAAACCGATAAAATGATAGCAACAGCAAATGATATTAAAATAGGTGGAAATTTTTTTATATAACGGAATGAGAGAAGATACACGAGGATGGATGAACCTGCAATTATTGGTGCTTTTTCGAGGGATGCAATCATCTCAGTCCCAAAACTAATCATTGTTCCAACGACCATCGACATAACAATTGGAACCGGAATCCAGTCCATTACTTTACCAATAACCCCTGCTATCCCTAACATAAAGACAATGAGACCTGCTGCCAAATAAGCACCAGCAGCTTCATTTAAAGAATAGTTTGACAGTGAACCTACAACAAGTACTGCACCTGGAATTGAATAAGCGCCAGCAATCGGCTGCTTATTTCTTACGGAGATGAATATTCCTAATATCCCACCAAAAAAATATATGGCAAATAACCAAGAAATCATTTGTGTTTGAGTTAATTCGCCATTTGATGCTCCGTTTATTATAATTAGCGACGGACCAGTACAGCCAAAAATTGCTGCCAGCGCTCCTGCACTAACCGTTCTTACATTTAAATGACTTAATAAACCTTTCTTGTTTTCAGAACCCTTTTTTAGCTGCATACCTTCAATCCTTCCCATATCGTTCTATTAACTTCCCTGAATCAAACTTGATTTAAAGCGACTTTTCTTGATCTAAAATGAGAATCACCGGCAGAGGCTGCCGGTGACTCTCATTTTATTACTTCCCTGTAAAAACTGGTTTTCTCTTTTCTACGAACGCATCTACGCCTTCTTTAAAGTCTTCTGTTGTGCGAAGGAGGCCGTAGGCTTTCCCTTCCATTTTCAATCCGAC
>NZ_JBNNSB010000018.1:0-14149 GCF_050277335.1 Peribacillus sp. NPDC101480
AATGTTTGACTTGCTCATTTGCTTTTTTGATAGTGTGTGCTCACTTAAAATTTAACGTTGGCGCTTTGTTTTGTTCAGTTTTCAAAGAGCAATTTGTTCGCCGCATCTCTTAGCGACTTTAATATCTTAACATCTTATTACTACTTCGTCAATAACTTTTTTAAAAAAGTTTTTTCATTCTTTTTCAAAAGCTTTTACGTTGCAGCAACTTTTATAATATACCAGCGTATAAATCAATAGTCAATAGATTTTTTGAATATAATTCACTTTTGAATCTCATGACTGATTCCACTTAGACAAATTCTTTTTTCCCCTCATATAGATTAGGCATTCCTCCTCGGTGCTCACCCTTTTAAACAGTCTGAAAAGGATGTTATATTTCTCGTTTATAGCTCTTTTGACCAAGTGATCGATTCTGTCATCCTGCAGATCGAATAGTATTTCATCCATCTCTCTTTTTAAAAGGTACTCCAATTCCATCTTTTCCTTGTCATTAATCAATAAACCGAGCATGGTTCACACCTCCATCAGACAGCATTCCCCATTGCCAGCATTTTTATGAATTTTCAACTGACTTTTTTGCATAACAATAATCCTCGCGCATAAATTTGAAGACAAGAGTACTTTGGACAAGGGGATGGATTAATGAAATTTTTCATGGTGCTTCAAGCCAAGAAGATCAAATATTATTCGTTAATATTACTTACGGCACTTTTTACCGCTTGGTTCCTTTTTGTACAAAACATTCTTCATGCTCCCGTTTTTTCTACAGATGATGGGCCGAAAGCTGTTTATAAAGGGGAAAAGAATGTTGCGATCACGTTCAATATCGGCTGGGGTGATGAGAAAGCCGCTCCGATAATAGAAACATTAAAAAGGGAAGAGATTAAATCCGCCACATTTTTCCTCTCGGGATCCTGGGCTGAACGTCATCCGGACATAGTAGCGGAAATTGTGAAAGAAGGATATGAAATCGGCATCCTTGGTTACGATTATAAGGATTATTCCGAAATGGAAGATCAGGAAATCATCCGGGATATTTCTAAAGCCCAGGAAGCATTTAAAAAACTTAATATAAAGAATATAGAACTTTTACGCGCTCCCACCGGACACTTTGATAAACGCCTCTTAAAGATCAGCGAGAAATTCGGATACACCGTTGTCCATTGGAGCATCGATTCAAAGGATTGGACCAATCCGGGTGTGGACCGGATCGTACAGAACATCACCAAGGCCCAAAAGGGTGATATCATCTTATTACATGCTTCAGACTCAGCAAAACAAACGAATAAGGCTTTACCGGAGTTAATAAGTGAACTTCGAACAAAAAATTTAAACTTCGTTAACGTTTCAGAGATGATTTCCAATTCATCAGCAAGCAGTGAGGAAATTCGCTGACTGAAAAAACTGCGTACTAATGGTCTCCTTGAACCTTTAGTACGCAGTTTTTATGTTTTGACTTCCTCAAGTATGGCCCGGCATACATATAGGTTATCTGCCTTCACCAAGTTCACCGGCTTTCATCTTTCCATTTGCCGGAGTTTGCTTACGCCCTCTTTTACTGGCCAATTCCTTTTGTGAAATTTCAATCAATTTGCTCAGGACCAATAATTGATAAGCATTGCAGACCAGCAATGGAAACAGCATGAAGTAAAGCCAGCTTTCATCATTGGCACTTAGGACAGGTATCCACTCCAACACCGTGAACACGACCATGAAAAACAAAGCCGGGATGAATGACTGTTTATTCGTTTGTTTCATTTTGAAATAAGCTGTAACAAGCCCCGAGGCCAATACAACCAATGCTAACACGATGTAGGAACTGATCCCCTCGCCTGAACCAAAGCTAAGGTATCGCAGGTAAACAAGATCGAAAACAACAAAAAGAATGAGTACAAGTTGAACGGCATTCCATAAGGAAGCGCTTTTAAATATTCCGAGACCAAAACGATGTATCGTTAAATAGGCAAAAAAGCCAGCTTGGCTTATGACACTGAAAATTAATCCAACACCGAATAACCAAATAAAAGTTGATAGGATGGCACTGGCATCAAAAGAAGAGAAATAAGGCTTAAACTCATTCCACCGGGCCAAGAAACCTACAACTCCGCCCGTTACACCACCTATAAGCAATGTTGTTAAAAACAATTTAACTAAATTACGGCTGTTCATTGTTTTCCTCCATACATTTCTATTTCATTTCCTTAATTGTACCAACCAAATTTGGAAAAATCCACTTATTCCACCAAGGAATAATATCGCCGATTGGAACCATATTAACAGTAAGAAGGATGAAAGGGGCCCTGCGTATGAGAGTGGGAGTTGCTTTGCTTTTCACGTCATTCTTACTCGTTTGTTCCGGTTGTGCTCAAAATGGAGCAGGCGCAGAAAAAATGGAGTATGAAGAGACAAAGAAGATGGTCGTAGATATCTTGAAAACAGATGATGGAAAAAAAGCCATCCAGGATATCATTACTGACGACAAAACGAAAGCTGAACTTATTATGGATTCGGATGACATTAAGAAATCCATTGAAGATATGGTCACTTCAGATAAAGGGAAGGAATTTTGGAAAAAGACATTTAATGATCCCGAATTCGCTTCCGCGTATGCTAAAGCATTAGAAGACGAACATAAAAAGGTATTGAAGGACTTAACTGCCGATCCTCAGTATCGTGGAATGCTCATGGAAATAATGAAAGAACCGGATATGGAAAAAGAAATGAATAAGTTATTAAAAACCAAGGAGATGCGGTCGGTCTACAAAGAGCTGATCATCGAAACCATGGAGAGTCCTCTCGTCCAGGCTAAAATGCAAGAGAAATTGGATAAAGCAGCCACTAAAGCGGCTGAGAAGGAGAAAAAGTAAAAAGAATGAAATAAGGCTGATTCCAATCGGAATCAGCCTTATTTTTATTGTAGTTTTTCAATGACTTTCTTAGCAATATCTTCGTAAATCCTGCCGAGCCTATGGTCCGCTGCGTAAATGGATGGAGCAAAGTCCTCTTCGTTCCAATCCGGCTGTTGCAGGGGAAGTTGACCTAAAACTTCTGTACGAAGCTCTTCTGCAAGCTTCTCTCCGCCGCCTTTTCCGAAGACATATTCTTTTTCACCCGTCGTTTTACTTTCGAAGAATGACATGTTCTCTATGACACCAATGACTTCGTGTTCTGTCTTGATGGCCATGGCACCAGCTCTTGCAGCAACGAAGGCTGCAGTCGGATGCGGTGTCGTAACGATGATTTCTTTACATGATGGGAGCATCGTATGAACGTCCAAAGCAACATCGCCTGTACCCGGCGGTAAGTCAAGGACCAAATAGTCCAAATCTCCCCATTCCACTTCATTAAAGAAACTGTTGAGCATTTTCCCCAGCATTGGCCCTCTCCATATGATCGGCGCGTTATCCTCTACAAAAAAGCCCATTGAGATAACTTGAACGCCAAACCGTTCTACAGGAATGATTTTTTCCCCGCGAACAACCGGTCTTTTTGTTATCCCCATCATATCAGGTACGCTGAATCCATAAATATCGGCATCAACCAGTCCGACCTTTTTACCTAAACGAGCAAGTGAAGTGGCGAAATTCACTGAAATCGTAGATTTTCCCACTCCGCCTTTACCGCTGGCGATCGCGATGAATTGTGTCTTGCTGTTAGGGCCAAGCAAGCCTTGGTCCGCTTCATCCTGAGGAATGCTTTCACGGTGCTTGGCTAACTCCTCTTCAGAAAGCTCCGCGAAACGGATGCCTACCGATTCCGCTCCGTTCGTTTTCAGTAAGTCCACAACTTCCGATTGCATTTGCATTTGCTCGGCGGTCCCCGTTTTCGCAATCGCAAGTTTAACACTTACATGATTCTTTTCAGGTTTTATTTTGATTTCTATAATTCCATTTGTCTCTTCAAGGTTTTTATGTAGAAAAGGGTCTTTAAGATCCTTTAATAAATTCAGTACTTTCTCTTCTGTTAGCAAGTCGAGCACCCCTTTGAATTTTATTTTCCCATTTTTCAGTATAACATATTACGGAAAGAAAGATTATTATCTGCCCCGCATGAAAAACCTGATTATTTTCCCATAATAAAGAGGCCTTGTACCTTACAAGACCCAGACATCACTTTTCTTCTGATAGTTTTCCCTCTGTAAAGTACCGTAAAATCCCCATATAAATCGAGCTGGCAACCTTTTCTTGATACTTATCACTGACAAGGCGTTCCCTTTCCTCGGTATTGGAAAGAAAGCCAATTTCCACAAGCGCTCCCGGCTTCTTAGCATAATTCATCAAATACACATGATTAATCGTTTTTGCATCACGCTTTGTATTTTCCAGGTTCCTGATGATTTCAGTCTGAATGAATTTTGCCACCTGTTCATTTTCTTCAAACCTGCTTGTATAAAAGGTCTGGGCACCTTTCGATGACGCTGATGGAAAAGAGTTCAAATGAATGCTTAAGAATAAGTCCGCTTCCGAATCATTGATCATTTCAACCCGATTCCGTAAGTCCTCCTGTTTTCGCTGGCGGATCCCCTTTGTATTTCCCTGTGCCAAATCCTCATCTTTCTCACGGGTCATGATGACAAGGGCACCCTGTTCCTGCAAATAGTCCCTGACCTTTAATGAAACGGAAAGGGCAATTTCCTTTTCCATAATCTCTTGTACATTTGCCCCGCCGTCCATTCCTCCGTGACCTGCATCCAGAATGATGACCTTACCTGCCAACGGAAGGTTCCAGGAGTCCCAAGAATCATCTTCAACAAATTTAAAAGTTACAATTAAAAAAAGGACAAACAATCCCATAGCGATTCCTGTATATTTCAGCTTTCTGCGCATGACCGTTCCCCTTCCATGATCTCTCTACTAAAAAGTATGGGACAAACCATGGAAATAGAACAAGGAATGGGAATTTGCCTTCCTAATGCAGTTTCATTTTATATCGTTTTTCACCAGTCTTAAAGCCGTCCAGCCACCAATCCCCTACAAATCCTTCACAGCAATAAAACAAACCCTCATCAAAAGCATTATTCGCCGTAACTTCCCGCCAATACAAAATGAAGTTAAAAAGAGTATCCACCAAAAATTTCTCTTCCTTCCAGCACCTGGACCTAACATCTTCTTCCGACTCACCATAATAGCCAAACTTACTATAGTTGGCTCCTAATAAATAAGCCTCGATGGCAACATCAAAGTAGCCCTCCTCCAAAACATCCATCAAGTCCTGTCCGAAGTAACGCTGAATCCTTCCCTTCATATCCTCGATAGAAAGTTCCCTGAGCAGCCTGCGTTCGAACTTCAATTGCCTTTCCCTTTGCATCTCCTGTAAACCTAATATCACAGCCATAATTCACCTCCGGGGCAATTCCCCATTTCCCAAAATTATTTCCCAAGACATAATTTAGTTTTAGCCTTCTATTTTGAACCATTCATTTATTCCATTGGCAAAAAATAATAAGGATAGGTTTGGCAAGTAATTTAATAATGCGTATCGATATGCAAAATGCTATCTTCCATGGTCAAAGGGCAAACTGAACATTTCGGATGATGTTTAATGGCAGAAAACTCGGAACTATCACCCATAACTCGCCACTCAGGCCGCTACCCGAGGCTGACCTTGTCGACTTGGGTCGCTCACTGCGTGTGTCTCTTTGAACCTTGATCAATACTATTTGAGATCTATTAAGATAAAAGGACATCCATGGTAAACGGATGTCCTTTGATATAACTTTTAAACTGTCCTAAATTCTATCGGTGGCGCCTACACAATGTTTTGAAATGGTTTCCCATGTTTTACTTTATATCTGTCCAGCTCTTTTCTTTAATCTACCAGCAAGCGGCACTACAATTATACCGGCTATTACGACCTGCATCACGTTTCCTGGGATGGAGCCAAATGGCTGTATCCAGTTACCATAAAGAATAACCTCGACAAAATAGTAGCCGACGATTTTTATAACCAATGCAACGGCAACGGCCATAGTGTATACCCATTCTCTCTTGCCCGGTACCTTTTCGGATATAAGGCCGGCTAGAAAGCCCATTGTACCTACGATGACGAATGTAAACGGTGCCCACGCTGCCCAACCAGAGAAAAGGTCGAAGAAGGCCATACCGAAGGCGCCTGCTATCGCTCCTGTTTTTTTGCCATATACCAAGGCTGCTATAAAAAGGGGAACGTTACCAAGATGGATCAGGCCGCCGTTACCCATTATTGGAAGCTTGATGTTGATGAACATTGTCGCTACAAGAGTTAATGCAATGAATAGCGCATTGATGACCAAGGCTTTTGTTTTAGTTGTTTCAATTGGTGAGTATGTTGAATTCATATGAAGTCCTCTTTCTTTTTTAAGTATTATCATACTCCTAAACAGGAACTTAATAAATATGGATTTTACAAAAAATTCTGTATTACATAAATAAACTCAAGTGTAAACAAATGGAACACACCCGTCACCAACGCCGCCGCGGCCTTTTACTTGGATCTGATGCTGAAAATGGGACAAATCTTTTTCCGGACAAAGAACACCCCCAACATCATTGCACCTTGTACATTAAATATATTTGATTGGCAATATAATCTGAACTAAAATGAAGCCCCTTTCTTAACCACCATATTATAATGCCTACCAATGAGGCTGTTTTAATGTCAATGTCAACATATTCAGCAGGTAGATCCTTTTTGGTATTCTTCCTTCTAATTTCTACTAATTGCTTTAACAATGAAAACAACTGGTCCTCAAACTGATTCGTTTTAAATAAAATAAGTAAATAATCCCGATGAATATATAAATAATCAAGCAATTGTGTTAGCTGTTGTTTTTCTGATAAATCTTTTGCATGTATTAAAGCAAAAATTTTATCGGAAAGCTCATTTAAAATCTCATCGGTGATTTGCGTTAGTAAATCTTGAATATCCTGATAATGCAGGTAAAATGTTGTCCGATTTAATCCTGCTTTGTCTGCGATTTTCTGAACCGTTAAATTTGAAATTATGGGGTCCTCGCGTAAGAGAGCAATGACAGCGTCCTTAAACATTTCCCTTGACCGAATTGTACGAGGATCTTCTTTTTTTGGTATAGACATTTTTAACTCCTTTATAGATTTTTCCCTGACTTTCTCAACAGCATATATTTCTATGTCGATTAGTGAACATTTTCAAAAAAACTGTTCATGGTAAGCAACATATTTTTTTGTTACCATCGATTTTATCGACACGGTGTTGAGAATGCAAGTCAAAAATGAAGGGGTTGTCGACAGAAGTGGACATAACGGAAGGAAATAAAAAAGTTTTATTAATTGTATTGATCGCTGGGTGTTTTTTATCAACATTAAATCAGACACTATTAAATGTTGCATTGAGTGGTTTAATGGATGTATTTCATGTAACGGCCGCAACTGTACAATGGCTATCAACAGGATTTATGCTAGTGAATGGTGTGTTAGTGCCGATTACTGCCTTTTTAATGAAACGGTTTACAACAAGGCAGCTATTTATTAGCTCGATGTTCTTTTTGCTCATCGGATCTTTACTTTGTGCATGTGCAGGGAATTTTGGTGTGCTGTTAACGGGAAGAATGATTCAGGCAATTGGTGCCGGGATTATTATGCCTCTAATGATGACAGTTATTTTATATTTATATCCTAGCGAAAAGCGTGGAAGCATTATGGGGACAATTGGCTTTGCGATGATTTTCGCTCCAGCCATAGCCCCTACATTATCTGGTTTTATCATTGAATATGTTTCATGGAGATGGCTATTTATTGGGTTAATGCCATTTATATTAATCGTCATAGTTCTAGCGTTCAAATATTTAATGAATGTTGCCGAGACAACAAAAGCAAAATTGGATATCATAAGTGTCACTTTATCGACGATTGGTTTTGGCTGTGTATTATTTGGATTTAGTAGCGCAGGAAGCAAGGGATGGGATGATCCCGTTGTCATTACTGCAATACTCGTCGGAATGATCGTGTCGACTCTATTCTGTTTACGACAAATGAAATCCAGCGATCCATTATTAAATTTATCTGTATTCAATTATAAAATTTTCACTCTCACATCTTTCATCAATGTACTAATTACGATGATCATGTATGCTGATTTAATTCTTTTACCCATTTACTTGCAAAACGGAAGAGGTTTTACAGCATTTGAAGCAGGTTTACTGTTATTACCTGGAGCTGTGATTAATGCCTTCTTATCCCCTGTCACAGGTAAAATGTATGATAAATATGGTGCTAAACCGCTCTTTATTACAGGTTTGGTATTTATCATTGTTTCGATGTGGGGAGTCATAGATATAAACGAATCCACAACCTATAGCTATTTAATGGTTCGTACCATTATATTACGAATTGGCTTGAGCTTTATTACCATGCCATTAAATACAGCAGGGTTGAATGCTTTACCAAGAGAATTGGGTTCCCATGGTTCAGCTGTAAATAATACCATTCGCCAATTGTCAGGTGCTATTGGAACGGCAGTTGTCATCACAGTGTATACAATGCAGGCAACTTCGCATGCCTCTGAGCTATCAATGAAAAATGAAAATATTTCAGCTATTCAACTAAAGGCATTAGCTTCCATCTTTGGCTCAAGTGATGCCTATGTTTTCATGTTAATCTTATCTTTTGTGGCATTAATTTTTGCATGCTTCATGCCGGGAAAGACCGTAATCAAAAAAAGCCAAGGTGAATCTCATAACTAAAATTATTAAATGGAGTATTTAAAATAAAGCATATCCGGGAGATCCCAGATATGCTTTTTAATATTTCCAGTGACACACTTTTCCGGGCATAAAAAAAGACTCCCAACCGAAATGGTTGAGAGTCTTTGAAACGGTAATAGAATTAACGTTTTGAGAACTGAGGTGCACGACGTGCGCCTTTAAGACCGTATTTTTTACGCTCTTTCATACGTGGGTCACGAGTTAGTAAACCAGCAGTTTTAAGAGATGGACGGTATTCTGGATCAACTTGAAGCAATGCACGAGCGATACCGTGACGGATTGCTCCAGCTTGACCAGTGTATCCACCACCGCTAACGTTTACTAGAACGTCGTAATTTCCAGTAGTTTCTGTTGCAACTAGTGGTTGGTTTACAACTTCACGTAATGCTGCGAAAGGAATATATTCATTGATGTCACGACCGTTAATAACGATGCGACCTTCGCCTGGTACTAAACGTACACGAGCTACTGAGCTCTTACGGCGACCAGTACCATAATATTGAACTTGTGCCAAGATAGTAACCTCCTTAGTAATTATCCGCGTAATTCGTATACTTCTGGTTGTTGAGCAGCGTGTGGGTGCTCAGCTCCAGCGTATACGTGTAATTTTTTGTAGATTTGACGACCAAGAGAATTCTTTGGAAGCATACCTTTGATAGCAAGTTCAAGCATTCTCTCAGGGTAGTTTGTACGCATTTCAAGAGCAGTTCTAGTTTTAAGACCGCCTGGATGCATAGTGTGACGGTAATAAATTTTGTCAGTCAATTTTTTACCAGTCAAGTGGATTTTTTCAACATTGATTAGAATTACATGATCACCAGTGTCAATGTTCGGTGTAAAAGTTGGTTTATGTTTACCACGTAAGATGGATGCTACTTCAGTAGAAAGGCGACCCAAAGTTTTGCCTTCAGCGTCAATCACATACCATTTACGTTCTACTTCATTAGCTTTCGCCATAAATGTCGTACGCATGGTTAACCTCCTAAAAAACTTTTTAATTTTTTATATTTATTTTCAATCACAATAAACTTCCGGGGCTTATCGTGGGATTAAAATACATACCATATTATATTAACTTCTCCCAGATTCATTGTCAAGGGAATGTTACACTAGGATAAGTTGTCTATAAAACACTCTCTGCAACTCCATAAAAAGGTCAGTGTAGCGTCAAACCGCTCCATTACTGAGTTCATCTCGTTTCCCAGTTGTAAAAAACTGGTATCACTTCGAAAATAATTTTATTTGTAAAAAACTTTCCATAAATATAAGCCTTGGGCTGGTGCTGTTTTCCCTGCAAAACTGCGGTCCTTTTTGGCCAAAATCCCGCTCATATCATGGGGTGACATCTTGCCGCTGCCGACATCCAGGAGCGTCCCAACCAAGATACGCACCATGTTATACAAAAAACCTTCGCCAACGAAGCGGAAAACCATGTAACCATCGCTCTCTTCAAAATCCATCACTTGTATCGTTCGAACTTTATCGACCACTTCCGTTTTAGCCGAACAAAAACTTGTAAAGTCATGTGTCCCGATCAAGTAGGAGATTGCTTCCCTCATCGCCTCCCCATCTAATGGGTAGGGATAATGATAAGCGTAATTTCGCTGGAACGGATCCCGCAGTTTAGAGCGGGCTATGATATAACGGTACTCTTTCCCAGTCGTATGGAACCTTGCATGAAAATTGTCAGGCACGATGTCGACTTCCAGAACGATGATATCGGTCGGAAGAAGGGCGCTGAACGCCTTTACCCAATTTTCCGTAGGGAATGTAAGGGGCGATTCAAAGTGAAGTACCTGCCCCTTTGCATGGACCCCTGAATCTGTCCTGCCAGAAGCAGTCACTTTTATAATTGTGCCTTTATGCATTTGGGCCAAGACTGCCTCGAATTCACTTTGTATGGTGCGCTTCTCAGGCTGCACCTGATAACCAGCAAAATCCGTGCCGTCATAAGCGATCACACATTTATATTTTGGCATAGTTCTCTTCCTTATTATGAACGTAATAAAAATAACATGACCGTAAGAACACCGATTGAGACCATCAAAAGACTATCACTCATCTTCCAGTTCAATTGGCGATATTTCGTGCGGCCTTCCCCGCCACGGTATCCTCTTGATTCCATGGCAGTTGCCAATTCCTCAGCCCGTTTGAACGAACTAACAAATAAAGGAACAAGCAGCGGTACAATCGATTTAACCCTGTCCTTTATCGGGCCAGATGAAAAGTCAACGCCCCTTGCAGTTTGAGCCTTCATGATTTTTTCCGTTTCCTCCATTAGCGTTGGAATGAAACGAAGGGCAATGGACATCATCAATGCCAGTTCATGTACAGGCATCTTCCACTTTTTCAAGGGCCCCAACAGCTCTTCCATTCCATCTGTAATGGATATCGGGGATGTCGTCAAAGTTAAAAGTGACGTAACAAGGATTAATAAAGTAAATCTTACTGATATGAAAAACCCTTGAATCAGACCGCCTTCATAGATTTCAAACCAACCGTATTCAAAAAGCAAATCCCCTTCTTTCGTAAAAAATATATGGAGAAGGAATGTAAATACGATCAAGAAAAAGATTGGTTTTAACCCATTGTAAAGATAACGAAGCGGTATTTTGGAAAGAATGATCAATAGGATGGTGAATACAGCAAGCAAACCGTAAGAAACGACATTATTCGCCAAAAAGACGACACAAACAAACAGGAACACGAGGAGCAATTTAGCCCTTGGATCCATCTTGTGAATCAGTGAATTTGCAGGGACATAACGCCCGATAATCATTTTATCCAGCATCAGCGGTTCCCCCGTTTCATGGCTTTATCTATTTCTATCGCTAAATCACCGATATTAAGACATGGGTGATCAAATCGAACACCAAGTTCCTTCTGGAGCTTTAGTTGAAAACGGACCGTATCAGGAACATCCAGGCCAAGCTCCATTAATTGTTCCGGCTCCGAGAAAATTTCCTGGGGGGTTCCTTTTTTGAACACCGTACCCTTATGCATGATAATGATGTCATCCGCGTACTTGGCTGCATCCTCCATGCTATGAGTCACCAGAATCGTTGAAATGCCTCTTGCTTTATGCAGATCATAAAACATATCCATGATTTCTTTGCGTCCTCGCGGATCCAGACCCGCTGTAGGCTCGTCAAGCACCAATACTTCCGGCTCCATGGCAAGGACCCCAGCGATGGCCACCCGTCGCATTTGTCCGCCGGATAAGTCGAATGGAGATTTTTCAAGAACTTCCTCATTCAAACCGACTTGCGCGATGGCTTTCCTGGCCAGTTTCTTCGCATCAATTTCAGAAACGCCAAAGTTCATAGGACCGAAACATATATCCTTTTCAACCGTTTCATCAAATAACTGATGTTCCGGAAACTGAAAAACAATTCCGACCTTTTGTCTTATTGGCCGCAAAGCCTTTTCTTTTCTTCCGGCTTCAATCGTCCGATCCCCAATGAAAACCCGACCCTTCGTCGGTTTTAAAAGAGCATTTAAATGCTGCAGTAGCGTGGATTTCCCGGACCCTGTATGCCCGATGATTGCGGTATAGGTTCCCGGCTCCATTGAAATATTGACATCATGCAGAGCTAGATGTTCAAAAGGAGTATTCACCTGATAGCGGTATTCTACATCATCGAGTGTAATTCGCATAAATCCTTCACCAACTCTTCCTCTGTCAAATGCCCATCAACTACACGAACACCATTTTTTTGTAACTCCTTGGTTAGTTTCACTGAAAAGGGAATATCCAGACCAAGAGCAATCAATTCTTCCTCTAATTCAAAAATATCCTGAGGCGATCCTTCACGATATAGCCGACCTTGGTTCATGACTATCATTCGATCAGCTTTCGCAGCTTCCTCAAGATCATGGGTTATTGATATGACAGTAATATCGTTTTCCTGCTTTAATTCCCTAACTGTTTCAAGCACTTCTTCACGGCCTCTTGGGTCAAGCATGGAGGTTGCTTCATCTAAGATGATTATGTCTGGCTGCAGGGCTATTACACCTGCTATTGCCACTCTTTGCTTTTGACCGCCGGATAGATGGTGCGGCTCTTGATTAAGAAAGGCATTCATTTTAACCTTATTTAACGCACCATGAACACGCTCCACCATAACCTGCTGAGAAACACCGGCGTTTTCTAAACCAAAAGCCACATCATCCTGAACTGTAGTGCCTACAAATTGATTATCTGGGTTTTGAAAAACCATGCCAATTTTCTGGCGTACATCCCAAACTGATTCTTCTGTCAAAAGTTGATCATTAATCGTAATGGTACCTGAGTTAGCGAACTGAAGACCATTCAGTAACTTCGCTAATGTCGACTTGCCAGAGCCATTATGTCCGACAATCGCAAGCCACTCCCCCTGATGAATATCAAAAGACACATCATCCAAGGCGTTTCGAGACTGACCCTCATATTTAAAAACAATATTATTTAAAGAAACCAGCTTCTTCACCATGTGGCCCTCCTCATTCTCGACTGCACTCGTCTAAACTAAACTCTGCTCACTCAATATAAATATAGTAATTTTCCTTCTGAAAATATAAAAAAACGCTGCACCCCTTCCACCGAAAGAATTTTCGGTAAATTAAGAGCAGCTAATAGCGGGCCTGTTACGAAAAACAGGTTATCTTATAATCGCTTATCAAAAGCGGGAAGGGATGCTTGAGCTAGACGTGAAGGCTCCCTGCATGATACAGGTTCCGCCAGCCATCGTAACACTCAATGCGAATTTCTAAAGTACAGAATTTCTATTTTAAAAAAAGAAAAAGGGCATAGAACAAGTGAGTATATTCATTTGTCCCGCCCTTTTTCATCGTTGTTATTAAACTAATTCAATAACCACGACTGGTGCACCGTCACCGCGGCGTGGACCAACTTTCATGATACGAGTGTATCCACCTTGACGTTCTTCATAACGTGGAGCCACGTCACTGAATAGTTTTTGAAGGGCATCTGTGCCATTCTCAGCGTCAGCGATTTCGTTACGGATGAAAGATGCAGCTTGACGGCGTGCATGCAAGTCACCACGTTTACCAAGAGTGATCATTTTATCTACTACAGAACGTAATTCCTTTGCACGTGCTTCAGTAGTTTCAATGCGCTCATGGATAATAAGATCCGTAGCTAAATCACGAAGTAATGCTTTACGTTGTGCGCTAGTGCGTCCTAACTTTCTGTAACCCATTAGAGATTCCCTCCTTTGTTGAAGTTCTATATTGTGTGTCTATAACAAGGCTCACAACATAATGGATTGATTCCGCCATGTTATCAGTCGTCTTTACGAAGACCTAAGCCTAATTCTTCTAGTTTCGCTTTCACTTCTTCATCTCGTTGTTTGTCTCTCCACAAAAGAAACAGGGAGCTTTTCATGTGTTACTTCCAATTTTTCTTGATTGATCCTTTTAATTAGC
>NZ_JBNNSB010000019.1:0-13064 GCF_050277335.1 Peribacillus sp. NPDC101480
GCTCTTCAGCGCCGATGGTAGTTGGGGGTTTCCCCCTGTGAGAGTAGGACGCCGCCAAGCCATTTCAAAAGATCAGCCATCCGGCTGGTCTTTTTCTTCGTTTAATACCAGATCAATACACCAAATGGATGTTGAAGGGATCAAAGGTGGAACCTTCCGGACTTGATCCATTCAAATATTAAGAATGGCACCTTAGCTTGGCTTATTTTAAGGAATTGAACAATACAGGGGTAATCATCATTAGGCATGGTTTTCAACAGTTCTGCCCACCATTCTGTTTCATAACGAGCTATTATGCTAAGGTTATAAGAAATCAAATAATGGATCAAAAGTTCAGGTAATGAAAAAGCTGACGAATCTTTGTTTAGTGATAGCATGAACTGTCCTTCTGCTAAATTATACCGTATTGGGGACGTGGCATTATGATTGGGGACGCCATCTGTTTTAAAATGCAGTGTCCCAGGAGCTTCTGAAATACTGTAAACTTGATTCGTTTTTGCTTTCAAAAATTCTTCCAACCGACTGCTGGACATCTGATAGGTATCCAATACAGCTGAAGGTAATTGAAAGCCATTCAAAGATGGTAACATGGCGATGAAATTTTTCTTTGAAACAGACCATGTAAAGTTTTGCATATCTGGGATTTCCTTCATTAATGTTCCCATGGAAAACTTTTCACCTTCCAGATGCTTGATGTGAAATAACTTCTCGGCAATGCAGGTGAAAAGTCCATTCTTTTGCGTTTTCACTTCGTCCTTTAAAAATTCATATTGTTGTTTTTTCTTTTTTCTCGTTGTTACCCCATGGGCAAGCATCGAAGTTGATTCCGGATAGTAAGGATCAATCGTGAGCAGACATGCCTTTAATAATTGTGCGAATCCATAAAATGTAAGTATTGGTTGTATGGAAAGTGGTGCAATGGCAGCCTGATTATAATAAGTTTTAGCATGTTCAAGATGGTAAATAAATGGATAACAATTATCGTAACTTTTTATTTCCGCTTCTGCTATTTTTTCGTGCGTGTAACATTTTTGTAAAAAAAGTTGTGAGGAAGATGCGGAAAAAAAAGGTGTATATTTATCGAAATTATCATTGTTTTCAGGCATTGCAGCTATCCTCCGAATTAATAGAATAATCAAACTTTTATTTCTCTTCTTGACAGTAGTATGTCCTATTGATAACCTACAAATAATATTTTTAAGCAGGAGGGGAAAATAATGTGGGAAAATAAATTTGCAAAAGAAGGTTTAACCTTTGATGATGTCCTATTAATTCCAGCGAAATCAGAGGTTTTGCCGAAAGATGTTAACCTTCAAGTCAACTTAGCTGAAAACTTAAGGCTCAACCTTCCTATCATCAGCGCAGGAATGGATACCGTGACGGAAGCTGAGATGGCAATTGCCATGGCTCGTCAAGGCGGATTGGGTATCATTCATAAAAATATGTCCATTGAAGCACAAGCTGAACTGGTGGATAAAGTAAAACGTTCAGAAAGCGGTGTAATTACCGATCCATTTTTCTTAACGCCGGATCACCAAGTATTCGATGCAGAGCATTTAATGGGTAAATATCGCATTTCAGGTGTTCCTGTAGTCAACAATATAGAGGATCAAAAGCTTGTGGGTATCATTACAAACCGTGATTTGCGATTTATTTCCGATTTTTCCTTGAAGATTTCCAGTGTCATGACTGTAGAGAATCTGGTCACAGCGCCAGTGGGAACTAACTTGGAACAAGCAGAGAAGATTCTTCAAAAATACAAAATTGAAAAGCTTCCCCTTGTGGACGATAATGGTGTCCTTAAAGGACTTATTACGATCAAGGATATCGAGAAAGTCATCGAGTTCCCGAATTCGGCGAAAGATAAGCAAGGAAGATTACTTGCAGGTGCTGCAGTCGGCGTGACCAAGGATACAATGAAGCGTGTCGAAATGCTGGTTAAATCCCATGTCGATGCAATTGTACTTGATACTGCTCACGGTCATTCAGAAGGCGTCCTTGAAATGGTGAAGGAAATCCGCGGGACATATCCTGAATTGACGATCATTGCCGGTAATGTGGCAACAGCCGAAGGTACGAAAGCATTGATCGAAGCTGGAGCTGATGTAGTGAAAGTGGGAATCGGACCTGGGTCAATCTGTACGACAAGGGTTGTAGCTGGTGTAGGTGTTCCGCAAATCACGGCAGTCTTCGATTGTGCGACAGAAGCAAGAAAACATGGTAAAACGATCATTGCTGATGGCGGAATCAAATACTCTGGTGATATCGTTAAAGCCCTAGCTGCAGGCGGACATGCAGTAATGCTTGGCAGTATGCTTGCCGGTGTAACTGAAAGCCCAGGCGAAACGGAAATTTTCCAAGGCCGCCGATTTAAAGTGTATCGGGGTATGGGCTCTGTTGCTGCAATGGAAAAGGGATCTAAAGATCGCTACTTCCAAGAAGATAACAAAAAATTCGTACCGGAAGGCATCGAAGGCCGCCTTCCATATAAAGGACCTTTATCAGATACCATTTTCCAGCTGATTGGCGGCATTCGTTCAGGTATGGGATATTGCGGTACAGCAACATTGGAAGAGTTGAGGGAAAACTCTCAATTTGTCAAAATGACTGGTGCCGGATTAAGGGAAAGCCATCCTCATGACGTCCAAATTACAAAAGAAGCACCGAACTACTCAATGTAATGAATTTAACATATAATCGTCATTAAAATTTATTGTTAAAATAGACAGAGTCTGCGATTACTCTGTCTATTTTTTTTATTTTTTCTGTGATAAACTAGACAAGGTGTCAAGGGAATTACATAAAGTTTCTTCTTTGTAATAGAGATTAGCTTAAAAGTTGGAGGTATTGGAAATTGAAAAAAATCAGCAAGATGACCCTCATTTTCACTTTTGTTTTTGTTCTTGTTATGTCGCAATTTGCCTATCAACCGGGGGAAGCTGTTGCTGAATCTGATAATTTAGGTTTAAAAGCAGAGGCAGCCATCATCATTGATGGTGAAACAGGACAAATCGTGTATGAAAAAAATGCCGATAAAGTATTAGGGATTGCATCCATGTCTAAAATGATGACAGAGTACATCATAATGGAGTCAATTGAAAATGGGAAAATCAGTTGGGATCAAAAAGTTAAAATAAATAAATACGTACATGACCTTTCAAAAGCACCCAATTTGTCGAATGTCGGGTTAACGGAAGGTGAAGATTATACAGTTAAGGAACTATATCAAGCTATGGCCGTCTATTCCGGAAATGCGGCAACAGTAGCTTTAGCACAGCTAGTTTCCGGTAGTGAAAAGAGCTTCGTTAAGTTAATGAACGAAAAAGCGAAGGAATTAGGCTTGAAAAAACATAAATTCGTTAATGCCAGCGGCTTGAATAACAGCGATTTATTAGGGCAATTTCCTTCAGGTGATGAAGATGATGAAAATATCATGACAGCAAAAGATACTGCACTTCTTGCTTATCGTTTAATAAATGATTATCCGGAAGTGTTGAAAATCGCCAGCATCCCTAAATTGAAGTTCCGTGATGGAAAAGAATATCCGAACTTCAACTGGATGCTGCCTGGACTGATATTTGAATATAAAGGCGTAGATGGACTAAAAACGGGATCTACTGACTTTGCCGGATATGGACACACAGGGACGGTTATCCAGGACGGTCAGCGCTATATCACGGTGGTCATGAAGTCCACTAATAAAAACGAACGTTTTGCGGATAGCACTAAGCTTATGAACTATGCTTATGCAACCTTTAAAAAGGAAAAAGTCCTTCCTGCCAACTACCAGGTGAAAGGGAAAGAAACACTTTCTGTAGTGAAAGGCAAGGAAAAAGACGTTAAGATTCAATCTGAAAAAGCGATCGAGCTACTTGTTGAAAATGGTGAGAAAGACAACTATAAAACAGATTTAGTGATCGATAAAAACAAATTGAATGATGATGGTAAGCTGACTGCACCAATCAAAAAAGGTGAAAAGCTAGGTTACATCACAGTCACTCCTAAAAAAGGTGAAGATTACGGGTACATCAACGGAGATCAGGTTAAGGTTAACGTCGTAGCTGCTGAATCTGTAGAAAAGGCAAACTGGTTCGTACTATCAATGCGAGCGGTTGGCGGATTCTTTGGTGACGTATGGAGCAGTGTAGCTTCCACTGTTAAAGGCTGGTTTTAAGTTTCACGTATAAAACGGTTGCGTAATGTATAAAATTATAGTACATTATGGAAAACAATCTGATTATATAAGAAAGCATTGACAGGAAATAGTAACAAGTATTTCTTTCTATAGAGAGCCGATGGCTGGTGGAAATCGGTGTGAGAGTTTTGTGAATCCCTCCTGGAGCAGAGTATGGAAAGCCCTTTTGGGTCAGTAAGTACTTTCGGTTAAAAGCCGTTATCGTGATAAGTGGTAGGCGTTTTAGATAGGCCTTCAACTAGGGTGGCAACGCGGGTTAACTCTCGTCCCTTCTTCAGGGGACGGGAGTTTTTTGCGTTCTTTGATAAAACATAAAAATATTAAGGAGGAACTGAAAATGTTGGATTTGAAATATGTAAGAAATAATTTTGAAGAAGTGAAGCGTGTATTGCAATTTAGAGGAGAAGATTTGACCGATTTAGGTAAATTCGAGGAACTGGATGTAAAGCGTCGGGCTTTGATTGCTGAGACGGAAAAGTTGAAAAGCCAAAGAAATGAAGTTTCACAGCAAGTGGCCGTATTGAAACGGGAAAAAAAAGATGCAGATCAGCTGATTGCCCAAATGCGTGAAGTTGGTGACCGTATCAAAGGATTCGATGATGAACTTCGTGAAGTGGAAGCCCAGTTGGAAACATTACTTCTTTCCATTCCGAACATTCCGCATGAAAGTGTGCCTGTTGGTGAGACGGAAGATGATAATGTCGAAATCCGTAAATGGGGAGAACTACCGGAATTCAAGTTTGAACCGAAACCACACTGGGATGTAGCCGGAGATCTAGGCATCCTGGATTTTGAACGGGCAGCAAAAGTGACCGGAAGCCGATTTGTATTTTATAGGGGCCTTGGTGCTCGATTAGAACGTGCATTAATTAGCTTTATGTTAGACCTTCATGTTGAGGAACATGGATATGAAGAAATGCTGCCACCATATATGGTTAACCGTGCAAGCATGACTGGCACAGGTCAATTGCCAAAATTCGAAGAGGATGCTTTCCGTATTGAAAGTGATGATTACTTCTTGATTCCTACAGCTGAAGTCCCGGTGACAAACTTCCATCGTGATGAAATCATGAGCATGGACGATCTGCCGATAAGCTATGCGGCATACAGTGCTTCTTTCCGTTCAGAGGCAGGATCTGCAGGTCGTGATACACGCGGGTTAATTCGTCAGCACCAGTTCAATAAAGTTGAACTAGTGAAATTCGTGAAGCCGGAAGATTCTTATGCAGAGTTGGAAAACCTTACAGGGCATGCCGAAAAGGTCCTTCAATTGCTAGGTCTTCCATACCGAGTGCTAAGCATGTGTACGGGAGATCTTGGTTTCACAGCTGCTAAAAAGTATGATATCGAGGTTTGGATCCCGAGCTATGGAACGTACCGCGAAATTTCTTCTTGCAGTAACTTTGAAGCATTCCAGGCTAGACGGGCAAATATCCGCTTCAGACGTGATGCAAAAGGCAAACCGGAACACGTCCATACTCTAAATGGATCAGGTTTGGCAATCGGCCGTACAGTCGCAGCCCTTTTGGAAAATTATCAGCAGGAAGATGGCAGTGTTATCATTCCTGAAGTATTACGTCCATATATGCGCGGTGCGGAAGTCATAAAACCGTAAGTCAAAAGGAATCAGCTTCCGATTAAAGAGGCTGATTCTCCTTTTTATCTAAGTTTGAAAATTATTTTAAAAAACTTTATAGAGGGCTTGACTTTAATTTTAAATCCATGTAATATAATAAATGTTGATACGGAGGTATACCCAAGTTCGGCTGAAGGGATCGGTCTTGAAAACCGACAGGGGAGTCAAATCCCGCGGGGGTTCGAATCCCTCTACCTCCTCCATAACTTATTAATAACCACAGCGCATAAATTGGATATCGATGAATTCCGTTACAGATATGTAACGGAATTTTTGTTTTCTAATATATTAAAAAACCACCGGATAACCGGTGGTTTTTCTGTTTATACATTTCGCAGCAACTTGGTTTGCTCCATATATTCGGCAATCCGTTTTATAAGAGGTTCGATGCTTGCTTCATCCTGCATAAGGTCATATTCGTTTATATTTAATCGAAGGACAGGGCAAGCGTTGAATTGATCAATCCATTCTTCGTAACGGCCGTGCATTTCCTGCCAATATTCAATTGGGGTATGCTGTTCCATTGGACGGCCTCGCTCTTGGATCCGGTCTAGGATATCATCGAGCGAACCTTCGAGATAGATAAGTAAATCAGGGTGCGGGAAGTATGGCGTCATTACCATGGCGTTGAAAAGGCTTGTATACGTTTCGTAGTCCACATCATTCATCGTGCCTTTTTCATAATGCATTTTTGCAAATATCCCGGTGTCTTCATAAATGGAACGGTCTTGGATAAAACCGCCGCCATATTCGAAGATTTTTTTTTGCTCTTTAAAACGTTCAGCGAGGAAATAAATTTGCAGGTGGAAACTCCAGCGATTAAAATCATCGTAAAACTTATCCAGGTAGGGGTTCGTATCAACCTTTTCAAATGATGTCCTGAATTGAAGGGCATCGGCTAACGCATTGGTCATGGTCGATTTTCCTACGCCAACCGTCCCTGCTATCGTAATGACGGCGTTGTTTGGAATATTATATTTCTTTCGTAAGTTCATTTGACTTTACTCCTTTGTGCAGGGCATTCTCTATTTGGCTGATTATCGTTTTCAAATCATCCTTGTTCCCGACAAAATCCAGCTCATCTCCGTTGAATGTAAGAACAGGGATATCAGGGTGCTGTTTCTCAAATGTTTTCATGAATGTTCGATAATCCGCGGATAACTGCTCTAAATATATGGAGGATATATTTTCTTCGAATTCACGACCTCTTTTACCGATTCGGGAGAGAAGAGTATCAAGACTTGCGTTTAAATAAATCACCATATTAGGCTTAGGCATATCCCGTGTTAAAATATTGAATATCTCAAGGTATTTATTGTATTGTTCGTTCTTTAACGTTCTTTCAGCAAATATCAAGTTCTTGAATATATGATAATCAGCCACCACGGCTTGGTCATTAGTAAGATACTTTTTTTCGATATCTTCCAATTGTTTATATCGGTTACACAGAAAAAACATTTCTGTTTGAAAGCTCCACTCATCAATATCTTTATAGAATTTCCCGAGAAATGGATTTTCATCGACAATTTCCCTTAATAATGAAATCTGAAAATGATTTGCGATAACTTTTGCAAGTGATGTTTTTCCCACGCCGATTGGACCTTCGACAGTGATAAATGGGGTGGATTTCATCCAATCTGTCCTCCTTCATGAGGTATCAAGCTGAAATTCCCGGTCATAGGATTTTCGCCAAGAGATATTGTATCACAGACTTGGGACTTTAGTGACATTTTTGTCAGGTTGATAAAGAAAGAGAATGAAAGAGTGTTATTGGGGGGGATGTAGGTTAGTGCCCTTGTTCGATTGAAGGCTTAAAAGTCTTCACCTTCTTTTATGGATGCCTTGAGAACATGGTTCATCATCTTTAATGCGTAATGATTATCTTCCTTTGATGCAGAAGCGATGCAATCCTTCGGAATCCATAATTTATATTCCCGCATGTAGGCATCATTGGCTGTGAATAGGACGCAGATGTTTCCGGCTATTCCAGTAATGATCAATGTTTCCACGTTTAATCGTTTAAGCAGTGTATTGAGTGCCGTCCCATAAAATGCGGAGTGTTTCGGCTTGATGAGAAAGAATTCGTCTTGTTGAGGTTTTATTCTTTCGATTAATGAGGCATTTCCTTCATTCTTACATCTGGCAATAATTTTATCGAAGTCAGCCTGCCATAAATCATAATGATCGTTGATATAAATGATTGGAAAACCCTTTTCTTTCATTTGCTTTTTCAATTTCAAAATCGGATCGACGATAGGCTTCGTATGTGCCAGGAGCATATTCCCGTATTTGAAATCAAAATCATTGATCATATCGATGATAAGCAATGCAAAAGAAGGCGTTTCAGGTCGATTCATGGTATATCCTCCTATATTGTGAGAATTTACTTGCGGCACGTATGCCGCATGCGTTACTATTCATTAGAACAAGTAGTATGACCTTTATTTTGTCTTATATTTGTCTGTTTACTCCTACTTAATATAAGGGGGTTTTTTTTTGAAGGATGATGTTTATTACATGAATTTAGCTATAATGGAAGCGAAAAAGGCGCAGATGTTGAATGAAGTGCCGATTGGCGCTTTAATCGTGATAGATGATCAAGTTATTTCGACGGGGCATAACCTGAGGGAAACGGAACAGAATGCGACGGCACATGCGGAGCTGCTTGCAATCAACGAGGCTTGCCGTGCTACTGGCAGTTGGCGTCTTGAAGATGCAACATTATATGTAACGCTGGAGCCTTGTCCCATGTGTGCTGGTGCCATCTTGCAATCAAGGGTAAAAAGGGTTGTTTTTGGGGCCCATGACCCAAAGGCTGGCTGTGCGGGGACATTCATGGATTTACTCCAAGATGAACGCTTCAACCATCAATGTGATGTAACAAGCGGTGTATTAGGGGAAGAGTGCGGCTGGATATTGACTTCTTTTTTTAAAGAGCTTAGGAATAGAAAGAAAATGTTGAAAAGAGATCAAGCACTCAAAATTGCCGAGGAAAATAAATAGGTGAAAAACGAATGTTGAAATGAGGCTTTGCTTCATTTGATAAATTTGGAATCAAACTGTCCATGAACAACACTTGCGTTTTTTTTGTTACCTTAGTATAATGAATTATGCGTCGACATGACGCTTTGAAATTGGTATTACTTTTGCCGTGCTAGACGGGGAGGTAGCGGTGCCCTGTACTCGCAATCCGCTCTAGCGAGGTTGAATCCCTTCTCGAGGTTAGCATTCTGTAGGGCCTGCCTTAAGTAAGTGGTGTTGACGCCCGGGTCCTGCGCAATGGGACTCCATGAACCATGTCAGGTCCGGAAGGAAGCAGCATTAAGTGGAAGTTCTCATGTGCCGCAGGGTTGCCTGGGCCGAGCTAACTGCTTAAGTAACGCTTATGGTTGCTAATCGACAGAAGGTGCACGGCAGTTATTTTACATAAACAAAAAACTCATTCGTTTCGGGTGGGTTTTTTTTTATGCCAAGAAGGTAAAGCGCTTGGCATTTTTGAAAAAAATGAAGCAATGATAGAATTTCTTTTTAGACTTTGATATAAAGGAAATCAGTAATGTATAATAAACAAGGTGGAGAAAAAAAGGAGGGATTTCCGTGGGGTATCAAGCATTATACCGGGTATGGCGGCCACAACAATTCATTGATGTAGTCGGGCAGGAACATGTAACGAAAACGTTGCAGAATGCCTTGGTCGGGCAGAAGGTTTCGCATGCCTACTTATTTTCCGGTCCGCGTGGAACAGGGAAAACAAGTGCCGCCAAAATTCTGGCAAAGGCAGTGAATTGTGAGCATGCCCCGACAAGTGAGCCCTGTAACGAATGTGCTACCTGCCGCGGAATCACCGATGGCTCCATATCAGATGTTATAGAAATTGATGCAGCATCCAATAATGGTGTCGAGGAAATCCGTGACATTCGTGATAAGGTCAAATATGCACCGAACGCGGTTACATATAAAGTTTATATCATTGATGAGGTACACATGCTATCACAAGGTGCTTTCAATGCACTTTTAAAGACATTGGAAGAACCCCCGAAGCACGTGATTTTTATATTGGCGACGACTGAACCTCATAAGATTCCGCTAACGATCATTTCCCGTTGCCAAAGGTTTGATTTTAAAAGGATCCAGCCCCAAGATATAGTTGGCAGGATGTCACAGATCATCGCAGAAACAGGTGTTTCATGTGATGAACAAGCCCTGCATATCATTGCGAGGGCAGCCGAAGGCGGGATGCGGGATGCACTAAGCCTTCTTGATCAAGCGATATCCTTCAGTTCAGAGACGGTTTCTGTGGAAGATGCATTGACTGTCACCGGTTCTGTTTCGCAGGCGTTTTTAAGCCGGCTGGCAAAAGCTATATATGATAAAGAAGTAGCGGTGGCACTTGAAGTCCTTGAAGAATTGCTGGCCATGGGAAAAGACCCGGCTCGGTTCATTGAAGACATGATTTATTATTTCCGTGACATGCTTTTGTTTCAAACGGCACCGGCACTGGCAGAATCCTTCGAGCGTGTTTTGATAGATCCCCAATTTAAGGAATTGGCAGAAGTGATCTCTTCTGAATCGATTTACTCCATTATCGAAAGCTTCAATCAAACACAGCAGGATATGAAATGGACAAATCATCCAAGGATTTTCCTTGAAGTGGCACTTGTGAAATTATGTAATGAGCAAAGGCCAAATCAAAATGATAACGGGCAGCTACAGCAGCTGCAGCAGAAAATAGAAGATTTAGAGAAGAAATTGATTGAAATGCAGAAAAACGGCATTCCGGCAGCCATGACTGAAAAGCCTGCAGAGCAGGCTAAGGCGCAAAGGGCCGTTAAAAAGGCATATAAAGCACCTGCCGGAAAGATCAATCAAGTTTTGAAACAAGCTACAAAGCCAGGTCTTAATGCTGTGAAAAGTAAGTGGGGGGAAGTGCTTGAGCAGTTAGGACAGCAAAACCAAAAGTCATTGGCAGCTTTATTAACGGAGGCAGAACCTGTTGCTGCGTCAACTGAAGCTTTTGTGGTAAAATTCAAATATGATATTCATTGTCAAATGGCAATGGAAAATAACCGTTTCGTGGAAGTGATAGCCTCGATCATGCAGCAATTGACCGGACACCGAATGGAGATAGCTGGAGTTCCGGAGAGCCAGTGGCAAAGGTTGCGGGAGGACTTCATCTCAACACAGCAGTTCGACGGTCCCGAAGAAACGGAATCAAAAGAAGAAGACCCCTTTATAGCAGAGGCTAGGAAATTAGTCGGCGATGATTTACTTGAAATTAAAGAATAATTGGAGGTAAGAAAAATGGGTATGCGCGGTGGTAATATGCAGAACATGATGAAACAAATGCAAAAGATGCAAAAGAAGATGGCAGAGGCACAAGAAGAATTAGGTGAAAAAAAGGTTGAAGGAACTGCTGGCGGTGGAATGGTAACGGTCATCGTGACTGGACATAAAGAAATCGTCGATGTAATCATCAAACCGGAAGTTGTCGATCCGGATGATATCGATATGCTTCAGGATTTAGTTCTGGCTGCGACTAACGATGCTTTGAAAAAGGCGGAAGAACTGACAAACCAAACGATGGGACAATTCACTAAGGGAATGAACCTTCCGGGTATGTTTTAAGCAAGTTCAAAAGAAACTTCCTTTCAGGGGGTTTCTTTTGAAATTTTTAGGAGGAATTCGATGCATTATCCAGAACCAATTTCCAAGCTCATTGACAGTTTTATGAAATTGCCGGGGATTGGTCCTAAAACGGCTGCTCGATTAGCCTTTCATGTACTAAGCATGAAGGAAGATACTGTTTTGGATTTTGCAAAGGCACTTGTTAATGCTAAGCGGAATCTTATGTATTGCTCAGTCTGTGGTCATATTACAGATCAAGATCCCTGTTATATCTGCGAAGATCAAAAGAGGGACAGAAGTTTGATTTGTGTGGTTCAGGACCCTAAAGATGTAATAGCTATGGAAAAGATGAGAGAGTTCAATGGTTTATACCATGTACTGCATGGCAGTATTTCCCCGATGGACGGAATCGGTCCGGAAGATATAAATATTCCTGATTTATTAAAGCGCCTGCAAGATGAAACAGTGCTGGAGGTCATTTTGGCTACTAATCCTAACATTGAAGGTGAAGCGACAGCCATGTATATTTCGCGGTTGCTTAGACCTTCAGGAATCAAAGTGACCCGAATTGCCCACGGACTTCCTGTTGGCGGAGATTTGGAGTATGCGGATGAAGTGACGCTATCAAAAGCAATTGAAGGAAGAAGAGAAATATAAGGTAGCTGGGAGGACTTCACTTGTTCTTTCGTAAAAAAAAGAAACTTCGGAATGAATTCAATGATTCATTAATCGAAGAGCTTGAACAGTTGAAATGGAATTGGCATAATCAAAAATCATTACTTGAAAAAAGCGTTGATCCATCTGAGGAAGTAATCGCCCAAACGAGACTGGCGGAAGTGAAATATTTCTACTTATTCAGGGAAGTTAAAAGAAGGAATGTCCGCTTAAAAAGATGATAAGGAAATGGCTGTGAAGGATTTCGTATTCCTCATGGCCATTTTTTCAGTTCTTAATCCATCGATTCCTTCATATAAGTGTAGTACAAGCTTGCGGGGAGGAATGAGTTTGGAACCAGTTGTCTTTGTTGCCGTAATTGGCGGCCTGATTTTAATGCTCCTTATTATCGGGGCGCCATTAAGACCCGTCCGGTTCATAGGGCAGGGGATTATAAAGATCATTATCGGTGCAGCATTTTTGTTCTTTTTGAATACACTTGGGAATCAAGCGGGCATTCATGTCCCTATCAACCCTGTTACCTCGGCAGTCGCCGGCTTGCTTGGAATACCGGGAGTTGCCGCTTTGGCAGCCATTGGCTATTGGGTTATCTAAAGGAATAGCGTAGAAGTCATCGTATGAAAACCTCATGGATATTTCCTTGGGGTTTTTATCATGTTATAGTTTTTTTTAAAAAAACTAATTAAACCATTGACGATAACTCATCAACCTGATAATATATTAGGAGTCGCCAATAACGACATCACAAATTGCTCAATTAAAAAAACAATTTAAAAAAGTTGTTGACATTAGATTGGGTAAGTGATAAGATAATAAAGTCGCTTACGAAGTAACGACAATAAATTGCTCTTTGAAAACTGAACAAAACAAAGCGCCAACGTTAAATTTTAAGTGAGCACACACTATCAAAAAAGCAAATGAGCAAGTCAAACA
>NZ_JBNNSB010000020.1:0-7874 GCF_050277335.1 Peribacillus sp. NPDC101480
GAACACGGCAGTTAAGCTCTTCAGCGCCGATGGTAGTTGGGGGTTTCCCCCTGTGAGAGTAGGACGCCGCCAAGCCATTCAAAAGATCAGCCATCAGGCTGGTCTTTTTTTGCGTTTATGAAAAGTATGAAGCCTTGTTATTTTCCATTATAGAGAAGACGTTATTTCACCCTTAGAAGGGTAAGTTGAGATATTATTTAGACATGGGTTAATCAATCAGATTGCAAATAACTGGATAATTGTATTTAAATAAGCAGGAGTACATATATTTTAGCTAAAAAGAAATTTATTCAGAAACTGGTAACTAAAAAAGTGGAGAATATCGGAAGCCTAATAAATGATAAAAAATACTTTGTGCCACAGCAAATAAAAGTATGCTTCATCTTTTATGAACAGTAACGAATCCAAGGTATGGCTGTGCTTTTAAGGTAAATAAGATCAAAAATAAGCACTTCGAAATCCAGGAATAATGAGTATGAGTAATTGCTCTATAGTTATTAAGGACTGCTTCATGAGTTTGACACAATTAAATTAGCGCAGTATAATAATCCAGTAGAACGATATACTAAATAAATTTAACTAATTAAATCTAGTATAAGGGTTAATTCAATACCTTTTGAATTTAGAACGTAATCGGTTTATAGTAGAACGATATACCAGTACTAATTTTTTAGTAGAACGATGTACTAATAATAAAGATTAGTAGAACGATATACTAGTTATACGAAAAGTTAGTAGAACGATGTACTAACTAAAGCCGGTTTACTTATTGTTTTATTTAGTACGTAATTTTGTTCTTGAATTTATGGTATGGGGCAAGGGGGCAACTTCTGAAAGTCTTAAGAATCAAAGTGCATTTCGATAATTTTTAATAGGGGTGTGTTACATGAAAAATCCATTTATAAAAATGGCCACTGGTTTATATATTAGCTATTTCATTTTAGGCATGATCAATATTATCATCGGGTCAAATATGGAAAATTTGTCCGATCAATTAAACACAAGTGCCTCAGGGATAAGTTACTTGGTTTCTGCTATAGGAATCGGTAAGTTAGTTTCCTTGTTTTTCGCGGGTAGACTGTCGGATAAATTAGGAAGGAAACCATTTGTCGTTTCAGCATCTTTTATCTACCTGATCTTCCTAATAGGCATACCTTTGGCTCCTAACTATACACTGGCATTTATATTTGCTGTATGTGCTGGTATTGCAAATTCATTTTTGGATGCAGGTACGTATCCAGCACTTATTGAGGCTTTTCAAAAGAAAGCTGGTTCTGCTACCGTATTAGTAAAAGCTTTCGTTTCAATCGGTGCCGCACTTCTTCCATTTATCATGGCGTTCTTTATAGCTAGAGATATGTTTTACGGGTATACATTCTTCTTAATGGCTGCTGTATATCTTGTTAATGGGTTTTTCCTGCTTAAGGTTTCATTCCCGGATCATAAAGCTCAAAGCCAAACTCAGAATGATGAACAAGCTGTTCCGCTTCAACAGCAATTCCTCTCAAAACCGAAGTTTGCTCAGGAAGGTTTGGCAGTCATACTATTAGGCTTCACATCAACTGCTTTATTCATGCTGGTTCAAGTCTGGCTCCCGAACTTCGGACAAGATGTATTGGGGCTAACCCAAGCTAAGGCTGTTCAATTGCTTAGTTACTATAGCATTGGCTCCCTTGTTTCTGTCATTTTGCTAGCAGTTCTATTGAATAAAGTAATTAAGCCCATTACCGTCATGATTATCTATCCGGTCATTGCAGCATTATCTTTATTGTCACTCATTTACATCCAGCAACCATTTATAACTGTTTTGAGCGCTTTCTTCATAGGGCTTTCAACTGCAGGGGTATTCCAATTAGCCATGACAATAATCACAGAATTCTTCCCTGCCAATAAAGGTACGATTACTTCATATGTAAACATTGCAGGTAGTTCAGCCTTTATCATTATACCTTTCATTACTGGTATCATTTCTAAGAGTGCTGGGTTAACTGCGGTCTTCTTGTTTGATGTGGCAATTGCGGCAGTTAGTATTTTATTGGCCGTATTCGTTGCCTATCGATACAAAAAGGTAATTAAGGTATCCAATTAATCAGTCTAGCCGAACATCAGTGGGGCATGAACCCCACTGATGATAATGATAAAAGGGGGAAACATCCATGCAAACAATCACGATCAAAGACGTAACGATCGGAGAAGGGGTTCCAAAGATCATCGTTCCTCTAATGGGGACAACTGAAGAGGAACTGCTTAAAGAAGTTGAAACGGTAAATGCGCTACAGCCGGATATCATTGAATGGCGAGTAGATGTATTTGAACAAGTCGAAAGCTTAGAAGCCGTTTCAGATATGATTTCAAAACTTAGAAGTGCTGTTCCAAATACTTTGCTGCTTTTCACTTTTAGAAGCTATAAAGAAGGCGGAAACAAGGAAATCAGCGATGTTTATTATTTCCAACTTCTTCATACAGCTATTAAAACGAAGAATATTGATCTTGTCGATGTGGAGTTGTTTTTTGAGGAATCATCAGTGAAGGAGACTGTACAGGTAGCTGAGGAAAATGGCGTATACGTAGTAATGTGTAACCATGATTTCGATAAGACACCGGCAAAAGAAGAAATCATTTACCGATTGCGTAAAATGCAGGAATTTGGCGCCCATATTCCAAAAATCGCTGTGATGCCCCAAACGGTTGGTGACTTACTCGTTTTATTAGATGCAACTTACACGATGAAAACAAAGTATGCCGATCGCCCATTCATTACGATGTCAATGTCGGGTAAAGGCCTGGTCAGCCGATTATCAGGTGCGGTGTTTGGATCTGCTTGTACATTTGGTGCAGGAAAAGAAGCATCTGCCCCAGGACAAATTCCTGTTACTCAATTAAGAGATGTATTGGAGATCATTGATCAAAATATTTAACTTATAATTCCTTCCAATAAGGAATTTATATAAAACTTAAAAAATCAGGGGGAATAGAACATGGAAAATCTAGGACGAATTAATGGGAAAACAGAATTAGTAGGATTGCTGGCAACACCTATCGGACATTCTTTATCACCTGCCATGCATAATTTAGCTTTCGATAAATTAGGCTTGAATTGCGCCTATTTAGCATTTGAAGTTGGAAATGGAGAGCTGGAAGATGCAGTAAAAGGGATGCGTGCATTAAATGTAAAAGGATTTAACGTATCCATGCCTAATAAAATGAAGATCCTTCCATATCTAGATGAATTGGCAGACAGTGCTAAATTTTCTGGGGCAGTTAATACAGTTGTCAATGTCGATGGAAAGTTCGTAGGGCACAGCACAGACGGAATGGGATATACTCGGAACCTAAAAGAACATGGTATTGATATTAAAGGAAAGAAAATGACTCTTATCGGTTCTGGGGGGGCTGCTACTCCAATTGCCATTCAATCTGCGCTGGAAGGTGTGGCGGAAATCAGCATTTTTGCTCGTGATGATGCTTTCTTCCCGCAAGCAGAAGAGAATGTACGAATCATCAATGAAGATATGAAGCACTTAAATGTGAAAGCCAATGTATACCCTCTTGAAAATGTTGAACAATTAAAGGCTGAAATCGCAACTAGTGATATTTTGGCAAATGGAACTGGCGTTGGCATGAAACCGCTTGATGGCTTAAGTGTCATTCAAGACGAATCAATGCTGCGTCCTGATTTAATCGTAACAGATGTTGTTTACATCCCACGTAAATCAAAACTAATGGAACAAGCTGAGGCTGCGGGTGCTACAGCTATTAATGGTCTGGGGATGATGCTTTGGCAAGGTGCACTTGCCTTTGAATTATGGACTGGTCAACAGATGCCTGTTGATTACATCAAAGAGCAATTGTTTGCAGAATAATACGATTCCACTCTGGGGATCATTCTCCAAATAGAGGTTTTTTCATACTTGATGTGCATCATTCGTTGATTGATTACATTAAATGAGTGCAGATACCTCAGAGCTAAGAAATGCAGGGAGTGAAATCCCTTGTTTTTCTTAGCGTTTTTTTTTTTTTGAAAAGTCGTTTTCATTTAAATGGATAACATAAAAGGGGAGGCTTTAAAGTAATTACATTTTGCTTAAAGCGTTCTAGGGGAGAAACACAACGTGATTTATTATAGGGGTGTAATAATGAAAAATCAGTATTTTAAAGCGGCATCTGGCATGTATATTAACTATTTCCTGCTAGGGATGGTAAATATAATTCTCGCCTCAAACATGCCCTCTTTAACAGAACAATGGGATACAGACTCTACTGGCATTAGTTATCTTATTGCAGCAATAGGAATAGGCAGGTTACTCACGTATGGTCTCTCAGGAGTATTATCAGATAAATTTGGGAGAAAGCCATTGATCATAGTCTCTTCGGTAATAATGGGAGTTTTTTTATTAGGGATTCCATTTTCCCCCACATATGAAATGGCGTTTGTATTTGCTTTACTTGCGGGAATTTCGAACTCAGCCATGGATGCTGGTACATATCCGGCGCTAACTGAAATGTTTCCTGAATCTGCTGGTTCCGCCAGTGTTATGGTTAAGGCTTTTGGTTCACTTGGTGCAACCATCCTGCCATTCATCATCTTGTTTCTTACTAGGAATGAATTATTTTACGGGTTTGCATTTTTATTACCGGCTGTAGTCTACTTCTTGAATATGTTCTTTGTTTTGTCCGCTTCATTTCCAAAAAGCAAATCCGATGCTGTAAATCATGAGGAGGATTTGCATAGTAACAGGTTCATAACTGAACCTAAATTTTGGAGCGAAGGAGTGGCATTAATCATAATTGGGTTTACATCAACTGCGTTATTTACAGTTTCGCAAATCTGGTTACCGAGCTTCGGCCAGGAAGTCGCAGGGATGCCATCTTCAAGTGCAATTAAATTATTGAGTTATTATAGTGTTGGATCACTTATTTCCGTCCTGCTATTATCCATCTTATTAAACAAATGGATCAAGCCCGTGACAGTGATATTGCTTTATCCAATGATTACTTTACTTACGGTAATCATCATATTAACGATTCATTCACCCATTGTCTTAAGTATTTGCTCTTTTTTCCTTGGGGCCTCGACAGCTGGGATATTTCAATTAACCATTGCAATAATGACTGAACTCTTCTGGAGGAAAAAAGGAACTGTAACAGGAATCGTTGCGACGGCTTCAAGTTTGGCGAGCGTCATTTTACCAATTGCAACGGGTTTGATCGCTAAGAGCGGGGATATATCGCATATATTTCTTTTTGATTGCTTTATTGCAACTATTGGAATTCTAGCTGCAGCTTTTGTTTATTACCGATATAAAAAATTGACACAGCACCAGACCATATTTAACCATGGCTAATAAATATGAAGGATTACTTAAAACTCCATCTTCTAGAACTAGGGTGGCGTTTTTTTTTGGACTAATGAATATTTGATATAGATGTAGGGAGTGAGTATTAACCGATGGTATACCCATGTTCCGAAAGCAATGGTGTAATAATGACAGTAACTATATTATTATTATAATAAGAACATGATAATAATAAGTACATCAAAAATACATTCAAGATGGTGATTGAACTATGAAACAATCCAAAAAAGGGCGGGTCACGCTGCAACAGGTAGCGAAACATGCTGGGGTTTCTACATCCACTGCTTCCCTTATCGTTCGCAATAATCCTCGAATATCGGAAGCGACGCGACAAAAGGTATTAAAATCCATGCATGAACTGGGTTATGTATACGATAGAATTGCAGCCAACCTAAGGTCGCAGAGCTCTGATACTGTAGGAATCATTATTACCGACATATCAAACACCTTTTTTTCTGAATTCCTGATAGGCGTTCATGACGCATTGGATGAGGTCGGTTATACAGTGTTGCTGGGAACTACATTCGACTCGGTCGCCAAGCAAGACCATCTCCTTTCAACCATGATGGAACATAGGGTGGGAGGCCTGATTCTTTGTCCTGTCTCTGAAAGCTCACAAGATACAATTGAACGGTTAAATGAAATTGACACGCCAATGGTCCTTGCTGTTAGGGAACTACCTGGGGTGAATAGCGACTATGTAGGCATAGACTATCCAGAAGGAGCCAGGATGGCTGTTGATCATCTCCTTGGAAAGGGACATAAAAGAATTGCGCTCCTTGGTGGCATCAAGGAATCTTCTACTTGGATCGAGAGAATGGAGGGATACCGTGAAGCTCTTTCAAGTGCGGGATTGGAAGTGGATGAATCGCTGGTGATAGATAGTGCCCCTACACGGGAAGGAGGGCTGGAGGCTGTATTGAAAGTACTTGAGAATCCTAATCCGCCTACCGCGATTTTTTGCTTTAGCGACTTAATTGCTTTCGGTGTTATGCAAGGATTAATGATGAAAGGATTTACTCCTGGAAAAGATATAGATATCGTTGGGTTCGATAACGTTCCAGTCGCAGAAATCTATCATCCTCCGCTAACGACCATTTCCTCATTCCCTAGACGTATTGGAAAAGAGGCAGCGAATCTCCTGTACCAGCAAATGGAGAAAATTGAACGTGATCAACAGCGAATCATATTGAATCCAGAACTGATTATTAGAGAGTCTTCCTAATAAAGAAAAATAAAAAGGTGATTAGTTTACAGGAGGTTAGGTATCCATGCCTCTGTACCCTTTTCATCTTTTCTATTATTCTTTTATTGGGAAAATCGATTAATGAAAGAGCGGGTCTTACTTAAGCGGTTCATAAATATCCCAGGCAACTTTCAATGAATCGACTATAAAGTCTGCAACTTCATCAACATCAAGATCATTGGTATTCACTTTTGAATGATGATAGGAGTATATTTCTTGTCTTGTGTAAAAGAGTTCTTCAATTTCCTCAAGTGACCGGCTTTGTAAAACAGGTCTACTATCAATAAGTAAGCCTATTCTCTCTTTCCAGTATTCCCAAGATAAGTCCAGGTAAAAGACAATGCAATTGGATAAACAGATATTCCGTATATCCTCTTGTAAAAATGCCCCGCCTCCAACTGAAATGATTTTCAATTGTTGTTGACTAAGGCTTTCAATTACACTTTTTTCTTTTTCGCGAAAAGCTTTTTCACCAAACTTCTTGAATATTTCTGTAGTGGGCATATTGAATTCCTTTTCAATTTCTTGATCTATATCAATAAAGTCCCTATATAATTTCCTTGCTACTTTCTGTCCGATCGTCGTCTTTCCTACTCCCATAAAGCCAATAAAAACGATACTTTGCATCCTCAAAGATGTGTTTTTATTAATCATTTATAAATCCCTCTCCCTACTATTTTTATAATGATTAAAAGTCTATCCTGAAATTTTTAAAATATATTTATTATAGTACAAGAAAGTAAAATTGTAAAAAAATTTTTTAATATTTGGACAATGGGATTTGTGATTTAACGGTTTATTTTAAAGCAATCTATTTGAAAGGAACAATCAATTTTTCAGTATTTGATTTAGGAGATCTGATTACACGTTTACCTTCATCTATATAGGTTGTTAATGCCCTTACACATCACTAGGAGGTTTTATTGGTTTTGCAAAAGCTTACTAGGTTGAAGGGAAATCATTTTCAAAGGGGTCTTTGATTTAATAAAATGGATGGAATTAATGATTTGCCGGATTATATGTTTTAAACGGAGGCCGGGGGAAGAAAGGCACATTTATTCCTCTATATAGTTGCTTAAATCATTTAATAAGGAATTGCATGAAATGTGTTGACTTTATGGTGGGAAAGGATTAATATAAATAAGCACCAACCAAGACAAACGAAAAACTTCATCGCTTTTGGCTGATTGCTGAAAGAAATAATAACTATTGACTTCTTACTATGAAAATGATAAGATGAAATGGTCGCTGAAAAACACAGCGATTTAAAA
>NZ_JBNNSB010000021.1:0-6207 GCF_050277335.1 Peribacillus sp. NPDC101480
CCTGTGGTCACTGGACGCGTTTATGCTAAGAATGGAGAAGCTACGGAACAGGTTTCAATGACCGGTGCAACTTCATCCTACTTATCAGTCAGGGACAACCGTTTCGATTTTTGGTTTTTCTATTTCGATCATCAATAAACCCTCCTTCAAAACGTCAAAACCCCGGCAAGTAAATGAATTCACTTAAACCGAAATTCCCCATGTATACGTTCCCGCTGTGCGCAACAACTGAAAATTAATCCTCTGTAAGAACGCAAACTCAGTATTATATCCCATTATTGACAGGAATACAAAATCTATACAGAAAAATTAAACACGGCGACGTTTTGGTGGACGGCATCCGTTATGTGGAACTGGAGTTACATCTTTAATTGCAGTTACTTCTAGGCCAGCAGCTTGAAGTGCACGAATAGCAGCCTCACGTCCAGCACCAGGTCCTTTAACTGTAACTTCAAGAGTTTTCATACCATGTTCAATTGATGTTTTAGCTGCTGTTTCAGCAGCCATTTGTGCAGCGAACGGAGTGGATTTACGAGATCCACGGAATCCTAGAGCTCCAGCACTTGACCAAGAAATAGCATTACCATGAGAGTCAGTGATCGTAACGATAGTGTTATTGAATGTTGAACGAATATGTGCAATACCAGTTTCTATATTCTTTTTCACACGACGTTTACGTGTATTAGTTTTACGTGCCATGAAAAGTAACCTCCTTTACTAATTATTTTTTCTTGTTAGCTACAGTACGACGAGGTCCTTTACGCGTACGAGCATTGTTTTTTGTATTTTGACCGCGGACAGGAAGACCACGACGGTGACGTAAACCACGGTAAGAACCGATTTCCATTAAACGTTTGATGTTTAGGGAGATTTCACGACGAAGGTCGCCTTCTACTTTAAGCTTGTCAATGATATCACGAATTTTGTTCAATTCGTCTTCCGTTAAGTCACGAACGCGAGTTTCTTCAGAAACGCCTGCTTCTGCAAGAATCTTGATCGCTGTTTGTTTTCCAATACCATATATATATGTTAATGAGATAACAATACGTTTGTCACGGGGAATATCTACTCCAGCAATACGTGCCATGCTTGAGTGCACCTCCTTCTATTTAGCCTTGTTTTTGTTTATGTTTAGGGTTTTCGCAAATAACCATAACTTTACCTTTTCTGCGGATAACTTTACACTTTTCGCAGATTGGTTTGACTGATGGTCTGACTTTCATTGCTATCTAACCTCCTTATACAGATCGGAGCGAAACCGGATTATTTGAACCGGTATGTGATTCTGCCGCGAGTTAGATCATACGGGGAAAGCTCAACCGTAACTTTATCTCCAGGCAAAATGCGAATAAAGTGCATACGAATTTTACCGGATACATGAGCTAAAACAGTATGACCATTTTCTAATTCTACCTTAAACATTGCATTTGGCAAAGTCTCTTGTACTGTGCCTTCTACTTCAATTACATCATCTTTCGCCATTAAAGTGATTCTCCCTTCTCTATGCGTGAACCTATTAAAGGTACACATCTTTCCGTCAACATTACTACAGTCCAATCATCCTCATAAGTCTTACAATTCTGCATCAAGTATTCACCATTTTGTAGAATCAGGCTTTAACTGAGGACCTTTATCAGTTGGACCGAAATGAGGATTTTATGGGTCCTCATGTAAGTCTTGACCGATTCCGTGACCGACATACTCTCGAAATAGAGAAGCAATTAGTCTCGACATAGGTTTGAATAGCATGGGAGATGTTTGAAAGGCGCACGCCTGACATAGCTTCTTTCAACCCTCTATATCACGACTCTTTAGGAATCCCAATAGAGTCACTGCATTTCTTCATCAATTTTGCCGACCGGATATGTCCATGAAGATCACTTAAAAAGTAATCGCCCAATTCAGGGAATACCAAGTACAAGAACCTGATTAATAAATGTGCGAATGCTCTCGCGAAATCCATTATACCCTTTGTATTATAGGAATGCACCAAGTTTAACTAGTAAGTTAGAAAAATGGTATGAATTTCATAAATCAATACGAATGATTAATTTTGTAAAGCACCAAGCAACACATCGATATCTTCAAATACCTTATTAATATCTTGCTGTCCGTTAATGTTCACCAAGTATCCTTTATCTCCGTAGAAATCAAGAAGTGGCTTGGTTTGTTTCAAATTCACATCTAAGCGATTTTGAACCGTTTCTGCATTATCGTCGGCACGTTGATATAATTCTCCGCCGCAACGGTCGCATACATCATCTTTAGCAGGAGGATTGAATACAAGATGGTATGTCGAACCACAAGATTTGCAAATACGACGTCCTGTCAATCTTTCCATTAAGATGCTTTTATCAACATCGATATTAATGACAAAATTCATTTTGCGATCTAAATCAGTAAGAATGCCCTCAAGTGCTTCTGCCTGTGCCACAGTACGTGGAAATCCATCAAGCAAAAATCCTTTGAGACAGTCTTCCTTGCTTAACCGTTCGCGTACGATGCCAATGGTAACTTCATCAGGTACCAATTCGCCTTTGTCCATGAATGATTTCGCCTTTAGACCTAATTCTGTTCCATCTTTGATAGCTGTTCGGAACATATCTCCAGTAGAGATATGAGGGATATTATATTTTTCTACGATTTGTTCAGCTTGAGTGCCCTTACCAGCACCCGGCAGACCCATTAACACTAGATTCAATTTTCTTCCCCCTCAAACTCTATAATGGGTAAAGGGAACAAGCCGTTCCCAAAACTCATTACTTTATAAAGCCTTTATAGTGTCTCTTCACAAGTTGTGATTCCAGCTGCTTCATCGTATCAAGGGCAACCCCCACTACGATCAGCAAACTGGTTCCACCAATCTGTGCAGATTGAGGAAGATCAGCAAGCTTAATGAAAAATACCGGTAAAACGGCAATGATGGCTAAAAATATAGAGCCTACAAACGTCAGACGGTATAAAACACGTGTTAAATATTCTTGTGTACTCTTACCTGGACGAATCCCCGGCACATAGCCACCTTGCTTTTTCAAATTCTCAGCCATTTGTTCAGGGTTAACCTGAATGAATGCATAAAAATACGCAAAAGCAATGATAAGAGCAACATATATGATCATACCAATTGGCTTGGTGTAATCAAGATTTGTTGATATCCAACTAGTCACGCTGTTCTTTCCAAAGAAAGAAGCGATTGTAGTGGGAGTAATGATAAATGCCATTGCAAAGATTACCGGAATAACCCCCGCAGCATTTACTTTCAATGGTAAATGAGTAGACTGGCCACCCATTTGTGTACGACCTACCGCAGCACGTTTCGCATACTGAATAGGAATTTTACGTAATGCCTGCTGAATGAAGATAACAGCAACCACGATTGCTAATACTGCTAAAACAATGAGGATAATCGTTATGATTCGTAAGAATAATTGATCACCGGCATTTTCAAATTGTTGGGCGTAAATCTGATTTGCCGTAGTTGGCAAACTAGCTACGATACCAGCAAAGATAATGATGGAGATCCCATTACCCACACCCTTAGCAGTGATCAGCTCCCCTAACCACAGAAGAAAAGCTGTTCCTGCCGTTAAGACAGTCGCAATAAGCAAGTATGTTGCAATTCCAGGATTTTCAATCAACTGTCCACCTGACATATTATTGAACCCATAAGACATACCAACTGCTTGGATAAATCCTAGGATAATAGTGAAGTAACGAGTGAATTGTGCTAATTTACGGCGCCCTGCTTCCCCTTGTTTAGACCATTCAGTGAACTTAGGAACAACATCCATCTGTAACAGCTGAACGATGATGGATGCCGTGATGTAAGGCATGATACCCATCGCTAAAATCGAAAAGTTTTGCAGTGCTCCGCCGCCAAAGGTATTTAAAAGACCGATGACGCTCAGCTGGTCCTGTTCAGCGAGAAAATCGGCATTCACATGCGGTACAGGTATAAATGTACCGATGCGATAGACGATTAACATTAGAAGGGTAAAAATAATCTTATTCCTTATTTCACCCACGCGCATAAAATTGGAGATCGTGCGAAACATTAGATCACCTCTGTATTACCGCCAGCAGCTTCGATAGCTTCTTTAGCAGTAGACGAGAATTTGTGAGCTTTAACAGTAAGCTTTTTCTCAATGCTTCCTTTGGCAAGAATTTTGATTCCTGCTTTTTCTTTACTTACAACCCCAGTCTCTAGTAAAAGAGCTGGTGTTACTTCAGTACCGTCTTCGAAAAGATTTAACGTATCAAGATTCACGATAGCATAGTCTTTACGGTTGATGTTGGTAAATCCACGTTTAGGTAAACGTCTGAATAGAGGAGTTTGACCCCCTTCAAATCCAAGACGCACACCGCCGCCGGAGCGAGCGTTTTGTCCTTTGTGTCCTTTACCTGCTGTTTTACCGTTACCAGATCCAATACCGCGACCTTTACGTTTACGTTCTTTACGAGAACCTTCTGCAGCTTTTAACTCATGAAGTTTCATGTTGGCACCTCCTTGTTAAGTTAAAAATTATTTTATTGTTCTTTTACAGTAACAAGATGAGCAACTTTGGTAATCATACCGCGAATCGCAGGGTTATCTTCTTGAACAACCGTTTGATGCATTTTGCGTAAACCCAAAGTGTTAACTGTAACACGTTGATCTTCAGGACGACCAATCAAGCTGCGAGTGAGGGTGATTTCTAATTTATTAGCCATAATTCGATTTCCCTCCTTATCCTAACAGTTCTTGTACTGATTTTCCACGTAACTTAGCTACGTCTTCAGCACGTTTCAATTGCTTCAATCCTTCAATTGTTGCGCGAACCATATTAATAGGTGTATTAGTACCTAGTGATTTAGACAAGATATCGCTAACTCCGCCTAATTCAAGTACCGCACGAACAGGACCACCAGCAATTACTCCTGTACCTTCAGAAGCTGGTTTCAATAGAATGTGACCTGCGCCATAGCGACCGTTCACAAGGTGAGGAATAGTAGTACCAACCATCGGTACAGTAATTAGATTTTTCTTAGCATCCTCAATAGCTTTACGGATAGCATCCGGAACTTCTTGAGCTTTACCAGTACCAAATCCAACATGACCATTTTTATCACCAACTACAACTAGTGCAGTGAAACGGAAACGACGTCCGCCTTTAACAACTTTAGCTACACGATTAACTGTAACTACGCGTTCTTCAAGTTCTAATTTATTAGGATCAATGCTACGCATCTGTTATGTCCCTCCTTATCCATTAAAATTCTAAGCCGTTTTCACGAGCAGCGTCAGCCAATGCTTTTACACGACCATGGAAGAGGTAACCACCGCGGTCAAATACCACAGCTTTGAAACCTTTTTCAACAGCACGTTTCGCAATAAGTTCGCCAACTTTTTGAGCTGCTTCAGCATTGCTACCTGCTTCGATATTGATCTCTTTATCAAGAGTTGAAGCACTTGCCAATGTTACGCCTTTTGCATCGTCAATTAATTGTGCGTAAATGTGTTTGTTTGAACGAAACACATTTAAACGAGGACGAGCTTCTGTTCCAGAAAGTTTAGCACGTACACGCGCATGTCTTTTCTGACGAGTAGCATTTTTATCAAGCTTCGTAATCATTTACGTCACTCCTTTCGTTTACTTATGCGGCATTACTTACCAGTTTTACCTTCTTTACGACGAACGAATTCGCCTTCGTAACGGATACCTTTACCTTTATACGGTTCAGGCGGGCGAACATCACGGATATTAGCTGCTAGAGCTCCTACACGTTCTTTGCTTGCACCTTTTACGATTACTTTTGTATTAGAAGGAACTTCGACTTCAACGCCAGCTTCTGGCTCTATTTCTACAGGGTGGGAATATCCTACGTTAAGGACAAGCTTGTTACCTTGCTTTTGTGCACGGTACCCAACCCCAATAAGTTCAAGTGATTTTACGAAACCTGTTGATACACCTTCAACCATGTTAGAGATAAGTGCGCGAGTAGTACCGTGTAAAGAACGGTGAGTCTTCTCGTCAGACGGACGTGTAACAGTTAACACGTTCTCTTCAACAACGATTGAAAGGTCAGGACTGAATGATCTAGTTAATTCACCTTTAGGACCTTTAACAGTTACTTCACTTCCAGTAACAGTAACTGTTACGCCTGCAGGGATTTCAATAGGTTTTTTACCTATACGAGACATAATGTGCACCTCCATTCTTGTGAAAA
>NZ_JBNNSB010000022.1:0-6031 GCF_050277335.1 Peribacillus sp. NPDC101480
GTCCGGAGTGATATCCGCTTTCCTGCCTGTTGGTTTATCCAATAAGGTAACGATTTTAATTCCTCCAAAATTTTAATTGAATTTTAGATTATTGCACTAAGAAATCATTAATAGTAAAAACATATATTTATTCCAATTACTTTATTGACGTTGAGCCTCGGAACCCTTAACAAACCCAAAACTTGTCGAATGGTCGGCTTAATAGCTCATGCTATGCCGACATTCGTTTCAATCTGTTTAATAAGTTAAAATTCCGTATATAATCGTGAATTTCAATATTATCTTTAAAACAAAACCAATGTACCACATTTGTTTAAGTTTCTTATTAAAGAATGAACTTTGTATCATTTCAACGGCCTACTATCTTCTCATTTGGTTATTTCTATCTTGTTTCTTCTTCTTTTTCTTATGATTAATATTGTTTTGTTTTTCTGTTTCATTCGCATAATACATAAGGAAGTCACTAGCATTTATCTTTGGTAAATGAATGTGATTAGATTGTTCATATTCATGTTCAAGATGATTGTCATTATTATTTCTATCCACCTGATTAATATGTTTTTCGATAACTTTTTCTTGATCGATGTTATTATATTTCTCAAGTTTAATGAGTAATTGAACTTTTTCATTAGGTGTTTGGTCTTTGACTTTTTCAAAGCTTCTATCGCCTATATCTATTCTTAAATCATCATCAATATGTTCTTTATAACTTTCAATTTCTTTCTCTCTTTCTTTAATGAATTGCAACTCAGCGTTATATTCAAAGCTATCTTTTTCTAGTCTTTTAAGATGTCTTTCACTAAAGAAAATATCCTTACTTGCTTTTTTATAAGTATCTTCCAACAATACATCATTAGGAATATTGTTATTTTGTTTGAATAGGTATTGAACATGAGTTGCTTTTATAATATTACCTTTTTGTGCCTCATCAACAATAAATGCTTTTTCATCATGGCTAAAATGATGATGAGATTTAGGGTACATTTGCTGAACAATGAGATGATTTTTTTCACTTTCAGTTAGATAAACATCTTTAGCTGATTGATAAATCTCTTTACGTTTTTCCTCTCTACTTTCTAACTTATTCTTCTCATTGAGTAACGCTTTATAGTTAGTTTCAACAGTATTAACAAACTCTTGTTGACTATATCCTTTACTTTCAATTTCTTTTCTAAACTGATAATTTTCATCATAATTTTTAGCATAGAATTTCAATTGACGTCTCTTAATTTCATTTTTAAGTAAGTCATTTTGAATTTTACGACCAAAGGTAGACGCACTGTCAAACGTATTTTTAATTGTTTCTTTCGCCTCTGAATAGCCAACATCACGTTGATATCTATCAAATAAAATAGAATAACTTTGTTCATTTTTACTTACTTGTTCGTTAGCATTTTGAGTAAATAATCTAATTTCATTCTGTGCTTGTTCTTTCTCTTTATCACTGAATATTTGTGATACTTCACCACGATTATATCGTCTAATCTGTTCATTTTTTTGTCCGTAATAAGTAACGGGTTGGTACTCAATACCCTCTTTTTCACAACGTTTTTGCTCATTTTTTTCTAGTCGATATTCTTCTCTTGTCAGTGGAATTTCGGCAATTTTTTCTAACCCTTGATCTTCAAAAGAACGACTATCATATCGTCTTAAACTTTGTTCACGTTCTGAATATTGATTTAATTTTAATTCCCAATGCTTACGAACTTCTTTGAAATCAAAATCGGCAAAGCGTTCTTGTTTTCTAACTTTATTACCATTTTGATTTAAAATCGCATGACCGTTTTCATCATATCGTGTTTTCGTTTTTGTCTTTTTCCCCCAAGTACCGTCTGCATTAAAAGGTCTTTGAGTCAGTAACACATGAGCGTGTGGATTGTTCATATCATCTCTATGAATTGAAATATCAGCAACCATTCCTTTGTCTACAAACTCACTTTTTATAAAATCTTTTGTTAATTCTGTTTGTACTTCTCTATCAAAATCATTAGGTAAACTTAACAAGACTTCTTTGGCTAATCTAGGGTTTTTCGTTTTCGCATTATGCTTTTCAACTTTATCGACTTCATTCCATAAACGCTGTCTATCTTTCGTCCAATCAGGCGCATGTTGAGGGGTTAAAATCATGCTTTCAGGTTTTACTGTATGATTTCTAAACTTAATTTTTTCATCTGTACGTTCACTATATAATGCTTCGTCAGAACGATAAGATGCTGATGCAACGATATTTTTTGTTGCTCGATTAATATTAGTCACTCTCAACATAAAGTAACCTTTCTCCATGATTTTACCTCCTCTCTTTTTTGAATTTAAACCCCTGTGGGAACTATAATAATCAACCTGTAGGGTTGCCCATTTTTATGCCAATTTTTAATTTGCATGTAAATGGGCAGTGTCTTAAGAACTGGTTATATTATACCATGAACGTGCGACTTACCCAATGAATTATGATATGCTTTATATAGATAAATTAAGGGAGTTTTTTAATGTCTAAAATCAAACAAACAGATATTACAAAATTAAGTCAATTAGAACAACAAATTGAACAACTGAAAGAACAAAAGAAAAAACAAGAAGCACAACTATCTAATAAAATTGGTGGTTATTTTTTAAATAAACTTGATTTAAATATGATTAACTCTAGTGATGAATTGTATAAAATCATGGATAAAGTCATTGAAGAATTTAATAAAGATATGGAACAAAATAACAGCAACGGGAACAACGAAAATTTAACAGAAAACAAAATTAATTAGAATAGTAAGTGATATTATGGATGATTTTAAACATCTCAAAAAAACAAATGCTGCAATTGAAAAAGCTGAATTAAGAAAAAATAGAATAAAAAATTTAGATAGAAAAGAAAGAGCGCATAGACTGATTCGAAAAGGCGCCATGCTTGAAAAGTATTTTGAATGTGAGCATTTAAGTCCTGATGAAACAGAAGAATTGTTAAAGATTTATTCCAACTACATTAATACAAATAAACCCAATAAATATAAAAAGAAGTAATTTATCATACGTACAAATACTTGGAATTGCACTTGAATAAAATAACAGATAAGTTGTTGAAGATAGTATCAAAAATATTAGTTTTACAATGTTTATATAAGTAAAAACAAGATCAAGAGAAAATGAAATTGAAAAATTAAAAGATGGGACTAAAACCGAAAAATTTTAGACCCATCTATGTACATAATTATATTTCCTTGAATATAAAGTTGGCCAAGAAAGCTTTAATCAAGTATTAAATAAAGAAGTGATTGGTAAATTATCCCGTCGCTTATTAAGCGTATGCACTTCAGCAAATTCAGATTTAAGAGATTTCATGAGATATCCTTGCATTGCTTCAACAGTTTCATTTTTTTGAATAAGCACGGCTTTAAAACGTTTAAGAACGTGAAGTATTTCTATTTCCATGTCTTCTAATAAGTAATATGTATCAATGGAGTTGTTGAAGGATGTTTTGGCTTTTAATAATACAGATTTAATAAGTTTAATTTCATCTACAGAAAAGTTATTTAAATAATTTTGAATACTTTGTGGTAGTTCTTCAAGTAGTTGAAATTTTAAAGCGTCATCATTAAATTTTGAATAGTAGTGATTTGAATGACTTGTGTGATTACTAGGATAATTTAATTTATTATCATTCAAATCATCCGTATCATTACTCTCAGTCTTAATATAATCAGTATCATTATAATCAGTATCATTAGACTGTGAATTTGGAAGTTCTTGACCACTTAAATTCACAGTTCTAGAACTTCCAAATTCATTGTTCTGGAACTGTGAATTTGGAAGTTCCTTGGTATGACTGGCTTTAATGTTATAATTAGGTTTTAATAGGTATAATCTATTTGGTTTATTAAGTCCAACACGTTCTTGAGTTAGTAAATTAAATTTTATTAACTCTTTTTTCAATTTTATAATTTTTTGTTCTGCATAACCTAAGTATTCGCACAAATGTTTATTACTGAAAATAAAGTAAATGTTATTATTTTTATCCACCCATTCATTTTGGAGGGATAATTCAAAACGATCTTTTAATAACGCATACATAATTTTGGCTTCTGCAGACATTTTCTTAAAATATGCATCTTCAAATAAATATTTAGGCAGTTGATAAAATCTTTCAGTTTTTACTTGTGATAAATTGTATTTTTCAAAATTGGGCATAATAAAAACCTCATTTCCATTTTTGGGATTGAGGTAATAAAACAATTTTTACGTAAGTTATATGTTTTGTGCTTGCACTTAGATGATTAGATATATATAATACAAGTATCAAAAAAATATATAAACAAACGAGTGCGAATCGTTTTATTACCGAGAGTCGATGCTACGCCAATAGCATCGACTCTTTTAATATTTATAAAGTAATATTAACACTTTCAATGGCGTATATAAAGAGTTTTAAATATAATTAAAAGTACACCTAAAACCACCAAATATATAATTCGTTATTTTAGTACCTAATTAAGAATCAAAAAAATTTATAGGTGGGTAATTAGGTATTTAGGTAGTTAATAGATAGTAAATTTATCGCTAAATGATGAAATAAATTTCATTAGATGGTAAAATTTAGGTACTAAATTAGGTACCTAAGGATGGTATTATGAAAACTATTAAAATGATTGCTGATGAATTAGGTGTAACTAAACAAACTATTGTTAATAATGCTAAAAGATTAAATATATCTTTTGAAAAAGAAAATGGAATTAATTATATTAATGATAATGATTATTTGAAAATTATAGAAAAAATCACTAAGAAAGAGAGAACAACCCAAAATAAAGAATCAGTAAAAAAAGAATTGTTTGATGAAAATACTGCAAAAGTTGAAAAGTATATATATAATAATTCAAATAGTTCTGAGACATTAAAAACAAAAGTAAACGAATTAGAAAAGCAAATAGAAATCTTTGAAACTAGAGCTAAAAATGATGAAAAATATATTGAGAATTTAACTAAACAATTAGATCAACAAAATAGCAATGTCAATACATTAAATAAATTATTAGAGAATCAACAAATTTTAGCTTTAGAAAGTAATAAAAAGATTCAAAAATTGGAAAATCAATTAGAGGAAGAGAGACAACTGAATTATTCCTTCGATAAATCTACTAACGATCGAAAAAACTTTGATGTACAAGAAGCATCATATACTTCTGATTCTGTAAATACTAATCAATATCAGAAAGAAGAAATAAATCCAGTGGTTCAATCTAAAGGTATATCTGAGAATCAACAAGATGGAGAAAAACAAAAAGAAAATGATAAAGGTATTGCTATAGAAGAAACCCAAACTAAAAAAGGTTTCTGGAGTCGTTTGTTTGGTGGCTAATGATTGTTTGAAAAAAATATATTAAATAAGCACTATAAGCAACTTAACTTATAGTGCTTTTATTTATATTAAAGAAACTTCTGATAATCTTTTCTTATGTCAACAGTTTCATAATATATATTGATATACACTACTGATAATAGGTTTTAATTAATATTAAGCGCATACTTTTTATGGATAGAATATTAGTATTACATATTTTTTGGGGTTCAAGAATATGCCCCGATTTTATATCAAATTTGGAAGAAAAAGCATAAAAAAGCTTATTACAAATGGCGTATTGATGAGACGTACATCAAAATAAAAGGAAAATGGAGTTATTTATATCGTGCCATTGATGCAGAGGGACATACATTAGATATTTGGTTGCGTAAGCAACGAGATAATCATTCAGCATATGCGTTTATCAAACGTCTCATTAAACAATTTGGTAAACCTCAAAAGGTAATTACAGATCAGGCACCTTCAACGAAGGTAGCAATGGCTAAAGTAATTAAAGGTTTTAAACTTAAACCTGACTGTCATTGTACATCGAAATATCTGAATAACCTCATTGAGCAAGATCACCGTCATATTAAAGTAAGAAAGACAAGGTATCAAAGTATCAATACGGCAAAGAATACTTTAAAAGGTATTGAATGTATTTACGCTCTATATAAAAAGAACCGCAGGTCTCTTCAGATCTAC
>NZ_JBNNSB010000023.1:0-4728 GCF_050277335.1 Peribacillus sp. NPDC101480
AACTGATGAAACAATACGTAAATTTTATTTTTTAACGAAAGACATAGAAAAAGAGAATGAATATTTGAGCTTAGATGATTTAAATAAATTTAGACTTTTAATATTTGCATTTACTCATTGATATATTAAAAATTAAGGTCTACCCTAATTGAACAATTAGGAGCCCTTGTAAAATACAGTTTCTAAATGTATGATTAGGGTGTATGAGAAAGGGTGTTGAAAATGATAGTTGGTTATGCACGAGTATCAACCATTGATCAGAATTTAGATAGACAGATTGAAAATTTAGAAGCATTTGGTGCTGAAAAAATATTCACAGAAAAACAATCAGGTAAATCGATTGAAGATAGACCTATTTTTATAGAAACATTGAACTTTGTAAGAATGGGAGATCGTTTAATCGTTGAATCGATTGACCGTCTAGGAAGAAATTATGACGAGATTATTCAAACGGTGAACTATTTAAAAGAAAAAGAAGTTCAATTAATGATTACAAGCTTGCCTATGATGAATGAAGCAATTGGTAACCCATTATTAGATAAGTTCATGAAAGATTTAATCATTCAAATTTTAGCAATGATTTCAGAACAAGAAAGAAATGAAAGTAAGCGTAGGCAAGCACAGGGAATTAAGGTAGCGAAAGAAAAAGGTATCTATAAAGGCAGACCTGTCCTTTACTCACCAAACGCGAAAGACCCACAGAAACGTTTAGTTTATCAACGTGTTGTAGAAATGTTAGATCAAGGAATTTCTATTAGTAAAATTGCTAAAGAAGTAGATATTACAAGACAGACCGTATATCGAATTAAAAATGAAAGAACAAAATAATTAATAAAATGAGTAAAAAGTGATTGTATAACACATTAGGAAATGATAATATGTTATACAATAACCTGCTTCTTTTAATTTAAAATTCTAAACTTTATTAAACTGTAAAAATGATAATTTCAAACTTCTTCATATTTTTCCCTTTAATAAGATATGAAGACGAAACATCTCTTCCAAAAGATAAGTAAAAAAGTGAGCGTTATTATCTATATAGACAATAACGCTCACTTTTAGTTTCATTGTTATTTTTCCAATCCATCAGTTAAAACATCTAAATTATACTCTAAATATTTAAGATAAGTATCAGCTACGCCACCTTCTTTACTAATTTCATCAGAGTAAATTGGTTTCTTGTAAATTGATACGCCACTTTCTTTAGATACGGTTTCCATTGGACGCTTATCTACGTTTGATTCTACAAATAAGTGAGATGGCTCATTTTTATCAATAAATTTTACTAAATCTTTGATTTGTTCTGGAGATCCATTCTCGTCCGTGTCTATCGCCCAAATATAACCTTCTTTTAGGTCATAACGGTCTGTTAAATATTGGAAAGCTTGTTCACTCGCTACAAAAACACGATCTTTCTTAGGAATATCGCCTAATTGTTTTTCATAATCATCTTCGATGTTATGTAATTTTTTTAAATATGCTTTTTCATTTTCTTTATAATAATCTTTGTTTTTTGGATTTCTTTCAGATAAAGATTTCGTGATATTTTTAATCATTTTTTCTCCTACTTTCGGATCAATAAATGCATGAGGGTTCACTTCTTTTTTGCCATCTTCATCTTTAATGTATTTAGGTTTAACACCTTCTGATGTTTTTATCGCATTTTCTTTTGAAAAATCAGAAGACTCTAAAGCTTTAAATAACCAACCTTTACTGCCACCTTCTAAATTCAATCCATTATAGAAAACCAAATCGGCACTCGAGATATGTTTAATGTCATCTGGTTTAGGATCGTAGTCATGCGGGTCAGTGCCTGTAGGCACTAAATTTTTAACTTCAACGTGCTCTCCGCCAATTTCTTTAACCATATCATCAATCATAGAAAAACTTGTGACCACTTTGATTTTATCTTTATCTACTGATTCTAATTCTTTATCTGAATCACCGTCTTTATCTCCATTACTACAAGCTGCTAAAACAACAGAAAGTGTAATGGTGAATAAAAATAATATCACTTTTTTCATTATAAAAATCCTCCTAAGTTAATGTTTAATCATTCTCCACAATAGCCCATTTCTAGGTGCTAAGAAGAATGTGATAATAAATATAGCTGTAATAACTAATACAATAACCACACCTGAAGGTAAGTTAAATGTAAAACTAAAGAACAACCCAATAATAGATGAAATAGCACCTATCAACGCTGATAAAAGAATCATGGTTGATAGTCTTTTAGTCAGTAAATAAGCTGTCGAAGCTGGCGTAATCAATAAAGAAACAACTAAAATAACACCGACGGTTTGTAATGAGGCAACAGTTACTAACGTTAATAACACCATGATTGTGTAATGGATGAATTTTGTTGGTAAACCTGAAGCTGCAGCCATGGTTGGATCAAACGTTGATAGTAAAAATTCTTTATAAAAGATCACTACAATAATTAAGACAATCGCAGCGACAATAAATGTTAATGTTCGATCCTGTTCTTTAACTGTCAGTACATTACCAAATAAAATTTCCGTTAAATCTATGGACGATTGCGCTTTCGTAACAAGTAAAACCCCTAAAGCTAGAAAGGCAGAAAAAACAATACCTATAGATGAATCGCTTTTGATTTTACTGTTTTGGTTAACGAAACCGATTCCTAAAGCTGCCATAATCCCAAAGACTACCGCACCGTAGAAAAAATTAATGCCCATCATATAAGAAATAGCTACACCCGGTAGAACTGCATGTGAGATAGCATCTCCCATTAGCGCCAAACTTCTTAATACGATGAAACAACCAATAACGCCACAGATGATTCCGATGACAACAGAAGTTACAAGTGCTCTTTGAAGAAAACTAAACTGAAATAACTCATGTATAAATTGACTAATCATTTTTATCCCCACTTTCAGAAGGGATCAAAATATTTGTGCCAAAGGCTTGTGCTAAGTTATCTCCCGTAAACACATTTTCAACAGAACCAAAATCGATTAAATGTTTATTTAAAAGAATAAGGCTATCGAAATATTTACTGACTTTGGATAAGTCATGATGAACAATTAAAATTGTTTTTCCAGATTCAGCTAGTTCTTTTAATAAATCAACAATGATATTTTCACTTGTAATATCGATGCCAACAAAAGGTTCATCAAGTAATATCAAATCTGTTTTCTGAACTAACGTTCTAGCAATTAACACTCGTTGAAATTGTCCTCCTGATAGCTCCCCTATTTGTCGATCTTTATATTCCGACATATCCACTTTGTTAAGGGCTTCTGTTGCCATTGCTTTTTCTTTTTTCCCAGGTAACTGCCACGGTTTTAACCGAGGGTATATACCTAAAATGACACAATCTAAAACTTTCATAGGAAACGTTGTATCGATATTACTTTTTTGTTCGACGTATGAAAGATTTTTAAGTTGCTTATGTATAGGCTTACTTTTAAAAAATGTTTGTCCTTTGTGTGGTATTAAATTAATCATTGCTTTAATCAAAGTTGATTTACCTGCCCCATTTGGGCCAATAATCCCAACAATTTGTCCTTCTATCATTTGTAAAGAAACATCTTGTAAAGCTCGGGTTTGATTATCATAAACCACTGACAAGTTTTGTACATCTAACACGCTATCCCCTTCTTTCTTCACTTGCGTAAATAATATATTTAGGTTATCCTAAATATATTATTTAGTCAAACGAAAATTTGAAGTTTGGCTAGCTATTTCTGCTTTAAAAATCAAAATTGTAGGTGGGATCATGATTACTGATGCGCAAAAGAAATATTTGAAAATTATCTTCCAATTAGGTGGAGACATTGAGCTAGTGTCTAATAAAATGTTATCTAAAAAGTTAGGAGCAGCGGCCCCCTTCAATTAGCCAAATGTTAGATCGATTAACCGAAGCAGGTTTTGTCAAAAGTGAACATTATCGTGGTGTTATGTTAACTAAGAAAGGATTAACTTATACGATAGAAATGACTAACAATCATGAGATTATTAAAGCGTTTTTCATAAAAGTATTAAATATCAACTCTTCTGAAGTCAACCAAGAGGTTGATTTAATCGAAAATCACGTATCAGATAAATTTGTTCAACGTTTATCTGAATACTTAAGAACAAAACAATTTTAAAAAGGATGATTAACTATGAAGCTTTTTAATAAAAAGTACAGTACAAAGCAACAATTATTCTCTCCCAGCCCTCAAAATAAGAATACGAATCATAAATAAATGAGGCTGGGACATAATTTCTAACAAATTAGCCAGTAAATGAGTTTATTATAAATTCATTTACTGGCTTCTTTATTTACAATACTACGTATTGTTGGCTCGTTTTCTTAGGGGACAGCTTCAGCCTGTAGTCTTCAGCTTGTCCTGTTCCCTCAAGAGTCTCGCCAAAATACTTTGTATTTATATGTAATTTTAGGTTCTGTTGCAAAGTTGAATTTATAGTATAATTTTAACAAAAAGGAGTCTTCTGTATGAACTATTTCAGATATAAACAATTTAACAAGGATGTTATCACTGTAGCGGTTGGCTACTATCTAAGATATGCATTGAGTTATCGTGATATATCTGAAATATTAAGGGAACGTGGTGTAAACGTTCATCATTCAACGGTCTACCGTTGGGTTCAAGAATATGCCCCAATTTTATATCAAATTTGGAAGAAAAAGCATAAAAAAGCTTATTACAAATGGCGTATTGATGAGACGTACATCAAAATAAAAGGAAAATGGAGTTA
>NZ_JBNNSB010000024.1:0-3113 GCF_050277335.1 Peribacillus sp. NPDC101480
AATGTTTGACTTGCTCATTTGCTTTTTTGATAGTGTGTGCTCACTTAAAATTTAACGTTGGCGCTTTGTTTTGTTCAGTTTTCAAAGAGCAATGTTTCCCATCGCTTTTTAGCGACTTAATTAGTTTAACACCTTTCAAACATAAAGTCAACAACAAGTTATTATTTCTTTTTTGTCTCAAGCGGTGTATTTAATATATTAGCACTTGCATTTAGATAAGTCAATGCAATCTTTTAAAAAGTTACTTCACTTTTTTAAGAGCCAACTTCTTCTATATATACACCACATTCTTTCTATAGAAGCCGGACCCTGTCATTGATCATCAAAAAAAAGGAGGGCAGCTGATTATAGCCACCCTCCTGTTATTAATGATTATTTATTAATGGTAATTACGTCCGCTTCTTCTCTATCTACATTTCCTGCCTTTTCGATCTTCACACTTTCACCTTCGGAAAGGTTAGTGAAGACGATTGGCGTAATGATAGAGCTGGCATTGTTTTTGACATACTCTATATCAACTTTGAGCAACGGCTGTCCGCTTGTCACTTTATCTCCTTGAGAGACTAGCGCTTCGAATCCTTTGCCTTCTAACTTAACTGTATCGATCCCGACATGTATCAAGATTTCACGACCAGCTTCGGAAACGATACCGATTGCATGTTTAGTCGGGAATAGGTTAACGATCGTACCGTCTACAGGAGAAACAACCAACCCTTCCTCAGGTACGATGGCAAATCCATCACCCATCATTTTTTCAGCAAAAACAGCATCAGGCACTTCCGTGATCGGTTTTAATTCCCCTTTAATAGGAGAAACAAAGCGCTCGGAAACTTCATCCGTCCGTAAAGGTTTCGGGATGACATCCTCGATTTGCTTTTCCACACCCACTTCAGGAGATGCTTCTACTTTACGAGGCCTTTTTCCATCGATGATATCTTTCATTTGCCCCTTGATCGTTTCTGAACGAGGTCCGAAGATTGCCTGGATATTATTGCCCACTTCCAGAACTCCAGCGGCTCCAAGTTTCTTCAGCCTATTTTTATCAACGTTACCGATGTCATTGACCGATACACGAAGACGGGTAATGCAAGCATCCAAGTGAGAAATATTTTCTTTTCCGCCCATAGCATCCAAGATATCCCCAGGAAGACTTCCAGCTGTACTTGCAGACCCTTCCGCTTCCTCATCCTCTTCCACTTCACGGCCAGGAGTTTTAAGGTTAAACGTCCTTATCGCAAATCGGAATCCGAAGTAATAGATAAGCGCAAAGACCAAGCCAACCGGAATAACGATCCATGCATTGGTTTGCGGATTAATTAAACCAAACAGTACGTAATCGATCAAACCGCCCGAGAACGTCATCCCGATTTTCACATCCAGTAAATGCATGGTCATGAATGATAGACCTGCAAACAGACAGTGAATCCCGAAAAGTACCGGTGCAACAAATAAGAAGGCAAATTCAAGTGGCTCAGTAATCCCAGTAAGGAAAGATGTAAGTGCCGCAGAAGCCATCAAGCCCCCGACAATTTTCTTTCTTTCCGGTCTTGCTTCATGATAAATGGCCAAAGCCGCAGCTGGTAACCCAAACATCATGAATGGATATTTACCAGTCATGAAGGTACCTGCCGTTAAATTCTGTACGCCATCTTTAATTTGAGCCATGAAGATAGCTTGGTCTCCTCTGACTGGCGTTCCCCCGCCTTGAGGGATATAGCTGCCAAATTCGAACCAGAATGGGGAGTAGAAGATATGATGCAATCCAAAAGGAATCAGCGCACGTTCTACAACCCCAAACACGAAAGCTCCCAGAGTCAGGTTAGCACCCAACATATTTTCGGAAAATGAATTTAACCCCGATTGAATCGTCGGCCAAACCAAGATCATCAGCAATCCAAGAATAACTGCGCTTGCGGCTGTTATAATTGGTACAAAACGTTTACCTGCAAAGAATCCTAAATAAGAAGGCAGTTCAATTTCATAAAACTTATTATACATAACAGCAGCCATGACACCGACAATTATACCGCCGAACACACCAGTTCCCAACGTCGGGATTCCCAGAACATTGCTATACACCGCACCATTGTTCGCAATGTCGGCAGCGTCAATGCCAAGAACGGTTCCCATCGTTACATTCATAATCAAGAACCCGATAATCGCAGCCAGTCCGGCAACACCATCTCCGCCAGCTAACCCAATTGCGACCCCCACAGCAAATAACAAGGGAAGATTCCCAAAAATAATATTCCCGGCATTCTCCATTACCGATGCGACCATTTCCACTCCGCCACTCGCAAGAAACGGGGCGATATCCAACAAAGTTTCGTTTTGCAATGCATTACCAAACGCAAGCAAAATTCCGGCCGCTGGTAAAATGGCTACAGGAAGCATCAAAGCTTTTCCGATTTTTTGCAAAACACCAAACAACTTCTTAAACATAGGTTTTCCTCCTCTTTACTGTTATTCCATGCTAATAAAACGGTTACATTTACGATGGTATTCATCTTCCCACGCATCAGAATTCAAATACAAAAAAGGCATAAGCAAAGATAGGATTGAAATGAAAATTCAGGTATATAATACCCTCTTTCATAACAATCATTCTCCTCACTTATGCCTGATCGAATCAGTAACACGTAAGTTAATGTATGTTTATTTAATTTTCTTTTGTAATCGTTGGATATGCATCGTTAGATAGACAGCTTCCGCATCACAAACCGGTCTGCCTAATTTCTGCTGCATAATCTTTATTAGCTTCCAAGAGATATTGTAACACAAAGGATATTCTTCTTTCAATAGCATTGCTATTTTTTCGGGTTCCTCTACTTTTTCGCCAGCCAACACCCTGTCTATCATGAATCTTAAATGACGGACCAAACGTGAATAATCAATGCTATCCTTATTAATTTGTACGTTGAGCTGTTCTTCAACAACTTGGATAAGTTGATAGATTAACTGCGAATGCTGATTGACTTCCGATAAGTCTTTATTTGATATTGCGCTATGAATATGAACCGTAATAAAACCGATTTCCCCTTGGGGCAGGCCTATGCCTGTCTTATCTTGAATTAATTCTACTACATCAACAGCAATATCATGTTCAAAAGGAT
>NZ_JBNNSB010000025.1:0-2808 GCF_050277335.1 Peribacillus sp. NPDC101480
CGCTTTAATGGGCGAACAGCCCAACCCTTGGGACCGACTACAGCCCCAGGATGCGATGAGCCGACATCGAGGTGCCAAACCTCCCCGTCGATGTGAACTCTTGGGGGAGATAAGCCTGTTATCCCCGGGGTAGCTTTTATCCGTTGAGCGATGGCCCTTCCATGCGGAACCACCGGATCACTAAGTCCGTCTTTCGACCCTGCTCGACTTGTAGGTCTCGCAGTCAAGCTCCCTTATGCCTTTACACTCTATGAATGATTTCCAACCATTCTGAGGGAACCTTTGAGCGCCTCCGTTACCTTTTAGGAGGCGACCGCCCCAGTCAAACTGCCCGCCTGACACTGTCTCCCACCACGATAAGTGGTGCGGGTTAGAAAGCCAACACAGCTAGGGTAGTATCCCACCAACGCCTCCACGTAAGCTAGCGCTCACGTTTCAAAGGCTCCTACCTATCCTGTACAAGCTGTGCCGAATTTCAATATCAGGCTACAGTAAAGCTCCACGGGGTCTTTCCGTCCTGTCGCGGGTAACCTGCATCTTCACAGGTACTATGATTTCACCGAGTCTCTCGTTGAGACAGTGCCCAAATCGTTACGCCTTTCGTGCGGGTCGGAACTTACCCGACAAGGAATTTCGCTACCTTAGGACCGTTATAGTTACGGCCGCCGTTTACTGGGGCTTCGATTCGTAGCTTCGCAGAAGCTAACCACTCCTCTTAACCTTCCAGCACCGGGCAGGCGTCAGCCCCTATACATCACCTTACGGTTTAGCAGAGACCTGTGTTTTTGATAAACAGTCGCTTGGGCCTATTCACTGCGGCTCTTCTGGGCGTGAACCCTAAAGAGCACCCCTTCTCCCGAAGTTACGGGGTCATTTTGCCGAGTTCCTTAACGAGAGTTCGCTCGCTCACCTTAGAATTCTCATCTTGACTACCTGTGTCGGTTTGCGGTACGGGCACCTGTTATCTATCTAGAGGCTTTTCTCGGCAGTGTGAAATCAACGACTCGAGGAAACAATTTCCTCTCCCCATCACAGCTCAGCCTTATGAGTGCCGGATTTGCCTAACACTCAGCCTTACTGCTTGGACGTGCACTCCAACAGCACGCTTCGCCTATCCTACTGCGTCCCCCCATCGATTAAAACGATACTAGGTGGTACAGGAATATCAACCTGTTATCCATCGCCTACGCCTGTCGGCCTCAGCTTAGGACCCGACTAACCCAGAGCGGACGAGCCTTCCTCTGGAAACCTTAGTCAATCGGTGGACGGGATTCTCACCCGTCTTTCGCTACTCACACCGGCATTCTCACTTCTAAGCGCTCCACATGTCCTTGCGATCATGCTTCGACGCCCTTAGAACGCTCTCCTACCATTGTCCAAAGGACAATCCACAGCTTCGGTAATATGTTTAGCCCCGGTACATTTTCGGCGCAGTGTCACTCGACTAGTGAGCTATTACGCACTCTTTAAATGATGGCTGCTTCTAAGCCAACATCCTAGTTGTCTGGGCAACGCCACATCCTTTTCCACTTAACATATATTTTGGGACCTTAGCTGGTGGTCTGGGCTGTTTCCCTTTCGAACACGGACCTTATCACCCATGTTCTGACTCCCAAGTTAAATTAATTGGCATTCGGAGTTTGTCTGAATTCGGTAACCCGAGAGGGGCCCCTCGTCCAAACAGTGCTCTACCTCCAATAATCATCACTTGAGGCTAGCCCTAAAGCTATTTCGGAGAGAACCAGCTATCTCCAAGTTCGATTGGAATTTCTCCGCTACCCTCAGTTCATCCGCTCACTTTTCAACGTAAGTCGGTTCGGTCCTCCATTCAGTGTTACCTGAACTTCAACCTGACCAAGGGTAGATCACCTGGTTTCGGGTCTACGACCAAATACTCAACGCCCTATTCAGACTCGCTTTCGCTGCGGCTCCACATTTGCTGCTTAACCTTGCATCAGATCGTAACTCGCCGGTTCATTCTACAAAAGGCACGCCATCACCCATTAACGGGCTCTGACTACTTGTAAGCACACGGTTTCAAGTTCTCTTTCACTCCCCTTCCGGGGTACTTTTCACCTTTCCCTCACGGTACTGGTTCACTATCGGTCACTAGAGAGTATTTAGCCTTAGGAGATGGTCCTCCCAGATTCCGACGGAATTTCACGTGCTCCGTCGTACTCAGGATCCACTCAAGAGAGAATATGTTTTCGACTACAGGATTATTACCTTCTTTGATTCATCTTTCCAGATGATTCGTCTAACATGTTCTTTTGTAACTCCGTATAGAGTGTCCTACAACCCCAACAAGCAAGCTTGTTGGTTTGGGCTCTTCCCGTTTCGCTCGCCGCTACTCAGGGAATCGATTTTTCTTTCTCTTCCTCCGGGTACTAAGATGTTTCAGTTCTCCGGGTCTGCCTTCTGACATGCTATAAATTCACATGTCGATAACATGACATAACTCATGCTGGGTTCCCCCATTCGGAAATCTCTGGATCAACGCTTACTTACAGCTACCCAAAGCATATCGTCGTTAGTAACGTCCTTCATCGGCTTCTAGTGCCAAGGCATCCACCGTGCGCCCTTAATAACTTAATCTATGTTTCCACCATATTTTGAATTGTTATTCAAAATAAATAGCTAAAACTAGTTATTAATCTTGTGAGTGTTCTTTCGAACACTAGCGATTATTTATGAATTCAAGCTTATTTAAAACTCTATTCACTCGGTTTTGCTTGGTAAAATCTTACTTACTTATCTAGTTTTCAATGTACAAATGAATGTTTATTAACATTCATTTGCGAAACAACC
>NZ_JBNNSB010000026.1:0-1996 GCF_050277335.1 Peribacillus sp. NPDC101480
AGATTTTCGCCATGCCACGAAATTAGCATCATGCTAGCAAGTTAAGCGAACACTGACATGATAAATTAGTGGTTAGCTATATTTTTTTACTTTGCAACAGAACCAAAATTATTTTATTAAAGAGTAGTTCAACAAACGGGCCAGTTTGTTGAAGATTAGATGCTATAATTGTTATTAAAAGGATTGAAGGATGCTTAGGAAGACGAGTTATTAATAGCTGAATAAGAACGGTGCTCTCCAAATATTCTTATTTAGAAAAGCAAATCTAAAATTATCTGAAAAGGGAATGAGAATAGTGAATGGACCAATAATAATGACTAGAGAAGAAAGAATGAAGATTGTTCATGAAATTAAGGAACGAATATTGGATAAATATGGGGATGATGTTAAGGCTATTGGTGTTTATGGCTCTCTTGGTCGTCAGACTGATGGGCCCTATTCGGATATTGAGATGATGTGTGTCATGTCAACAGAGGAAGCAGAGTTCAGCCATGAATGGACAACCGGTGAGTGGAAGGTGGAAGTGAATTTTGATAGCGAAGAGATTCTACTAGATTATGCATCTCAGGTGGAATCAGATTGGCCGCTTACACATGGTCAATTTTTCTCTATTTTGCCGATTTATGATTCAGGTGGATACTTAGAGAAAGTGTATCAAACTGCTAAATCGGTAGAAGCCCAAACGTTCCACGATGCGATTTGTGCCCTTATCGTAGAAGAGCTGTTTGAATATGCAGGCAAATGGCGTAATATTCGTGTGCAAGGACCGACAACATTTCTACCATCCTTGACTGTACAGGTAGCAATGGCAGGTGCCATGTTGATTGGTCTGCATCATCGCATCTGTTATACGACGAGCGCTTCGGTCTTAACTGAAGCAGTTAAGCAATCAGATCTTCCTTCAGGTTATGACCATCTGTGCCAGTTCGTAATGTCTGGTCAACTTTCCGACTCTGAGAAACTTCTGGAATCGCTAGAGAATTTCTGGAATGGGATTCAGGAGTGGACAGAACGACACGGATATATAGTGGATGTGTCAAAACGCATACCATTTTGAACGATGACCTCTAATAATTGTTAATCATGTTGGTTACGTATTTATTAACTTCTCCTAGTATTAGTAATTATCATGGCTGTCATGGCGCATTAACGGAATAAAGGGTGTGCTTAAATCGGGCCATTTTGCGTAATAAGAAAAAGGATTAATTATGAGCGAATTGAATTAATAATAAGGTAATAGATTTACATTAGAAAATGAAAGGGGATTTTATGCGTGAGAATGTTACAGTCTATCCCGGCATTGCCAGTCGGGGATATTAAAAAGAGTATAGGTTTTTATTGCGATAAACTAGGTTTCACTTTGGTTCACCATGAAGATGGATTCGCAGTTCTAATGTGTAATGAGGTTCGGATTCATCTATGGGAGGCAAGTGATGAAGGCTGGCGCTCTCGTAGTAATGATTCACCGGTTTGTACAGGTGCGGAGTCGTTTATTGCTGGTACTGCTAGTTGCCGCATTGAAGTAGAGGGAATTGATGAATTATATCAACATATTAAGCCTTTGGGCATTTTGCACCCCAATACATCATTAAAAGATCAGTGGTGGGATGAACGAGACTTTGCAGTAATTGATCCCGACAACAATTTGATTAGCTTTTTTCAACAAATAAAAAGCTAAAATCTATTATTAATCTGTTCAGCAATCGGGCGCGATTGCTGAATAAAAGATACGAGAGACCTCTCTTGTATCTTTTTTATTTTGAGTGGTTTTGTCCGTTACACTAGAAAACCGAAAGACAATAAAAATTTTATTCTTGCTGAGTCTGGCTTTCGGTAAGCTAGACAAAACGGACAAAATAAAAATTGGCAAGGGTTTAAAGGTGGAGATTTTTTGGTTCTGTTGCAAAGTAAAAAATATAGCTAACCACTAATTTATCATGTCAGTGTTCGCTTAACTTGCTAGCATGATGCTAATTTCATGGCATGGCGAAAATCC
>NZ_JBNNSB010000027.1:0-1433 GCF_050277335.1 Peribacillus sp. NPDC101480
GGGCTATTCACCCTAAAAAGCACCCCTTCTCCCGAAGTTACGGGGTCATTTTGCCGAGTTCCTTAACGAGAGTTCTCTCGCACACCTTAGGATTCTCTCCTCGCCTACCTGTGTCGGTTTGCGGTACGGGCACCTTACATCTCACTAGAGGCTTTTCTTGGCAGCGTGGAATCAGGAACTTCGGTACTATATTTCCCTCGCCATCACAGCTCCGCCTTAATGGAAACGGGATTTGCCTCGTTTCCGGCCTAACTGCTTGGACGCGCATATCCAACAGCGCGCTTACCCTATCCTTCTGCGTCCCCCCATCGTTCAAACGATGTATAGGTGGTACAGGAATATCAACCTGTTGTCCATCGCCTACGCCTTTCGGCCTCGGCTTAGGTCCCGACTAACCCTGAGCGGACGAGCCTTCCTCAGGAAACCTTAGGCATTCGGTGGAAGGGATTCTCACCCTTCTTTCGCTACTCATACCGGCATTCTCACTTCTAAGCGCTCCACCAGTCCTTCCGGTCTGACTTCAACGCCCTTAGAACGCTCTCCTACCATCGACACCCTACGGTGTCAATCCACAGCTTCGGTGATACGTTTAGCCCCGGTACATTTTCGGCGCGGAGTCACTCGACCAGTGAGCTATTACGCACTCTTTAAATGGTGGCTGCTTCTAAGCCAACATCCTGGTTGTCTAAGCAACTCCACATCCTTTTCCACTTAACGTATACTTTGGGACCTTAGCTGGTGGTCTGGGCTGTTTCCCTTTCGACTACGGATCTTATCACTCGCAGTCTGACTCCCAAGAATAAGTATTTGGCATTCGGAGTTTGACTGAATTCGGTAACCCGTTGGGGGCCCCTAGTCCAATCAGTGCTCTACCTCCAATACTCTCATCTTGAGGCTAGCCCTAAAGCTATTTCGGAGAGAACCAGCTATCTCCAGGTTCGATTGGAATTTCTCCGCTACCCACACCTCATCCCCGCACTTTTCAACGTGCGTGGGTTCGGGCCTCCATTCAGTGTTACCTGAACTTCACCCTGGACATGGGTAGATCACCTGGTTTCGGGTCTACGACCTCATACTCATTCGCCCTATTCAGACTCGCTTTCGCTGCGGCTCCGTCTCATCAACTTAACCTCGCATGAAATCGTAACTCGCCGGTTCATTCTACAAAAGGCACGCCATTACCCATTAACGGGCTTTGACTACTTGTAGGCACACGGTTTCAGGATCTATTTCACTCCCCTTCCGGGGTGCTTTTCACCTTTCCCTCACGGTACTGGTTCACTATCGGTCACTAGGGAGTATTTAGCCTTGGGAGATGGTCCTCCCTGCTTCCGACGGGATTTCTCGTGTCCCGCCGTACTCAGGATCCACTCAGGAGGGAACGAAGTTTCAACTACAGGGTTTTTACCTTCTTCGACGGATCTTTCCAGATC
>NZ_JBNNSB010000029.1:0-1241 GCF_050277335.1 Peribacillus sp. NPDC101480
GTCACACCCGTTCCCATTCCGAACACGGCAGTTAAGCTCTTCAGCGCCGATGGTAGTTGGGGGTTTCCCCCTGTGAGAGTAGGACGCCGCCAAGCAGTTATATATGGAGGATTAGCTCAGCTGGGAGAGCATCTGCCTTACAAGCAGAGGGTCGGCGGTTCGATCCCGTCATCCTCCACCATTTTTACACTTGCCGGTGTAGCTCAACTGGTAGAGCAACTGACTTGTAATCAGTAGGTTGGGGGTTCAAGTCCTCTTGCCGGCACCATTTTCATACAAGCTTGATATAGCATATATAAATAGTTTATATGAGCCATTAGCTCAGTTGGTAGAGCATCTGACTTTTAATCAGAGGGTCGAAGGTTCGAATCCTTCATGGCTCACCATTTTATTATGCGGGTGTGGCGGAATTGGCAGACGCACCAGACTTAGGATCTGGCGCCGCAAGGCGTGGGGGTTCAAGTCCCTTCACCCGCATGTTCGCGGAAGTAGTTCAGTGGTAGAATACAACCTTGCCAAGGTTGGGGTCGCGGGTTCGAATCCCGTCTTCCGCTCCACTATTTATTTATGCCGGGGTGGCGGAACTGGCAGACGCACAGGACTTAAAATCCTGCGGTAGGTGACTACCGTACCGGTTCGATTCCGGTCCTCGGCACCATCTTAATATGCGCCCGTAGCTCAATTGGATAGAGCATCTGACTACGAATCAGAAGGTTGTAGGTTCGACTCCCGCCGGGCGCACCATATTTTTTCGGGAAGTAGCTCAGCTTGGTAGAGCACTTGGTTTGGGACCAAGGGGTCGCAGGTTCGAATCCTGTCTTCCCGACCATTATTTTTTGGGGCCTTAGCTCAGCTGGGAGAGCGCCTGCCTTGCACGCAGGAGGTCAGCGGTTCGATCCCGCTAGGCTCCACCAAAAAAAACTTGACAAGCCGTTTTGGGTTTGTTATGATATGAAAGTTGATTCTTTAAGAAGAGTCAAATTGCTCTTTGAAAACTGAACAAAACAAAGCGCCAACGTTAAATTTTAAGTGAGCACACACTATCAAAAAAGCAAATGAGCAAGTCAAACATTTCTTCGGAGAGTTTGATCCTGGCTCAGGACGAACGCTGGCGGCGTGCCTAATACATGCAAGTCGAGCGAATCGATGGGAGCTTGCTCCCTGAGATTAGCGGCGGACGGGTGAGTAACACGTGGGCAACCTGCCTATAAGACTGGGATAACTTCGGGAAACCGGAGCTA